>NZ_JBEPDN010000029.1:0-1850 GCF_040300365.1 Streptomyces sp. NPDC000404 | reverse complement strand
ACACAGTGGACGCGAGCAACTGAGGACAAGCCCTCGGCCTATTAGTACCAGTCAACTCCAACCGTTACCGGTCTTCCATATCTGGCCTATCAACCCAGTCGTCTACTGGGAGCCTTACCCCATCAAGTGGGAGGGAGCCCTCATCTCGAAGCAGGCTTCCCGCTTAGATGCTTTCAGCGGTTATCCTTTCCGAACGTAGCCAACCAGCCATGCCCTTGGCAGAACAACTGGCACACCAGAGGTTCGTCCGTCCCGGTCCTCTCGTACTAGGGACAGCCCTTCTCAAGACTCCTACGCGCACAGCGGATAGGGACCGAACTGTCTCACGACGTTCTAAACCCAGCTCGCGTACCGCTTTAATGGGCGAACAGCCCAACCCTTGGGACCGACTCCAGCCCCAGGATGCGACGAGCCGACATCGAGGTGCCAAACCATCCCGTCGATATGGACTCTTGGGGAAGATCAGCCTGTTATCCCCGGGGTACCTTTTATCCGTTGAGCGACGGCGCTTCCACAAGCCACCGCCGGATCACTAGTCCCTACTTTCGTACCTGCTCGACCCGTCAGTCTCACAGTCAAGCTCCCTTGTGCACTTACACTCAACACCTGATTGCCAACCAGGCTGAGGGAACCTTTGGGCGCCTCCGTTACCCTTTAGGAGGCAACCGCCCCAGTTAAACTACCCACCAGACACTGTCCCTGATCCGGATCACGGACCCAGGTTAGACATCCAGCACGACCAGAGTGGTATTTCAACAACGACTCCACAACCACTGGCGTGGCCGCTTCACAGTCTCCCACCTATCCTACACAAGCCGAACCGAACACCAATATCAAGCTATAGTAAAGGTCCCGGGGTCTTTCCGTCCTGCTGCGCGAAACGAGCATCTTTACTCGTAGTGCAATTTCACCGGGCCTATGGTTGAGACAGTCGAGAAGTCGTTACGCCATTCGTGCAGGTCGGAACTTACCCGACAAGGAATTTCGCTACCTTAGGATGGTTATAGTTACCACCGCCGTTTACTGGCGCTTAAGTTCTCAGCTTCGCCACACCGAAATGTGACTAACCGGTCCCCTTAACGTTCCAGCACCGGGCAGGCGTCAGTCCGTATACATCGCCTTACGGCTTCGCACGGACCTGTGTTTTTAGTAAACAGTCGCTTCTCGCTGGTCTCTGCGGCCACCACCAGCTCAGGAAGCAAGTTCCCTCACCAGCAATGGCCCCCCTTCTCCCGAAGTTACGGGGGCATTTTGCCGAGTTCCTTAACCATAGTTCACCCGAACGCCTCGGTATTCTCTACCTGACCACCTGAGTCGGTTTAGGGTACGGGCCGCCATGAAACTCGCTAGAGGCTTTTCTCGACAGCATAGGATCATCCACTTCACCACAATCGGCTCGGCATCAGGTCTCAGGCTTCATGCTGTCCGGATTTACCTGGACAACGCCCTACACCCTTACCCCGGGACAACCACCGCCCGGGCTGGACTACCTTCCTGCGTCACCCCATCACTCACCTACTACCACCTTGGTTCAGCGGCTCCACCACTCCCCTCAACTCCGAAGAGATCAGGGCGGCTTCACGGCCTTAGCATCAGAGGGCTCGATGTTTGACGCTTCAAAGCGGGTACCGGAATATCAACCGGTTGTCCATCGACTACGCCTGTCGGCCTCGCCTTAGGTCCCGACTTACCCTGGGCAGATCAGCTTGACCCAGGAACCCTTAGTCAATCGGCGCACACGTTTCCCACGTGTGTATCGCTACTCATGCCTGCATTCTCACTCGTGAACCGTCCACAACTCGCTTCCGCGGCTGCTTCACCCGGCACACGACGCTCCCCTACCCAACCCA
>NZ_JBEPDN010000028.1:0-1868 GCF_040300365.1 Streptomyces sp. NPDC000404 | reverse complement strand
ATCGCGCAGGACAAGTTCCGTGAGAGCTTCTGCCAGGACCTTCCGGAGGACGAGGCCCTGGTGATGGCCGTGACGCAGAAAGCACCGCTGGCCTCCACCTTCGGCGACGCCGTCACCGAACCGGCCTGGCGCACGAAGCCGACCTGGTACCAGGTCTCCGCCGACGACCACATGATCCACCCCGACAACGAACGCCGCATGGCGGAGCGGATGAACCCGTACAAGACCGTCGAGCTGATGGCCGGCCACGCCTCCTTGGCCTCCCACCCCGGACCCGTCACCGACCTCATCGAAGAAGCCGCAAACGTAGCCGGCTGAGCTGCGCGGGCAGGCCGTGGGGCCGATCAACGCGGATCGTTCTTTCTCGCGGGGGCACCGGCCAGAGGGCGGGTGGGACCGGCGATGCCGGTCAGTGGGCCACGGCCGCGCCGCCGTCCACGGGATCACGGCGCCGGTGAACGCAGGAGGCTTTGTCGGAGGCGGGGAGCGTCACGAGGGGGAGAGCCCTTCAGTGGCGGCGAAAGTACCGGGAGGCAGTGCCGCGAAGGGCACTGCCTCCCGGTGAACTCACCTTTGATCGACGGCAGTTGACGCCGTCGCCAGCCAGGCTCAGTACGTGTAGAACCCCGACCCGCTCTTGCGCCCCAGCCGTCCCGCGTCGACCATGCGGGCGAGGAGCGGCGGCGCGGCGTACAGCGGCTCATTCAAGGACGGCTCGGGGCCTCTCGGGCGCCCAGGGATTTCCCAGGGACATTCGACCGCGGATCTCGCCCCTGCGAGGGGTCTTGAGCGAACCGCTCATCCATCGCGGCGAGCCCTCGCATGCCTGCCTCGCGGGCATGCAATGTCATGGTGGCGTCGGGTATTGGAGCTGGCCGAATACCTCGGCTGGGCTGCGGGGTTACTGAGGGAGAGCTCTACGGGCACATCAAGAAGTCCAAGAACCGCTCGAAGTTCGTGGAGTTCTGCCGCTACCTGCGCTCTCTGCACCCGCTGGACGTGCGCATCGCGATCGTCTGGGAAAACTACTCGCCCCACCTGACCACCAAGCGGTGCCAGCGGGTCGGGACCTGGGCTGCGGCGAACAATGCCGAGATCGCCTACACCCCGACCAACAGCTCCTGGCTCAACCGGATCGAGGCCCAGCTCACCGCCCTGCGCTACTTCGCTCTCGACGGCACCGACCACCCCAGCCACAAGGCCCAGGGCAGCATGATCCGCCGCTACATCATCTGGCGGAACAAGCACGCTGCCGATGAACGCCTACGCGAGGTCTTGGCCAGGGCAAACGTCGCCTGCCCCGCGCGACAGGCTCCGGCCTCACCAAAGGTGAAGGAAGCTCCGGATGTCGTCATAGCCGTCGAGAGCCCGACCGTCCACGTCCCTCGGGTCCGCTTCAGCACGCGCCGTCAGCGACTCCGCCAACGCGAGGGCCTCATCGCTGAGACGTCCGAAGCGTCGAGCGGCATGGCCCAGGCACAGACCGGCCAGCCCGAGCAGAGGGCTGCCCGGCACGGCCCGCGTCCCGACCTGCAGGCACCAGTACTCGATGAACTCTCGATCGTCATCGTTCAACGCACTCCCGACCAGAGCGCTCGCTGCCTCGCCCTCCTGCGAGCGGTCACGCAGAGCTCGCTCCAACGTCTCGACCACCACCTCGTGAGGCAGCGCGGGAGGGTTCTCGAAGCGCAGATGAGAGTGCATCCCGCGAGATTACGCGCCCCATGATCCCCACCCCAGCGGGATCGAGGCGAACGTTGCCTGATGCGGCACTAGGGCGTTTCCTTCGGATCATCTGATCGTTGGGTCTGGGTGTCGTTGACTGACGCCCAGTGGGCGCGGATTGAACCTCTGTTACCCGATCGGGC
>NZ_JBEPDN010000027.1:0-4752 GCF_040300365.1 Streptomyces sp. NPDC000404 | reverse complement strand
GACATCGGCCTCGTCGGGTACGAGATGGCCCTCCTGGTCGACCGCGCAGGCAACGTCCTCACCCCCGACCTACGCGCCGAACTCCAGGGCAGCCTGTTGCACTGAGCAAGCGCCGCAGCACATGTCCCGTACATCGCCGAACTCCCACCGGCCCAACCCGACGGCAGTCCCGTAAGACAGTTGTCACGCCCGGAGGACCCATGACCCCGCCACCCACGTCGGACCCCTACGATGCCTACAGCCAGGCGTCGTACGGCGGCGAAGGCGACCAGCCCCTGGTGCGTCCCTACGCCATGACGGGCGGCCGCACCCGGCCGCGCTACCAGCTCGCCATCGAGGCGCTGGTCAGCACCACGGCCGACCCGTCCCAGGTGCCCGGCCTGCTGCCGGAGCACCAGCGGATCTGCCACCTGTGCCGCGAGGTCAAGTCGGTCGCCGAGGTCTCGGCGCTGCTGCACATACCGCTGGGGGTGGCGCGCATTCTCGTCGCCGACCTGGCGGAGGCCGGGATGGTGGCGATCCATCAGCCGGGTGGCAGCGGTGAGGCCGGCGGTACGCCGGACGTCACGCTGCTGGAGAGGGTGCTCAGTGGACTTCGCAAGCTCTGACGCCGCGTACGGGGAAGGCGCCCCGGCGCGTTCGACCACCTCGGCGAAGATCGTGGTGGCCGGCGGCTTCGGCGTGGGCAAGACGACCTTCGTCGGCGCCGTCTCGGAGATCAACCCGCTGCGCACGGAGGCCGTGATGACCTCCGCGTCGGCGGGGATCGACGATCTCAGCCACGTCCAGGACAAGACGACGACGACCGTGGCGATGGACTTCGGCCGCATCACCCTGGACCAGGACCTGATCCTGTATCTGTTCGGTACGCCGGGTCAGGACCGCTTCTGGTTCATGTGGGACGACCTGGTGCGCGGCGCGATCGGCGCCGTCGTCCTCGTCGACACCCGCCGCCTCGCCGACTGCTTCCCCGCCGTCGACTACTTCGAGAACAGCGGCCTCCCCTTCGTCATCGCCCTCAACGGGTTCGAGGGGCAGCAGCCGCACACGCCCGAAGAGGTGCGTGAGGCCCTGCAGATCGGGCCCGGTACGCCGATCATCACGACCGATGCGCGGCAGCGCAGCGAGGCGAAGAGCGCGCTGATCACGCTCGTGGAGCACGCGCTCATGGCGCGGCTGCGCTGACGCCGGGTCCGTCCGGAGCGTTCCGGGCGGACCCGCCGCACGGCGCGGCGACCCGGGTGTGTCACCAACGGTGTCACACGCTGTGTCGTTGGACACGCTGTCGATTGTGTTCATAACGTTTCGGCAGGCAATTGCCCCGCCACAAACACACCTTGCACACATCCGGCTCCCCTGTGCACACGCTTCCCCCGCATTTTGCCGCGGCTCGCCCTTAACGCCCCTTTTATCTGAGGTCTCTCCCGCCTCCCCCAGCCTTTGCTCAGTGTTTGGAAGGCACCCGTCCGACGTGCTGAAATTCGCTGAACTCCGAAGGAGAGACGCCCAGAAGAAACGGCACAGCACGACGTGTCGCGCCGAGAGGTTGTTGGTCGAGTGAGGCGAAGCAAGGCGAGCCCCGAGCCGCGGGAGGCCCGGCGGGGCAACTTCACCCCGCCGTCGCGCAGTACCGGCCCGGCTTCCGGGACGCCCGAGCCCGCGCCCGTCCCGCCCGTTTCCGGTGGGAAGCCGTACTCCCCGCGCAACTGGCGGGTGGCCACCCGCCTCAACGCCATCCTGCTGATCCCGGTCCTGCTCGCGCTGGTCTTCGGCGGGCTGCGGGTCAACTCCTCCCTGGAGACCTGGCAGGACGCGCAGGACGCGGAGGCCACCGCGAAGCTCGTCCGCGCCGCCCTCACCTACGGCAACGCGCTCATCGACGAGCGGGACCGCTCCGCCGCACCCCTGCTGAGCGGCAAGAAGGGCGACCCGGCCGTCGGGGACGCGCGCGCCGCCACCGACCGTGCCGCCGCCGACTTCCGCACCGCCGCGGAGTCGATGCCCGACAAACCGGGCCTCCAGCGCCGCCTCGCCGCGTTCACCACCGCGGAGAAGGGCCTCGGCGCACTGCGCGACGCCGCGTACACCCCGGCGCTGCCCGGCGTCCGCACCGAAGAGGGCTACGTCGCCATCCAGCACCCGCTGATGGAGTTCGCCAACGAACTCGGCCTGGGCACCGGCAACATCACCTCCTACGGCCGCACCGTCTACGCCCTCTCCCTCGCCAAGGCCGCGGCCTCGCTGGAGCGCTCGATCGGCGTCCACCTCCTCCTCGACCCGGCCACCGGGACCACCCACCAGCGTCAGCTGACCGCCTTCGCGTCGTACCGCTACCTGGAGAACATCGCCATCGGCGAGTACACCTCCGGCGGCACCCCCGAGGACGTCGAGCGCCTGAAGAAGGACACCGCCGCGCTCAAGGCGACCGGCAAGAAGAAGACCGCGCAGGCCCGGCGGGAGGCCGAGGCGGCCGGACGGCCGTTCCGCGCTCCCCCCTCCATGGACGCCATGGCCACCGCGATCGGTTCCGGCGCATCGCCGCAGGATCTGGCGGACCGCGGCGTCACCCCGGAGGTCTGGTTCACGGCGGCGACCGGCGGCTTCGACATGTACCGGTCCATCGAGAAGGACCTCGCGGACAAGGCCGTCGCCGAGGCCGCGCAGATCTCGGCGGACGCCGAGCGGACCACCTACACGGACACCGTCATCGTGCTGGCCGCCCTGATCGCCGCCTTCCTGGTGGCCGGTCTGATGGCGCGCCGGATGAGCCGCAACATGCGCACGCTGCGCACCGCGGCCTTCGGCATCGCCGAGCAGCGGCTGCCGCTCCTGGTCGACCAGCTCTCGCGCACCGAGCCGGGCCGGGTGGACACCCGGGTGCAGCCGATCCCGATCGGGACGACGGACGAGATCGGCGAGGTCGCCCGCGCCTTCGACCAGGTGCACCGCGAGGCGGTGCGGCTGGCGTCCGAGCAGGCGATGCTGCGCGGCAACGTCAACGCGATCTTCACCAACCTCTCGCGCCGCAACCAGGGCCTGATCGAGCGGCAGTTGACGCTCATCACCGAGCTGGAGAACAACGAGGCGGACCCGGACCAGCTGGAGAACCTCTTCCGGATGGACCACCTCGCCACGCGCATGCGGCGCAACGGCGAGAACCTCCTCATCCTCGCCGGCGAGGAGCCGGGCCGCCGCTGGGACCAGCCGGTCCCCCTCGTGGACGTCCTGCGGGCGGCCACCTCCGAGGTCGAGTCGTACGAGCGCATCGAGCTGGCCGGGGTCACCGAGAGCGAGATCCACGGGCAGGCCGTCACCGACCTGGTGCATCTGCTGTCGGAGCTGCTGGAGAACGCGACCACGTTCTCCTCGCCGCAGACCAAGGTCCGGGTCGCCGCCACCCGGATGTCCGACGGCCGCATCATGGTCGAGATCCACGACAAGGGCATCGGGCTGACCGCCGAGGACTTCGCGGACATCAACCACAAGCTGGCGAACCCGCCGAGCGTGGACGCCGCGGTCTCCCAGCGCATGGGCCTGTTCGTGGTCGGCCGCCTCGCCGACCGGCACGGCATCCGCGTCCAGCTGCGCCCCTCGGGCGAGCAGGCGGGCACCACCTCGCTGGTGATGCTGCCCGACGCGATCACCCATGGCGGTGGCGGCTCCGGCCGGTTCGAGGAGGACTTCACCGTCCCCCGGAACGCGCCCGCCCAGCCCCGCACGGACCGTCCGGACGCACCGGGCACCGGCGACGCCGCGTTCACCACCCCCCACGCGGCCGGAGCCGGACACGACGGCATGAGCCGTTCACTGCTGCGCGAGGAACGTCGCGCGGCGCTGGAAGAGGCCCAGGGAGCCCAACAGGCCGATGGCGGGCCGCTGTTGGGCGAGGCGTCGCCGGACCTTTCCGGGTACGGCGCGCACCCCGGGCCGCAGGCATATGCGGAAGCCGATCAACCGCAGCACGGCGACGGTGCGTTCGGCACCGAAGCTTTCCGGCCTGCGGCCGGCCCGCACGCCACGGACCAGCATCCGTACGCCGCTCCCGAAGCGCCCGTCACCGGCGGCGGGTTCGAACCCGCCGCGTACGATGGCCACTTCGGAGCCGAAGCGGAATCTGACCGGAATACACCCGCCGCTCCCGCCCACGCATCCGAGCGCGTACCATTCGACCGTCCGGGCCCGTCCCCGAGCGACTCCCACTCGCTGACCGATGCCGGCCTTCCGCGCCGCGGAGGCCACACCGAGCAGGCGCAGCCTGCTGCGCAGGAGTGGGCGCAGCCCGGGGAGTCCGCGGTGCCCCCGCAGCAGTGGGAGGCGTCGGATCAGGTCCTGGACGGCTCCGAATGGCGCAGCTCCAACGACGAACGGTGGGAGCGGGCGGAGCGGCTGCGTGAGCCGAAGGCTGGCGGGGTCACCCCGTCCGGTCTGCCGCGGCGGGTGCCCAAGGCCAACCTGGTCGAGGGTTCGGCGGAGCAGAGCCCGCAGGGTGGCCCCCAGGTCTCCCGGGCCCCGGAGGACATCCGCGGCAGGCTGAGCAATCTGCGTCGCGGTGTCCAGCAGGGCCGCAACGCGGGGGCGGACCGCTCGGAGTCCCCCCACAATGACCAACAGGGCTTCGGCCCCGGCAGCACCTACGATCAGGAGCGTTAGTGTGAGCCCGATGAGCCAGGCGGCGCAGAACCTGAACTGGTTGATCACCAACTTCGTGGACAACACCCCCGGTGTGTCCCACACGGTCGTGGTCTCCGCGGA
>NZ_JBEPDN010000026.1:0-5126 GCF_040300365.1 Streptomyces sp. NPDC000404 | reverse complement strand
GTGCCGTTTCACGTGAAACGGCACCCCGGCCCTTCGCACTGTCTTCTACAGCGTCTGCAGCGGCGGGATGTCCTCCGGCAACAGCGTCACCAGGCTCTTCGTCTCCGCCTCGGCGTCCGCCTCGTCCGGCGTCGCGGACGTGAGCAGCGCCGAATCGGCCAGCCGGGCCGCATGACGCTCCGTCATCCGCTGGAAGAGCTGACGGGCGGTGCGGCCGTTGCCGAACCGGTCGTCGCGCTCCACACCCGCGAAGTACGTGCCCAGCGCGTCCGTCGTCGCCTCGCCCAGCTCGTAGCGGTGGTGCTCGGCCTGCTGCGCGACGATGCCGACGAGCTCGTCCGCGTCGTAGTCGTCGAAGAGCAGGGTCCGGGTGAACCGGGAGGCGAGACCGGGGTTGGCGTCGATGAACCGGCCCATGTCGTCGGGGTAGCCGGCCACGATCACCACCACGTCCTCGCGGTGGTCCTCCATCAGCTTCACCAGCGTGGAGATGGCCTCCAGACCGAAGTCGTTGCCCTGGCCGTGCGGCACCAGCGCATACGCCTCGTCGATGAAGAGAACACCGCCGACCGCCTGCCGGAACACCGCGGTGGTCTTCGGCGCGGTGTGGCCGACGTACTCACCGACCAGCGCGCCCCGGTCCGCCTCGACCAGATGGCCGCGGGTCAGCAGCCCCAGCGCGGCCAGCAGCCGCCCGTAGAGCCGGGCCACCGTCGTCTTGCCCGTACCGGCGTTCCCCGCGAAGACCAGATGGCGGCTGAGCGGGGGCGGCGGCAGACCCGCCTCGGTGCGGCGCCGGACCAGCTGCATCAGCTTGACCAGCGTCTCCACGTCCTGCTTGACGCGCTCCAGCCCGATCAGCGACCGCAGTTCGGCCAGCAGGTCCTCCAGCGACTCGGTGGCCGCCTCGGTGACCTCGGCGCCGAGCGCCGGGGCGGTGCCGGACGCGCCGCCCGCCGCCACGGCACGGGCGCCGACCGGTGCCGGGCCCGCCGCGGACACCGGCAGGGTGCTGTCCTTCACCCCGTCGGCCCGGCAGTCCTCGAAGACCGGCTCCGCGCCGTCCGCGAGCTTGAGGTCCTCGTCGGTGTCGCGGACCACGCACCGGCGCACCACGGGCTTGGCGTCCTTGCCGACGTAGAGCGCCGGGAAGCCGGTGGCCGAGACATCGCAGTCGGTCAGCAGCCCCGCCGCGCCGTCGGCGACGTAGACGCCGTTCTTCGCGGAACGGGCGATCCGCACCCCGCTGACCCGCGGCCGCGCGCCGTTCCACAGCACCAGGGCGCTGCCCTTGCTGTCGGTGATCTCGCAGCTGTCGAGCCAGGCGGTGGAGCGCTCTCCGAGGAACACCCCGGCCGAACGGCTGCCGCGCACCCGGGTGTCCGCCACCAGCGCACCGGTGTCCGCGGTCACCTCCAGGCCCGTACCGCAGTCCGCGATCTCGCAGTTGTCGAGCAGCGGGCGGTGCGCGGAGGTCAGGCTGATGCCCGTACCGGCGTCCGTCACCCGGCACCGGCGTGCCGTCAGATCGCCGCCGTCCACCGCGATGCCGGACAGCTCCGCCGACTCGACGCGGGTGCCGGTGAGCGTCAGCAGGGCGCGTTCGGTGACCCGCGCGCCGTGCTGCGGGGTGCCGCGCAGCTCCCCGTCGCGGACCGTGGCCCGGGCGGAGCCCGCCAGGTGCAGGGCGGTGAAGGCGCTGTCGGTGACCGCGCAGTCGACGAGCGTCAGCTGCGCCTCGTCGGTGACGAAGGCGCCGTTGGCCCGCGAGCGGGCGAGACCGCCGCCGCGCATCTCGACCTGCGCGGTGCCGCCCGCCGCCAGCCCGCTGTCGGCGGAGTCCCCGACGGTGGTGGCGGTCAGCCGCACCACCGCGTTCTGCGCGGCGAGCACGCCGACGCCGCCGGACTCGTCGATCCGGCAGGAGCGCAGCGTCAGCAGCACCGGGCCCGCCGCCTGGACGCCCGCGGCGCCGCTCCGGGCGATCTCGCAGTCGTGCAGCAGCACGCCGGCCGTGTTCCCGGACGCCCCGGCGTCGCCCTCCGGGCCGCTGCCCGCGTCGGTGTCGTCGGGTGCGGGCGCCGGGGTGGCGCCGGTGGCGGAGGAGGTGACGAGGACGCCCTGCGCCAGACCGTCGGTCAGCCGGCAGGAGCGCAGCACCGGCCGGGCGTCGTCCTCGACGGCGAGCGCCGCCGCCGTGGTCCTGGTGATCTCGCAGTCGGTGAAGCTGCCGGTGGCCGGAGAGCGGAGCTGAATGCCGTGTCCGGCCGCGGTGTTGACGGCCAGCCCGCTGACGGTGGCGTCCGCACCGTGCTCCACCAGCAGCGCGGTGCCGCCGGCGTCGGTGACGGTCACCCGCTCCAGCGTCGCCCGGCTGTCCCCGCCGAGGCGCACGGCGGGCCCGCCGGCGGCGTGCACCCGGCAGTCGCGCAACGTGGGCGCGGCGGTGCCGGTGACCTCGACGCGGCCGCCGGTGATCTCGCAGCCGTCGAGGACGGCGGTGCCGCCCGTCACGGCGATCGCGGGCTGATCCGGGGCGACGCCCTGGACGGTGAGCCCGCGGATCTCCCCGGCGCCGCCGAGCACGGTCAGCGGGGTGCCGCGGGGAGCGACCAGCCGGACGGTTCCGGCGCCCTGTTCGGCGACGACGGTGATGTCCCGTTCGAGGGTCAGGTTCTCGGTGTAGGTGCCGGGTTGGACCGAGATCACGGCGCCCGGGCCGGCGGCGCGCAACGCCGCGCCGATGGTGCGGTGCCCGCCCCAGCCCCGGGCCCCGACGCGCAGTGCGGCCGCGCCGCCGGACCGGCCGATCATGCCGGGGTGCAGCTGAGCTGGACCGGCCCGGCAGCGTCGTGCGCGTCCTTGGTGGAGGACGTGTAGTCGATACCGGTGTTGAACATCTTGACGGTCACGAAGCCGCCGGAGACCTTGAACGGCCCGCGGGCCAGCCACTTGCCGCGGTTGTTGACCTGGTCGACGTCGAAGCTGCCGGCGGGGGTGCCGCCGCTGTGGTCCGAGGCGTAGACCGCGTACTTGGCGGGGTGGCCGCCGACGTAGCGGAGGTCGGAGTTGCCCGGCACGAAGACCGCGAGGCGGCAGGAGGCGTCGCCCTTGATCCGCGCGCGGTAGTCGAACTTCCACAGCACGTACTGGGTCGCGTCGTACTTCGTCGACGAGCCCGACATGGGCAGGGACAGGTACTGGCCGTTGCAGCCGGAGCCGGTGTAGCCGCCGCCGTTGGTCTTCAGCCAGCCCGCCTCCTGGCTGAAGTTCGGGTCCTTCGTCCAGATCTTGGCCTCCGCGGACGACGGGCAGCCGTACCCGGCGAGGGCGGTGAAGGAGGTGACCGTCTTGCTCGAAACGCTCTTGCCGCTCTCGTCCTTGGTGGTGGCGGTGGGCGAGGGCGGGGTGTGCGTCGAGCCCGTCGTGGGGGTGTCCTCGGCGGGGATGATCCGCTGGCCGTCCGGCACGGTCTGCTGCCGGCCGCCGGTGCCGCCCGAGGCGCCGCCGGAGCCGTCGGGGGACGCCTTGCCGTCCTGGTGGTGGTCGGCCTTGGCGGTGGCGCCCGCGGGAGCGGTCTTGTCGGCCTGGTTCTTCTTCTCGTCCGAGCCGCCGCTGAGCGCGCCGATGGCGAGGGCGCCGAGACTCAGCGCCGCGACGACGGCGATGCCGATCGCCACCAGGCGCTTGCCGGGCTTGCCCTGTTCACCGTCGGGGCGGACGCCGCCCACGAACGCGGAGACGAAGCCGTGCCGGTCCTCCTCCGGCAGGCGGCCTGGGGCCTCGGCAGCGGGCTGCGGGGGCTTCTCCTGGTCAGCCACGTACGTACTCTCCAATTGTCTTGCCGTAAGGGACAGGCGGCACAGAATACCGCCGTGGGGTAAACGGAAAATGTCCGCGCGGGAAATTCAATTAGGCTTGAGCGATTTGTCTCGCAGAGTCATGCGGAATTCTTACGAGGCTGTGACGAAGCCTTACGCAATCGTGACCCGGGGCGCGGAACCGGGGTGCGGAAGGATCCGTCCCCGGCGTATCCGTACGGAGATTGAGACAGTGTCACGGCCCTGACCTGCGTCGCTGCGGTTTCGCTACAGATGCGGGTCGGTCCGTGCACTGTTGATTTTGTCCGGTACATTGAAACGGCATCGACCCGCCGCCCAGATGGCGTGTCGAGCGGGGGATCTGAGCGTGACGCATTGACCTGACGACGGGAATACGCATGTCCAATTGTGCGCGAATTGCCATTATCGAGCATCAGAATTTGGTCCGGCACGGACTGGAGCGGGTGCTCTCCCAGAGTCCGCGGCTCGACGTGAGTGCCGCGGTGGAGCGCGTGCACGACTTCCCCTTCGACGCCCCGGCGCCCGACGCGATCCTGTACGGCCCGCCCGTGCACGACTGCGCCACCGAGTCCGAACCGCCCGGAGCGACCCTGGCCCGGCTCGTCGCCTGCGCCCCGGTCCTCCTGGTCTCCGACTTCCACCGGCCCTACCGCGTCCTGGAGGCCGTCCGCGCCGGGGTGCTCGGGTGCGTCACCGGACGGGTGGACGACGAGGAGCTGCTGCGCGCCGTCGACACCGTCGTCCGGGGCGGCTTCCACCTCTCCTCGACGCTCGTGCCGCGGCTCCAGTCCGAACTGCAGCAGCCCGGCGGCGCCGAGCCCCGCTCGCTCGCCCGCCGGGAACTGGAGGCGCTGCGCCTGCTCGCCGAGGGCCTGACCCACAGCCAGATAGGCCGCCGGATGGGCCTGACCGAGGCCACGGTCAGCACGTACGTCAAGCGCATCCGCACCAAGCTCAACGTCGGCAACAAGGCCGATCTCACCCGCACCGCCATCGAGTTGGGCCTGCTGCGCGACCCCGCGGCGGCCGGCGGCGACGGACCGGCGCCGCTGCCCGCCCCGGGCCGGGCGCTCGGCCCGATGGCCAGCCGCTCCCGCTCCCTGCTGCTCGGCAAGAACTGACGGCACCGCAGGGATCCTCCCCGCCGTGACGGACGCCGTGGACCCGGCGCCGTACGGCACCTCCGGCGCGCCCGTGCAATGCGATCGGGGGTGAGGGCGCCGAGGGTGGCGAGGCGGGCGAGGATGCGCCAGCGCAGTTCGGGGTCGAGGTCGGGGCCGCCGG
>NZ_JBEPDN010000025.1:0-5941 GCF_040300365.1 Streptomyces sp. NPDC000404 | reverse complement strand
GTGGTGTTACGGACGTAAAGCGGAGCAGTCCGTAACACCACCCCCGACCCCACCACCGCACCCCCACCGGGCAAAGGCACCCCCCCCAGAACGGAATGGCGCTGGACGAGACGCGCCCCCCGCTCAGCCCGCCCCTCACTCCTCGGCGGCCGCCCGAGACAGAATCCGGGCAGCCACCGCCGGCGAATCCACCAGCGGATGCAGCGCCATCGCCCGCAGCGCCGCCTCGCGATCCTTGCGCACGGCCGCCTCGACCGTAGCCCGCTCCACCGCCTTGAGCTGGAGCATCAGCCCCAGCTGATCGGCCCGCAACGGCGCACACGGCAGCGGCACCGCCCCGTCCGCGCCCACCTCACACACCGTCTCCACGATCGCGTCCGGCGCCATCTCCGGCACCGTCGCCCCGTTGCGCACATTGAGGATCAGCCGGCTGCCCGAACCGCCCGCACCACCGGAGAGCGCCCGCATCAGCGCCAGAGCCACCCGGTCGTACCCCCCGCCCTCCAGATCACAGGCGTCCCGCTGCCACCCCCCGCTGGCCTCCCGGCTCTCCGCCATGTACGTCTCCTCGCGCTCCCGCCGGGTGGACTCCCACAGCGCGTACGCCGCCTCCGGCCCGCCCGCCTCGGCCGCCCGCGCGAAGAACCCGCCCTGCTGCCCGTCGAGGAACTCCCCGCGCGTGACGGCGGCCGCCCGCACCGACGCCAGCGTCTCCCGGCGGAAGTAGTAGTAGTGCAGATACTCGTTGGGCAACGCGCCCAGCGCCGCCAGCCACTCGGCGCCGAACAGCCGCCCCTCCTCGAACGAGCCCAGCGCCGCCGGATCCGTCAGCAGCCCCGGCAGCAGCTCCCGCCCGTCCAGCGTCAACGACCGCAGCCACCCGAGGTGGTTGAGCCCGGTGTAGTCGTACGCCACCCGGCCCGCCGCGAACGCCGCGCCGTCCACGCCGGCCGCCCGCGCCGCCCGCCGCACCAGCCCCACCGGCGAATCGCAGATCCCGATGACCCGCTCGCCCAGCACCTCGGCCATCGCCTCCGTCACCATCCCCGCCGGGTTGGTGAAGTTGATGACCCAGGCGCGCGGCGCCAGCTCCGCCACCCGCTCCGCGATCCGCAGCGCCACCGGGATCGTCCGCAGCCCGTAGAGCACCCCGCCGGCGCCCACCGTCTCCTGGCCCAGCACGCCCTCGGCCAGCGGGATCCGCTCGTCGCGCACCCGGCCCGCGGTGCCGCCCACCCGGATCGCGGAGAAGACGAAGTCCGCGCCGGTCACCGCCTCGTCCAGGCTCCCGGCCCGCCGCACCCGCACCGGCGCCGGATGCCCCTGCGCCTGCCGCGCCAGGACGTCCCCGATCACCGCGAGCCGCCGCGGATCGGTGTCGTACAGGGTCAGTTCGTCGACCGCGCGCGTGGGATCGTCCAGGAGCGCGCGGTACACCAGCGGCACCCGGAAACCGCCGCCACCGAGAATCGTGAGCCTCATGGGCCGGAACGTACCGCAGCATCAGGCACACTGTCGGCACCACCGGGACGGGGACGCACGCGAGGGAAGCACCGCGACCGGACCGGCGGGAGAGAGGCGAGCACGGTGAGCGCTGGACGACCACAGCAACAGCCCGTACGGCAGGGCGCCCCGGCGCCGGTCCTCGACCCGCTCGCCTCCCTCCGCACCGACGGCGACCCGGCCACCGACGTCTATCTGACCGGCACCGTCTTCCTCGACATCATCCTCACCGGCCTCGACTCCGCACCGGTGCGCGGCACCGAGTCCTGGGCCCGCGGCATGGGCTCCAGCCCCGGCGGCGTCGCCAACATGGCCACCGCCCTCGCCCGCCTCGGCCTGCGCACCTCGCTGGCCGCCGCGTTCGGCGACGACATGTACGGCGAGTACTGCTGGGACGCGCTCAGCCACGGCGAGGGCATCGACCTCACCTACTCCCGCACCATCCCCGGCTGGCATTCCCCCGTCACCGTCTCCATGGCGTACGAGGGCGAGCGCACGATGGTCTCGCACGGCCACGAGGCACCGCCGCCGGACACCGCGTTCGACGGCGGCCACGCCCCCGGCTGCCCGCCGCCCTCCCGCGCCTGCGTCGCCTCGCTGGTGCCCGGCCGCCCCGAGGCCTGGCTCGCCTGCGCCGCCGCCCGCGGCAGCCGGATCTTCGCCGACGTCGGCTGGGACGACACCGGCCGCTGGGACCCGGCCGACCTCGACGGGCTCGCACACTGCGAGGCGTTCCTCCCCAACGCCGAGGAGGCGATGCGCTACACCCGCACCTCCGACCCGCGCGCCGCGGCCCGCAAGCTCGCCGAGCGGGTGCCGCTCGCCGTCGTCACCATGGGCTCCGAGGGCGCCTGCGCGGTCGACGGCCGTACGGGCGAGAGCGCCGAGGTGCCCGCCATCGCCGTGGAGGCGCTGGACCCGACCGGCGCCGGCGACGTCTTCGTCGCGGGCTTCGTCACCGGAACCCTCGCCGACTGGCCGCTCGCCGACCGGCTCGCCTTCGCCGGGCTGACCGCCGCCCTCTCCGTCCAGGAGTTCGGCGGCTCCCTCGCGGCGCCCGGCTGGGCCGAGATCGTCGCCTGGTGGCAGCGGCTGCGCGCGGACGGCGCCCCGGCCGCCGGGGTGCTCCGCGACCGCTACGCCTTCCTCGACGCCGTGCTGCCCGCACCGGGCCGCTGCACCCCGCCGGCCCGCGCCGTCCCCACGATCGGCTTCCGGCGCCCGGCGTAGGCGCGCGACGGCGCACGGCGGCGGGCGGAGCCCTTCCCGCCCGCCGCTTCGGTCTTCGTAAAGCCTTTCGGTGTTGTCGGTGCCCCGTCGTACTCTGGAGCCGTAGGAGCTGAGCCATACGCACCGCTCATCAGCTATCGGCAAAGGACAGGGGTTGAGCAGGCCACAGCGCCGACCCATGACGCAGACACCCAGGCACCAGCAGGCGAGCGCCCAGTTCACCGTCCCGGCCAAACACCCCATGGTGACGGTCCTGGGATCCGGGGACGCGCTCCTCCGCGTGATCGAGAAGGCATTTCCCGACACCGACATCCACGTCCGCGGAAACGACGTCACCGCCGTCGGTGACGCCGAGGAAGTCGCCCTCGTCCAGCGC
The DNA here is from genome assembly GCF_040300365.1 of Streptomyces sp. NPDC000404. NCBI lineage: Bacteria > Bacillati > Actinomycetota > Actinomycetes > Kitasatosporales > Streptomycetaceae > Streptomyces > Streptomyces sp. NPDC000404. The sequence continues at coordinate 2,832 of NZ_JBEPDN010000025.1, read as the reverse complement.
CTCTTCGACGAGATGATGCTGGTGCTCCGCACCGGCCAGCCCATGACCGAGGACGCGGTGGAGCGCTCCATCGCGATGCTCCGCGCGGACGGCGACGGCAGCGAGACCCCGGCCGAGGTGCTCACCCAGAACATCCTCTCCAACCGCGGCCGCACCATCCGCCCCAAGACGCTCAACCAGAAGCGCTACGTCGACGCCATCGACCGGCACACCGTCGTCTTCGGCATCGGCCCCGCGGGCACCGGCAAGACCTACCTCGCCATGGCGAAGGCGGTCCAGGCGCTCCAGGCCAAGCAGGTCAACCGCATCATCCTGACCCGCCCCGCCGTCGAGGCCGGCGAACGCCTCGGCTTCCTGCCGGGCACCCTCTACGAGAAGATCGACCCGTATCTGCGGCCGCTCTACGACGCGCTCCACGACATGCTCGACCCCGACTCCATCCCGCGCCTGATGGCCGCCGGGACGATCGAGGTCGCGCCGCTCGCCTACATGCGCGGGCGCACCCTCAACGACGCGTTCATCATTCTCGACGAGGCGCAGAACACCAGCCCCGAACAGATGAAGATGTTCCTCACCCGCCTCGGCTTCGACTCGAAGATCGTCATCACCGGTGACGTCACCCAGGTCGACCTGCCGGGCGGCACCAAGAGCGGGCTGCGCCAGGTCCAGGAGATCCTCCAGGGCGTCGACGACGTCCATTTCTCCCGCCTCACCAGCCAGGACGTCGTCCGCCACAAGCTCGTGGGCCGTATCGTCGACGCCTACGAGAAGTACGACAGCCGCAACGGCGGCTAGGTCCGTTCCGCCGGCCGGCCGCCCTCGGGCGGCCGGCCGGCACCCACCAGAAGCGAGAAGTCACACCCCCCATGTCGATCGACGTCAACAACGAGTCCGGCACGGACATCGACGAGCAGGCGATCCTCGACGTCGCCCGCTACGCCGTCGCCCGGATGCGCATCCACCCGCTCTCCGAGCTGTCCGTGATCGTCGTCGACGCGGAGGCGATGGAGCAGCTGCACATCCAGTGGATGGACCTCCCCGGCCCGACCGACGTGATGTCCTTCCCGATGGACGAGCTGCGCCCCCCGGCCAAGGACGAGGACGAGCCCCCGCAGGGCCTCCTCGGCGACATCGTGCTCTGCCCCGAGGTCGCCAAGAAGCAGGGCGAGGACGCCCCGACCGGCCACTCCATGGACGAGGAGCTGCAGCTCCTGACCGTCCACGGGGTGCTGCACCTCCTCGGCTACGACCACGAGGAGCCCGACGAGAAGGCCGAGATGTTCGGCCTCCAGGCGGCCATCATCGACGGCTGGCGCGCCGAGCGGGGGCTGACGGGTCCCTCCCCGGCCCCCACCGTGACCTGACCGGGCCCCGCACATGACCACCCAACTCATCGCGGTCGCGGTGCTGCTCGTCGTCATCGCCTGGCTCGCCGCCTGCGCCGAGGCGGGCCTCGCCCGGACGACCAGCTTCCGCGCCGAGGAGGCGGTCCGCTCGGGCCGCCGCGGCAGCGACCGGCTCGCCGCCGTCGCCGCCGACCCGACCCGCTATCTCAACGTCGCGCTGCTGGTCCGCGTCGGCTGCGAGATGGCCGCCGGGGTGCTCGTCACCTACGCCTGCCTGCGCTCCTTCGACGAGACCTGGCAGGCGCTGACCGTCGCCATCGCGGTGATGGTGCTCGTCTCGTACGTCGCGGTCGGCGTCTCGCCGCGCACCATCGGCCGCCAGCACCCGCTCAACACCGCGACCGCCGCCGCCTACGTCCTGCTGCCGCTGGCCCGGATCATGGGCCCCGTCCCGCAGCTGCTGATCTGGCTGGGCAACGCCCTCACGCCGGGCAAGGGCTTCCGCAAGGGCCCGTTCGCCTCCGAGGCGGAGCTGCGGGCGCTGGTCGACCTCGCGGAGGCGGAGTCGCTGATCGAGGACGAGGAGCGCCGCATGGTGCACTCCGTCTTCCAGCTCGGCGACACGCTGGTGCGGGAGGTGATGGTGCCGCGCACGGACCTGGTCTCCGTCGAGCGGTACAAGACCATCCGCCAGGCGCTGACGCTCGCGCTCCGCTCCGGCTTCTCCCGTATCCCGGTGACCGGCGAGAACGAGGACGACATCGTCGGCATCGTCTATCTCAAGGACCTCTCCCGCAAGGTTCACGTCAGCCGCGACGCCGAGACCGAACTGGTCTCCTCCGCGATGCGGCCCGCCGTCTTCGTGCCCGACACCAAGAACGCCGGTGACCTGCTGCGGGAGATGCAGCGTGACCGTAACCACGTCGCGGTGGTCATCGACGAGTACGGCGGCACGGCCGGGATCGTCACCATCGAGGACATCCTGGAGGAGATCGTCGGCGAGATCACCGACGAGTACGACCGGGAGCTGCCGCCCGTCGAGGAGCTGGGCGACGACCGCTACCGCGTCACCGCCCGCCTCGACATCGGTGACCTCGGGGAGCTGTACGGTCTCGCGGAGCTGGACGACGAGGACGTCGAAACGGTCGGTGGGCTGCTGGCCAAGCTGCTGGGCCGGGTGCCGATCGCCGGTGCCACGGCCGTCGTCGACCTCTCCGACGATGCGGCCGCTCCCGAACTCACGGGGCTGCGGCTCACGGCGGAGTCCACGGCGGGGCGGCGGAACAAGATCGTGACCGTGTTGTGTGAGCCGGTGCGGGGGGCTGCGGGGGGCGGGAGCGGCTCGGAGGGCTGAGTGGGGGGCGTGGCCGGGGCTTGAGGTCCCGGCCCGCCTTCCGTTCCATCTCCTCCCTGCGTGGTGGTGGGTGCGGTGGTGGGGTCGGGGGTGGTGTTACGGACTGCTCCGCTTTACGTCCGTAACACCACC
>NZ_JBEPDN010000024.1:0-44049 GCF_040300365.1 Streptomyces sp. NPDC000404 | reverse complement strand
GGGGCCGCCCCCCGCCCCCTTCCGGGGCGCCGGGGGCTCGCTCGCGGGGGCCGCCCCCCCCGCGGGGGGGGGGGCCCCCCCCTGCCCCACAGGGGGGGGCCCCCGGCCCGCTTCCGCTCGGGGCGTCCTAGGGTGACGAAAATCCCCGGCCGGTGTGTCGGTGGTCCGTGAGACCCTTGAGAAGAATCCGAAGCCGCTCGAACCGTCCGCCCGGGCGGTGGTGCCGCGGGCCGTGTGCCCGGGGCCCGGCGGCCCGTCCCCGACCCGAAAGCCGCTTGTGACCGCCACGGACCGTTCCATCGAGCTCATCAACGCCGCCGCCCAGGCGGCCGCCGACAAGCTCGCGCACGACATCATCGCGTACGACGTCAGCGACGTCCTCTCGATCACCGACGCCTTCCTGCTCGCGTCGGCGCCCAACGACCGCCAGGTCAAGTCGATCGTCGACGAGATCGAGGAGCGCCTCAACAAGGAGCTCGGCGCCAAGCCGGTCCGCCGCGAGGGCGACCGCGAGGCCCGCTGGGTCCTCCTCGACTACGTCGACATCGTCGTCCACGTCCAGCACAGCGAGGAGCGCGTCTTCTACGCGCTGGAGCGCCTGTGGAAGGACTGCCCCGAGATCGAGCTTCCCGAGGACGCCAAGGCGACCCGCGGCAAGGCCGCCGCGCACGCCGAGGCCACGGCGGGCGAGGCAGAGGGAGCGAGCAACTGAACGGCACTCCCGCGGGCCGCGGCCGCCGCATCGTCCTGTGGCGCCACGGCCAGACCGCCTGGAATCTGGAGCGCCGCTTCCAGGGCTCCACGGACATCGAGCTGACGGCGACCGGCCGGGAGCAGGCCCGGCGCGCCGCCCGGCTGCTCGCGGCCCTCGGCCCGGACGCCATCGTCGCCTCCGACCTGCGCCGGGCCGCGGCGACCGCCGGTGAGCTGGCCGCCCTGACCGGCCTCGGGGTGGCGCACGACGCCGCGCTGCGGGAGACGTACGCCGGCGCCTGGCAGGGGCTGACGCACGAGGAGATCATCGAGCGCTACGGCGAGCAGTACGCCGCCTGGAAGCGCGGTGAGCCGGTGCGGCGCGGCGGCGGGGAGCTGGAGACCGAGGTCGCCGACCGGGCCGCCCCGGTGGTCCTGGAGCACGCCGGGAAGCTGCCCGACGACGGCACCCTCGTCGTCGTCAGCCACGGCGGCACCATCCGCACCACCATCGGCCGGCTGCTCGGTCTGGAGGCGCACCACTGGGAGGGGCTCGGCGGGCTGTCGAACTGCTGCTGGTCGGTGCTGGGCGAGGGCGCGCGCGGCTGGCGGCTGCTGGAGCACAACGCCGGCACCCTCCCGGAGCCGGTGCTCGGCGACGACACCTGAGCCGCCCGCGGAGCATCCCGCGGACCCGGATTTCACATCTGGGCAGGTCGCAGGCTAAAGTTCTTCTTGTTCGCGGCGCCGCCGGGGGAAACCCGGAGGGGCGGAACAAGACCCGGGGCTATAGCTCAGTTGGTAGAGCGCCTGCATGGCATGCAGGAGGTCAGGAGTTCAATTCTCCTTAGCTCCACAACCCGGATGATCCCGTCTCACGGATTCCAGTCCCGCACTGGATCGCGCGAGGCGGGATCATTGCTGTGTCCGCGGCGCCGTCGCGGCGGGCCCCGCTCCGGACGGTTCGGCGCCGGTGGCGCGGGCAGATTCGGTGCGCGGGCCGTCGCGTCCGGGCCCGCGCCGTGACCAGGCCGTCCCGCCGGGCGGTCCGTGGCAGAATCGGACCGCCGGCAGGGGAGGAGAGGACGCGATGCCCAGGAGCATCCCCGGGAAGGTCGCCGACCTGCCCGACGCCGCCGGGCCCTCGTGCCCGGGCCGGCTGCCGTCCCCCGCCTCCCCGCACGGCGTCGTCCCGTCGTTGCAGTGCCCCGCCTGCGGCTCCGCCCGGGTGGCGCAGATGCTCGGCGACAACGGCGGCGTCTCTTTCGTCTGTACGTCCTGCGGCCACAGTTGGAGCTGACCGATGGGAGCCCACAGCAGGAAATGCGACTGGTGCAGCAGCGGCACCCCGATCGTCCGCGACATGGAACCGCTCAACTCCGCGTTCCAGTACTGGTGCGAGGAGTGCGCCCGCGCGCTGGTCATCAAGGGCGACCCGATCGAGACCTACCGCGAGCTGGACGGCGAGCCGATCTACGGCCGCCTGCTCGACGAACACTGCACGCTGAAGCGTTTCTACTCCTTCGCCACGGCCTGAACGCGGCCGTGGCCCCGGGCATGTCCCGCCGGGGCCCCGACGGCCTTACGCGCGGCCCGGCCTGACGCCGTGTGAGCCGGCGTCCGGCCTCGCTCCGACGCCGCGTCACCCGAGGCCGGCGGCGGACCGTACGGGTCCGGGCTGCGCGCCGCTCCCCGTCCGCCGCAGCCGCAGCGCGCACAGCGCCAGCAGGACGGTCCCGGCGAGCGGATAGACGTCGGAGAGCAGCAGCTGGAGCGGGCCCTGGTGCAGTTCCTCGTGGCGGTGCCAGGCGTGCGGCACCCACCACAGCGCGAAGCTGGCGAACAGGAAGGCCAACGCGCCCGTCGCCGCCCACCACCGCCGCGCCGCGCCGCCGGTGCGGGCGAGCGCCTCGGAGCCGACGAGGATCAGTGCCGGTACGCACCACACCCAGTGGTGTGACCAGGAGATCGGGCTGATCAGCAGGGCCGTCACGGCGCAGCTGACGGCGGCCCAGGCGCGGTCGCCGCGCAGCAGCGCACCGGCCGCGAGGGCCAGCCCCGTAACGGCCGTCAGGGCGGCGGCCACCGGCCAGACGGCGCCCGGGTCCTGGGTGTGCAGCAGCCGGGCGAGGGCGCCGCGCAGCGACTGGTTCGCGGTGATCTCGGTGTCGCCGACGCGGTCCGCGGCGAAGACGATCTCCGTCCAGAAGCGGTGCGCATCGCGCGGCAGCACGAGCGCGGACAGGCCCGCGGTGGCGAGGAAGGTCACGGTGGCCACCGCCGCCTGCCGCAGCCAGGGCACCCGCAGCGCGGTACGCAGCGGGGCGCCGCCGCGCAGCAGCTGAACGGCGCGTACCGCCCCGGCGAGCGCCAGGAAGACGGCGAACAGCGCGGGCGTGAGCTTGATCCCGGCCGCGATGCCGATGCCGATCCCGGCCCAGCGGTTGCCGTCCCGGCGGGTCAGGTCCCACAGCACGAGCACCGCGAGCAGCAGATTGATCTGCCCGTAGCGCAGCGTCGTCCACACCGGCTCGCACCACACCAGCAGCGCGGAGAGCGCGAGCGTCGCGGCGGGGCGCGGCAGCCGGTGCGGCCGTCCGGCCAGCCGCAGCGAGAGATGGACGACGGCCACCAGCAGCAGGAGGTTGCCGGCCGTGGCCAGGGTGCGCATGGCGCCCACGCCGACCAGCGTCAGCGGGGTGAACAGCAGCGCGGCGAACGGCGGGTAGGTGTTGGGCAGGTGCGCGGAGGTGGCGACCATGTCGTAGAGGTCCGCGCCGGTGCGTGCGGTCCAGCCCTCCGCGCGGTAGACCATGAGGTCGATCATCGTCACGTGCGCCAGCCGCTGGGCGGTCCAGAAGGCGGCGAACGAGACGAGGCAGCCGAGCGCGGCCCAGCGGACCGCACGGCGTCCCGGCGCCCCCGTCAGCGGGGCGCGGCCGCCGGACTCGGTGGACTGTTCCAGCTCCGGCGCGGTCACGGCGTACGGCTCCCCAGGACGAATCGGGCACGGTCCGCCGACAGTACCCCGGGGCGTTCCAGGGGCCCGAGCAGGAGCGATTTGGCAGAAGCCCGGGGGAGCCGTGTAATGTAGTCGATGTCGCCGCGGGAGACCGCAGCGGAGAAGACCTGGGGCTATAGCTCAGTTGGTAGAGCGCCTGCATGGCATGCAGGAGGTCAGGAGTTCAATTCTCCTTAGCTCCACAGGAATCAGAGCGGGCCGTCCGAAAAGGGCGGCCCGCTCTTGTTGTACGGCCATTTCCCCGTGTGCCTTTCCGGTGCGACCGCCGTGTGTGGTGCGCGTCACGGGACGGGCGTTCCGGGGCGGGTGTGACGTACGGCATCGCGTGGGCGGCCGCGCGGGAGTGTGGCGGGCCCGACGGCGTGGGTGCGGTGGAGCGGGGCGCCGGTGAGGCGGTGTTCCGCGCCGCGCGAGGCGACCTCCCGGGTGACCGGTTCACCCCGCCGTACTCTGACACCCCTTCACCTTTCGCCCACCGTCCTCCCGTCGGGGCCGTTCCGGTGCCGTCGCGGCTCCTTCCGTCGCCCCTTCGCGCCCTTCTTCCTTCCGCCCGTCCCTTGCCGCTCCTTGCTGTTCCTTGGGGTCTTCTTGGCGTGCTCATGCCCCTGACGTGAACATTTCACCGAAAGAGTGACGCATCGCGTGCATGTCACCTCCCTCGTCCCACGCCGCACGCGAGGCACCGGACGCCGGTGTACGGCGGCGCGCACGGCGAGCCGCGGAACCGGGCGCGGTGCCACCGTCCGCACCTACCGCATCGTCACCACAGGGGGTTCCATGAGATCGAGCCGCAGCAGAGCCGGGCGGGCGCGTACCGCAACGGTGTGGGCGGCCGCCCTGCCGCTGATCGCCGGGGCGCTCGCGCTCGGCGCGCCCGCCGCCGACGCCGCAGGCCACGACGGCGGACGGCATGAGCTCCGCGGCACCAAGCCGGCCTGGGCCACCCAGCAGTCCGACCGCGGTGACACCGCCGCGGACACCGGCATCACCGCCCGGGTCTACCTCGCGGGCCGGGACGCCGACGGGCTCGCCGCGTACGCCGAGGCGGTCTCCGACCCGCACTCCGGCCACTACGGGAAGTACCTGACCCCCGGCCAGGTGAAGGCGCGCTACGGCGCCACCCGGCAGCAGGTGAACGCCGTGCGCGACTGGCTCCGCGGCGCCGGGCTCAAGGTCACCGGGGCGGGCGGCCGCTACCTCACCGTCCACGGCCCGGCCTCGGCCGCGGAGCGCGCCTTCGCCACCGACCTGCACAACTACCGCAAGGACGGCCACACTTACCACGCCCCCTCGGCCACCGCCTCCGCCCCCGCCGCGCTGGGCGGCGCCGTGCTGACCGTCACCGGCCTGGACAACGCGCCCAAGATGGCCCGGCACCACTCCACCGAGCTGCCCCCGCCGCCCGCCGTCTTCCGCAACGCCGGCCCGTTCTCCACGTACCACGGCTCCCGGACCGCCAAGGACCTGCCGAGCGCCTACGGGACCAGGGCGCCGTACGCGGTCAAGGGCTACACCGGCAAGCAGCTGCGCGCCGCCTACGGGGCGGGGAAGTGGACCGGCAAGGGCGTCACCATCGCGATCACCGACGCCTACGCCTCGCCGACCATCGCCGCCGACGCCGCCCACTACGCGGCCCGCAACGGCGACGCCGCCTACCGTCCGGGCCAGCTCTCGCAGGTGCTGCCCGCGGACTACCACCACATCGAGGAGTGCGGCGCCGCCGGCTGGTACGGCGAGGAGACCCTCGACGTCGAGGCGGCACACGCCGTCGCGCCCGCCGCCGACATCGTCTACGCCGGCGCCGCCTCCTGCATGGACGACGACCTCCTCGACACCCTCGGCAAGGTCGTCGACGGCCGGCTCGCCGACATCGTCTCCAACTCCTGGGGCGACATCGAGGCCAACGAGACCCCGGACGTCGCCGCCGCCTACGACCAGCTCTTCCAGCAGGGCGCGGTCGAGGGCATCGGCTTCTACTTCTCCTCCGGTGACAACGGCGACGAGGTCGACAACACCGGCACCAAGCAGGTCGACACCCCGGCGAACTCCGCATGGGTCACCGCCGTCGGCGGCACCGCGCTCGCCGTCGGCAAGGGCGACACGTACCAGTGGGAGACCGGCTGGGGAACCCGTAAGGCACTGCTCTCCAAGGACGGCGCGAGCTGGGACGGCTTCCCCGGCGCGTTCAGCGGCGGCGCCGGCGGCGGCACCAGCAAGTCCGTTGCGCAGCCCTTCTACCAGCGCGGCGTCGTCCCCGACGGCCTCGCGCGGGCGGGCGGCGGCAAGGCCATGCGCACCGTCCCGGACATCGCCGCGGTCGCCGACCCCAACACCGGCTTCCTGGTGGGCCAGACCCAGACCCTGCCCGGTGGCAAGCAGGGCTACGACGAGTACCGCATCGGCGGCACCTCGCTCGCCGCACCCGTGATCGCCGGTGTCCAGGCGCTCGCCCAGCAGGCCCGGCACGGCATCCCGATCGGCTTCGCCAACCCCGCCATCTACCAGCGGTACGGCACCCCGGCCTACCACGACGTCACCGACCACCCGCTCGGCGCCGGCCGCGGCCTGGCGGTCGTCCGGACCGACTACGTCAACGGGGTCGACGCCTCCGAGGGCACCACGACCTCGCTGCGCAGCCTGGGCCAGGACAGCTCGCTGAGCGCCCGCCCCGGCTACGACGACGTCACCGGCGTCGGCTCCCCGGCGGACGGCTACATCGCCTCGTACCGCCGCTGATCCCCAGGCCGGCGCGTCCCTGAAATCGGGGGCGCGCCGGCCGGGGCCCGCGCCGGGTGGGAATCCTCGACGCGGGCCCCGAGCCCCCTGCGGTACCCTGGCGCCATGCGTGCCGTACGCCTTCTGCTTAGCGGGCCGCGCTGATCAGTACCGACCGGGCCACCCGCGGTGGCCGTCCGGTCGGCATCGGCGCGGCGTCCCCTCCTGTGCGAGGGGCCTTTTTGTTTCCGCAGCAAACCGTGTCCGCGGCAGCCGCAGGCAGAGACGATCGATGGAGCTTGAAGAGATGAGCGAGACGACCACCTCCCCCGCCGGTGAGGGCGCACCCGAGGCGGCCCCGCACCGCTACACCGCCGCGCTGGCCGCGGACATCGAGGCACGCTGGCAGGACTTCTGGGAGGCGGCGGGCACCTACGAGGCGCCCAACCCGAGCGGTGACCTGGCGGGCGACGCCGCCGTCGTCGCCCGCCCCAAGAAGTTCATCATGGACATGTTCCCGTACCCCTCGGGCGCGGGCCTGCACGTCGGCCACCCGCTGGGCTTCATCGCCACCGACGTCTACGCCCGCCACCAGCGCATGACGGGCCACAACGTCCTGCACACCCTGGGCTTCGACGCCTTCGGCCTGCCCGCCGAGCAGTACGCCGTGCAGACCGGTACCCACCCGCGGGTCTCCACCGAGGCCAACATCGTCAACATGCGGCGCCAGCTGCGCCGTCTGGGCCTGGGCCACGACCAGCGCCGCTCGATCGAGACGATCGACCCGGCGTACTACCGGTGGACCCAGTGGATCTTCCTGCAGATCTTCAACTCCTGGTACGACCCGGAGGCCGGCAAGGCGCGCCCCATCGACACCCTGGTCGCGCAGTTCGAGGCCGGCACCCGGCCCACCCCGGACGGCCGCCCCTGGGGCGAGCTGTCCGCCGCCGAGCGCGCGAACGTCCTGGGCGAGTACCGCCTGGCGTACGCCTCGGACGCGCCGGTCAACTGGTGCCCCGGCCTGGGCACCGTCCTGGCCAACGAGGAGGTCACCGCCGAGGGCCGCTCCGAGCGCGGCAACTTCCCGGTCTTCAAGTCCAAGCTGCGCCAGTGGAACATGCGCATCACCGCCTACGGTGACCGCCTGCTGAACGACCTGGACGGCCTGGACTGGCCCGAGGCGATCAAGCTGCAGCAGCGCAACTGGATCGGCCGCTCCGAGGGCGCCCGGGTCGACTTCCCCGCCGCGGGGCGCACGATCACGGTCTTCACCACCCGCCAGGACACCCTGTTCGGCGCGACGTACATGGTGCTGGCCCCGGAGCACGAGCTGATCGCCGACGGTTCCCTGGTGCCGGACGCCTGGCCCGAGGGCACCCACGAGGTCTGGACCGGCGGTCACGCCACCCCGTCCGAGGCCGTCGCGGCCTACCGCAAGCAGGCCGCGAGCAAGTCGGACGTCGAGCGGCAGGCCGAGGCCAAGGACAAGACCGGCGTCTTCACCGGCATCCACGCCACCAACCCGGTCAGCGGCGAGCGGATCCCGGTCTTCATCGCCGACTACGTGCTGATGGGCTACGGCACCGGCGCGATCATGGCGGTCCCGGCGCACGACAGCCGCGACTTCGCCTTCGCGCGCGCCTTCGAGCTGCCGATGCGCTGCGTCGTCCAGCCCTCCGACGACCGCGGCACCGACACCACCACCTGGGACGACGCCTTCTCCTCGTACGAGGCGAAGCTGGTCAACTCCTCCAACGACACGATCAGCCTGGACGGCCTGGGCGTCACCGAGGCCAAGGCGAAGATCACCGAGTGGCTGGCCGCCGAGGGCATCGGCGAGGGCACCGTCAACTTCCGGCTGCGCGACTGGCTGTTCAGCCGCCAGCGCTACTGGGGCGAGCCGTTCCCGATCGTCTACGACGAGGACGGCGTGGCGCATGCGCTGCCCGAGTCGATGCTGCCCCTGGAGCTGCCGGAGGTCGAGGACTACTCCCCGCGCACCTTCGACCCGGACGACGCCGACACCTCCCCCGAGACCCCGCTGTCCCGCAACGAGGACTGGGTCAACGTCGAGCTGGACCTGGGCGACGGCCGCGGCGTGCAGCGCTACCGCCGCGAGACCAACACCATGCCCAACTGGGCCGGTTCGTGCTGGTACGAGATGCGCTACCTGGACCCGCACAACGACAGCGCGCTGGTCGACGCGGGCATCGAGCAGTACTGGATGGGCCCGCGCGAGGGGCAGCCCCACGGGGGCGTCGACCTGTACGTGGGCGGCGCCGAGCACGCCGTCCTGCACCTGCTGTACGCCCGCTTCTGGTCGAAGGTCCTCTTCGACCTGGGGCACGTCTCGGCCTCCGAGCCGTTCCACAAGCTGTACAACCAGGGCATGATCCAGGCCTTCGTCTACCGCGACAGCCGCGGCATCGCCGTCCCGGCGGCCGAGGTCGAGGAGCGCGACGGCGGCTACTTCTACCAGGGCGAGAAGGTCAGCCGCGTCCTGGGCAAGATGGGCAAGTCCCTGAAGAACGCCGTCACGCCGGACGAGATCTGCGCCGAGTACGGCGCCGACACGCTGCGCCTGTACGAGATGGCGATGGGCCCGCTGGACGTGTCCCGCCCCTGGGACACCCGCGCCGTCGTCGGCCAGTACCGCCTGCTGCAGCGGCTGTGGCGCAATGTTGTCGACGAGTCGACCGGCGAGGTCACCGTCGTCGACGCGGAGCCGGACGAGGCGACGCTGCGGGCCCTGCACAAGGCGATCGACGGCGTCACCCAGGACATGGCGAACCTGCGGTTCAACACCGCGATCGCCAAGGTCACGGAGCTGAACAACCACCTGACCAAGGCGGCGGGCCCCGTGGCGCGCAGCGTCGCGGAGCGCCTGGTGCTGCTGATCGCGCCGCTGGCGCCGCACATCGCCGAGGAGCTGTGGCGCAAGCTGGGCCACACCGACTCGGTGGTGCACGCCGACTTCCCGGTGGCCGACCCGGCGTATGTCGTCGATGAGACGGTGACCTGCGTCGTTCAGCTGAAGGGCAAGGTCAAGGCCCGTCTGGAGGTCGCTCCGACGATCTCCGACGCGGACCTGGAGGCGGCGGCGCTGGCCGAGCCCGCGGTGGTCGCGGCGCTGGGCGGCGCCGGGATCCGCAAGGTGATCGTCCGCGCGCCGAAGCTGGTCAACATCGTGCCGGCCTGATGCGGCGCGGCCGGTTCCGGCCGTGGTTCTAGGGGGTTTCCCCTACGGGCAGGTTGGGGGTTCCGCGAGGGCCCGCAACCTGCCCGATCCGTTTACGGTGGAGGGACGGGCGCGGGTGACCGGCCGGCGCCGAGACATTTCCGGGAGAGCCCATGGAAGCCGCCATCGCCGTCGTGGGGCTGCTCTTCCTGCTGTTCGTCGTCGCCGGGGTCTTCGTGACCGTCAAGGCGGTCCGGCTCGCCAAGCGCGGCGTGGACCGCACGGTGGCCCAGGCCCGGCGGACGGTCGAGGACACCGGCCTGCGGGCGCGGCAGCTGGCCAAGCCCGGTGTGCCGGGTGAGCTGGCGCAGCTGCGGCTGTCCCTGCGCACGTCGATGCGGGCGACCCAGGAGGCGCTGCGCGGGGGAGCGGCCGAGGACGCGTCGCTGAGCGAGGCGCTCGGCCTCTTCGACCGCCTCAGCACCCACGGCCACGCGCTGGACGACGAACTCAGGCGTCTGGAGCGCGATCCGGACCTCGCCACCACGGCCGCCCGACTGCCCGAGCTGCGCGAACGCCTGGAGCGCATCACCCGCTCCGCGGAGTCGCTGCGCTGGGCGGCGCGCGATCGGCAGCGGAAGTTCGCCGAGGACGATCTGGCGGCGCTCAGCGATCAGATCGACGTCGAATCGGGCGCGCTGCGGCACTGGACCCGCGCCTCGGACGACCCGGACGGCGCGGCGGGGAGCGGTTCCCCCGAGGCCCCGGGCCGCCCGGCCGGCTCCGGCGCCCGGCCGTCCTCGGCCCCGGAGCCGGGGGCGGAGCAGCCGCAGGCGATACCGGCCCCGGACCCGCGCGGCCGCACCACGTACTCCTGGCAGAAGTCGCCCTCCTGGCAGAAGTCACCGGGGCCGGAGCGGGCCGGCTGAGCGGCGGCGGCCGACGGGGCGGGGCCGGTGCGGCGCGGGCGGTTCTCACCGGTGGGCGTGTGACCATGTGCGGGAAGGCCCCGCACTGTCGGCTGCCGGTCCTCCCCCGATAACCTCCCCTTCATGTCCCGCCATGTCGCCATCGTCACCGATTCCACGGCCTACCTGCCGCCGGTGGCACTGCAGCGCCACCGCATCACGGCCGTCCCGCTGACCGTCGTCCTGGGGGACCGGGCCCTGGAGGAGGGCACCGAGATCTCCGCGAGATCCGTCGCCCAGGCACTGCAGAAGCGGCGTCCGGTGACCACCTCGCGCCCCGCCCCGACCACCTTCGCGGACACCTACCGCAAGGTCGCCGCCTCCGGCGCCACCGACATCGTCTCGCTGCACCTCTCCTCCGAGTTCTCCGGCACCTACGACGCCGCGGTGCTGGCCGCCCGGCACTCGCCGGTGCCGGTGAGGGTCGTGGACACCGGCATGGTCGCGATGGCCCTCGGCTTCTGCGCGCTGGCGGCGGCCGAGACCGCCGAGGCGGGGGGCGACGCCGACGCCGCGGTCGCCGCAGCCGAGCGCCGCGCCGCCGCGACCTCCGCCTACTTCTACGTCGACACCCTCGACTACCTGCGCCGCGGCGGCCGCATCGGCGCCGCACAGGCCCTGCTCGGCTCCGCGCTCGCCGTCAAACCCCTGCTCCAGCTGGCCGACGGCCGCATCGAACTCCTCGAAAAGGTCCGTACGGCGTCCAAGGCCATCGCCCGGCTGGAGGAGATCGCCGCGGAGCGGGCGGGGGAGGGCGAGGCCGACATCGCCGTCCACCACCTCGCCGCCGCGGAGCGCGCGGACGCCCTCGCCGCCCGCCTGCGCGACCGCGTGCCGGGCCTGCACGAACTCCATGTCAGCGAGGTCGGCGCGGTGATCGGCGCACACACCGGGCCGGGACTGCTGGGGGTCGTGGTCGCGCCGCGGTAGCGCTGCCGCCCTCCTCGGCGGGGCGTCACTCCTCCGAGTGGCGCGGTTTTCCACAAGTCGCCGGTTATCCACCGGATTTGACGCCGCTCGGAGCGGTCGGCGTCGGCAACCTACCGTCGGTCGGCATGAGCAGAGAGTCACATTCGGTTGGTGAGGTGTCACGCCGTGGCGCGGCGAGTGAGGGTGCCCGGGCCCGTTCCGGCACGGCGGTCGGTGTCCTCGCCGGGGATGCGGAGCCGGGGCGTCCGCCGGGGATCGTTTCCGGGCTCGGGGCCGGGGCGGCGCCGGGGGTGCTGAGGGCTTCTTCCACTCCGGTGCCCGCTGGAGAAGGCGCGGTCCGGGACGAGGGCGTCGATGCCCGGGAGGCCCCGGGGGCGGGCAGCGGCTCGTACGCGGTGCGGAGCGGGGGCCGTGCCGGTCGGCGGGCCCGGCGCCGGGCCATGGCAGCGGCTGCGGTACGGGCGCGGGCGGCTGCTCTCTTCGGCGTGACGGAAGGGGCGGCGGTGCGGGAGCGGGGACGCGGCGCGGTTCCGGCGCCGGTGCCGGGGGCCGCCTCCGGATCGGGACGGGTGGGGGAGACCGGGCCTGCCGTCGGGCTGCGCCGTACGGAGATCCCCGCGCCCGTGCACGGCGGTGAGGTGGAGCCGTCGCGCGAGGTGCCTGTGGAGGCGGGCTCTGGGGTGATCCGGGCGGCGGGCTCCGAGCCCGCCTCCGGTGGTGGGACGGGCGCGTCGCGCAGGATGCCGCCCGGCGCCGGCCCGGGTCCCGGATTGCAGCGCAGGGCGAGCCCGGGGCCCGCTCTTGAGGGGGCGGCGGAGCCGATGCGCGAAGCGCCCTCGGGTCTGGGACCGGCCCGCGGGCTGCGCCACCGGGCCGGCCCAGGCCCCGGTCCTGGCCCCGGTCCTGGTCCTGGGCCTGGTCCCGACCGCCCTTCGGCCTCCCCCGCCTCTGCCCCTGATCACGAGGCGGCCCCGCCCCACGAGATGCCTCCGGATTCCAGCGCTGCTCCCGCTTCGGCCGCCGGCCGCCGCCCCCAGGGGCCCACCCCTCGCCGCATCCCCACTCCGCACGGCGACCCCGGCTCGCCCGGTTCACCCAGTTCCCCCGTTCTCACCCGTTGGGCGCGGGCGCGGCTTGCGGTGGGGGAGCGGCTGCCGGTGTGGGTGCAGATGCGGTGCGGTACCGAGCCGAAGACGTTGGCCGCGCTGGGGTTGGTGCTGGTGGTGGCGCTGGTCCTCGCGGTGCAGCACTTCTGGTCGGGTGGGCCGGAGCCGGTGCGGGCGCCGGCGGCGGAGCGGGTGGTGCCGGCGCCCGGTGGATCGCCGCGGCCGGAGCCGCCGGGCGCCGCTCCTGCGCCCGGGGCGACCGCGGGCCGTCAGCTGGTGGTCGACGTGGCGGGGAAGGTCAGGCACCCCGGGGTGCGCCGGTTACCGGCGGGGGCGCGGGTGATGGATGCGCTCGCCGCGGCCGGTGGGGTGCTGCGCGGGGCGAACACCCAAGGGCTGAACCGCGCCCGGCCGCTGGTCGACGGTGAGCAGATCGTCGTCGGCGGGGCCGGAGGCGCAGCGGGCCCGGGCAGTGGGGCGAACGGGCCGCCCGGTGCCGCCTCGTCCGGTGCCTCGGGAGGGCTCGGCGGGCCGGGCGCCGCCGTGCCCGGCCAGCCGGTCAGCCTCAACTCCGCGACCGTGGAACAGCTCGACACCCTGCCCGGCGTCGGGCCCGTACTGGCCCAGCACATCGTCGAATTCCGCACCCGGCACGGCGGGTTCAGCTCGGTGAACCAGCTGCGCGAGGTGACCGGCATCGGCGACCGCAAGTTCGCCGACCTGCGGCCCCTGGTGCAGCCATGAGCGCCGGAAGCCAGGCGGCGCAGACGGCGGCGGCCGCCCCGCACGGATCCGCGGAGCCACACCAGGAAGGCCCTGCCGACCTGCGCCTGGTGGCCCCGGCGACGGCGGCGTGGGGTGCGGCCGCGCTCGCCCTGGGAGCCCCGGCGGGCGTGGTGGCGACGGGCTGCGCCCTCGCGGTCGTCCTCGCCGTACCGGCCCTGTGGGCGGCGGTGCGACGGCGCCGGACGGGGACGGCGGACGGTCCGTGCACCGGGCGGGGCACCCCGTACCTGCGGTCCGCGGGAGCGCTGGTGGCCCTGGCGGCGGTGCTGCTCTGCGGGGCGGCGGGAGCGGCGAGCGCGGCGCTGCACGCGGCGGACACCCGACGCGGACCGTTGCCCACCTGGGCCGCGCGCCATGCCCACCTCACCGCCGAGATGGAGGTGACCGGCGACCCGCGCACGGTCCGCCCGAAGGTCCGCGGATCGCACCGGCTGCCGCCGTCCCTGGTGTTCACCGCCGACGTGGTGCGCCTGACCACCCCGGACGGCGCGGTCACCGCGCTCCGCACGCCCGCCCTCGTCTTCGTGGCGAGCCGCGACGGCGATCCGGACCGTTCCAAGGCCGACGCGAACCCCCAGGCCACGGCCACGGGCCAGGTCGCGGCCCCGGACCAGGCCACGGCCCCGGAGCAGCACACAGCCCCGGGCCAGGCCACGCCCCCGGGCCAGGGAGCCGCGAGCCCCCGGGACGCGCACCCGGACTCCCCGAATCGGGCCGGGGCAGCGGGCGGTGAGGTCCTGGAACGCTGGCGGACGTTGCTGCCGACCACCCGCATCCGGGTGCCGGTGCGTGCCGCTCCGCCGATGCCGCCCGACGACCGGATCGCCGCCGTCCTCCGGGTCTCCGCCGACGGCCCGCCGCAGATCACCGGCGCATCCTCCGGGCTCCAGCGGCTGGCCGGCGCTCTGCGGGCCGGGCTCCGCGACGCCTCCGACGGACTGCCGCCCGACGCCCGCGGACTGCTGCCCGGCCTGGTGGCCGGGGACACCTCGCGGGTGCCGCCCGACCTCGACGACGCGTTCCGGACGACCGACCTCACACATCTGCTCGCCGTATCCGGCAGCAATCTCACCATCGTGCTGGCACTGCTGATCGGCCCGCCACATCTCGCCTCCCGCGCCGAACGCCGCGGCCTGGCCCCGCGCCTGGGCCTCTCGCTCCGGGCCACCGCCCTCGTCGGCGGCGGTCTCGCGCTCGCCTTCGTCGTCGTGTGCCGGCCGGACCCCAGCGTGCTGCGGGCCGCGGCCTGCGGCCTGATCACCCTGGTGGCGATCGGTACGGGGCGCCGCCGCTCCCTGCTGCCCGCCCTGGGCGCGGCGGCGCTGCTGCTGGTGCTCTACGACCCGTGGCTGGCCCGCAGTTACGGATTCCTGCTGTCGGTCCTGGCCACCGGTGCGCTCCTGGTGCTCGCACCCCGCTGGAGCGCGGCCCTCCGCCGGCGCCGGGTGCCGCCACGGCTCGCCGAGGTGATCGCCGCCGCTGCCGCCGCCCAGGCGGTCTGCGCTCCGGTCATCGCGGTCCTCGCCGCCCGGGTCGGGCTGCTGGCGGTGCCCTGCAACCTCCTGGCGGAGCTGGCCGTCGCCCCGGCCACGGTCCTCGGGTACGCGGCGCTCGCCGTGGCGCCCGTGTCACCGGCCCTCGCCCAGGCGTTGGCGTGGTGTGCGGGCTGGCCCGTCAGCTGGATCGCCTGGGTGGCGCGTACGGGAGCGGCGCTGCCGGGGGCGGAGTTCGGCTGGCCCGGCGGCTGGGCGGGCGGCCTCGCGCTCGCCGCCGTCACGGTCGTCCTGGTGCCGCTCGGACGACGGGTGCTGCGCCGCCGGTGGCTGTGCGCCGTGTGCGCGCTGGCGCTGGCCCTGGTGGTGTGGCGACCGGTACCGCTGACCCGGGTGATGACGGGCTGGCCGCCACCCGGGTGGCGGGCGGTGGCCTGCGATGTGGGACAGGGCGACGGCCTGGTCCTGGCGGCGGGCGACGGCACGGCGCTGGTGGTGGACGCGGGCCCGGAGCCGCGCGCGATGGACCGCTGCCTGACGGACCTGGGAGTACGCCGGGTGCCGGTGGTGGTGCTGAGCCACTTCCACGCCGATCATGTCGACGGACTGCCGGGGGTGCTGCGCGGCCGGTCGGTCGGCCTGATCGAGACGACCACGCTCCGGGAACCGCCCGGACAGGCGGAGTTCGTACGCCGTACGGCGGCGGAGGCGGGCGTTCCGGTGGTCCCGGCGGTACCGGGGGAGCGGCGTCGCCTGGGGCAGCTGAGCTGGGAGGTCCTGTGGCCGCCGGCGGACGGCGCGGGCGCGACGGCAGGGCCGAACGACGCCAGCGTGACGCTGCTCGTCCGCAGCGGCGACCTGACCCTGATGCTCCTCGGCGATCTCGAACCCGCCGCCCAGCAGGCCCTGTTGACCGCACACCCGGAGCTGACCGCCGTGGACGTCCTCAAGGTCGCCCATCACGGCTCCGCCCATCAGGACCCGGCACTGCTCCGACGCCTGGCACCGCGGCTCGCGCTCATCTCGGTGGGCGCGGACAACCCGTACGGCCATCCGGCACCCCGCACGGTCGAGGCGTTACGGCGCGGGGGCGCCATGGTGCTGCGCACCGACACCGGGGGCGCGTCGGCCGTGCTCGGCACCCACCACCATCTGTCGGTGACCACGGAAGACCGCCGCCCCGGCAGGACACAGGAACGCCGCCGTCCCCCTGCCCACCGCAGCCGCCGCCCGCACGACACCGGCTGCGGATCCCGTCGCCGCAGACGTCCCCGTACGGCCCCGGTCTCGCCCCGAGCGCCTGCCCCGGGCGGGTCCGGCGCGGCCCGACCAGGCGCACCGCCCCACGGCCCGACCGCTACTCCCTCTCGCGCCGCTACTCCCTCTCGCGCCAGCCCTCGTGCTCGGCGGCGAGGGCGTCCAGCCGGTGTGCGTCGTAGCGGCCGTCCGGGTCCTCGACGACCACCAGCCACTGTGCGTCCTCGGCGTCGTCCTCCCCGGCCAGGGCGTCCCGTACGAGCTGGGGTTCCTCGGGGACGCCGAAGCGTTCGGTCAGGGCCTCGGCCACCTCCTCGGCGGCGTCGCGGTCGGGCAGTACCAGTACGTGTCGTGCATCGCTCACCCGGCCATTGTCGGTCAGCGGGCCGGTGCGCCGGGCGGGCCGGGTGCGCGGGGCGGCGTTGTCGGTGCGGCGTGGGATGCTGGAACGCGATGGCCAGGAAGAGTGCAAACGACGATCCGCTCGCCCCCGTGACGCTCGCGGTGGGCCAGGAGGACCTGCTGCTGGACCGCGCGGTCCAGCAGGTGGTGGCGGCTGCCCGCGCCGCCGACGCGGACACCGATGTGCGGGACCTCACCTCCGATCAGCTCCAGCCCGGCACGCTCGCCGAGCTGACCAGCCCGTCGCTCTTCGCGGAGCGCAAGGTCGTGGTGGTGCGCAACTCCCAGGATCTGTCGGCGGATTCGGTCAAGGACGTGAAGGGGTATCTCTCCTCGCCCGCCGAGGAGATCACGCTCGTACTGCTGCACGCGGGCGGGGCCAAGGGCAAGGGGCTGCTGGACGCCGCCCGGAAGGCGGGCGCGCGCGAGGTGGCGTGCGCGAAGATGACGAAGCCCGCCGATCGGCTGTCGTTCGTGCGGGGCGAGTTCCGGGCGGCGGGGCGCTCCGCCACCCCCGAGGCGTGCCAGGCGCTGGTCGATGCGATCGGCAGCGATCTGCGGGAGCTGGCATCGGCCTGTTCGCAGCTGGCCGCCGACGTCGAGGGCACGATCGACGAGGCGGTCGTCGCGCGCTACTACACCGGTCGGGCCGAGGCGTCGAGCTTCACCGTCGCCGACCGCGCGGTGGAGGGCCGGGCGGCCGAGGCGCTGGAGGCGCTGCGCTGGTCGATCGCGACCGGCGTCGCCCCCGTCATGATCACCAGTGCGCTGGCCCAGGGCGTCCGCGCCATCGGCAAGCTGGCCTCCGCCCCGCGCGGCGCCCGCCCCGGCGATCTCGCCCGCGAGCTGGGCATGCCGCCGTGGAAGATCGACCGCGTACGGCAGCAGATGCGCGGCTGGTCGGCGGATGGCGTGGCGACGGCGCTGCGCGCGGTGGCCGCCGCCGACGCCGGCGTCAAGGGCGGCGGTGACGACCCCGAATACGCCCTGGAGAAGGCCGTGGTGGCCGTCGCCCGCGCAGCCCGCTCCCGCTGACCGCTTCCGCCCGGCCGATACGACCCGGCCCGTATCGCCCCCTCCGGCAACCCACACCGGCCCGGCCCTGTGCCCTCCCCCGGCGGAGCCCTCCGTTGGGCCGCCACCTCACCAATCGGGCCGATGGCCGGCACCAACGCCTCGGCAGGCCGCCACACCGCCCCTGGTCCAAGCCCTCATCCGGCGAAGCCGCGGGCCGTCACTGGGGCCGACGGCCGCATCGACGCCTCGGCATGCCGCCACAGGGGTCCGGCCCCCCCCGAGCCTTCACCGGCGGAGCCCTCCACCGGACGCCACCTCACCGCGCGGGCCGACGCCCAATGAACACTTCGCCACACCGCCACACCGCCACACCGCCACGCCGCCACACAGCCACACCGACCCGGCCCGGCCCCCGCCCGCCCCGAGCCCCTGACCAGGCACAACCAGGCACAACCAGGCATAATCAGGCGCGACCGGGCACCCGGGCACCGGCACCCGGCAACCCCCCAACCCCCCAACCCACGCCCCAGCACCTGCCCCCTGCCCCCCGCCGACCGGTGGGCGACCTCTCACTCCCGCAGCTTCGACAGCGTCTCCCGGGCGCTGGTCTTGAGCATGTCGCCCACGTCGTCCGGCGTCGGCTGGTCGTTGGCCTTCCGGCCGGAGGCGTAGCTGGACCATGTCGTCTGGTACGTGGTCCAGCCGTGCCGGACGGCGAGGATCGCGTACCGACCGGTGTCGCTGCCCTGGTCCTCGCGGGTCACCAGATACGCCTCGTCGCCGAGGTCCTCCACCGGCGTGACCTTGTAGCGGTTCGTGGGGGAACTCTGCTTCTCGTAGGCCCGGTAGGTGTCGGCGAACTCCGGGGCGGGGTCGCTCTTCTTGTGCAGGGTGGCGGTGGTGTAGACGCTCGCCGAGGAGTAGTCGGAGCCGCTTCCGCCGTCCTGCTGGAGGGTGATGTTGCACCACATGGAGTCGAGGGCGAGCTGCTGGGCGCCGCTGTGCTCCGGGTTGGAGCCGGACGTGGAGGGGTTCTTCGACGTCCGGTACCGGGCGTCCTCGAAGGGCTTCAGGGAGGTCTTCGCGCACAGGTCGGAGGTGTACGCGTAGCCCGCGAGGTCGGGGGAGGGCTCACCGCTGAACCCGCCGGTGGCGAAGAGCAGCGATCCCCAGAGGGCGCCGGCCGCGACGGCGCCGCCGATCGCCCATATCCAGCCGGACGCGCCACGGCCCCCGGAACCCGGAGCCGGCGGCTGCGTCGGCGCGGGCGGCCCGAAGCCGCCGGCCTGCGGCGAGGGCTGGGCGTACGGATTGGACGGTGCTGGGACCGAACCGCCGTAAGGGTTCGGCTGCGGCGGGCCGTAGGGACGGCCGGAATCCCCCGAGGTCGACATGCCCGCAGAGTAACGGACCCCACCGACAACGCCCCCGGCCCGGCGGACCCCACGAAACGGTCTCCACGGCAACCCCATGAGGCCCCACAGGGCCCGGACGCCCCCAACAGAAAACCCCGCCACCCTGGGGAAGGGTGAGGCGGGGCTTTCCGTATGTGTCATGTGTCGGCGTGCCCGGCGGAAGGCCGGGTGGCCGGGGTGCGCCGCACCCGCGTGGCGAACGCAGGCCGTGTGCGGCGCGGTGGTGCACCGTGCGAGGAGCGGAGAGAGGGGCCGCTGGGTCCCCGACGGCGGGGTGGTGCAGGTCGGACGGCGGACCGTCCGGCGGAGGTCGTTCAGCCCTTGAGGCCGGCGACCTTCTTCGCCAGCGCCGACTTCTTGTTGGCGGCGGCGTTCTTGTGGATGACACCCTTGCTGACGGCCTTGTCGAGCTTCTTGGCCGCCTCGGCCTGGGCGGTGGTGGCCTTCTGCAGGTCACCGGCCTCCACGGCCTCACGGGTGCGACGGATCGCGGTCTTCAGAGTGGACTTGACAGCCTTGTTGCGCTGACGAGCCTTCTCGTTGGTCTTGATCCGCTTCATCTGGGACTTGATGTTCGCCACGAAAGAGCCTTTTCAGGTTCGTTGGAGTTTCGAGTTGCGCCCCGTACAGAGAGGGCACGAAGCGCAGTGGACCAGGTTACCAGCCGCCTCCGCAGCCACCCAATCCGGGCCGTTTCCGCCCGTAGGGGCCCGCCGTCGGGAGGCACCCGCAGCCGCCGGGGAGCGCCCGGAACGGGCCGGGGGCGCCGCTCATGGGACCATGGGGAGGACGTCACACCCGAGGGTGGTCTTGCGGATCATGGCGGGTCCGCCGGACGCACCCTGTTCCGCCTACCCGCCTTGAATGGACCCTGCGTGCCCGCGACCTCTACGAACGTGCCGGAGCCGAGCCGTACCGATCCGGCCCTCCTCCGTAACTTCTGCATCATCGCGCACATCGACCACGGCAAGTCGACGCTCGCCGACCGGATGCTCCAGATCACCGGTGTCGTCGACCAGCGGCAGATGCGCGCGCAGTACCTCGACCGCATGGACATCGAGCGCGAGCGCGGCATCACGATCAAGTCCCAGGCGGTGCGGCTCCCGTGGTCGCCGTCCGAGGGTGAGGAGGGGAGTGGCACCCACCACATCCTCAACATGATCGACACCCCCGGTCACGTCGACTTCACCTACGAGGTCTCCCGCTCGCTCGCCGCGTGCGAGGGCTGCATCCTCCTCGTCGACGCCGCGCAGGGGATCGAGGCGCAGACCCTCGCCAACCTCTACCTGGCGATGGAGAACGACCTCACGATCATCCCCGTCCTCAACAAGATCGACCTGCCCGCCGCGCAGCCCGAGAAGTTCGCCGCGGAGCTGGCGAACCTCGTCGGCTGCGAGCCGGAGGACGTGCTGCGGGTCTCCGCCAAGACCGGCGTCGGCGTGCCCGAGCTGCTGGACCGGGTGGTCCGCGACGTCCCGGCGCCGGTCGGCGTCAAGGACGCCCCCGCCCGCGCGATGATCTTCGACTCGGTCTACGACGCCTACCGCGGCGTCGTGACGTACGTGAAGGTCGTCGACGGCACGCTCACCAAGCGCGAGCGCATCCGGATGATGTCCACCGGCGCCGCCCACGAGCTGCTGGAGATCGGCACCAACTCGCCCGAGATGACGGCCGCCGACGGCCTCTCCGTGGGCGAGGTGGGCTATCTGATCACCGGTGTGAAGGACGTCCGCCAGTCCAAGGTCGGCGACACGATCACCCAGCTCAACAACGGTGCGACCGAGGCGCTGGGCGGCTACAAGGACCCCAAGCCGATGGTGTTCTCGGGCCTGTACCCGCTGGACGGCTCGGACTACCCCGAGCTGCGCGAGGCGCTGGACAAGCTCCAGCTCAACGACGCGGCGCTGGTCTACGAGCCGGAGACCTCCGCGGCGCTCGGCTTCGGCTTCCGCGTCGGCTTCCTGGGCCTGCTGCACCTGGAGGTCATCCGGGAGCGTCTGGAGCGCGAGTTCAACCTGGCGCTGATCGCGACCGCCCCCAACGTCGTCTACCAGGTCGACATGGAGGACGGCGCGCACCACGAGGTCACCAACCCGAGCGAGTTCCCCACCGGCAAGATCGACAAGGTCCATGAGCCGGTCGTGCGGGCCACGATCCTGGCGCCCAGCGAGTTCATCGGCGCGATCATGGAGCTGTGCCAGACCCGCCGCGGCACGCTGCTCGGCATGGACTACCTCTCCGAGGACCGCGTCGAGATCCGCTACACCCTCCCGCTCGCCGAGGTCGTCTTCGACTTCTTCGACCAGCTCAAGTCCAAGACCCGCGGCTATGCCTCGCTGGACTACGAGCCCACCGGCGAGCAGGTCGCCGACCTCGTCAAGGTCGACATCCTGCTGCACGGCGACAAGGTCGACGCGTTCTCCGCGATCTGCCACAAGGACAAGGCGTACGCGTACGGCGTCCGGCTCGTCGGCAAGCTGCGCGAGCTGATCCCGCGGCAGGGCTTCGAGGTGCCGATCCAGGCGGCGATCGGCAGCCGCGTCATCGCCCGCGAGACGGTCCGCGCCATCCGCAAGGACGTCCTCGCCAAGTGCTACGGCGGTGACATCTCCCGTAAGCGGAAGCTGCTGGAGAAGCAGAAGGAAGGCAAGAAGCGGATGAAGATGGTCGGCAGCGTGGAGGTGCCGCAGGAGGCCTTCATCGCGGTGCTCTCCTCGGACTCCGACGGCGACAAGAAGAAGTAGCACCCGCCGCCCGCCTCCCGCACGGAGAGCGGGGCGTACACCGAAGGGCGCCGGCCTCGCATGAGGCCGGCGCCCTTCGGCGTCCGCGCGCGGTGAGACGTCCCGGACGGCAGGCTTCCGGGGGATATGCCGGAGATGCGGTGAGGGAGCATCTGCGCGTACAGCGTACGGATCACTTCGTGAACCAGTCGGCCGCAGACCCTTACATGGCGGCGGAACGCGGCCTACTCTGATCTCTGCTCAAAGGTTACTCGCGAGTCACCAGCAACGTAGCGGGCCCCGGAGGATGCCGTGACGGACACCCACACGCTGATCGACAACCGCCCGCCTTCGGTGGCGAGCCTCTTTCTGGACCGGGTCGCCGCGACGCCCGACGCGGAGGCGTTCCGTTACCCCGTGCCGCCCGCCGCGGGCGCGGGCCCCGCCGACTGGAAGTCGCTGACCTGGAACGACGCCGCGCAGCGGGTGTACGCCACGGCCGCCGGGCTGATCGCGCTCGGGGTGCGCCCCGAGGAGCGGGTGGCGCTCGCCGCCGCGACCCGCGTCGAGTGGATCCTCGCCGACCTCGGCGTGCTCTGTTCCGGCGCCGCCACCACCACGGTCTACCCCAGCACCAACGCCGAGGAGACCGCGTACATCCTGTCCGACTCCGGCAGCCGGGTGCTGATCGCGGAGGACGCGGCCCAGCTCGACAAGGTCCGCGAGCGCCGCGCCGACCTGCCCGACCTCGCGCATGTCGTCGTCATCGAGGGGGCCGACGCCCGGCCCGCCGAGGACGACCCGGAGGGCTGGGTGCTCTCCCTCGCCGATCTGGAGAAGCGCGGCGCCGCCTATCTGGAGAAGCACCCGGAGTGCGTCACCGAACGCGTCGCCGCCCTCCGCGCCGACCAGCTCGCCACGCTCATCTACACCTCCGGCACCACCGGCCGCCCCAAGGGCGTACGGCTGGCGCACGACTGCTGGTCCTACATGGCGCGCGCCATCCAGGCCACCGGCATGGTCACCGCCCAGGACGTGCAGTACCTCTGGCTGCCGCTCGCCCACGTCTTCGGCAAGGTGCTCACCGCCGGGCAGATCTCGGTCGGCCACGTCATCGCCGTCGACGGCCGGGTCGACAAGATCATCGAGAATCTGCCGGTGGTCCGGCCGACCTACATGGCCGCCGTCCCGCGCATCTTCGAGAAGGTCTACAACGGCGTCGCCGCCAAGGCGCGCGAGGGCGGCGCCGCCAAGTACAAGATCTTCCAGTGGGCGGCGGGTGTCGCCCGCGAGTACGCCAAGGTCTCCCAGGACACCTTCCGCCGCACCGGCAACGCCTCCGTCCCCTTCGCGCTCGCCGCCAAGCACAAGGCCGCCGACGCGCTGGTCTTCGCCAAGCTGCGCGCGGCGTTCGGCGGCCGGCTGCGCGCCGCGGTCTCCGGCTCCGCCGCCCTCGCCCCGGAGATCGGCTACTTCTTCGCCGGCGCCGGCATCCACATCCTGGAGGGCTACGGCCTGACGGAGTCCAGCGCCGCCAGCTTCGTCAACCCCGGCGAGGCGTACCGCACCGGCACCGTCGGCAAGCCGCTGCCCGGCACCGAGGTGCGGATCGCCGAGGACGGCGAGATCCTGCTGCGCGGCCCCGGCATCATGCAGGGCTACCACGGGCTGGAGGCGCAGACCGCCGAGGTCCTGGAATCCGACGGCTGGTTCCACACCGGCGACATCGGCGAGCTGTCGGCCGACGGCTATCTGCGGCTCACCGACCGCAAGAAGGACCTGATCAAGACGTCGGGCGGCAAGTACATCGCCCCGGCGGAGGTCGAGGGCCGCTTCAAGGCGATCTGCCCGTTCATCTCCAACGTCCTGGTGCACGGCGCCAACCGGAACTTCTGCACCGCCCTCATCGCGCTCGACGAGCCGACGCTGCTGACCTGGGCCGCCGAACACGGCATGGCCGGCCGCCCGTACGCCGAGATCGTCGCGGACGGCCGGACCCGCGATCTGATCGACGGCTATGTCGAGCGGGTCAACGAGGGCCTCCAGCGCTGGCAGCAGGTCCGCAAGTTCCGGCTGCTCCCGCGCGACCTGGACATTGAGCACGGCGAGGTCACCCCCAGCCTCAAGGTGAAGCGGCCGGTCGTCGAGCGGGCCTTCAAGGACCTCATCGACGAGATGTACGCAGGCGCGCGAGAGGCGTGAGGGCGCCCGTCCGGGCGGGTGGCGGGGACTCGCGCGCCCCCTCACCCGTCCGGTGACGGAACCGCCCGCAGGCCCGCTGCCTGCGCTTCCCGGCCGCTTCCCCGCCGTCCGCGCGCCGTTCCGCGATGACGCGGTGTCGTGCCACGCGCCCGGTCTGTCACCCTGTCCGTGCGGCACGCGGCGGACGGCCGTGCCGCGCGGGAGGTGCGGGGATGACGACGACTGCGTTACCGGCGGAGGCCGGAGCCGCGGGCCCGGCGGGCGCGGACCGGGCGGCCCGCTCCATCGCGCTGCCGGGCACGGCGCGGGCGGCGGCCGACGCCCGCCGCTTCGTCCGCGCCACGCTCACCGACTGGGCGGCCCGGCGGCCACCGGGCGCGGAGCGGCTGGACGCCCGGCTGACGGACGAAGCGGTGCTGCTGGTCAGCGAGTTGGTGACCAACGCCGTGGTGCACGCCGGCACCGACGTCGACGTCCGCTGCCGCCTCGACGCGGACGGGCCCGGCGGACTGGTCGTCGAGGTGGCCGACCGCCACCCCACCCGGCCGGTGTGCGGGCCGCACCACGGCGAACTGCCCGGCGGCGCCGGCCACGGCCTCCAACTGGTCGGCGCGGTCGCCGCCTCCTGGGGCATCACCTACGACCGCGCCGCCAAATGCGTCTGGTTCCGCCTCGCGACCGCCGCCCCGGAGCCCGGCACGGACCGCACGCCCGGCCACGTACCGGCCGCCCGCACCGCCCCGGACGACACCCCGGCGGCGCACCGCCCCGGGGAAGCGGACGACGCGTACCGCCCGGCGCCCGGCCACGGACCCGCGGACACCGGTGGCGCGTACCCGGACCCGGCGGCCGAACCGCCCGCCGCCGGATACGCCGACGCCGCCTACGGGGCGGGCAGCTACAGCGACACCTCCTACGGGTACGCCGCACCCGTGGGCGGCCCCTCGGGCGCGGCCGCCGAGTGGATCACGCACGGCGCGCCGACCTTTCTCGCCGAGGCCTCCGATCTGCTCTCCGGCCCGCTCGACGCCGACCGCATCGCCTCCCTCGCCGCCCAGCTCGCGGTGCCGCGGCTCGCCGACTGGTGCGCGGTGTGGCTCTACGACGGCGAGGCCGGCGGACCGGTGCCGGGCACGGCGGGCGGCGACGAACCGCCGCGCCTCGCCCACGTCTGGCACTCCCGCGAGGCCCTCATCGACCCGCTCCGGCTGGCCCTGGAGAAGGCCCCGCCGCCGGGGGCGCCTTCGCAGTCCCGCGCCACCGACGGCTCGGCGGTCCCCTGGGCGTGGCCGGAGGGCGCGGACGGCGCGGAGCCGGCGGACGGGCCCGAGGCGCCGGGCAGCCCCCTCGGCGCCGCCCTCGCCTGCCCGTTGATCAGCGGCGGCCTGCGGCTGGGCACGGTGCTGCTCGGCCGCTCCGGGCTGCCGCGCTTCCCCGACGCGGCGGTCGGCCTCTCCGAGGACCTGTGCCGCCGCGTCGCCCGCGCCGTCGCCACCGCCCGGGCGTACAGCAGGCAGGAGCGGATCAGCCGGGTCCTCCAGCGGCGGCTGCTGCCGCACGGCCGGGCGCAGGTCCCGGGCGTCGCCTCCGCGGTGGTCTACGAACCGCGCGCGGGCGCCTGGGCGGGCGGCGACTTCTGGGACCTCTTCGACGCGGGCGACGGCCGCTGGTGCTTCGCCCTCGGCGACGTCTGCGGCAGCGGCCCGGAGGCGGCGGCGGTCACCGGCCTCGCCCGCCCGGTGCTGCGGCTGCTGGCCCGCGACGGCTTCGGCGTCGGCGCGGTGCTGGACCGGCTCAACGAGACCATGGCCCGCGAGGCGGCGGACTCCGTCGCCGCGGTGGCCGCCGCCGTCGCCGCCGAGGCCGGGGTGCAGTCCTCCGTCGGCCTGCGCGACGAGGGCGAACAGGCCCGCTTCCTGTCGCTGCTCTACGGCGAGATCGTCCCGCACCCGGACGGCTCCGGCGGCATCCGCTGCACCCTGGCCAGCGCCGGACACCCGCTGCCGCTGGTCCTCGGCACCGACGGCGCGGTTCGGGTGGTCGCCGCGCCGCAGATGCTGCTGGGCGTCGTCGGCGACGCCACGTACGAGAGCGAGGCGTTCGACCTCGCCCCGGGCGAGACGCTGCTCTGCGTCACCGACGGGGTCACCGAACGCCGCTCGGGCCGCAACCAGTTCGATGACGACGACGGCCTGGCGCGCACCCTCGCCGCCTGCGCCGGACTGCCCGCGACCGACATCGCCGAACACATCCGCCGCGCCGTCCACGGCTTCTCCCCGACCCCGCCCGACGACGACCTGGCCCTCCTCGTCCTCCAGGCCGTACCGGAGGGCCGGACGGAGGGGGAGACGGGGTAGGCCGGAGGCCGGGGGCGCCGACCGCGGGCCTCCGGCCGGAGCGGGCGGCGCTCCCTTCCGGCCCCGGCCCCGCCCTCCCGGCGCCCGCGCTCCGTCCGGCCCCCGCCCGGCTCCCCGCCGCCCCGGCGCCCGCCCCATCGGACCGCGACCCGCGTCCGCCCCCGGATGACGGACAATGGGCCCCATGCCTTCCGCACTGCCCGATGGGGAGCCGATGCCCGGGGACGGGGCGCTGCCCGCCGCCGCGCTGACCGGCGCCGCCGGCCGCCCGCTCGGTTTCTACCTGCACGTCCCGTACTGCGCGACCCGCTGCGGCTACTGCGACTTCAACACCTACACCGCGAGCGAGCTGCGCGGCCCCGGCGGCGCCCTCGCCTCCCGGGAGACCTACGCCGACCACCTCGTCGCGGAGGTCCGGCTCGCCCGCAAGGTGCTCGGCGACGACCCGCGCCGGGTCGAGACGGTCTTCGTCGGCGGCGGCACCCCGACCCTGCTGCCCGCCGCCGACCTCGGCCGGATGCTCGCCGCGATCCGCGACGAGTTCGGCCTCGCCCCGGACGCCGAGATCACCACCGAGGCCAACCCGGAGACCGTCGACCCGCGCTACCTCGACGGGCTGCGGGAGGGCGGCTTCAACCGCGTCTCCTTCGGCATGCAGAGCGCCCGCCCGCACGTCCTGAAGATCCTCGACCGCACCCACACCCCCGGCCGCCCCGAAGCCTGCGTCGCCGAGGCGCGCGCCGCCGGGTTCGAGCACGTCAACCTCGACCTGATCTACGGCACCCCGGGCGAGAGCGACGACGACTGGCGCGCCAGCCTGGACGCCGCGCTCGGCGCCGGGCCCGACCACGTCTCCGCGTACGCCCTGATCGTCGAGGAGGGCACCCAGCTGGCCCGCCGGATCCGCCGCGGCGAGGTCCCGATGACCGACGACGACGTGCACGCCGACCGCTACCTCATCGCCGACGAACGCCTCGCCGCCGCCGGTTTCCGCTGGTACGAGGTCTCCAACTGGGCCACCACCGACGCCGCCCGCTGCCGCCACAACGAGCTGTACTGGACCGGCGCCGACTGGTGGGGCGCGGGCCCCGGCGCCCACAGCCACGTCGGCGGCGTCCGCTGGTGGAACGTCAAGCACCCCGGCGCCTACGCCCAGGCCCTGACCGAGGGCCGCTCCCCGGGCGCCGGCCGCGAACTCCTCGCCGACGAGGACCGCCGCGTCGAGCGCATCCTCCTGGAACTCCGCCTCGCCGATGGCTGCCCCCTGGACCTCCTCGCCCCCGCGGGCGCCCGCGCCGCCGCCCGCGCGCTCGCCGACGGCCTCCTGGAACAGGCCCCGTACGAGGCCGGCCGCGCCGTGCTGACACTCCGCGGACGCCTGCTGGCTGACGCGGTGGTGCGGGATCTGGTGGACTGATCACTCTCCGGGGTGAATCGTGCGATTCCCACCCGGACCGGAGTCCTACGCTGCGTCCCGGCTGTCGCCGTGCCCGCGGCGACAGCCGGCGCGGGTTCCGGGGAGGGCCACTGTGGATGACCGCCGGATGGCGGAGTTCTTCGAGAACTTCGAGGCTCCCGAAGGGGTGCGGGCCGAGCTTCTTCGGGGGGAGATCCTGCTGACGGCGGGGCTGGATCTGGTCCACAACGGGATTGTCGAGGACACCATGGACCGCATTCCGCGCCGGCGGTGGCATCGCGTCCAGACCCAGGACGTCGGCATTCCGGGCGAACACAGCCAACCCGTGCCCGATCTCGTGGTGCTGGAACGCGGCGCCGGACCGCGGGCCGGACGGCTCCTGCCGGCCGAGGCGGTCACGATGCTCGTGGAGGTCGTCTCCAGGACCAGCGTGGACCTACGCGGTCCAGCGGATCAGCAAGTTCGGCGAGCCGGTGCCGCTGGAGGCACTTGGCATCGAGCTGGAAACCAAGGATTTCGGCACGCTCCCGCCGCTCAGGCGGCACCGCCGACCGTGACGAAGTCGATCAGCTCCTCCACCCGCCCCAGCAGCGCCGGCTCCACGTCCTTGTAGCTGCGCACGCCCGACAGGATCCGCTGCCAGGCGGCGCCGGTGTTCTCCGGCCAGCCCAGCGCCCGGCACACGCCCGTCTTCCAGTCCTGGCCGCGCGGGACGGCCGGCCACGCCGCGATCCCCACCGACGACGGCTTCACCGCCTCCCACACGTCGATGTACGGATGGCCCACCACGCACACATGCGGATCGCTCACCTCCGCCGCGATCCGGGACTCCTTCGAACCGGGCACCAGATGGTCGACGAGGACGCCGAGGCGCGCGTCGGGTCCGGGGGAGAAGGCATCGACGATCTCCGGCAGATCGTCGATGCCCTCCAGGTACTCCACGACGACGCCCTCGATGCGCAGGTCGTCGCCCCACACCCGCTCGACCAGCTCCGCGTCGTGCCGCCCCTCCACATAGATCCGGCCCGCCCGCGCGACCCGCGCCCGCGCACCGGGCACCGCCAGCGAGCCCGACGCCGTCCGCGCCGGACCGCTCGCCGCCGCCGGCCCCCGGGGCCGGACGAGCGTGACGACCTCGCCCTCCAGCAGGAAGCCGCGCGGCTCCATCGGGAAGACGCGGTGCTTGCCGAACCGGTCCTCCAGGGTGACCGTCGGCCCCTGCGCCGACTTCTCGCAGCGGATCACCGCCCCGCAGAACCCCGTGGTCACCTCCTCGACCACCAGGTCCTTCTCCGCCGCCACCTCGGGCGCGGGCCGCTGCTTCTTCCACGGCGGGGTGAGGTCGGGGCTGTAGCGCTTGCTCTGCATGGTGTCGGTTGTGCCTGTTCTGTGACGGGTCGGGTGACGGATACGGGCGGCTCAGGCGAAGCGGGCGGCGAGCGCGTCGCGCTGGGCGCGGACGAAGGCGGCGCCGACCACGGCGCCGTGCCCGGGGACGTACCGCGCCTCCTCGCCGCCCAGCGCCAGCAGCCGGTCCAGGGCGGCGGGCCACTGCCGGCCGAGGGCGTCGGGCCCGGCGGACGGTTCGCCGGACTCCTCGACCAGATCGCCGCAGAAGACGATCTCGGGCCCCGCGCCCCGGCCCGGGACGAGGACCGCGAGGTCGTGCGCGGTGTGGCCGGGGCCGACGTTGGCGAGCAGCACCTGCCGGTCGCCGAGGTCGACGGTCAGCTCGCCGTGCACGCCGTGGTGCGGCAGCACCAGGATGTCGGCGGCGTCGGTGGCGGCGTTCGGGTCGACGCCGTGGCGCACCGCGTCCTCCCGCAGCGCCTCCCGCCCGCGGGCCATCAGCTCGGCCGCCCCGGCGGCGGCGAAGACCTGCACCCCGGCGAAGGCGGCGGTGCCCAGGACGTGGTCGAAGTGCGGATGGGTCAGCGCGATGTGCGTCACGTCACGGCCCAGCACCCGGCGGACGGCGAGCCGCAGTTCGGCGCCGTCGCGCAGGGTGGCGCCGGTGTCGACGAGCAGCACCCCGTCCGACCCCGCGACGGCGCCCACCGTCTCGTCCCAGCCCGGCATCCGGCGGCGGGCGATGCCGTCGCCGAGCCGTTCCCAGCCCGCCTCTTCCCACGTCGTACGCATGCCGAGACGCTATCGGTAGCGCGGTGGCGTCGCCCGGTGGATGACGGGGGAGTGGCCGGTGTCGCACGCGAGACCCTTGCCCCGCCGGTGCGACCCGGCCGTACACTGGAGCGGTACTGGCACTCGGACCGGTGGAGTGCCAGGCGAGGAAGCCGGAGGACGGCGGGACTGGAGGTGTGCACGGTGCTCAGTGAACGCAGGCTGGAGGTGCTGCGTGCCATCGTCCAGGACTATGTCGGCACGGAGGAGCCGGTCGGCTCGAAGGCGCTGACCGAGCGCCATCGGCTCGGCGTCTCCCCGGCCACGGTCCGTAACGACATGGCGGTCCTGGAGGAAGAAGGATTCATCGCCCAGCCGCACACCAGCGCGGGCCGGATCCCCACCGACAAGGGCTACCGCCTCTTCGTCGACAAGCTCGCCGGCGTCAAGCCGCTCTCCAGCCCGGAGCGCCGCGCGATCCAGAACTTCCTGGACGGCGCGGTCGATCTGGACGACGTCGTGGGCCGCACGGTCCGGCTGCTGGCGCAGCTGACCCGGCAGGTCGCGGTGGTGCAGTACCCGTCGCTGACGCGGTCCACCGTCCGCCATGTCGAGCTGCTGGCGCTGGCCCCGGCGCGGCTGATGCTCGTCCTGATCACCGACACCGGGCGCGTCGAACAGCGGCTGATCGACTGTCAGGGGCCGTTCGGCGAGGCGTCGCTGGCGGATCTGCGGGCCCGGCTCAACAGCCGGGTCGTGGGGCGCCGGTTCGCGGATGTGCCGCAATTGGTGCAGGATCTTCCGGACTCCTTCGAGCAGGAGGACCGCGGCACGGTCTCGACGGTGCTGTCGGTGCTGCTGGAGACGTTGGTGGAGGAGACCGAGGAGCGGTTGGTGATCGGCGGTACCGCCAATCTCACCCGCTTCGGGCACGACTTCCCGCTGACGATCCGGCCGGTGCTGGAGGCCCTTGAGGAGCATGTGGTGCTGCTCAAACTGCTCGGGGAGGCCAAGGACTCGGGCATGACCGTACGAATCGGGCATGAGAATGCCCATGAAGGACTTGCGTCCACGTCGGTGGTTGCGGTCGGCTACGGTTCGGGCGACGAGGCAGTCGCCAAACTCGGCGTGGTCGGACCGACCCGCATGGACTACCCCGGAACGATGGGAGCGGTACGCGCAGTGGCACGTTACGTCGGACAGATCCTGGCGGAGTCGTAAGTGGCCACGGACTATTACACGGTCCTCGGTGTCGGCCGCGACGCCTCGCAGGACCAGATCAAGAAGGCTTTCCGGCGGCTGGCGCGTGAGCTGCACCCGGATGTGAACCCGGATCCGAAGACCCAGGAGCGGTTCAAGGAGATCAACGCCGCTTACGAGGTGCTGTCGGACCCGCAGAAGAAGCAGGTCTACGACCTCGGTGGCGACCCGCTCTCGCAGGCCGGCGGCGGTGGCGGGGCCGGTGGCTTCGGCGCCGGCTTCGGCAACTTCTCCGACATCATGGACGCGTTCTTCGGCGCCTCCTCGCAGCGCGGTCCGCGCTCGCGGACGCGGCGCGGCCAGGACGCGATGATCCGTCTCGATGTCGAGCTGGACGAGGCGGCCTTCGGGACGACCAAGGAGATCCAGGTCGACACCGCCATCGTGTGCACCACCTGCACCGGTGAGGGCGCGGCCCCCGGCACCTCCGCGCAGACCTGCGACATGTGCCGCGGCCGCGGTGAGGTCTCGCAGGTCACGCGGTCCTTCCTCGGCCAGGTCATGACGTCGCGGCCGTGTCCGCAGTGTCAGGGCTTCGGTACGGTCGTGCCGACGCCGTGCCCGGAGTGCGCCGGCGACGGCCGCATCCGCTCGCGCCGCACGCTGACCGTCAAGATCCCGGCGGGCGTCGACAACGGCACCCGCATCCAGCTGGCGGGCGAGGGCGAGGTCGGCCCCGGCGGCGGTCCCGCCGGCGACCTCTACGTCGAGATCCACGAGCAGCCGCACCCCGTTTTCCAGCGGCGCGGCGACGATCTCCACTGCACGGTCACCATCCCGATGACCGCGGCGGCGCTGGGCACGAAGTGTCCGCTGGAGACGCTGGACGGCATGGAGGAGATCGACGTCCGGCCCGGCACCCAGTCCGGTCAGTCGATCCCGCTGCACCAGCGCGGCGTGACCCATCTGCGGGGCAACGGCCGCGGCGACCTGATCGTCCACGTCGAGGTCCAGACCCCCTCCAAGCTCGATCCCGAGCAGGAAGAGCTGCTGCGGCGGCTGGCCAAGCTCCGTGGTGAAGAACGCCCCACGGGCCAGTTTCAGCCGGGGCAGCAGGGGCTCTTCTCCCGCCTGAAGGATGCCTTCAACGGGCGGTAGGCGCGTATCGGCCGGGGGTCCGGGGGGTGTCCCCCGGGGCGGCACGGCCGACGGGCGGTAGGCGATCCATAGATCTACGCGTGTGGGGCCCGGGGATTTTCCCCGGGCCCCACACGCGTTTGGCGGCCGGTGGCCGGTCCCGCTCGTCCGTCGCGGCGGGCGGCTCCGCCCGTTTCGGTGCGGTGCGCGGGGCATGACACGATGTGGCCATGTCCACCGCGCTGACCGCTCTTTGCCGTCATCCGATCGTGCAGGCGCCGATGGCCGGCGGCGGTTCCGGTCCGGAGCTGGTCGCCGCCGTCGGTGAGGCCGGCGGGCTCGGCTTCCTCGCCGGCGGGCTCAAGACCGCCGACGGCATGTACCAGGAGATCAAGCGGCTGCGCGGACTGACCGGCCGTCCCTTCGGCGTCAACCTCTTCCTCCCGCAGCCCGAACTCGCCAACACGGCCGCCGTCGAGGTCTACCGCGATCAGCTGGCCGGCGAGGCCGCGTGGTACGAGACCGGGCTCGGCGAGGTCGATCCGTACGGCGGCTCGGACGACGGCTACGAGGCGAAGCTGGCGGTGCTGCGCGAGGACCCGGTGCCGGTGGTGTCGTTCCACTTCGGCTGCCCCTCGCCCGCGGTGCTCGCCTCGCTCGCCGCGGTCGGTACGTACACCGTCGTCACGGTCACCACGCCGGACGAGGCGCGGGCGGCGCAGGCGGCGGGTGCCGACGCGGTGTGTGCGCAGGGCGCCGAGGCGGGCGGCCACCAGGGCACCCACCGGGACGATCCGCACGCCGACGGCACCGGCGCCCCGCTCGGTCTGCTGACGCTGATCGCGCAGGTCCGCGAGGCGGTGCGGCTGCCGGTCATCGCCGCCGGCGGGCTGATGCGCGGCGCGCAGATCGCCGCGGTGCTCGCCGCCGGTGCCGAGGCGGCCCAGCTGGGCACCGCCTTCCTGGCGACCCCCGAATCCGGTGCGCACCCGCTGCACAAGCAGGCGCTGACCGACCCGCTGTTCACCCGCACCGAGCTGACCCGCGCCTTCACCGGACGCCCGGCCCGGGGCCTGGCCAACCGCTTCCTGCGGGAGCACGGCCCGTACGCCCCGGCCGCCTATCCGGCCGTGCACCATCTGACCGCCGGGCTGCGGAAGGCGGCCGCGCGGGCGGGTGACACCCAGGGCATGGCGCTGTGGGCCGGGCAGGGGCACCGGTTGGCGCGGGAGCTGCCCGCTGGTGAGCTGGTGGCGCTGCTGGCGTCCGAACTGGACGCGGCATACGAGAAGTTGAACGGTCGCAAGATGAGGGACGAGAGATGACGGCGCCGGTTTTCGTGGTGGATTCGCTGGCGGGCGCGCGGCCCGGCGGCACGCTGGTGCTGGACGGTCCCGAGGGCCGGCACGCGGTGTCGGTGCGGCGGCTGCGGGCCGGTGAGGACGTGGTGCTGACCGACGGCGCCGGGACCGGCGCGTACGGCACGGTCGCGGCGGCCGAGGGCAAGGACCGGCTGACCGTCGCGGTGGCCGAGGTGCGGACGGAGCCCGCGCCGCCGGTGCGGATCACCGTCGTCCAGGCGCTGCCCAAGGGCGACCGCGGCGAGCTGGCCGTGGAGACGATGACCGAGACCGGCGTCGATGCCGTCATCCCCTGGGCGGCGTCGCGGTGTGTCACCCAGTGGCGCGGTGAGCGGGCCGCGAAGTCGCTGGCCAAGTGGCGGGCGACGGCCCGGGAGGCCGGGAAGCAGTCGCGGCGGCTGACCTTCCCCGAGGTGGGCGAGGCGCACACCACCAAGCAGGTGGCCGAGCTGCTGGCGGCGGCTGATTTCGCGGCCGTGCTGCACGAGGAGGGCGCCACCCCGCTGGCCACCGCCGAGCTGCCCGCGTCCGGTTCGGTGGTGCTGGTCGTCGGCCCCGAGGGCGGGGTCGCGCCGGACGAGCTGGCCGCGTTCGCGGCGGCGGGCGCCGCTCCGTACCGCCTGGGCCCGACGGTGCTGCGCACCTCCACGGCGGGTACCGCCGCGACGGCGCTGCTGCTGGGGCGCACCGGCCGCTGGAGCTGACGGGCGGACGGGCCGGGCGGCGCGGGCGGTGGTGCCGCGGGTCCGGCCCGTCCGCATGGGTCAGACCAGTTCGGCGGTGAGGGTGATGTTCTTGACGCCCTTCAGCGCCTGGCTGACCGGGCAGTTGGCCTTGGCGTCCTGCGCCGCCGCCTGGAAGTCCTCCTGCGACAGGCCCGGGACGCGCGCCTTGACGGTCAGCGCGATGGCGGTGATGCCCTCGCCCGGCTGGAAGGTCACATCGGCCCGGGTGTCGACGTCCTCGACGGTGTAGCCCTGTCCCGCCAGGCCGTGCGAGAAGGCCATGGAGTAGCAGGCGGAGTGGGCGGCGGCGATCAGCTCCTCCGGGCTGGTGACGCCGTTCGGCTGCTCGGCGCGGGCCGGCCAGTTGATGTCGTAGGTCCCGACCTTGGAGGAGTCCAGGGAGACCTTGCCCTTGCCCTGGAGGAGGCTGCCCTCCCAGTGGGTGGTGGCGGTGCGGGTGGTGGCCATGGTGCGTTCACTCCCGGTTCGTGGGCGAAAAGGGGGCTGTGCGGGGTCAGCTTAGAGGCCGGGCCGCCGCGCGGACGGTCCGCGCGGCCCGGACCCGGCGTGGTCGGCCCACCCGGCCGTACGGGGTGCCGGGCCGGTAGCATCCGAGGGCGTACGCAGGGTGCGTACGGCGTCCGCCGCGTACGCCGGGACGGGACGAGGGCGGCCACGGCGCGGCCCTCGCGCTCCGGCGGGCGGGGCGGCCGATGACCCGGGAGGAGCCACCGGTGGCGGGAGAACCGCAGGCCGACTGCCTGTTCTGCAAGATCGTGGCGGGGGAGGTGCCGGCGACCATCGTCCACGAGACCGAGACCATCGTCGCGTTCCGCGACATCAACCCCCAGGCGCCGACCCACGTCCTGGTGATCCCCAAGGTCCACTACCCGGACGCCGCGACCCTCGCCGCCGCCGAGCCGCAGGTCATCGCCGACATACTGCGCGAGGCCCGGACGGTCGCCGCCGGGGACGACATCGAGGAGACGGGCTACCGGGTCGTCTTCAACACCGGTGCCGGCGCGGGCCAGACCGTCTTCCACGCCCATCTGCACGTCCTCGGCGGCCGCGGCCTCCAGTGGCCCCCCGGATAAGCAGCCGTGTCCGTACGCGAACTGGTCGTCCTCGGCACCGCCAGCCAGGTGCCGACCCGACACCGCAACCACAACGGCTATCTGCTGCGCTGGGATGGCGAGGGCCTGCTGTTCGACCCGGGTGAGGGCACCCAGCGGCAGATGCTGCGCGCCGGGGTCGCCGCGCACGACCTCAACCGGCTCTGTGTCACCCATTTCCACGGCGACCACTCGCTGGGCCTCGCCGGGGTGATCCAGCGGATCAACCTCGACCGGGTGCCGCACCCCGTCACCGCCCACTACCCGGCGAGCGGCCAGCGCTTCTTCGACCGGCTGCGCTACTCCACGGCGTACCGCGAGACGGTCCGGCTGACGGAGCAGCCGGTCGCGGCGGACGGGGTGCTGGCGACGACGGCGGCGTACACGCTCCAGGCGCGGCTGCTGTCGCATCCGGTCGAGTCGTTCGGCTACCGGCTGGTCGAGCCGGACGCCCGGCGGATGCTGCCGGACCGGCTCGCCGCGCACGGCATCGCCGGGCCCGACGTCGGCCGTCTCCAGCGCGCCGGGGAGCTGGGCGGGGTGCGGCTGGACGAGGTGAGCGAGGTGCGGCGCGGGCAGCGGTTCGCGTTCGTCATGGACACCCGGCTGTGCGACGGTGTGTACGCGCTGGCCGACGGCGCGGACCTGCTGGTCATCGAGTCGACCTTCCTCGACGAGGACGTACGGCTCGCCACCGAGCACGGGCATCTGACGGCGGGCCAGGCGGCGAAGGTGGCGGCGGACGCGGGGGTGCGCCACCTCGTGCTGACGCACTTCTCGCAGCGCTACTCCGACCCGGCGGCCTTCGAACGGCAGGCGCGGGACGCCGGATTCACCGGCGAGCTGACCGTGGCCCGCGATCTGATGCGGGTGCCGGTGCCCAAGCGGCGCTGAGCGCACAGGGGTTGGGCGCCCGGGCGGCTGGGATCTCCCCGTTCGATGTGCTGAGATGGACGGCGGACGAGTGGAGCGAAAGCCGCCGCGGGGGCGCGGGCACGGCCGGGGGCCTGTGCCGTGGCCGTCGCGGCACAGGGGGAGGCCGTCATCGATACGCACGCCGCTGCCGCCATCGGACCGCTGCTGCCCGAGGACCCGCGCGAGATCGCCGGATACCGGCTGCTCGGCCGGGTCGGCGAGGGCGGTATGGGCACCGTCTATCTCTCGCGGACCCGCGGCGGGCAGCCGGTGGCGCTCAAGCTGATCCTGCCGCAGTACCGCCGCGACGCAGGGTTCCGGCTCCGTTTCGAGCAGGAGGTGCGCGCCGCCCGCCGGGTGCAGGGCTACCACCTCGTGCCGGTCGTGGACCACGACACCACGGGCCAACTCCCTTGGATCGCCTCGGAGTTCGTGCCCGGTGTGCCGCTGGACGCCGCGCTCGCGGAGTACGGCCCGCTGCCGCTGCCCGCCGTCTTCCAGCTGGTGGGGTGCACCGCGCGGGCGCTGGCGGCGATCCACGCCGCCGAGGTCGTCCACCGCGACCTCAAGCCCAGCAACATCATGCTCGCCGCGTCCGGCCCGTACGTCATCGACTTCGGTATCGCCCGCGCCGCCGACGCCACCCAGCTGACCAGCGTCGGTGGCCGGATCGGCACCCCGCACTTCATGTCTCCGGAGCACGCGCTCGGGGAGGAGGTGGGGCCCGCGGGCGACTTCTTCGCGCTGGGGCTGATCGCGGCGGTCGCGGCGACCGGGCGGCACCCGTACGGCGACGGCGGCTGGATGACGGTCGCCGCGAAGATCGCCAACAGCGCGGTCCGGCCGCCGGACCTCTCCGGCTACCCGGACACCCTCCAGCCGCTGCTGCGCCGCGCGCTGGCCGTGGACCCGGCGGAGCGGATCACCGCCGACGAGCTGATCGCCCTGTGCGAGCGCGGCGCCGGGCGCCCGCTGCGGGACACCGACGGCTGGCTGCCCGCCCCGCTGACCGCCGCGATCGAGCGGCGGGAGCGGGCCGCCACCCATCCGCCGGAGCCCGAGCCCGGTCCGGCCGGTGGCGCGACCGCCGAGGCCGACCGGGAGACCCGGCCGCCGGGCGCCGCGACGTCCGCCGGAGCCACCCGGCCGCCGTTCGACGCCGAGACGGCGGATCGCACCACCGTCCCGCCGCCCCCGCCCGGCCCGGGGCACACCTCGCGGGCGGGCTCCGGGTATCCGCCGGGGGCCGGGCCCGCCTACGGCCAGGGCGGCGGGACCCAGGGGTACGGCGGCGGGTACGGCCCGGACGCCGGTCCCGCGTACGGGCAGGGGCCCGCGGCGCCGCCCGCGTCCGGCGGTGCGCTCGGCGGACCGTGGAAGCACGCGCTCATGGCGGTGGCCGCGGTCGTCCTGGTGGTGCTGGGCGTCGTGACGGTCAAGGCGATGCTGCCGGACGGGCAGCCGGACCCGGGGCCGACGCCGACCAACGACCCGACGACGGCGACGCCGACCCCGACGCCGACCGGCG
This sequence comes from Streptomyces sp. NPDC000404, assembly GCF_040300365.1. NCBI lineage: Bacteria > Bacillati > Actinomycetota > Actinomycetes > Kitasatosporales > Streptomycetaceae > Streptomyces > Streptomyces sp. NPDC000404. Next base: position 6,269 of record NZ_JBEPDN010000024.1, on the reverse strand, counting down.
ATCCGACCCACTCCCCGGAGCCCGCGTACAAGGTGCTGGTCAAGGACCGCCCGTTCGCGCTGCGGGCGCCGCGCGACTCGAACTCCACGGGTGTCGACCTCGACGTACCCCGGGTGACCGGCGGGGAGGTCGACTACGACGCGGACGAGATCGAGATCGGCGACGTCCTCAAGGACCGCTGGGAGTTCCGGACCACGATGGGCAAGGGCGCCGGCGAGACGCCCGAGAAGTGCCTGGAGGGCGCGCAGTCCAACGCCCTTCCCTCTTCGGTGGACGAGCAGGAGTTCGCGAAGACCATCCCGGTCGGCACGCTGCTGTGCACCGTCACCGACCAGCACAATCTCGCGATGCTCAAGGTCACCGCCGTCACGCCGACGCACGACGGCGATCTGCCGGACGTCGAGACCCGGCTGACGGTCTGGAAGAAGGGATAGCCGGATGTCCCGCCGCCTCGATGACCTCGTCCGCCACCTCGCCCCCACCGCCCGGGACGCCGACGCACTGATCGATCTCTCCAACGTCGTCCGCGACGACCGCTTCGGCGACCGCCGGCCGCGCTCCCTGGACCGGCTGCGGCTGGTCGTCGAGGCGCTGGCGCACCGCACCAGCGACCGCGAGGTGCGGGTCCACGCCCTCGCCGACCGCAGCCTGCGCCACGCCCCGCACGAGTACGCCGACCGGGCCGAACCGCGGCTGCTCGCCGACTGGATCGGCCAGGGCCTGGTCACGGAGGTGCCGGACGCCGACGAACCGCTGCTGGACCTCGCCGATGTGACGGGCCTGCCGGTCGTCTCCGGCGACGACTTCAAGGACTTCCGGCTCGTCCACCCCTGGATCCAGGGCAACACCACCCAATTCCTCGGCATGCGGCCGGGGCCGGACCGCTCCGTCGAGCTGTACGCGCGCGACATGGGCGTCCGCACCCCCGCGCAGATCTCCCGGAAGATCGAGGAGTCCGACCTCAAGGCGCACGGCCTGCTGGCGGGCCGCCACCGCCGTCCGCTCACCGCCGTCGTCAAGCGCTCCTGGCGCTGCCCGGAGCGCGGCTGCACGCTCTACGACAGCCGCCGCGGCCACGCCGTACGCCTCCCGGTGATGCGGCGCGGGGTGCCGGTCTGCGAACTGCACCACACACCGCTCACCGACGACGGGCCGCGCACCGGAGTCGCCCAGCTGAAGGTGATGGCCGACGACGCGTGCGTGCACCGGGTGACCCTCGACGCCGGCACCACGGCGGTGCTGGGCCGGGCGCCGGGCGCCGCGGGCATCGCGCTCCACGACGTGCTGCCGCGGCGGCTGCTGGAGCGCGTCAGCCGCCGCCACGTCGAGGTCACCGTCGACGCGGCGGGCGCCCTGCGGCTGCGCAACCTCAGCGCCCACGGCAGCCTGCTGCTGCCGTACGGCGCCCGGGAGTGGACGGAGCTGAGCGGCGGGACGCCGGCGCTGCTGCGGGTCAACGACGTGGTCGAGCTGATCCCCGGTGTCCGGCTCACCCGCAGCGCCCGCCGCTATCCGGCCGAGATCGCCGCGGCCTGGCAGCGGGCGGCCCGGAAGGTGCCGGAGGCGTCCGCCCGCGCCGAGACGCGGTGGGAGTGACCGGCGCCGGTCACTCCCGCGTCCGTCACGGCAGGTAGTACATCGGGTTCGGCAGCTTGAACGTCCGCTCACCGAAGCCGCCGCGCAGATCGCTGTACTGGTCGCCGAAGTTGGCGACGATGCGGTAGCCCAGCGACTCGATGTGCTTGCGGGTGCCCGACTTGTACTCGACCGTGGTGCAGCCGGCGCCGCACGGCAGGTACGCCGGAGGGTTTTCCTTGTCCTTCAGATAGACGTGGCCGCGGTCGAGCGGGACGTCGTAGCCGACGTTCTTGAGGTTGCGCACGCTCCACTCCCGCTGGGCCTCCTTGCGCCCGGTGAGGAAGAAGACCTCGGCGCCCTTGGAGTGCGCCCAGTTGACCAGCCGGTCCATGCCGAAGACCGGGTCCATGTCGGTCGAGGCGAGGTACTCGTCCTGGCTCTTCTCGGTGAAGCGGAAGCCCTCGCGCAGCTCGTAGTTGTACGTCAGCAGCGTGGTGTCGTCCATGTCGAGGACGATGGCGGGCTTGGCGCGGCCCTTGTCGGCGGGGGCGTCCTGCCGGGCGAGCGCACGGGTGAGGTAGGTGCGCGCCTTCGCCTCGATGGAGCGGACCTGGCGGGCGTAGTTGCTCTTCGGGGAGGCGTAGTGCTCGCCGTCGGCGGTGACGGTGTCGCCGTAGTAGGCCTTGATCCGGTCCTGGACGAGGGTGAGGTTGGGGATCTCCTTGTCGCTGCGCGGCACCGAGTGCTCCGCGGTGGCCTGGCCGGCGCCGAAGACCGCGGTGCCGGCGACGAGCGCGGCGGCGGTCGCGGCGCCGGCCCGGACCCGGCGGGAGCGGAGGGCGGCCGGAACGCGGCGGGACAGGGAAGAGCGGGGCATGCGCGGCTCCTTCGGGGAGTGGGGGGTTCCGCGCGGGGCCGCGCGGCTCCGGGCAGGTCACGCCCGGCCCAGGTAGATGTAACAGAGGCGCGCCGTGGGATCTACGCGCGGAGATTCAACGATTGGCAAAGAGGGGCGAGTTGCGGCCCGGCCGGGCGGCGGGCATCGGGGCGTGCCGGGACAGACGTGGGGCGTGCACCGTCCGACTCCGCGCCCCCAAGGTCCCGTTGGGCCCCGTTGACGCCCCCGAGCCGCCCTCCTACCCTCCCTTCCCATCCGTGGACACCATCCACATACACGGACATGTCCACGGGTATGTCCACGGGTATGTCCACGGACATGCGCGGCGCCGTCGCCTGGCGCCGTCCCTCTGGAGACAGGAGTGCGTCCCTTGGCCGCCACCCCCGCTCACGACCTCACCGTCACCGAGGTCCGGCTCACCCCGATCCTGGTCGCCGATCCGCCGCTGCTGAACACCCAGGGAGTCCACCAGCCGTACACGCCGCGGCTGATCGTCGAGGTGGTCACCGGCGGCGGCGTCACCGGCGTCGGCGAGACCTACGGCGACACCGCCTATCTCGATCTGGCCCGGCCGCTCGCCGACGCCCTGCCCGGCCACCGGGTCACCGATCTGAACGCGCTGCCCCTGCTCGCCGCCCGCGTCTGCGGCGACTCCCCGGACGCCACCGGGCCCGGCGCCGTCGACGCCGCCGGCCTCCGGGGCGTCCGCACCGCCGACAAGCTGCGCCGCTCCGTCGTCTCCGCCGTCGAGGTGGCCTGCCTGGACGCCTGGGGGAAGACGGCGGGGCTGCCCGTCCACGCGCTGCTCGGCGGCAAGGTCCGCGACCGCGTCGACTACAGCGCCTACCTCTTCTACCGCTGGGCCGCGCACCCCCAGGGCGCCGGCGAGGCCGACGACTGGGGCGCGGCCCTCGGCCCGGACGGCGTCGTCGCCCAGGCCCGCCGCCTCGCGGACACGTACGGCTTCGGCTCCTTCAAGCTCAAGGGCGGCGTCTTCCCGCCGGACGAGGAGATCGCCGCGGTCCGCGCCCTCGCCGCCGCCTTCCCCGGCAAGCCGCTGCGGCTCGACCCCAACGGCGCCTGGTCCGTCGCCACCTCGCTGCGCGTCGCCGCCGCGCTCGGCGACACCCTGGAGTACCTGGAGGACCCCGCGTCCGGGACCGGCCCGATGGCCGAGATCGCCGCCGCGCTGCGCGCCGGGAGCGCGGCGCCGCTGCCGCTCGCCACCAACATGTGCGTGACGACCTTCGAGGAGATCCCCGAGGCGTTCACCCGGGAAGCCGTGCAGGTCGTCCTCTGCGACCACCACTACTGGGGCGGACTGCGCGCCACCTGCGAACTCGCCGCGCTCTGCACCACGTTCGGGGTCGGCCTGTCCATGCACTCCAACACCCACCTGGGCATCTCCCTCGCCGCGATGACCCACGCCGCCGCCGTCGTCCCCCGCCTCGATCATGCCTGCGACACCCACTACCCCTGGCAGACCGAGGACGTCCTGACCGAACGGCTCGTCTTCCGCGACGGCGCGCTGACGGTCGGCGACGCGCCGGGCCTCGGCGTCACCCTCGACCGCGACCGGCTCGCCGCGCTGCACCGCCGCTGGCAGGGCGACGACGGCGCCCTGCGCTCCCGCGACGACGCCGCCGCCATGCGCCGCGCCGACCCCACCTGGCGCGTCCCGGCCGTGCCCCGCTGGTGACGGCCGCGGGCCCCGGAGGCCCGCGCCCGTTCGCGTACGCCGGGTCATCGATCGTGCCCCGGTCCTGCGGACGGCCGCCCGCCCCGCGTACGGTGTGGCACGGCTCGGTGGCGGTACGCCACAGTGGTCCCGTACGTGATCTTTGAGAGGGGCTGTCCCATGGCACAGGAAGTGCGCGGCGTCATCGCGCCGGGGAAGAACGAACCGGTCCGGCTGGAGACCATCCTGGTGCCGGATCCCGGACCCGGCGAGGCCGTGGTGCAGATCCAGGCGTGCGGGGTGTGCCACACCGACCTGCACTACAAGCAGGGCGGCATCAACGACGACTTCCCGTTCCTGCTCGGCCACGAGGCCGCCGGGATCGTGGAGTCCGTCGGCGAGGGCGTCACCGACGTCGCCCCCGGCGACTTCGTCGTCCTGAACTGGCGCGCGGTGTGCGGCCAGTGCCGGGCCTGTCTGCGCGGCCGTCCGCAGTACTGCTTCGACACCCACAACGCGAAGCAGAAGATGACCCTGACCGACGGCACGGAGCTGACGCCCGCGCTGGGCATCGGCGCCTTCGCGGACAAGACGCTGGTCGCCTCCGGCCAGTGCACCAAGGTCGACCCGGCCGTCTCGCCCGCCGTCGCCGGACTGCTGGGCTGCGGTGTGATGGCCGGCATCGGCGCGGCCATCAACACCGGCAACGTCGGCCGCGGCGACACCGTCGCGGTCATCGGCTGCGGCGGCGTCGGCGACGCGGCGGTGGTCGGCGCCCGGCTGGCCGGCGCCGCGAAGATCATCGCGGTGGACGTCGACGACCGGAAGCTGGACACCGCCCGCACCATGGGCGCCACCCACGCCGTCAACTCCCGCACCACCGACCCCATCGAGGCGATCCGCGAGCTGACCGGCGGATTCGGCGCGGACGTCGTCATCGAGGCGGTCGGCCGCCCGGAGACCTACCGGCAGGCGTTCTACGCCCGCGATCTGGCCGGCACGGTCGTCCTCGTCGGCGTCCCGACCCCCGAGATGAAGCTGGAACTGCCGCTCCTGGACGTCTTCGGCCGCGGCGGCTCCCTCAAGTCGTCCTGGTACGGCGACTGCCTGCCGTCCCGCGACTTCCCGATGCTGATCGACCTGCACCAGCAGGGCCGCATCGACCTGAGCGCCTTCGTCACCGAGACCATCGGCATCGACGGCGTCGAGCAGGCCTTCGAGCGGATGCACGCGGGCGATGTGCTGCGTTCGGTGGTGACGCTCTGATGGCCGCCCGCATCGACCATCTCGTCACCTCTGGCACCTTCTCCCTCGACGGCGGCACCTGGGACGTCGACAACAACGTCTGGATCGTCGGGGACGACGAGGAGGCGATCGTCATCGACGCCGCCCACGACGCCGACGCGATCTTCACCGCACTCGGCGGCCGCACCCTGCGCGCCATCGTCTGCACCCACGCGCACAACGACCACATCGACGCGGCCCCCGCCCTCGCGGCCCGCACCGGCGCGCTGATCCACCTCCACCCCGCCGACCTGCCGCTGTGGCAGCAGACCCACCCCGGCACCCCGCCCGACCGCGAGCTGTCCGACGGCCAGGTCCTGACCATCGCCGGTACGGATCTGACGGTGCTGCACACACCGGGCCACGCACCGGGCGCCGTCAGCCTGTACGCACCGGGCCTGGGCGCCGTCTTCACCGGCGACACCCTCTTCCAGGGCGGCCCGGGCGCCACCGGCCGCTCGTTCTCCGACTTCCCGACCATCATCAACTCGATCCGCGACCGACTGCTCCCCCTCCCGGCGCCAACCGTGGTCCACACCGGCCACGGCAACACCACCACGATCGGCGAAGAGTCCCCGCACCTGGACGAATGGGTGAAGCGGGGCCACTGAGCCCGGCAGTGGCGGGCGCCGGCCGATCGGCCCCGACGCCCGCCACAACCACCCGAAGCCCATACACGGCGAGAAGGTGGTGGGGTCGGGGGTGGTGTTACGGACGTAAAGCGGAGCAGTCCGTAACACAAACGCACCGAGTTCCGCCTGCCCGCCGAGCCCACGGCCCCGACGCCGAACGCGCTGCCGTGGCTGGCCGCCGCCCTGCCCGCGGTCTTCG
>NZ_JBEPDN010000023.1:0-83729 GCF_040300365.1 Streptomyces sp. NPDC000404 | reverse complement strand
CTGTGGTACCCGCTCCGCGGGTACCACAGGGCTGCGCCCTGTGCAAGCGAAACGCCTCGCGATGCTCGGCGGGCCCGTGCGGAGCACGGGCGGTTCCCTTCGCTGCGCTCTCGGGAACCAGTGGGCCGGTCGCTGCGCTCCCGGCGGCCGCGCGGTGCGCGACCGGGCAACTGACGGCTTATCCAGTGCGGCTAGCGTGGTCGGTAGTAAGAGAGTTGAGGGAGCGTTGAACGCTCCCGGCGGGTCCGCTGCGCTCCCCCGCCTGACGGTCCCTCCGGCTACGCCTCCAGAACCGCTAGGGCCCGCTGGCGCGGGCCCGGCTGGCTGCGAGTGGTGGGGGTTGCTCGATCGCGTGGGTTCCAGTGTACCGCGTGGATCCGATAGATGCAGCATGTAACGTTGGCGGAAACACAGGGCACCCCCCACCACCAGGGAAGGGTGCGCCTTTTTGATGAAAGGTCAGCGTCCGTGTTTTGCCACCCAGTCATGCGAGGAATCACGAATTGAGCGGCTTCGGGCCTCAGCCACAGAACAGTACCTCGGATATCGGAAAGCATGAATTCCGGCGTGCGGAGGTACCGGAGCCGAACGGCCCCTCGGGCCGGGCGGCGGAACCCGCCACGGAGGCAGGCCCCGCCTCCTGGTGCTTGTTCGTCACGGTCGGCACCGCCCGAGACTCAGAGCCGCTGGTGCCGCCTACGGTCTGCGCGGGCCCACGGGCCCGCGCGCGAAGCCGCCTCAGCCACGAAGGGTCCGGCCGGCGCCTGCAGGTGGACCTCAGCCACCTAATACTTACGCAGATCAAGAACCTGCTGGTCAGCGGCCTGCACATCTGGTGATCTGTCACCCCAGGAGGTACACAACGTCTGCGATGTGTACCTCCTGAGTAGTCAGATCGCAGACGGAATGTCAGTCGCACCGACAGTTTTGGGCTCGAAACGTCAGCCAGGCCGACGTTCGCGACGGCGTCCCGTCGAGCGGTCTGCCGACGCACGCAGGGGGGAGATCTGTCCCCCCTGGGGGGACACAACACGCCGGAACGTCAGTCACGCCGACATATATGTCGGCGTGACTGACATACTGCTGGCGTTCAAGATCAGCGAAGTGGAGAGCAGTCTCGTGACACCCGAGCCACAGCGCCGTCGTCCGACACCGAAGCGTTCATCGCGCCGTACGGAGCTGCCCCTCGGGGATGAGATCCAGGCGTGGTCGAAGCCTGTGCAGCCGGTAGAAGACCTTGACTCGGTCGCTCGCCGCTACCCACGTCGGAAGGTCTCGCTCAGCAGCGAGCGCAAGCCGATGGAGTTCTACGACACCCTGGAGCGCCCCAAGGCGTTCTCCATGGACTCGCTGGAGTTCTTCTTTGTGATCGCGCAGTACTTCCGTGAGGCACTGCCGTTGCGGCTGATCCTGCTGTTGATCGCTTGTCAGAAGGCTGGCGGGCAGATCCGGCTGACGCAGGAGGAGATGGCGACGGTCCTGGACGTGCCCCGCGCGAAGATCAACGAGGCGCTGCAGGAGATCATGGGCCATGGCATCGTCTTCAAGGTGCGCCGTGGCCTCTACCAGTTCAACCCGCCCTACTCGTACCGTGTAGCGGAGTTCATCCCCGGCACGGAGCTGGTCGAGGCCGAGTACGTGCAGGTCGACCAGGACAAGGCGATTGCGAAGATCCGTAGGGACGAAAGTCTGCCGGATCTGGTGCGGTTCCCATCGTTGGAGCACATGCGAGAGGCGATCGAGGAACTGCGGAAGAAGCGGTCCGAGGAACGCGCTGCACGCCGACTGGCCCGTGCGCAGCGCCAGGAGGAGGGATCAGCCCAGTGAGTACGTTGAAGTGGTCGGCGACCAACGCTGATGGTCTTCTCGCCGACCTGGACCTGCCGCCTGCCGCTTACCGGGCGTTGCTGAAGCTCCGGGCGCGCAGCGAGGCTGGCGGTCGCATCGCGATGGACCAGGCCACCCTGGGCGAGCTGCTCGGGCTCAGCCGCCCCAGCGTGAACGCAGCACTACGGGAGCTGGAGCTGGCCAAGCTCGTCAAGAAGGTCCGCAACGGTGTCTACCAGATCAACCCGATGCTGGCCGGCTACAACTCCCCCGAGGACGCCCTGGACGCCGTCAAGGCGATGCCCAAGACCGACCGGCTGGACAGCAAGACCTACGTGGCGGACTACCACAAGGCCGTCGCCGCCTATCAGGACCAGCTCGCCGAGCAGCGCAAGAAGCGGGCGGCCGCCGCCGCTGCGAAGAAGGCCGCAGCCGCCAAGAGGCGCGGTTCGCTGCACGCCGTCAGCTGACCCGGCCGCCCGGCCGCCCGCCCGGCCGGGCAACACGGCGCCGCACCCCCTGGTGCGGCGCCGTTCTCGTGCCCGAACGTCCGCGACGCAGCCTGTCGGTATCACCAGGGGTACCGGATGTTCTAGTTCTCCAGAACAGGAGCAGGGCCTGCCCGCCAGGCCGTACATCGTTCTCCTCCAGGGGAAAGCGCAGACGAGACGGCCCGCACGAGCATTCCTGGGGTGGAGCTCCGCGCGCCGCGCACGCGGAGGCCAGCCGACGCGGTACGAGTAGGGCGTGACGTACGACTTCGGCCTCCACCTCACCCAGGAGCTGGGCAACCGCTTCGGCTCGCCCACCGACAGCTGGCCCGAGACCGCGGAGCGGGTGACCCCGTTCCTCGCGATCGTCGTGGACGCCCTGGGCGTAGATGACGGGCTGCGGTGGTTCGAGGCGGCCCGCCAGGCCCACCGGCGCGTGACCGAGGCGGAGCGCGACCGCAGCTACAACTTCGGCTTCGCCCACTACCTGGACACGGCGGCCGGGGCGTACGAGGACGTCACCCTGCCCGTGGTGGCCGCCTTCGAGGCGATGAAGGGTGCGTACGAGGTCGCCCGCTGCGAGCGCAGCGTTGACGTCGACGTGTACTTCGACTGCGCAGTGCAGGCGTGCTCACGTCTGGGCGGCCCAGTGCCGGCGGCAGTGGGAGCAGCCGGGTAGGCGATGGCCGCTGCATGGTGAGGCTGGCCTTGCTGCACTAGCAGCATCTGTGTGCCGACCGGACCGTGCGAATGCTGCGCTGCATCCCGCGTCACCGTGCAGCACGACTCAAACTTCGATGAGATCGCTCAAAGTTCGGTGGCACAGGACAGCCTTACAGCCCCCGAAAAACGGACATAAAGGGATGTTTGCGAGGGTGTGTGACGCTTCCCCGAGGGGGACGTGACACCTCGAGTGCGACAGCGTGACAGTCACCCTCAGTGATCGCGAGCGGGCCCACCCCTCAGCTCCCTCACAGGTTCGCAGGTCGCCCTCGAGGGACGCGCCTACGTGGGGAAACAGGCCCCCAATCCCCTAGGCATCGCAGGCGTTTCAGGCATATCCGGCCCCAGTCCCCCAGATCCGCCCCCCAGACCCTGGGGCTCTGGGGGCAACGGAGCGTGAGGCCAGCCGATCCGGAGCGGGGCGTGCGAATGCTGCGCTACGGACGGACACGGGCGAGGAACCCGGCGAGGGCACCTGTGGCTTCGGGCTCGGTGGTGGCGAGCCGGGCCGCGAACGCCAGCTGGTCGACGTCGGTGTCGGGGGCCAGGCGGGCGAGTTCGGCGAGCAGCGCGGCGTGCGCGAGGACCGGCGGAGGCAGAAGGCCGGCGGCGGCCTCGCGGGCGGCCGGTGCGGCGTAGTGCCCGAGGTGCGCGGCCAGGGCGTGGGCGAGCCAGGCGTCGACGTCGGCCTGGACGTAGCCGCCGGCGCGGCGGGTGAGTTCGTCGCGGGCGGCTTCGTCGCCGGCGCGCAGCTCGGTCTGCTGCAGCGTGCCGAGCTCGCGCAGCGCCTGGAGCTCGTCGGCGCGGGCCGCGGTCCGGGCGGCTTCGCGCAGCTCGGCCTCGCGGGCGGCGGCGGCCGCGGCTTCGGCGGCGAGCTCGGCCTGGACGACGCCGTCGGTGTCCGGGTCGTACACGGTGCCCGGCGCGGCGGCGGCGAGCAGCTGGTCGATGCGTTCCCACTCCGCCAGCTCCGCGCGGCCGCGGACGTCGTCGGCCAGGTCCTCGTGCCGCGAGTCCTGCCGGGCGAACCACCGGGCCTCCTCGAGGGCGGCCGCGACGGCGCCGGCGTCCATGCCCTTCGCCCGGCGCCGTACGACACGGCGGCCGATCCGGGCCGGGTCGACCGGCTCGTGGGGCGCGGCGACGCGCGGGGCGAGTGGACGGCGGGCGGAGCGCCGGGGCGGCCAGGGCGTGGTCATCGTCGGCCTCGCATTCGTGGTGCGGATTCGGGAGCGGGCCGCCAGAGCGCTGTACGGCGGCCCGCCGAATATGGTTTATAGCAGGCCCTGAATTCGGCCGTGTCAGAACTGGAAATCTATGGACTGGACGTGCGTGAAATCAGCGCGCAGACCGTCGGCGCGAGTGCCCCATTCTGTGAAATACGACTCGGTGATGGCCTGCGCAACGATCGGATGTAGATCCTCCTCCGTCGCTCCGGCCTCCTGGAGTTCGAGGATCTGTTTCGCGTAGGTGGGTGAGATCGGGGTGGTGATGGTGCGTATGCGGCCGTCGTCCGAGCTGCCTGAGCACGTGAATCCGAAGTACGCCGTCACCTCCACCATCATGCCGCTGGAGGTGGACGCCTGCTCGCGTGTCTGTGCTCTGACCTGCGGTTGCCACTCGGATTCGGTCTCCTCCACCAGGGTGGCCTGGAGGCGCTTCTGCGGGGTCGTCAGCTTCCCGGCGCGGTAGCGCTCCACCGTGCGGCGCGAGACGCCCAGGCGTTCCGCCAGGGCCTTGGTGGACCCCTTCGCCCGCGTGAGAAGGAATTTCACCTGAGCCTTTGCGGATTTCGGCGCGGGCCGGGTGAAGACTTTCCGCTCCGCCCGCGTGAGGGCCTCCAGGACCTTGCCCCGGCTCGGGGCCGGCTGCTGCTCGTGCTCGTTCATACCTCCTAGGGATCACGAATCGCCTGTGGACAGATTCCGGGCGCGGCAGCCCCAAGTTGCCTGCCAGCTCCGGGTGTTAGGCCGGAGGCCGGGTGGGGGAGGTGTGCGGTGACAAGGGGAGGAACGCGTGGGGAAGCGGAACGGGGCGCGCAAGGGCGCCCGGCGGTCGGGGAATCCGGCGCGCCGTGAGGCGGAGCGCCTGTTCTCGGGGAACGTGATGGGTGAGCGGATGTACGCCGCCACAACCCCTGGGGCCGGGGTACAGCCGGGCGAGATCATCCCCGTGGCCGTCCCGGCCTTGCCGGACGGCGTGGTGATCCGGGACGCGACGCCAGCCGACGCGGCCGCGCTGGAGCCCGTGATGCGGCTGGCCGACCCGGACAACCCCGATGGCTCCTGGCGGCAGCTGCCCACCGCGATCAGCCAGAGCCTGGACGCCGACAAGTACACCCACGTCCGCGCGGTGCAGGAGACCGAATCCGGCGCGCTGGTCGGCGGCACGATGGCGCTGCCAGCGGCGTGGGCATACACCCATCCCATGCTCATGGGGTCGCCCAACGCCCACATCATCGCCGGACTGGTCGCCACCCTGGACTCCCTCGCGGTGGTCGAAGCATGGCGTGGCAAGGGCATCGCCCGCGCCCTGGTCGCCGATGCCGAGCGCGCGGCCGGCGCCCATGAGCAGGGGAAGTTCGGCGCGGCCATCCTGTATGTCACGCACGAGCCGGAGCTGACCGACTTCTACGCCGGGCTCGGCTTCACCCTCTCCCCCGACGGCATCGGCATCCCCACACCGGCCGGGTTCATCTGCCACGGCCCCATCAAGGGCTTCTGCTTCTCGGTGAAGCCGCTGCGCACCGGCGTCCAGATGCAGGACATGCCCACTCCGTACGGACGGCAGCTCGTCATCCGTGGCGTCCTGCCCGGCCCCGCGCGCTGAGCCGGTGACCCGGGAGGCGGTCCGTACAGGGGGAGGCGTGACGACGTCCTCCCCTCCGAGCCGGTGCCGGTGACCATCTAGGGGCTGCCGCCCGGCGGCCAGGACGTGGTCGCGCACCTGTGGTCGCGGCGGCAGGCCCGCGACGGCTGGCGGTATGAGGTCGGGCTCCCGGCGTACCGCAGCGGCCCGGAGGACCCGGTGGAGCCTGCCGAGTACCGGGGATGGGCGCGCGCCCCGCAGCATATGCGGCCCGTGGACGGCGTCCCGTGCGATGCCGTGCCCACTGAATACCTGGAGCAGCCCTCGCCCGTCCAGGAGGCGCTGGGGCCGCGGCGGCCGCCCGGCTGAGTGCTGGCGAAGGCCGGCGGCCGCGGTCCCAGCCGGGGCGGCGACATGCACGCCGTCGGCTGAGAAGACGCGCCGGCCGGGGCGTAGGTGCCGCCAGCGGGCGCTGGGCGTGGCCGAGCAGACGGAGGTGCGGCATTGCTCGCTGTGCGGCGTGGGCGCGGAACTGGACCCTGTCCTCAAGGGCTTCGACCGCGGCTTCGAGTGATGGCGCGCAGGGTCAGCTGGCGGTCCGCGACGCGATGAGCCGGTTGGTCAGCTCCACCGTTCCGAGGTACCACCAGAAGATCCAGTCCAGGAACGCTTCGTCGTAGTCGCCGCGCTGCTTTGCCTCACGGTGGCGCAGGTCGTAGCGATTGGCGATCTCGAACAGCGCCCCTTCGTCTTTGCCGAGCTGGTCTTTGAGCAGGGCCCGGCGCTCCTCGAGGATGCCCGCGAGGGTGACGATCGCCGACCGTTTGCTCTCCACCGTCGTGTCCCGGCCGCGGAACAGGGCGACCGCGTGACGGACCCGGGTCGTGATGTCCGAGGCGCTGTCGGTGAGCGCCCGGTGCACCAGCGCACTGCGGGCGTCGTCGGTGACGGCGACCAGGCGTCCGAGGTCCTCGCCTTCGGCGGCCAGCTCGTACTCGATGCCGGCCTCGCGCAGCAGCTTGTTGACCTTGTCCCTGTAGAGGATGCGGGCGGGCCCGTTGTGGAATTCCGAGTGGTGCCACCCGCACATGCTGTAGGAGTGGTAGCGGCGGGTGCGGGGTCGGCTGACCAGGTCGTGGAAAACCTCGATCAGACCGAAGAAGGTGTCCTCGTCCCACGTCGCCGGGGTCAGGGGCCACAGGTCAGGGATGCCGAGTCTCCGCTCGATCACTCGTGAGGCGTCCGGCAGCTCGGTGGAGTCGTCGACACATTCCTCGCCGAAGACCTCTACCAGGTAGCCGTTGTCTGTGAAGTCGCTGATGATCTGTTCGAAGTCGCGTCGGGTGTCCCGTGGGGTGCTGCCGTCGTGCGAGAGGCCACGGCCTTGCCGCTGCGGCCAGTATGGTCGCGGCTCGGCTGCACGGCGCAGCTCGGAGGCGCGGTTGACCAGCTCCGTTAGCCAGCCCCGCTTGTCCATCCCGTCCCGCTTCCCCCAGCCGGGGGTCGTGCTCGCCCATGGGTCGTCCGAGGGCGCGGGGCGGTTGGACAGCTCTTCGAAGTCGGCCACCGCCGTGGTGCCGGCCAAGGCCTCCGTCAGCAGCCATATCGCCCGCTCCTCCCATGAGGTGCTCGACGACCAAAGCACACGCTCACCTTCGGATACGAACAGCGACGTGGGCCAACGGAGTTCGTAGTTGCTCAGATCCAGACTCACCACGCCATCATCCCCCATTCGGGCAGGCCCAACTGGGCAATACAACAAGGGCATTGGCCGGAAGGGGCGTCTGTATTTCCGGCTTGCAGATACGCGAGCGAGCCCCGAGCCATTCGATCCGGGGCTCGCTCGCTGCTCGGGTGCGGCTTACAGGTCGAACTCGAGGCTGCGTACGTCGTTGATGTGGACTTCTCGGAGGGAGCCGGCGCGGCTACCGCCGTCTTGGAAGTAGACCTCTTTGAGGGCTTCGGCGGTGAGCTTGCGCAGCTCGTCGTCGCTGTCGCCCCGCTGCTGAGCGTCGAAGAGGCGGGCTGCGTACTGCGGCGGCAAGGCGACGGTCAAGTGGCGGATGCGGTCCTGGTCCGTCGTGTCGATCGGCGCTCCGGCGTAGCCGAGGCGGGCGTGGACGTCGATGACGATGCCGCCCGTGGAGGCCGCTTTCTCGCGGGCCTTGGCCCGGATCTGCGGCTGCCAGCGCGCTTTGACCTCGTGCTCCAGACGTGCGGCGAGGTCCGGGCGGGGCTTCTTGATCTGGTCCTTCACATACCGCTCGACGGTGCGCTGGGAAATCCGCAACATCTGGGCGACCGCCTTGGTCCCCTTGAGCTGCTTGACGAGGTAGCGCATCTGCGGGCCCGCGTTCTTGGGCGCCGGGCGGGTAAACGCCTTCTGCACGGCGGCATCCAGGCCGTCCCCGAACAGGCTCATCGCCTACTCCTACTCTCCGTTGTCGACGTCGGTGACAGTGCCGTCCTTGATGTACCGGGCGAGGTTGAGCTCCGGCGCGGTGAACCGGTCGCGGACCTCTTCGCCCCACAGGACACTCTGGGTGCCTTCGTGCTTGACCAGGCCGGGGTTGATGCCGAGCTTGAAGCCGCCGGGCAGCGGCTTGCCTTCCCGGTAGGGCAGGAAGTCCAGCGGACCCTCGCCGTCGGTTGCGTAGACGACGCAGTCGGACAGGATCGCGACCGGGTACTGCCCGGTGAACGCCGCGTGCTTGAGGATCTTGCGGTGCAGGTTGATCCGAGTGCGGGCGATGACCGCCGCGCGGATGTCCGGCCGCCACGTCGGCCGGGACAGCGCGCGCCACGGCTCGCCGGGCCGCCAACCCTCCCCGCGGGGGCGCTCGCGGAGCTTGCCCAGGCCGCCCTTGACCGTTGCCTTGATCGCCGAAACGACGATCGCGAGGTCCGGGTCACGGTCCTTGTAGCCGTCCATCGCCGCGAGGAAGTCGGCCGGGGCAAGGTCGGCGTCGACGCCGAGGTCGGCCATCGTGGCGAGGTAGGCGTCGCGCAGCCGGTTGTACCAGCCGTCCAGGTACCGGCCGTTGTCGTACCGGACCCATGCTTCGACCGGGCGCACCTCGTAGCCGAGCTCCACCGCGTAGGCGACGGTCGGCGTCGCGTACCAGGCTGGCCCCTCGGGGCGGTCGCCCTTCGGCGTGAACGGAGAGGGTAGCAGCGAGCCGTTCAGCTCCACCCATTCCTTGCGGACCTTCACCCGGGAGAGGTCGACGTGGGAGAGGTCGACGAGCCAGGAGCCGGGCAGCTTCGGGTCGAACGCGGGGGCCTGGACGTGTGTCGGGGCGCCGAGGCCGACGTTGAGGCCGTTGGCACCGGCGGCGAACGCCATATTCACATCCAGGCCCACGAGGTTGCGGCGCAGGACCTCGTCGTCGGTGAGGGGCCTTGCCCAGTCGTATGCCTCCTCGAAGAGCTTCTCCGCAGGTCCCCGCACGTGGAACCGCGGCAGGTCCTTGAGGACGGGGTGGCCGTCGGGGGCCTCGCACGGCGCCGGGTCGACCGGGTCCCTGCCCAACGAGCCGGGGTTGTGCTCGGAGTGCCGCTTGCCGTTCTCATCGGGCGCGGTGGCCCGGGTCGCCGGGTGCAGCGCGGTCATCAGCTCCAGGCCAGTGACGGCGGTGGAGCCGCGCGGCGTCATCACTCGGGACGCGTACACGCCCAGGACGCGGGCGAGTTCGACCGGCGGAAGCTTCCCGGCTTCGCCCCAGTGCCGGGTGTCCAGCGCGTTCCACGACGGGATGCACAGCTGGACGCAGGCACGCTCCGAGCCCTTGGCGGGGCGGTAGATCCGCGCCCACGGGCCGAAGCCGCGTTTGGTCAGCTTCCATTCCGCGCGCGCGAGCTGCTTGATGACCTTGTGGCCCTCCGGGATCCGCCCGGCAAGACGCTCTTCGTCGGTGAGGGCGACCGGGAGGCCATAGCGTTCCAGGGCGGCCTCGGTCAGTACGAGCAGCGGGTCGGCGTCCTTGCCGGGGCCGGAGAGCCTCGGCGCTCCGAGCTTCGCCTCCTTGAGCGTCCAGTCCACCAAGGCCGGGATCGACTTGGCAGGCACGTCCAGGACCAAGCCGCCGACGCAGTACGCCAGCACCTTCCCGCCCTCAACGTCGACAACGGCCAACGGCCCGTTCTCGAACCGCGGGTCGACGCCTCCCGCCGGAGTGCCCGCCGCAGCCGCCTTCTTCGCACCTGGTCGGCGCGACGTCGACGTCGGCCTGGTGGCGCGCGCCGGACGGGCTGCGGCGGCCGGGGCGATGACCACGGGAGCGGGGGCAGGGGTCTGAGTGTTCTCGGTTGCAGTCGTGGCCGCAACCTCGGAGGCCTGACCTGTGACCAAGGTCTGCGCTTCCGCCGGGTCGGCCGCACCACTGAACGTGGACGGCACCGTTGCCGCCGGCTCCTGCGGAGCTTCTGGGGCGGGGTAGAGCTCCGCGAGCTGCCGCAGCAGCCGCGCGTACGCCTCACGCTCCGGGCCACGCGGCTCGGTCGGTTTCTTCGCCGACTCCCAGGCGGACACCGTGGCCCGCCGCACCTTCAGCGCAGCGGCGACTTCGTCCAGCGTCAGGCCGTGCGCGACCCGCAGCCGCTTGCGCTCCTCCACCGCCGGCAACGGCGAGCGGGACGCGACCAGCGCGTCGACCGCGTCGAACAACTCGGACATGGAACACCTCCTGACCCACACCCTACCCCATGAACCGTACGAGTAGCGCACTTTTGCCGTACGAATTGCGTACGGGGAGCGTTCATGCTTGCATGTGGCGTGGTCGCGCGCGGCTCGGTCGGCGACTGCGGCCTTGCCGAGGTAGCCGCGTTCTGCAGCAATCCGTTCATGGAGGAACATGTGAGCTCGCCGCACCGTCCCGGGCCACTCCCGGCGCACGTGGGCCGGGGCCCGGCCGGACCCCTTACAGCAGCTCAGGGCAGCGGCTGGTCCGAGGAAGTTTTGACCGGAACCGTCGTGCCCAGCGTCCTGGACGGCGCGGTAGCGCAGGCGGCGCGGCCGGTGGTGGTGTTCGTCGCGGGGCAGCCCGGCAGCGGCAAGACACTGGTGGTTGACCTCGTCCATGCTGCGCTGGGGCGACGGGGTGGCGCGGTGCGGGTGGACCGCGACGCCTACAAGGCCGCTCACCCCTCCTACGCCGCGTACCTCGCCGAGGATGTGCGCACGGCCGGGGTGCGGGTGCGTCCGGAGACTTACCGGTGGCAGGCCGAGGTGGAGGCCCGGGTGCGGGAAGGCCGGTATGACGCGGTGGTGGAGGCGCCGTTGGCTCACCCTGAGGAGTTCTTGGCCGGGATGGCCGCGTACCGGCGGGCGGGCTACCGCGTCGAGTTCGTGGCCCTGGCCGTGCCCGAGGCGGTCAGCCAGCTCGGCATCCTGGACCGGTACCTGCGCCTGGCCCAGGAGGGCCGGGCCCGGTACGTCTCCTGGGACAACCACGACAACTGCGCGGCTTCCCTGGTCCCCACCCTCACCACGGTGGAGGCCGCGCGGCTGGCCGACCGCGTCGTGGTCGTGACCCGCTCCGCCGAGGCGGCGCTGCGGGCCGTGTACGACAACGAGCTCGGCCCCGCCGGATGGGTCCGCCCGGCGGGCGCGGCGGACGCGGTGCTCGCCGAGCGCCAGCGCCCGTGGGGCCCGGCGGAGACGGGCCAGTTCCGCCGTCAGCTCGCCGACACCGACCGCCGTCTCACCGATCCCCGGCTGCCGGAGGACTGGTCGCTGGCGGTGCGCCGCGACGCCGAGCGGGCCGCTGCCTGCGCCGAGCCCGTCCGGCGCACCGCCCAGCCCCGCAGGGACGCGCCCGGGGTTGATTACCACCGGCTCTCGGCGGAGGAACACCGCTGGATCTTCGACGCGCTGATCGTGCCGTTGCTCGGGCCGATCACGCCGCAGGAAAAGCCTGTGGCGGTGTACGTGCTGGGCCAGCCCGGTGCGGGCAAGACGCGGGCCGCCCAGATGGTCCGCCGGGCCCTGCGGGGCTGCCCGGCTCACATCACGGGCGACGACTTCAAGGCCTCCCACCCGGACTACCTGCAACTGCTGCGGGAGGAGCCGCGCACGGCGTCCGCGAGGATCCGCGCCGACTACCGGGCCTGGCAGGCGCAGGCCGAAGCGCACGTACGCCAGCAGCGCGCGGACGTGGTCATCGAGATCACCCCGGCCAGCGCCCCCGGATTCATCGCCAGCGCATCCTTGTACCGGCGGGCCGGTTACCGGGTGGAGCTCGTGGTCCTGGCCGTGCGCGCGGCCGACTCCCGCCAGGGCACGGCCGCCCGCTACGCCACGGTGAGCCAGCGGGGCGTGCCCGCGCGGTTCACCACGGCCGCCGGGCACGACGGCTGTTACTCCGCCTTGCCCGAGGTCGTGGCGGCCGCCGAGCAGCTGGCCGCCGTGGACGAGCTGGTGGTGATGCGCCGTGACGCCCACCCCTTGTACCGGAACACGCTGTCCGGTCAGGGGCGGTGGGCGCGGCGGCCTGCCGCCGCGCTGGCCCTGGCGGCGGAACAGACGCGCCCCTACACGCTGCAGGAGGCCGGGCAGTTCTGGTCCCTGCAGCGCTGGCTGCACCGGGCGATGCCGCAGTACCGCGACGACCTCATCGCGACCGCCGGGCTGGCCTGCCCGCTCATGCCCGCCCAGCAGCCGCGCCAACTCCCCACGCCGCCACCGGCGGCGGCGCTACCCCTGCCCGTCTGACCGGCCCGGGACCAGCTCGCCCCGGAGCGTCGCCCGCTGCGGCTACGCCTCGGGGGCTTCCAGGTCGCGGAGGAGCCCGTCGTAGAGGGCGGCGATCCGCGCGATCTCTTCGGGGCCGGCGTCCCGAAGCCGGACCTGGTCCTCCACACACTTTCGCTGCCGTACCTTCAGCTCCTCCAGGCGCTGCTGGTCGCCAGCACGTCGTGCGAGCAGCAGCTGCCGGTTGCAGGCGGACAGGAAGGCCCCCACGAGCTGCTGCGCCTCTTCCACCTCGACCCGGTCGCCGGCCGGGCCCGGGGCAGGCCCCGACGGCGGCTGCGGGTCGGGGGAGGACGGTGCGGGCGATGCGGCGTCGTGCATGAAGACCACCTCGGGTGCAAAAGTGTCAGCGAAAAGACCATTTTCGGGGTGGGCTGAACCTGGCCTGTGGCCGGCCACGGTACGCGGCATAGATTGGGCCGCAGGTGATCACTTCCGGGGGGACTTCCATGGCCGACCTTCGCACGCTGTTCAGCTCCAACGACCCTGTCGGCAGCAGCGAGGCGTTCACGAACCGCCAGGCCCAGTGGCAGCACATCGCCGTCGCCATCGAGGAGCACCTGCACCACCTCAACGACCCCGGCTTCGACGTCGAGGACCTCGAGGCGCCGCGCAACACCGTGATCGCGTTCCACGGGGTGGGCGGCGTCGGTAAGTCGACCCTGCTGCGCAAGGTCGAAGCCGCGCTCACCGCAGCCGACCAGCGCCCGACGCAATGGGGCGCGCCCGTCTGGGCGGCCGAGCGAATCCTGCCGGTGCGGATCGACCTGGCCCGCTCGGCCTCGACCGGTTCGGACTTCGAACGCGTCGTCCTCACGATCCGGCTCGCCCTGGCCGCCGCCGTCGGCCGCCCGCTGCCCAGCTTCGACCTGGCCCTGCGCCGGTACTGGGACGCCCAGCACCCCGGCGAGCCGCTGGAGGAGTACGTCCGGCGCGCCGGCCTGGTCGGGAAGTTCGGGCAGCTGCTGCCGCAGCAGATGCAGGCCGCGGTGAGCGAGGCCGTCGGCGCCCTGCAGCTGCCCGGCCTGGTGGGCTCGGCGGCCGGTCAGGTCACCACCGCGCTGGTGGCGGCGCTGCGCGAGCGCCGCCAGCGGGCCCGCGCCCTGGCCGGCTGCGCCCGCACCGCCGCCTTGCTGGAGGCGGACCCGGACCTGGAGGCGCTCTCCTTCTACCCGCACCTGCTGGCGTGGGAGATCAGCCGCCTGCCCGCCAAGCACGCGGTCGTGCCGGTGATCTTGCTGGACACCCTCGAGGACATCGACGACCGCCACCGCGACGCCGAGCGGCTGCTGCAGCGCCTGGTGTGGCTCATGCCGAACTGCTTCTTCGTCATCAGCGGCCGCAACCGCCTGCAGTGGGCCGACGACGCCCTCCAGGGCCAGCTCGACCACACCGGCCCCTCGGCCTGGCCCGGCCTTGCCCCCGACGCCGGACGCCCGGCGCGGTCCGCCGGGCAGGGCGGCGCCCGCCAGCACCTGATCGGCGACTTCTCCGACACCGACTGCGACACCTACCTCGCCCACCGCCTCACCCAGGACGGCCGGCCCCTGATCGGCCCGGACATCCGCGCGGTCATCACCGAGCGCTCGCACGGCCTGCCGCTCCACCTGGACCTGGCCGTCGCCCGCTTCCTGGAGATCCGCCGCACCGGCCGCACCCCCGCCCCCGCTGACTTCGACCACACCTTCCCCGCACTCATCGCCCGCACCCTGTCGGACCTCACCTCCGACGAGCGCCACGTCCTGCGCAGCGCCAGCCTGCTGGACGCCTTCGACCTGAGCCTGGCCACCGACGCGGCGGGCCTCGTGCAGCAGGCGGCGGCGCGGCGGCTCGTCGAGCGGCCGATGATCACCGAGGATCCGTACGCGCTGTGGCCGTACCACCTGCACGGCGCGATCCGTACCGCGCTGCGGGCCGACGACCACACCGACGACCGCTGGACCGCCGCCGACTGGCACCGGGCCGCCGAACGCGCCCTGGCCGCCCTCGGCCGGCAGTGGCAGGACACCGACGCTGTCCCGGGCCGGCGGCTCCTCGTCGCCTGTCTGCGCCAGGGCCTGCGCCTGGCGCACGAGCACCGTCTCGACGATCCGGGCTGGCTGACCGAGGCCGCCTTTGCCTACACCGATGACTCTGTTTGGGAGCCCCTCTCCCCACCCACACCCCCTGCCTCCGGCGGCGCCACCGGGGCGCGGCCGGGGCCGGATACGCCCGCCGACGCCCTGGCCGAGGTCCTGGACGCCATCGTCCGCCGCCAGCACGAGCACCGCCAACGCACCGCAGATCGCCTCACCGCCGTCCTGGACACCGGCCTGCTCTCCGGCGAGCTGACCGAGCTCGCCCTGTACTACCGGGCCAAGGCCTACAAAGACCTCCGCCGCACCGACGACGCCCTCGAGGGCATGCGCCAGGTCGCCGATGCCAATGGCCGGCTTGCTCCGCGCGGCCGCCGCGGCCTTGCCAACCTCGCCCGCATCCGCGGAGACTTCCCCACCGCTTTCGCCGCCGTCCCCACCCTGGGCTGGAAGGGCCGCCACCACCGCGTCCTGGCCCACATCCGATGGCCCCACGGCGACATCGCACAGGCCACCGCCGTCTTCGAAGCCGCCATAGCCGAAGCGGAACAACACGACGCCCCAGGCGAGAGGGGCATCGCCCAGACCCTCCTCGCCCTAGTGACCGGCTTCACCGACCCGCAGCGCGCCGACGACGAACTCGCCCTCGCCCACCAGCTCCTCGAGACGCTCGACCAACGCGCCACCGTCCTCTACGCCCACATCGCGGGCCTCCTGCGCGACGCCGGCACCGACCACGACATCCTCGACCGCGCCACCGTGCTGCGTTCCGAGATCACCGTCGCCGGCCTGGACTGGATGATCCCGCTGCTGGAGACCGCCCTCGCCTTCCACCACGCCGTACGCGGCGCGCACGACGACCTCGAGGCCACCGTCGAGCGCCTGCGCGCAGCGACCACGAGCGGCGACTTCGCCTACTACGTCGACATCGCCTGCGCCATGGGCGACCTCACCCCGCCCGCCGACAGCCGCGTGCAGTGGCTCGACGACGCGCACACCGTCCGGGAACGCTGGCGCACCCTGGTCACCGCCCGCCAAGACCACCTGCGCAGCACCGGCTCGTAGGGGCGAGCAACCGCCCCACCGGATGCTGCTCGGAGCGCCGCCGCCCGCCGGGGCCCGTGGCTGTTTCCTGGGCGGGAGCCAGCCGGGGGATGGCGTCTGTCAGGATGGGGGCATGGTGAATGAGACCCACGATCAGCGGCTGCGGGACTTGGAAGCGGAGGCTTTCCGCACCGGGCGGACGCTGGCCGAGCACGGTGAGCAGCTGACGACGATCGGTGAGCAGCAGCGTACGGCTTTCGGGAACATCGACTCCCTCGCCACTGCCGTCGGGGCCCCGGGGGACCGGTCCATCGCCCAGCGCCTGGACACGATCGAGCGGGTCCTGTTCGCCCTCGCCCGTGAACAGGGCATCGACCCCGACGCCGTCTGATCCACTCGCAGCGCGGAGAGTGGTTCGTTCCCGTTCCGGACACGCAGGCCGTCGCGCCGGGCTACCTTGGTGCAGCCGCTGAAGCGACGGCGGCGGTCCGGAGGTAGGGAGCATGGCGGCACGGCGACAGCGCGGTGAGGTCCTCGGCTTCGGGGTGCCGGCCGTGCTCTTCCTGGCCGGGGCCGCCTACCTCGGGATCGTCAACGGCCACCGCTTCATCGACAACGCCTTCTTCGCCTTCATGTACTGCCTGGCCAGCGTCAGCTTCGCGTCGGTCCCTCTGTACGCGTGGCGCCGCGGAGCCGGCCGGTACGCCGACCCGGGCTTCGTGCAGTCGGCGTGGTTCCCGTGGCTGTTCACCACCGCGCAGGGCGTGGCCTACAGCGTCCACCGCGGCGGCACGAACCTCCTCATGCTGATCTTCGGCTGGGGCATGTTCATCTACGCCGGCGTGATCGCTCTCTACTACCTCGGCCGCTCGCTCTGGCCCACCGACGATCAGACCGTGCCCACAACCGCCGCGACCACCGGACGCCCCGAGGTCGGCCCCTGAACCACGCCCCGCGGCCCGGCCTACCGGGCCCCGCCCCGTTCATCGGTCGGGACATCCGGGGAGCCACTGATGATCCGCATCGACCGCCTCGCGCTCGTCGCGCAGCGGCACGACGGCCGGCGCATCACCTGGGAGCCGCTCGCCGACGTACCGCTCGTCGGCTGACCATCAGTTGACTCACCGTCGGCCGGCGTACGTCAGGAGTGCTGCTGGCCGTGGCGCTCATCCCAGGCGGCGATGGCCATGCCACGGAGGTAGGAGGCCGCGAGGCTCCCGACGATGAACGCGCCGAGGGGCCACGTTTCGTCGCCGTCATCAGCCCACAGGACCGCGACCAGGATGCCGGCCATGGCGCCCGCGATCAGGCCGAACGGGACCATGGGGGCCCTGTACCACCACGGTGGTGTCGGCCGGTCAGCTGCCGGCTGGCCGTCGGACGGCGACTGTATGGGGCTCGTCATGGCGTCAGTCTGCCGGACCTGCCGTGACGGAGCCCAGCCCCGCAGCGAACCGCCGTATGGCAATCACCGTCTCCAGCGTCTGCTGCACCAGCATGTCCGGCACGTGCGCGTCCTCCCACGCCGCCCACCCCGCGGGCGCGTCGGCGGTGGCCCACAACTCCTCGACCTCGGCAGCCGGGACGGCCAGGGCCGCGCACAGTTCTGCGTGGGTCTGCAGCACGAGAGCGAGTGGATCCGCCGTCGCGTCGGAGGCGGCGCGCAGCGTGCCGGCCAGTGCGGCGAGACGGCTGGCCTGCTGCAGCCAGCTCGGCGCCCCGAGCTCTCCTGGGGGCGGATCAGATGGGTAGTCGTACGTCTCGGGATCGAGCAGGCCGGTGGCACGGATCGCGTCCCGGTCCGCAGCACTCGGGCGCCAGTGGCCGGAAGTCCAGTCGTCCCGTAGCTGGGTGAGGACGTGCTCGGCGGTGCTGAGCGCCGGGCGCCAGCCGCCCCGGTCGCCCGGCACGCTGGGGTCAGCCCGCAGCGCTCTGGCGACGTACCCGACCGCATCCGTCGCCAGGGCCCCGCCCGGGGCGCCCGGGCTGCCGCCCGCGCAGGCCAGGGCGATGCTGCCCGCCGCTTGCACGGCCTGCGCCGCCCGGTGGCTGGGCGGGATCTCGCCGTCGCGCCCCGGGGAGAGGGCCGGCAGCGGCGGGTCGAGGAGGCGGTCTCCGGCACGCTTGCACAGCGCTGTGACCGCTGTCAGCCGCACGTCGTCGACAGACGTGTCCGTGTTCTCGGCGGTCCGCCAGATGGCGATCGCCAGCGTCGTGAACTCCCACAGCCGCACGTGGCCCGGCGTTGCGACGGCCGGCTGGTGGACGTCCGTGTACCACGCGTACAGCGCCCGCGTCCGCTCCAGCGCCCGCGGCCACCGCCCCCCGATCTCCGTCATCCCGGCACCGTACCCGGCCCGCCTCAGGGCGACCACGTCAGTTGCTGCCGGGGCGGGCGGCGAGGCGGCCGCGGACCTGGCCCTCGTAGTAGACGTCGTACTCCCGCTGCTTCCCGGGGGCGCGGTAGGTGTAGGCGGGTTTGATGTGCATCTTTCGCAGGGCCGCACCCGAAAACCCCACCACCCCGCCCCCTTCCAGGCGCGATGTGGCCGGTTCGCCGCCCGCCCGCCGTACGGTCACCGCATGACACAGCCACTTGTCTACGGATCCGACCCTCCCCACGGCCCCGAGCCCGGCCACGAATACCGCGAACTCACCGGCGGCGGGCCGCTCGACGGCCAGATCATCGACGTCACCGGCTACACCGACGAACAACGCGGCTTCGGCGCCTACCTCATCGCCGACAACACCGCATACGACCCCGGCGGCCGCGCCGCCTACGCACCCCCCGACGCCGACCCCACAGCCCCCTGGGAATGGGAAGGCGACATCCCCTGACCCGACAAACGCCGCTGCCCCCGGCGCGAACCGGGGGCAGCGGCATTCCTTCCTGACGGATCCGTCAGGGCGAGGTCTTCTTCTGCTGCGCCTGCCGCACCCGCGCCAAGCAGGTTTTACACAGGGGGTTCCCGTCCACGCCGTACCGCTGGCAGGGAGCCTGGCACCGGGCGCAGCGGCCCACCTGATCGGAGCGGCAGTCGAGCACGTCGCGCGAACCAGCAGTCGGCATGGACATCAGCAGTTCCTCTCGCGCCCACGGGGGCCGTGAAGAGACCCCAGGCGAAATCGCTTAGATGTCCGAATTCTAGCGGGCCGGGCGTCCCGGACGGCGTAGCGACAGCTGCTGCGGGGCGGAGGCCGCCGGATGCTGGAAGCATGCCGCCTCCCGCCCCGCTGACCGTGCACCGCCTCGCCGGGACCGGCGGCCTGCGCGTCACCGCCCAGATCGGCGGGCGGGTGCAGAACCCCGGCATCGCCTACGGCGATCGCGACGTCGCCCAGCCGGTGCTCGACGACCCGGCATGGGGGCGTGGGAAGACCAGGGCCCTCACACATGGGGGCGAGTCATGAGCGGGGGCGGTTGTTGCGTCAGCTGAGCTGGGCGTCGAGCGCTTCGACGAGCTGCTCCATCGTCTGCCGGCCCCGGGCAGGAGTGCCCGGCCACGGAGTCCAGGTGTGTCCGGCCGGGCAGGTGACGGATTCCAGGTACGTGCGGGTGCCGCGTACGGTCAGGTCTCGGTCCGCATCGCACGTCGGGCAGCTCAGCGTCCAGGTCGTGCGGGTCGGCGGGGGCTCGGCGTCTTCGAAGTAGGTCGAGTCGGCGAGCGCAGCGGTGTAGAACGCTTCCAGAGGTGGGTCCGCGTCTTCGCCGGTCAGGCGTCCGACGTGTACCTCGTACCGCATGGCCCTGTGCCCTCCCGCCGGGTAGCCGCTGCCTTACACGGTACCGGCGCCGCCGGGGCGAGCTGTGCGGATTGGGCATCTCACTACCGGACGCTCGTCTACATCGGTCAGCGCATCGCGCTGGCGTCGATCCGTACCCGAGCGCGTGCCGGTCGGGTACGGATCGACGTGCCGGGTTCAGCGGTGGCGGTGGGCTCGCTCCCGGGCGTCGATGTGCAGGTCGATGATGGCGTCGGCCAGGGTCGGGTGGTCGGTGAGGTCGATGCTGCGGCGGTCGGCGGCAGGTCGGGTCAGCCCGAGCAGGCGGTAGGCGAGGTCGGCGGTCACCTCCTGGTGCTGCACGGAGCTGGCATCTGCGCGGGCGGCGTGCTGCTGTGCGGCGGCCACGCAGTCCCGCAGCGCGGCTGGCCAGGTCAGTGGCCCCCGCGGAGGCTCCTCCTCCTTGTGGTGGCGGCGCAGGACGTGGACGAGCTGGGCCTCACTGGAGTGGTCGACGCGGTGCTGCAGATCATCGAGATCGGCGAGCTGGGCGGCGATGCGGCGGATGCGCACCGCGTTTTCCAGCGCCCACAGCCGCTCGGCCTGCCGTCGCCGCGCCTCGCGGAGTGCGTCGACGTAGTCGTCCTGCGTCTGCGCGGCGGCCTCGAGGGCGCGATCGAGATTCTTCAGCAACCGCAGGTGCCGGCGTTCGGCGGTCTGCCGGTGCCGCACTTCCGTCCATTCCGCGATGCGCTCCCAGGTGGCAGTCTCGTCGCGAGCCAGATCGGTGAGCAGTGCCTCGTCGGCGTCGAGCTTTTCGCGCAGCATGCGGGTGACCAGGAGCGCGGCCAGGGCGTCCGAGACGGTGACGTCATCTTGGAGGTGGCCTTCGGCGTGGCGGCAGATGGTGTCGTAGCGGTGGGCGATCTCCTGGAGCCGCGGGGACTCGCCTTGTTCACGGACAGGCAGCCAGCTCGCGCCGTGGGCCGTTCCGGACAGCTGGGCCCATGCCTGGTCCCGACGCTTCTGCCGGACATCCTCATCATCTGGTGTCGTCTTCATGACGACTCCTCACGGCGATGCGAGGGCGCGGCGGGCGACGAAGGTTCGGCTGGCTGCTGCGGGCCCGGCGGAACGGCAGGGCGGTGAGGGGGCTTGCGGTGCTTGCGTCGCCAGGCTGAACGCAGGGCGCCGGCGCCGAGGGTGGTGAGCGTGACCAGTACCGCCGCTATGTACTGCGCGCCGATCTCGTGGATGAGTGCCATGGTGATGGGCGCACGTCATCGTGCGCCGTACTCCTCGAAACGTGGGATCCAGGACGCGCCGGAACGCGCGTCCCAGCGGCCGCAGCCGCCTCTCAGAGCAGTCTGCCGGGCAGAAACCCCACCCCTGTGCCATCGGCATATTCACCAGGCCACGCCACCTGTACATACCGGCTTATAGCCTCTCAAAATGCCCTCAAAATCAAAGGGAATGTCGCACTCCGGATGCGCGCGATCGCACCAGGTAGTGAATCGAGGGGGTTTCACTCGGCGCTCAACACCGCCCTGCGGCAGCGCTACGGAATGCCTCCGGGGCGCAGCCAGGCGGTGCCCCGGTCGCCGACCCTCAGCTGTACGGCAACACCTACGGGTCAGGCGCCCGAGGGGAGGCGGCGGGCAAGGGCTGCGGCGAGGTGCCCTGCCGCCTCGGCGCCGGAGCCACCGGTTTCGGCAAAGTGGCGGAGCAGCTGTACGGCTGCTCGCGCCTCGCGTTCGGTGAGGAGCGGCAGGCGTTCGCCGTCGGGGACGGAGACGTCGTCCATGAGATCCAGCATCCGGGCATCCAGGGCGTCCATGTTCAGGCAACGGCGCCCCGGGGCGCCGCGTCACGGCCTCCCGCGAACCACGGCCACGGGTACCGGCGAGGGCCGTGTTCCATGAACTGCGGTCCTCAGCAGGGCGGTTCGGGCAGACTGGCCCGGTGAATTCTTGGCTGCACCGCCGCTCTCTCCAGCTGTGGACCCGCCTGCACCGCGGCGTCGACAGCGACGACGCCTTCACGAAATGGAGTAGCTGGACCGTCGGCATAGTCCTGGTCTTCGGCGTCTGCACGGTGTTGGGGCACGTGGCCACCTGGGTCTGCGAGTTCGTAGGGGTGCCCCCGTACGCGACCTCGGTGGTCGGCCTCCTGGTACTCATGAACGTGTTCTGCGTCGCTCTGGTCGCGGTCACCGCGGGGCCGGGCCGCACACGGGGGCTGACGCTGCTGATGACCGTTGCCGCCGTAACCGGCTTCGTCCTGTTCATCGCGTGGCCCCGATAGCTACACCCGATCCAAAGGGGGAAAGACGCGTGAACTTCGAGTTCGTATGCGGCTGGTGCGGAGAGGACTGCGTCGTCTACGGCGAGCCCACCGGGTTCTGGCAGGAGCTGTACCGGGTGCCGGATGAGTGGGACTGCTGGTGGTGCGACGGTACGAACACGACTCCTGCGCCGCCCTGGACGCAAGCCGACTGACGAAGCACTGCCTCGCCCGTCACGTCACGCCGTACGCCGAGGACGGGGCGTAGGTCGAGCCGGGGCCCGGGACGGGCTGGTACCTGCACACATGCCGGCACTCCGGCCTCTCCCGCCTCGGCGAACAGGGCGTATCCCTGCTGATGCTGATGGCCAAGTCCCGGGACGAGCAGCCCGAAAACGTCCACCGGTGCCAAACCGACCCCGGAGGCGATCGTCGAGGTCACCGGCCTCCTCGCCCCAGCGGCGCCCGGCGCTGAGTCACGCGGCCGGGGGCCTGCTCACTATTGATGGCGTGCGGTGAGTTCGTTGAGGAGCACAGGCCAGGGGGTGCCCTCCCGGCGGCGGGTGAGGGCTTCGTTCTTCGCCGCGATGGGCAGTGCCATGAACTGGGCCCGCTCAGCGGCCTGTTCGCCCGACGGATCACGCGCGACGGCGCGATCGTAGAACCACACCCTCTCCGCGATCGCCGTCTCACCACGAGCGGCCCATTCCTCCGGGGTCTGCGGTCCCGCGGCCCGCCGATGGGAGCGCGCCCGCCCTCGCCGCCGGGCCGCGCCCGTGTCGGTGCGGGCGGCGTCGAATTCGGCGCGCACCAGGCGCCGCATCTCGGCGAGCGCCAACGCCGTCGGGAACAGTTCCCGGGTACGAGCATCGTGCACCTCGAGCGCTGCGGTGAGGTTGCCGATCGCTTCCAGGACGTCCATCGCGGCGGCTGGGGGCAGGGTGCTGGCCTCGATGACCGCGTCGACCAAACGGTCCGAGGCGTCCTTCGCGGCGGCGGTCGCCCGCTCGATCTGAACGGTGTGGTCGGCGGCGTTCACCTACTGCCCAACGATCCGCTCCGGTACCGGTCACCGCGCCGTCGCCAGTCGCCTCGCGCCGGGAGGTCGCCTCGGGCTCTCCTCTCCTCACGCGGTCCTGCCCAGCGGCGTCGACTGCGGGACCGTGGCCGCCGTCCCGGCCTCCCTCGCCGCACGGGCCCGGCGCAGGGCCGCTGAATGGGAGACGTCGGCTTGGCCGCGGCGCTCGATGCGGGATTGCTCGATCGGGGCCGGCTGTTTGCCGGCCGCCTGCTCCGGCTCGGGAAACGCCCGGAGGCTGAGCGCCCGCATCGAGGCGGTCTGCCGTTCCACCGCCTCCGCGATCGCGGGGGAGTCCGGGCGCAGATGCAGCTGTCCGGTCTCCGGGTGGAACGCGATGGCCGCGACGTGGTGGGGCAGTTGCGGGGCGACGGCCGCGGCGATGTCGGGCCAGCGGTCCAGGACGCTGCCGCCGGCGGTCGGGAGTTCCCAGGCCCGGTCGGTCATCAGCCCGGCCAGCACGGCGGCGAACCCGGAGGGCTCCCGCCCGTCTCGCTTCACGGTCGTGGCCCGGCGCCTACGCGGGGCGCGGGCCTCGCCGCCGTTGTTTCGCGCGGCCAACCGGGCCTGCTGGCTCCGGCCTCTCCGTCACGCTGAGCGACAATAACGGCCACGAGAAGCCCGCGTACTCCGTCGCCGTCAAGGACGCTGCCGCGGACGGTAGAAAGCGGCACTGACACCGCGTCCCCCCGTTCGGGGCACCGCAGCGCCGTCGCCCGCCGGACATCCACCCGGCCGGACGGCTTCCAACCCGAAGGTTGACGTCTTCAAAGACCGTCAGGCGTCGGGGACCCCCGGCGCGGCTCCTGGTGATTCGGGGGTGCGCGCGATCCGCCCCCTTGGTGGAGCACTCCGCGGGTCTCCCTCGGAGTCTTATCGGCAGGAGCCGCTCGCCGACAGTTCAGCGACGCAAGACGCTAACCACCCGGTCCCGGCCGAGGATGGGGGCGTCTTCGCAGCCGGCCGGGGTGACGAGGTACGGGCCGACCCACTTCCGGGAGAAGCCGCTGGGATCCTCCTGATCGGGGTTCCCACCGCCCGGCCGGCTTGTTCCACTCCGGACGGATCCGGGCGCCGAGCTCTTCGAGAATCCAGCGGCGGTTGGAGCCTCCCTCATACGGTATCCAGGCCCACAGTCGCTGCTCACCGATGTTGCGGCGTACCCATGGACGGGCCACGGTGACCACCCCCTGGTGCATCTTGGTCGTGGAGCAGCGTCTTCGCCAGAGGGCCCGGACCGCGGCGCTGTGCGGCGGCCCGGGCGCCGCTGCACGGCGCCGCGGCGGCGGTGTTGTCAGGCGGGGTATTCGTCGGGGAGCTTCATGCCGGGGTGGCCGTTGACGAGGTTGGGCTTGAGGTGCACGCGGCAGCCGGAGTCCCGGGCCTGGGCGACGAGACGGGCCACCCACTCGAAGGGCGGGCTGAAGGCCGGGACGAGGCCGCCTTCCTGCCGGGTCTCGGTCTGCGCGCCGATGACGACCCAGTCGAACATCGACAGGTCGGAGAACTCGAGGGGTTCCTTGAGGGGTTCGATCGAGAGCCATTTGACCTTGACGTCTTCGATCTTGCGGAAGGCGTCTTCGGCGATCCGGACGCGTTTTTGCTCGTCGATGCTGGTGCCGACCCAGGCTGTCTTGGGCAGTTCGACCTTGTTGTAGCGGGCGGGGAACTTCGTGAGCAGCAGGTAGTCCCACTGCGGGTTGTGATGCATGACATCGTGGACCTCGTAGATCCACGAGTCAGGGACCCACCGTCCGTACAGGTCTGCCATCGAGCAGACGAAAACCCTCTTCCACAAGGGGTCGTCGCGGTGCTGCTCGGGGATCTTCGTGTTGGCGGGCGCCTTGAGGCGTTCGTGGTGGAAGAGCGGAGTGAACCCGGCAGGGTTGACCTGCTTGAAGCGGAGGGTGATCTCGCGGGCGTAGCAGTAATTGCAGCCGTGCAGGCACCCGGTGACGGGGTTCCAGGACCACTGAGCCCAGGAGATGCCCTCCCCGTCGGTGTTGTTGAACGTCGGCTTACCCTCGGGGCGGGGGTAGGGGAACTCGGCGCCGTCATGGGTGCGCAGGGTGAGCATCACCTTGCTGGGCTTCTCGGACGGCGCTTTCTCCGGCATCGCCCGTCGCCGCTGCTGCGCTTCCCTGTCGGCTTGCTTGAGCGGCATTTCGCCGGATCGCACCCGCTCTGCCAGCTCTGGCGCGTATTCCTGGATGGCCTTGGCTCGCTGGACTGAGCGGGGGGAGGCTCCTACGGCCCGCGCTGCTTTCCCCCGCGTCCTCCGCGATTCCGGATCTTCCTCCGATTCGGGCCCCGGGGCCCGAATCGTCAAGCCTGTGACCTGCTCGTTTACCTTTTCTGCGGTCCTTCGGGCGGATTCACGCTGTTGTTCTTTGGACTGCTCTGCGAACGCATTTTCGTACTCCAGGGCCAGGAATGCCTTCTGCCCAGCGGTGAGCTGACGGCGCGCAACGTTCTTTGACACGATCAAGTCGAGGATCGCCGTTTCGGGGAAGTCCTTGGGGAGGACGTCGAAGTCGGCGTCGACGCCGGCGGCGTCGCAGGCGCGGTAGCGGTTGCGGCCGTCGATGAGGACGGTGCGGTCGTGGTTGAGGACGATCTTGTCCCGCAGTCCGTGGGTTTTGACATCCCTGACCAGGTCGTCGAATTCTTCGCCCTCGATGAGGGGGAAGACGTCGGCGAAGGGGTGGACCTGGAAGGGGCCGAGATTGCTCATGCGGACTTTTCCTCGTTGTCGTCATCGTCGTTGGGCCAGAAGGTCATCTGTTCGGGCTTCGCCGGCGGGGGCACCTCTTCGTAGGTGCTGATCATTTCGATGCGGTCGTCGAGGCTGGCGGCGACCCATTCGTCTTCGCGGCCGCGGATGCCCTTGAGCTCGGCTTTGGTGAGGAACAGGCGGAACATGTCGCCCCGGAATCGTCCGGCTTCGGTGCGGTGCCAGGAGACCGTGGCGTCGCGGCCGTGCTTCTTGAAGGCTCGGCGGACGACGTCTTCGGTCTTCGGGCGCCATTTTTCCGACGTCTCGATGAGGTAGGCCCACTGGTCCTTGTCGCGGATGATGGCGGCGAAGCACAGGTCGCGGTAGCGCGGCAGCGTGTTCTGGAGGAGGGCCATGCGGTCGAACAGCTCGATGCGGCCGCGGCGGGTGTCCTTGCTGCGCTTGAGGCCGCTGGCGTTGCAGCCCATGGTCGTCAGGCCGCGGAAGTAGCCGACGTTGAGGTCGGCGATCTCGCGGGAGAACGTCGGGCGCATCGCCCAGTCGGTGATCGAGTTGGGGTCGTTGATCAAGAACACGGCGTCCGAGGGGCGGAGCATGCTGATCGAGGCGTCGCTGCCGCTCTTGTTGAACACGTGGATGACCGCGCGTTCCGTGCGCCAGGTGGTTTCATCCATTCGGATGTACCTGTGGGCGGGGAGTTTTTCGTCGAGATTGGCCAGAAGTCGAAGGAACGTGTCGGGGTTGAGTTCGTGGAGGTAGACCTCGACCGGGATCGTGGATTGCGCGGCGTGGTAGGCCAGCAGGCCCGGTGAGCAGTTCCGGTGCCACTCACCCCCTTCAGGGACGTGGGCGTCGCCGGCCGTGAGGTCGAACCACACAAGGCGGCGAGGCGCTTTCCGCAGGTTGCGGCTGGCGCCGACTTCCTCACCGATCAACTGGTTGAGCATCTTGTGCTTCGCGCTGGTGCGCCACCCGCTCCGCCCGACGTCCATTCGCTTTGCCACTGGAAGTCCCTCCCCCGGGAATAGTCCGCACGGGACGGACCCGCACGGAGAGAAGGCGGAAAGTACTACGAGCCGCCACCGGGTGGAACGCAATGGCTAATTCCATGCGACCGTGCGGAACGCGCCGCGTGATCAACCAGGTTGACCCGTGAAATCACACGCAATACGAAAATAAGAAAATCAATTCGATTTTGTGAAGTGTCACGCTGCACTCCGCAGCACCTGCTCGACCGCGACGACCGAGCTCTGCTGCGCAGCACGCTCGGACCGTGTCGGGCTGGTGGCGCCGCTCGGCGCGGGTGTCCTGCACGCCGTCACGGCCTTCAGCGGCGGTCAGGGGCCGATCGGGGGCGCGTTCAGCTGGAGGCTGGCGCCTGCCCCTGTGCGGCGACGATCAGTCGGTGACGTACACGGTGACGTACAGGTCCCCAGACGCGCCGCCATGGTTCCCCGGTGCGCCAAGTTCCCCCTCGCCGAGGCGATCACCTCCATGGACAGCTACTCCGGACTCCAGCTCGACTAAGTGCGACCGGCGGAATGAATGACCGCGGCGGAACCCCCTGGCGGCCTGAGCCCTCAGCGCAGCGACCGGCACCGACCACCGGGGAACAACAGTGACGAGACGGCGATTCGACGCCTCGTCACCGTCCCACAGGCACAAATCCAAGTGCACTTCGTCACATCATTATCGGGAACTTACTTACTGGTAACCATCAAGAGCAAGGGGGTGAAAGGGAGTTGAAACGCACGGCGATCCTGCCCGCATATGCCACCCCGCCAGCCCCAACTGGGCCTGGCTGCACGGCTCGTGACAGGTCGATAGAGTGACACTGCCTCGTCCAAACCTCTCCGGAATGCACGTTCACAGACCTACCGGTCCTGGCCAGCAGGCTCGGGGGAGAGAGAGGAAGAGGTGGTGCTATGAGCATCAGTTGGAAGAAGCCGGGCAGCAGCGAGAAGTGGCCTCAGCCAGATAGATGGCAGGTATTTCTGGCGGCGGCGAGTTTGCTCGTCGCGATTGTCGCCCTGGTGAAGTAGATCGCTCGGCTCGCTGAGCGGTCACCCTCGAACGCGGTCGGACCGTGGTACCGCTGCACATGCAGCGAGCCCGGTCGGTAACTAGGCGACCGGGCTCGATAACTGCAGGAGGCTCGGTTCCCGGTTGCAGCCGGGGGCCGAGCCTTCTTGCATGCACACTGACCGTGCCGGTCAACCGCACATGCGGGAGAGGCTCCCCCTCCCAATATGGAGAAGAATACTAGCTTCAGGCCGGATAGTCAGGCCATCAGAGCCAGCAAATGACCTCTGACCTGCGGCGTTACACGTTTTTGTGTCTAAATATTTTACCCAGGCTGCCGACTGTGACCAGCCGCCTATCGGTGTTCCGCGTCGGCGCTTGCCGTTACAGCACTCCCCCCAGCGGCCAGGCCCGCTCGCCCAGTCGCCCCCGCAGCCGCCCTGGACTCCAGCCGACTGACGAAGCGCTGCGTCAGCCACCTCGCGCAGACCGTCAGCGGATGCCAGCGCACGGTCGACCCGCACCAGTCGCGGACCGAAGCCCGCCCCTCCAGGCCATCCGCCCGCTGTCTGAGCGCGGTCGACTACCGGCGCCGGCGACCGCCATTGCCGGTTCGGTAGCGGTTGAGAATGTCCAGCCTCGCCTGGTGGGATCCGGCGGGCAGCGCGCACTCGGCATCCGGCTTGGCGTGGCACACCGGGCAGGAGATCTTCATCAGCCGGTAGTAGGGGACCATGCTCGCGCTCCCCCGCTGAGTGCGCCGGTCCTCCGGTTCGCGGGCCTTCTTGGCCTTCATGGCGGCCTCGCGTTCCTTCACGATCGGCTCGATCCGCTCGTCATGACCGTGCTCACGCCGGACTGCCTTACCGCCGGGCTCGCCCGGGTCGGTGCAGTCCTGGCCCGCCTTCGCGTCGCAGACCGGGCAGTGGCGGCGGATCCAGAACCGGCGGGCGACCTTCTCGTGCAGGGGGACCTTCCGGCCCGTCGGGCGGCACTGGACCGGCTGCACTGCCGTCGGGGCGCACTCGCCGGGCAGGTGCCGCCACGCGTCGTACCGGTGCTGCTTGCGCTGCCCTTCCTTGAACGTCCCGTCGCAGCTGGCGCACTTCTTCGCCGCCTCCGCCCTCTCCCGGGGCTTGGCGCGGGCGGGGTCGTACGAGCCCCGGGACAGCTTCGGAGCCAGGGCCGGCCTGCTCTCCTGGGTGTCGTCGCGACGGACGATGGTGACGTCCGAGGCCGGTGGCCGGTCGTACGACGGGAGCTCCGGCGCGGCAACGTACGACTGCCCCTTCGGGCCCGGCCACTGACGATGCTTCGACATACCCGGCAGCGTAGCCACCAGCCCGCACTCGCGGCAGGGCACGAACTGCCCATGCCACCAACGTGGTTGATCAGAGCGCCGGATCACGCCACCTCCCCCGTCATCTGTCGAGGGCGAGGTGCCGAGGGCACGGCCGTCCCAGCTCGTTCGGCGCGGGCCCGGCGCAGCGCGGCGGCCTCGGTCACCGCGGCCTGACGGCGGCGCTGAAGGCGAACCTGCTCGATCGGGGCCGGCGCATCGTCCAGGACGACGTCGGGCTCGGGGAACGCGCGGCGGCTCAGCTCCCGCATCGCGGCGTTCTGCCGCTCCACTGCCTCTGCGATCGACGGGTCCACGCGGCTCGGAGGCACGACGGCCTGGTGCGCGGCGAGCGCGCGGCGGTAGCCGTCCGAGGCGGTCTCCCGGGTGCGCTGCGGCCCGGCGGGTGCGGTCGGGGGCTCCGGATCGACGTCGGCTGGCTCGGGCACCGGCACCGCGCCGGGCGCCAGGATCCGCAGGGACCGGACGACCGTCCGGCCCGCCGAGTCGTTGGCGGCCGCGATGATCTGGGTCTGCTCCAAGCGGGTCTTTGTCGCCCAGGCTGACGACTCCGGGCACACGGTGAGCTGGCCGGAGTCGGTGTCGTACGACACGGCAGCGACGTGCCCGGCGAGCTCGGGGGCGATGGCCGCCCACCGCTCGCGCAGCGTCGCGCCGGCGGCCGGGAGCTCCCACGCGCGCTCGGCGACTAGCGCGCCGATCGCTGCCCCGAGTCCCATCGGCTCGCGCCCATCGCGGCGCGCCGCACGGACCAGCCGCGGCTTCGCCTTCACCTTCTGCCCGCCGCCGTTGGCGCGGGCTGCTTCCCTCGCGGCCCGCAGCGCGACCCGGGCCAGGTCGACGCCGGACGTCTCGCTGCCGCTCACGCCTGCCCCCACGGGGTGTAGCCGAGGCCGAGGTGACCGAGCCCGGAGAAGCGCTGCGCCTGGTCGACCAGCTGATTGCTGAACAGGCGCCTGGCGGACGGCTCGCCGTAGCGGTCGATGTGGTCGAACACCACCTGGTGGTCCTTGAGCGCCCGCACACGCCAGTTGCGCACCTGTTCACGGGTCAGGTCTTCGAGGACCAGCTCCTGGTCGTCGTCGATGTCCGCGACCTCCGGGGTCGGGGCGGCGGCCGGGCGGGGCGCGGGCAGCACGACCGGGACCACCGGCTCGCCCACGACGACGTCGGCGGGCTGGGCGGCCGCGGCTTCGGCGCAGGCCTTGGCAGCGGCGGCCTGCTGCTTCCGGATCTGCTCCCACCGGCGCGCCTTGGCCCACGCTTCGGCGGTCACGTCCTGGTGCAGCTGCTGCTCGACGGCCGCGCGGCGCTCGCTCTCGGAGGCTCCGCGCATCGCGGCGTCGACGGCGGCCGCGACTGCGCGGCGTTGGACGCGACGGTCGAGCTGCCGGTCCTCGCAGCG
The DNA here is from genome assembly GCF_040300365.1 of Streptomyces sp. NPDC000404. Lineage (NCBI taxonomy): Bacteria > Bacillati > Actinomycetota > Actinomycetes > Kitasatosporales > Streptomycetaceae > Streptomyces > Streptomyces sp. NPDC000404. The sequence goes on along the minus strand of NZ_JBEPDN010000023.1, from coordinate 53,402 downwards.
CGGGCAGTCCCGGCCGGAGTCGAGCAGTGCGCCCTCGTCGCACCGGGGCTCCGCGCACAGCTGGCGCTGCGGCAGAGCAAGGCCGATCAGCCAGCCCACCGGGTCCTTGATCGGCCCGGCCAGCCGCATCTGGTCGGCCAGGCGCCGGGCGAGCCGGTCGGCGAGGACCTGCGGCGCGTCCGCGCGGCCGGCGAACCCGACCACCTTGCCCAGCTCGCGGCGGGCAGCGGCCTCCACCAGGCGGCGGGCAGCCGGACGCTCCAGCCGAGCCCACACCAGGTCGACCGGGGCCAGGACGACCCGCAGATCCTCCGGCGGCAGGGGCACCCTCCCCCGCTGCTGCCTGCTCTGACCTTCGCCGTCCAGGCCCCGCACCGGAGCACCGGCCACCGGCCCGCGGTCGCCGTTCTCGCCTTCGCCGACCGGGGACTTCTCCTGCTGTTCCCCGCGAAGCGGGCCGTCCTCGCGCACGCACGCGAGGTCCGGCAGATCACCGGACCCACCACGGCCTTCGCCGGAAAAGCCACCAGAGAGAGCGGGAGAAGAGACGGGAGTAAGCAGGTGAGGGTGGTCAGTGTGAAGGGCTGCCGCAACGTCGGGCTCTGCAACATCCGCCTCATCCGTCACCGGCACGCCGCTGACCTGGGATTCCGTCGCCAGGTCCGGCGCCTCAACGGGCCCTGCCGCAACGTCGGGGTCTGAAAACTCGGGCTCCGGGGCCTCCGTACGGTCTCCCTGGACGTCGTCGGCGACCGTACGGCCGTGCGCGGCGGCGACCGCCGGCACCATCAGCCGCGACCGGTTCGCCAGACCCGAGCCCGTCTTCAGCCGCACCCGCAGCACCAGCTCCCGGTCCTCCAGGCGTTCCAGCACTCGCTCCGCAGCCGACGCCGAGCAGCCCAGCAGCCGGGCCAGCGTCGCTGCCGCACGGCCGCGCTTGCTGTCCACCGTCCCGCCGCACTGCCGCACCCGCCCGGTCTCCCGCGCCTCCAGCACCAGCAGCAGAAGCGCCAGCCGGTCCGTCGCCGCGCCCCGACCGGTACGCGTACCGATCAGCCCGGCCGGGGTGACCCGCCCGTCCCGGTGCGTCCAGCCCGGCGCCATCACGGCCTCCAAAAGCCGCAGCAGCGTCGCGTACTCCTTCTTCGCCAGCGCCAGCGGGTTCCCGACCACGTCCTGTGCCGCCCACAGCGGCAGTACCCGGCACGCCAAGCCGTTGTCCTGGCCGTACTCGCCCTTCGCCGTGTCCACCGACACCACGCCCGAGCGTCGCAGCACCGGCAACACCTCGGAGGCCACGTACGACGTCGACAGCCCGAGCCACCGGCCCAGCTCCGAGGCGCGGATCTCCACCACGCCGGTCTCCGACGGCGTCCGCGCTGCCAGGACCAGCACCGCCAGGCGTACCGCATCCGACACGTCGTTCAGGCCGACGAGGTTCAGCAGCGCGTGCACCGCGCCGCGCAGACGGGCGCGCGCTTCCCGACCAAGGGACAGCGGATGGCCCGCCGCCCGCTCCGGAACCGGCCCCGCTGGGACGGACCGCAGCCGACGTTCCCTCCGCCCCAGCGCGTCACCGACAGAGCCGCCGGTGAGCTTTCCGCTGGGGCGGTCCAACGCGGCGGCTGCCGCCCGCGCCATCACAGGGACACCCCCAGGCCCGAACGACGCACGGGGAACCCGCCGCCACGCCGCTCGTTGCGCAGGACATGGCTTCCAAGAAGAACCCCGCCGTGCGCCGCGCCCGCGAGGCCGCGCGCCGCGCCGCCGCAGCCGAGCGAATCGGGCCCCGCCCCATCAAGGCGCCGCGCCCGAGGACTCTCTACAGCCTCAACCCGCCGGGCCTCTACTACAAGGAGTGGGACACGCCGACAGGCACGGATGAGGAGGTGATGAGCAAGGTGGCCGAGGCATTCGGGACCGACTCGGGGGAGGCAGCCACGATGCGCATCCTGCTGGAGTACCGCGGGATCTACGGCCCGCGCATCCCGTTCGCAGCCGCCGGCCACCTCGACGTGATCCTGCAGGACAGCGAGCTCGGAGCAGACCTCGCCGAATCGATCGGCTCCACGGCAGGCGACGTCCGTGAATCGCTTCACTCCCTGCACGCGCAGGGCATGCTCCTCGTCGCGGACGACGGATCCCTGTGGATGACCGTTCCCCCCGGCACCCCGTACTCCGCAGCAGGAGGCCAATGGACGTTCGTGGAACAGAAGGTGGCGGCACCGGCTACTTGACCGCCCAGCCCAGACGAACGAGAGCTGGAGAGGACCGCCCCGCTCCAGCGGACCGATCGGACCGGCCTGCGGCGGCACCGACCGCAGCCGACGGCACGACGCCCCGCCGAGGAACTCGGGGCGGAGGCGCGGGAACGCGGTGGTCGGCGCCGCCAGGGCGCTCATCGGCCTGGCGGGAGCGGCGGAAGTAGTACGACGGCCCGAGGTCGTCTGTGTCGTCATCGGGCCGGTGTACACGCGAAAGCGGACACCCCCCGGACCCCGCAGTTCGTCATCCATTTGCCGACCCTGCACCGGGCGACCTGTGGACAGAGCCCGGCCGGCCCGAACACCTGTCGGTGCTCCCACCGGGTGAGAAATGATCTCGTTTTCAGTCCCGGGAGGCGGGACGACGGCCCCGCGGACGCGGTCGGCACAGCGAGTCATGCAGGCGCCGGGGACGGAAGAAACCGGCCAGTCAGTCGTGTTTTCCGTCACATAGAGGACGTGAGTACCAGCCATCTGGACATGGCAGAGCTGACAAGGGGACACGAGGTCGTGCACTATGACGAGTACCTACCTAGCTAGATAGGTGGTCCGGCGCCCTGGTGGGCGGCGGCCACTTCGACGGATAGGTGGTGCGGCCGACGATCCAGAGGCGACCTCCCTTCGGGGTGTTTCTTGTGGTGACTCGGATGTCTCGGAAGCCCCTGGCAGGGCCGCCGAGACGGGTGCGGAACCCCCTGGCAGGGGTTCTGCGGTTTTGTGTATGGCCCTGATGAGGGGCCGATGGAAATTCAGCGGCGTGATACGCCGCGGCTCAGAACCGGCGGCAACCGGGATCTGAGCGGAAGGGCCGCGCGAGGCCGGAGGGTGGCTAGTCCTCCTGACGGCGCGCGCGGCCGATGACCTAGGTCATCCCGACCCCCTTGATTCCGAGGCTGGTGTCGGCATGCCCGAATCCGGGTCCGCGGCTTCCGGGAACCGCTCGGCGAGCTGCCTGAGCAGGTGCATGTAGACGGCCCGGTGGGGACGGCGCGGGTGGGTCTCGCCGAGCTCCCAGCGCGCTACCGCGAGCCGCTTCACGCCCACGGCATCCGCGACTTCCTGCTGCGTGAGTCCCGCAGCGCGACGTAGGCGCTGGCGTACGGGCGGAGGCGGCAGAACGCCGCCCACGAGGGCGTCGACTCGCCGCAGAGCGTCCGTATCGGCCATGACCCAACCCTCCCATGATCACCGTGACCCTGAAAGATACACCACGCGAGCGGTGTTGCAGACCACTTGGCGATACGCCGATAGGGTCACCATCATGCTGGCCCTCTTCGACCTCGACGGCACCCTCGTCGACCGCCACGCCGCATTCACCGACGCCGTGGCCACCCTGAGCCGCCGTCACCGCTTCCCCGCGGCGGCCGAGCAATGGCTGCTCGCCGAACTCGCCGACCGCGCCCACCCCGAGGACTTCGCCCGGTTCCGTGCCGCCTTCGCGCGCACCGAGCCTGCCGCACAGCTCTGGCAGGACTACGTCGACCTCATGGCGGCCGCCGTCACCACCCGCCCGGAGGTCCTCGAGGGCCTGGCCCGACTCCGCACCGCCGCATGGACGATCGGCATCATCACCAACGGGGCCAGCGACATCCAGCGCGCCAAGCTCGCCGCGACCGGCCTCGCCGACCTGGTCGACGGCGTCGCCGTCTCGGGCGACCTCGAGATCCGCAAACCGGACCCGCGGCTTTTCGAACTCGCCGTCACCCGCTGCGGCATGAACCTCGCGGATGGCGGCTGGATGATCGGCGACAATCCCGCCGGGGACATCGGCGGCGGCCACGAAGCAGGCCTGCGCACCATCTGGCTGCGCGGCCGCCCCTGGCCGGACGGCCTCCGCGCCGCGCACCACGCCGTCGACGACGTCACCGACGCCATCGACCTCCTGCTCACCACGACCTCGGAGTAGCGCCATGGACCAGCCGACCGTCGGCATCCTCCACCCCGGAAGCATGGGCGCCGCCGTCGCCGCCTGCGCCGCGACCAACGCCACCGAGGTCCTTTGGTGCGAGGCTGGACGGAGCCCCGCATCCGCTGAGCGCGCCGCCCAGGCCGGCCTGACGTCGGTGCCGACGCTGGTTGAGCTGCTGGACCGCAGCGACATCGTCGTCAGCCTCTGCCCGCCGGCCGCCGCCGAGGACCTCGCTCGCGACGTCGCCGAGCACGGCTTCGCCGGGGTGTTCGTGGAGGCGAACGCTATCGCCCCCGAGCGCACGCAGCGGATCGCCGTGCTGCTCGCCCCGGATGCGACCGTTGTCGACGGCGTCGTCGTCGGGTCCCCGCCGGTACGCGGCAAGTCGCCGACCCTGTACCTGTCCGGCCCGCCCGCCGCGACCGAGCGTGTCGAGGCGCTGTTCGCGGGCACCGCGGTCCGGACCGCGGTGCTGGGCGCGAAGGTCGGGAAGGCGTCCGCGCTGAAGCTGTCGTACGCGTCCTTCCAGAAGACCAGCCGAGTGCTGGTGGCGCTCGCCATCGGGATGGCCCGCGAGCACGACGTCGACCAGGAGCTCATCGAGGTCGCCTCCCGACGCACCGACTCGTACCTCTCCGAACCGCAGTACGTCGCCAAGACCGCCGCCCGCGCCTGGCGCTGGGGCCCCGAACTGGAAGAGGCCGCCGACACGCTCGAGGCCGCCGGCCTCCCGCCGGAGATGCTGCGCGCAGCCGCAGCCACGCTGGCACGCTGGCACGACGCCAAGGACAACGGTGAGCTCACGCTCACCGACGCCCTCGACCGCCTCACCCAGCCGTAACCCGCGCTCATGCCGACGCCGCTCCCGCCCGCCGCACCAGCCGGTCGATAAGCCGCGCCGCTTCCTGCGGCGCCGCCGCCGTCGTGTCCACCGTCAGGTCCCAGTCGAAGTCCGGGTGCGCGTCCAGGTCCTCGCGGGTCGCGTCCCACGCCGCCAGCCGCGCGCCAGTATCGGTATCACCGCGGGCGGCGGACCGCTGCGCGGTCACCTCGCGCGGGCACCACAGCAGCACGACCAACCAGCCCGCCGAGTAGCCGTCGACCAGGGCCCGGATGCCGTCGACCTGCCCGAGATGCACCACCGGCACCCCCACCGCGAACGCCGCATCCAGACCCGGCCGGTCGATCACGTAGGTGTTGCCGTACCGGACGTTCGCGTAGACGACGTCGCCCGCAGCCTCCAGCTCGTGCAACTGCTCCGACGCACCCATCCGGTAACCCGCGGACTTGCCCGTCCCGACCTTGAGCCGCTCAAACTGCGCGTACCGGGAGTTCACCTCGGCGAGCGCCGTGGTGACCGTGTCCTTGCCCGCCGCCGGAGGACCGTAGAGAACGACGCCCTGCCGGGTCATGCGAACACCGCACCCATCGCCTGCCGGGCCTGGTCCGCGAGCGAGACCGCGCCACCGAGCTGGTTGTCGACGACCAAGTGCGGAACCGCCGGCCGCAGGTCCAAGTCGATCGTGTCCATGTACTCGTCCCAGCGCTGGAGCTTCCAGGCATCTCGGGCGGCGGAGCGAAAGCCGATGTACTCCTTCATCGACTCCTCATCGCAGCGCACCCAGATCGGGTAGACATCGACGCCGAGGGAGTTGGCGCGGTTCGTCAGACGCTGCATCCAGGCCGCGCTAGTCATTTCGGCGATGAACGGCGCGCTCAGCACAGTGGAGATGCCACAGGTGATGTTGGCCATCGCGGACTGCATCAGGCAGTCGTACTCCACCGGCCGGACCTTCTCGCGGTAGAGGCTCGTGTGCCGATCGTTCGGGTCCCCGCCGAGCGCGACCAGGAGCCGCTCAACGAGCGGCCTCGTCAACGGGTCCTTGTCGAGCAGCGGCCAGCCGGTCAACTGCACAAGGAACCGGGCCAACTCCGTCTTCCCGCTGCCGGCGTAGCCGCCGACGAGGATCAGGACCGGGCGGTGCGGATCCCCGCCGGTGTGCCGCCGCTTCCACGCGTCAATGATCCGCTGCTGCAGCGCGACGTGGTCGGCGTCATCGCTGCCCGGCGCGATGCGGTGCACCGCACGCTCGACGGCCAGAACGTGCGCGCCGGTCACCTGGTCGTCCGACGGCGTCAGCTTGAAGGTGCTCTCCTCACCCGGCAAAGCGTTGCGGAAGCCGAGATCGGGCTCGGTCGCCCGGTACAGCAAGCAGTAGCTGCGACGGTAGTGCGGCCCCGGGTAGACCTCGCCCTGCTCGTGCTGCCACAACGTCTGAGCATTCGCAGCCGGGATGCCCTTCAACTTCGCCTGCTCCGCGACCTGACGAAGCCGTTCACCAGCCATCTCCAGCGTCAGACCATGCGCCTCACGCTGCTCCCGCAGTCGGTCCGGCACCCATCCCGCCCGGTGCTTCGCCACCCGAATCCCCTCCACCATCATGGCCGCGAGCCTAGGGCCCCCGCCCGAATTCTCATGTGTACGCAAATGTTGAAAATCAGTGAACGCTGATGCGCATGAGCCTCGACAAGGCTCTGTGATGTCGTGATCCGGCCTCCGCGAGTGTGATGGCACCCACAAGACGGCCAACAGCCGCCTGGTGTCGCGAGTGGGAGGTGGAAGTCAATGTCGACTGCCATCCGTGGAGGGGCGTGCACGGCGGAGCTCCGCCAGCACATTCTCCGGGTGACCGTCATACACGATGTGGGGCTCATCATCGGTCGGTGGGTAAAAACGGCCGGCATGCCGCAGCAGATCCTCTTCGCTGAACTCAATGCTGTTCGCGTCGACCAGCGATCGCTCGTTGCGCTTCCGGATTCGGCCCCAGCGCACCTCATGCGGCACGGGCAAGTAGATGAGAACGGGTTCGCCGCCAGCCTCCATCACGGTTGCTGCCCACTGAGCCCGCTCTTCCGGAGTCCAGAAGCCGTGGTCGACGACGGTGTCGTGTCCGGCTGCCAGGAGTTCCTGGAGCTCAAGGGCGATGTCCTTGAGGACGGGCGCTTCCCGGACCCTGAACTGCCCGCGGGGAAAATCTCTGCCGTAGTGGCCGTAGCGGTGGAACATCTCCTCATCCGGGCACAGGCGACGGACTCCTGCCTCCTCCAGTGCGCGGGCGAGGGTCGTCTTGCCAGAGCCCTGGAGACCAGACATGAGGATTGCGCGAGGCGCGGGGCCGGTGACGTTCCGCGTAGTCACCGCAGCACCTCTGACGTCGTACGACGGGTGCGGCCCGGCGCGCCCAAGTCCACGCCGTACTCGAGAAGTTCCCCGTCGGCGTCCAGGAAGCGCGCGGTCAGCACAAGGATCGCCGCGACGGTGTCAGCTTCCAGCTCCAAGAGCTCGAGGTCGCCTTCCGTTGCGATGCGAGCCGTCTCCTCATCCACGCGCTTCACGACGTGCCGCCCGGTAGCCCGAGCGATCAAGTCGAGCGACAGCCCGCCCTTTAGCCGCTCGCTCCGAGCCAGCTCGGGTACGGCCTGGGCGAACTCTGCGGGGAGCCATGACACGGAGTGGGAGACGATGCCATGACCGTCCCGGTAGACGCGGCTACGGCGAATCACGTCGTCACCAGGCGTAATGCCCAGTACGTGAGCGACGTCTTCAGGAGCCTCGACTATGCCGGCGGTGTGGCCGGACGACTTCTCGCCGACTCCCCACGACGACTGCGTCTTGCTGCTGCGGTCGTGTCGCTCCGCTCCGGAGGACAAGGAGATGGGGCGTGCCATTACCTGGGTGCCGACGCCCGGGATGCCATGCACGAGCTTCTCTTCGCGCAGCAGTCGCATCGCCCGGTCTGCAGTCGCTGTGCTGACCTCCCACTTGGTCGCCAGCTTCTTGATGCTGGGCAGGAGGTCGCCCGGCGAGAGTTTCCCGGAACTGATCAGGTCGCGATAGTGGCCCGCGATGCGCGCGTACGGCGGCCGATTGTCGGCTCGGGGTGGCCCTGACATGTGCCTTCGCCTCCTTCGAATTTTTTCTGGGTGCCTCACTATACCGCTTGACACCTGAGGTTACCTGATGCAACCTGATGTAGCTCGCGAACGGCGAGTGAGCACCACCGCGAGAACGCACCGACAATCGGGAGGACCCCGTCGTGAACGCCACCACCGCCTTCGCTGACCTGCACGTCCGCTACTCGGGCCGTCTCACTGCTCACGTGGGCAACCTCCTCGCCCTGGCGAGCCGTCGCCTCGACGACCGGCACGACATCGCCCAGGAGGTGTGGCTCCGAGCCGTCCAGCAGGACTCCCTGCCCGACTGGGCGTGGCTGGAGGCGGAGGTCGCCCGGGTCATCGAGGAGATGGCGGGGCTGCAGGAGGAGGTCGTCGGTCTCCGGCCGACCGGAGACCTCGCGGACTTCGACTTCACCGAACCGATCCTCGACTCCCTCTCCCCGCAGCCGGCGGCCCGTACGCCCGAGGAGTTCCGGGCGCAGCACGGCGACTGCGCCGGATGGGACACAGCGGACTTCGAGGCGTTCGAGAACCTCGCCCGAACACAGGTGCCGGAGGCAGAGGTCGTCGAATTCCTGCGGACGCCGCCGGTCGGCACCGCCGATCTGCCGCTCGCGGCCTGAGACCGCCGGGTCCACACCGGACCCGGCTCCCTCACCAGTCCCCACCGCCAGGTGGTGGCTGATCAGGGAGCCGGACCAAGAGCCGAATCCCTACGCACCACCGCAGACGTCCAGGGCTTACACGCCACGGTCAAGGGTCGATTTCAATCCCCGGGCCGGGACTCTGCGCAGCACCTCCGTACGACACACCACCGCTGGTGGATTGTCCGCCTGCCCGGCCACACCGTGCCCGGGCCGGTCGACAACCCACTACGCCACTCCGCACCAACCGTTCCCAGGAGTTCGTGATGTCGACCAAGACCCAGCCCACGCCTCAGGCCTCTCACAAGCCCCGGCGTCGACTGCGGGTGCGGACCCGGAGCACCTCCGGCCAGCCCCCGCTCCGCCTCAGCACCCTCCCGTTCCACCAGATCAACCTGCTCCCCGGCGAGCTCTCCCTGCTCTGTCCCACCTGCAGTACTTGGTGCCCCGTCTCGGGCGTCGCCGCCCCCAAGCTCGTCCCGCACAGCAACTGCCGCTGCCGCACGCCGAAGGACGGACCGCACAGCTGCCCGCACAACTGTGATGGCAGCGACCGGCGCGTCATCCTGGACGCCGACCCGGAGGAGTGGGGCCGCAAGACTGCGGAAGCCGCCGCGTCCGTGGCCGCCCGCCGAGCCACCGCCGTCCGTCGCAAGCCGAAGACCCCGCCGACCCCGCCGCTCAACCGCGTCGCCCCCGGCCCGCGTACCGCCGCTGGCGCCCACAAGGCGTACGACCTCCACCGCCGCCGCTGCGCCGCCTGCTCCAAGCGGGTCCGCGACCAGCACGGTAAGCCGCTCACATGCGCGGACGGACGGCGCCTCGGTCAGATCTACGTCCTGATCCAGCAGGACGAGCCGGAGCGCCGCAAGGCCGCCGCCCGACTTGAGCAGGAAGCACGCCGGGCCGAGTGGGAGCGCGCCCGCAGCCTCCCCTCGCGGCGGGCTGCCGAAGTCGCCCGGTACGTCCCCGCGGTCACCCGCGCGGACGAGCGGCGTGTGCGGGACGAGCTCGACGCCACGCTGCTTGAGCTGCAGGACCACAAGACCGGCCAGTACCGGAAGCTCGACCGTTTCGAGCGCGCCGCGCTCGACGCCCGCATTGGGGCTCTCTTCGAGGTCCTCCGCCGCGAAGCCGCCCGCACCTGACCCACTCGAACACTCACCCCCTTCGACGAGAGGACACCGACATGGCCTGGCGCCGCTACACCGAGCAGGAACGCAACCAGATCGCCGAGGAGTACGACGAGGACGCCGCCGGCTCCCGCCGCATCGCGGACCACCTCGCGTCCAAGGGACATCACGACGCCGCAGGCATCCACTGGAGCAACGCTCAGGTGTCCAAGGAGGTCGCCGCGGCTGCCCGCGAATCCTGCGACGCCCTCAACGAGATCCTCAACGGCTAACCCGCGCGAGCCACCACGGTCCGGCCGCCGCCCGCATCTTCGGGCGGCGGCTGTTTCCGTGGCTGCTCGACGGCAGGAGTCAAGCAGGCAACTCACGAAGGAGCCCCCCCGTGACACTCACCGATTTCCAGGCCACCTCGACCGAGATGAAGGAGATCCTCGGCCGCCTCGCCCCGTACCTCCCGGAGAACCTCAAGACCATCGACACGACCCCCCAGCTCAGCTTCACGTTCGCGCCGTTCACCGGCCGGGAGCAGCGGCCGGCCATGCCGTCCACGCACGACGACCCGAAGCTCAGCTACGTATCCGAGCCCGATGACCCGGGCGAGCACCGCATCCGCGAGGCGGCCCGCCGCATCCTGTTCGAGATGTACCACCAGGCGCGGGAGGCGTGGGATGACGCCGCCTACATCGCCAGCCTCAAGAAGGCTGCCGCCAGCGCGGGCGCCCTCTGGACGAACTACGAGCAGGCTCTCGAGGACCTGTCCCTTCGCTACGAGTACCTCCGCGACCCCAACGCAGCCGCGGAGTGGCGCTCCGCGCTGTCCCGCCTCATCGACGCGCAGGACAGCGCGATGGTCACCGCCGTCGCGTTCGACGAGTGCGCGGAGAAGATCGCCAACGCCCGTCGGCGGCACCCCTACACCGCCATGGAGCGCGACGCGGCGCTGGTGGCTGCTGGATACCCGGATGCCAAGGACTGGCACATCGCCTACACCGGGGAATACGGCGAGCGCCGCTTCGTCGACTTGGCGGCTCGTCCGCCGCTGGAGGAGCGGGTCCGCCGCCTGGTCGACGAGCAAGACGCGCACGTCCTCAAGATCTCCCGCCTGACCGGGGCCGTCAGCTGACACGGCCCGCGCCGTACCAGCCGCCGCGTTCCGCGACCCCACGCTGGGCCGCGGTTCGGGGCTGCTCGTCCGAGCCGCCACATGGCGACAGCCCGGAGGTGGAGCTCCGGGCTGTCAGACACAGGACCCTGCAAGGAGACCCTGATGACCGCCATCCTCGCACCCACACCCACCCGCACGCGAGCAGGCCTCGACGACGAAATCGACCGCATCGAGCGCGAAGACGACGCCGACGGCCCCACCGGCCGCGACCGCCAGCTCGGCGCCCACCTCCTCCACCTCGTCCGCGAAGGCGACCGCCGGGCCGCCGCGGCCGGACGCCGCGCGCCCCGCACCCTCGCCGAGATGCGCACCCGCCTCACCACCACGTCCCCGTACGCGGGCGACGTGTGCCCGCTCTGCGAGTACTTCCGCTGCCGGTGCAACGGTGTCGCGGTGACCCGATGAGCGAGGCACCTGCCCCCGCCTGCACAGCATGCGGGGGCAGCGGACTGGGCGAGACCGTCTACACCGGCCAGGGCACCTACCGCGCCCAGTGCACCGCTTGCAACGGCACCGGCCGCCAGACATAGCCGCTCGCCGCCACCGGAGTTCCCATCTCTCTCCTTCACTGTGCCCGCGCCGCCCAACACCGGGCGGCGCGGGCCCTCCACCGTCTCGGACTCGATCACCCCGCCGCCCACCTGCTGCTCGCCGCCGCTGACCGGCTCGCGCAGCAGGCCGTCGATGCCGGCCATCGGGTCCGCGACATCTACCTGCCGCCCCGCGGCCCCGCTCCGGCACCTGCTCGGCGGCCAGCCTTTCGCGCACCCCCAGGCCGGGACCATTCCGGACTTCCCCTCGTAGGAGAGCTCATGCGTAGCAGCACCCCGCTCGCCAACACGACGACCAGCACTCGGCTGCCGGACTCGCTGTGCACGCACACCCCGGAGTGCCCGACGGCCGACAGCCCGGACCGCGAGGCCGCGCACGTCGTGGCCGCCCACCCGCAGCAGGGCTGGAGCCTGCTCTGCAACGCCGTCCTCCTCTTCGAGGACACCGGCGAACTCCTCCCCGACGGCCAGGTCGTCGCCCCGCACCGCCCCGTCGCGGCCCTGGCCTGACGGCTGACTGATCCGCCCGCACCGACCGCCGAACCGGCGGCCGGGACGCGCGGTGACGGGGAGCCGGACAGACCGGACCTTGGCCAGGCCAGCAGCACGCTGCCCGCCCGGCTCTGACCAGCTACCCAACCTGAAATGAGGCCCCTGATGCGTTTCATCTACCTGCTCGGCATGGTCGGCCCGCTCCTCCTCATCGCCGCCCTGGCGCTCACCGGCCGCCTCAAACCGCCCGCCGCCTCGACGCACCGTACGGAGACCACGATGACCCGCATCGTCCCCGTCCGCATCACCAAGACCCCGCCCGCCACCGCGCTCCCCGCCACCAGCAACTGGCGGGCCCGCGGCGCCTGCCGCGGTGAAGACCCCGACCTGTTCTTCCCTGTCGGCAAGAACCGTCACCAGGTCGCCCAGGCCAAGGCCGTCTGCGCCAGGTGTCCCGTCTCCGCCACCTGCCTGGCGTGGGCGCTGGAGACCTGTCAGGCCGACGGGATCTGGGGCGGGATGGACGCCCGCGACCGCGTCCTCGGGCGCCGCGGCCTCCGCCGCGCCGCCCGCGACGCCGCCTGAAGCCCTGCACGCATATCACCGCAGGCCAGCGACCCGACGATTGTCGCCGCCCGGCGACAACCACCCACCCGAGCCCCGCCTCACCTGAAAGGCCCGCCTCATGCCCACGCTCATGTCCCCCGCCCGCGCCCGCGGCACCCGGCTCCCCCACCTCCAGACCGACGTCGACGCCCACGCCAGCTGCGCACCGCACAACACCCCCGCCGACCAGCGGCAGGACTGGTTCCGCGCCGACGGCGAGCCCGGCGCCGAGTGGGATGCCCGCAGCATCGACCTCAAGTCGATCTGCGAGAGCTGCCCGGTCCTCGCCCAGTGCCGCGAGATCGCCCTCCGCCTCGACGCCCCCAACGCCGCCCCCGACATGGTCCGCGGCGGCCTCACCGGCGCCGAACTCCGCGCCCGCCGCAAGCGCCACCGCGACAGCATCCTCCGCGCCACCGCCGCCGACCACGCCTTCCTCGACCGCGGCGACGAAGAGCGGCGCCGCATCCGCGCCCTCAACACCACCATCCGCGCCGCCCACAGGCCCGCGGCGGTCGAGGAGCTGCGGGAGCTGCGGGCGGCCCGGCGCCGCCGCGCCGGCTGGACCCGCGCCGCATGATCACTGCCCGTCTGCTGGTTGCCTCCTCGGCCCGCACACGCCCCGGCGGCGAGCGGGCCGGGTCGCAGGGAGCCGGACAGCCCGGCCCACCACACCAAGGAGCCACGAAGATGGACTTCGACAAGCTTGCCCAGAAGCCCTGGTACACGCGCCACGCCAACAACGTCATCACCACCGGGTCGACCGAGCCGGTGTTCAGCCTGCTGGACCTGCGCGGATTCGAGCTGCGTGACCTGCTCCTGGTCGGCCTGAACGACTCCGCCGGCAGCCTCTATCTGCCGACCGAGGAGCGGGCCAAGGAGGCCGTTGCCGCGCTGGAGCCCGCTTTCGCCACCGAGGTGCGACGGCTCAGGAGCATGTGGGACGTCGCCTACACCCGCCGCGCGCTCGACGGCACCACGCTCTCGCCGGTCATCACCGACCTCACGCTCAAGGACGGCACCGCCGTCATCCGCAACGGACGCCACGTCAACTGAACACCCCAGCAACAGACGGCCCGCCGAGCCCCCGGCACTCGTATTGCCGGGGCCCCGGCGGGCCTGTCCATGACCCTACCGGCCGACTCCCCCGGCCGCGGCGACTCCGAACCGAGGCGCCAGATGTAAGAGAGGACTCCCCGTGGCCACCAAGACCGCCACGCGCCGCAAGCGCAAGCCCGCCGCCCCGGCGGCGAAGCCCCGCGCCACCAGGCCCGCCAAGGCGGCGCCGACGCCGACCGCGATCCCCACCCAAACCACCGCCCCCGACACCGAGCTCGACGTCCCCCTGGTGTTCCCGTCGGCCGACCCGGTCCGCGCCGACGCCGCCGACCGCGCCGCCGACATCCGGGACCTGGCGGCCGACACCGCCACCCACCTGATCACCGACAGCCAGTCCCGCGCCGACGAACTGCTGGACGGCGCACGCAGCGAGGCTGCCTCGATCACCGAGGCAGCGAGGGCCGAGCGGGCCCGGATCCTCACCGACGCTCAGACGAAGGCCGAGCAGATCCGTACGGAGGCTGCGACCGCCGCGGGCGTAGACGCCGAGGCGACGGTCGAGCAGCTGCTCGCCACGGCACGTCAGGACGCCGACACGGTCACCGCGACGGCGACCGGCGAGGCCGAGCAGATCCTCGCCGTCGCCCGTCGCCGGGCCGAAGAGGCCTCCGCCACAGCGGCCGCCCAGGCCGACAACGTCCGCATCGAGGCCGCCGAGGCCGCCATGAAGGTCCGCGCCGAGGCGGAGACCACACGCGCGGAACTCCTCGCCGCCGCCGAGCGCACCGCCAAGGAGACCCGCACCCGCGCCACCACCCACGCCGACCAGCTCCTGGAGGAGGCCCGCGGCGAGGTCGACAGGCTCCTTGCCGCGGCCCGCGCGCAAGTTGCCGACCTCGCCGACCTGGCCGCCGCCGACCGCGAAGCGACCGGGAAGGCCGTCGCCGAACTCCGCGACCTGGCGGAGAACGACCTCGCCGAGCTCAGCACCCTGGTCGACCAGCGCCGCACCGAGGCCGGCACCATCCTCGCCCGCGCCCAGGAGACGGCCGACGACCTGCTGGCCGCAGCCCAGCAGCAGGAGGAGCAGGCACGCGAGCGGTTCGCCAAGCTCGCCGAGACGGCCGCCGCTCAGTACGACGCCCGACGGGCAGAGGCCGAGCAGCTGTACGCGGACGCGGTCCAGGCCGCCGACGAGCGGCGCCGCGAGGCCGATACCCACGTCACCGCCGCCCACACCGAGGCCGAGCAGGCCCGCACCGAACTGCGCGAGAAGCTGCGCGCACTCACCGAGACGTTCGACGCGGAGGCCGCCGACCGGCGCAAGGCCCTCACGGACGAACTCGCCGGGCTCAAGGCGGCCTGCGACAAGCAGCGCGAGCGGCTGCGGGAGGAAGCCAAGACCGTCGCGGCACAGCTGAGGGAGGCCGCGCAGAAGGAGGCTGACCGCATCACGACGGAGGCGGAGAAGAAGGCCAAGGGCATCACCGACCGGGCGCAGGCCGACGAGGCCCGCGCCCGCCGGCTGCTCGACGAGGCCCGCGCAGCCAAGCGGGCCAACTCCCGCTGGCGCGGCTGGCACCACCACGTCAGCCGCACGGCATGGAAGACAGCGCCCTGGGTCGCGCTCGCCGCCGGCGTCGGTCTCGCCGCCTCCGGCGAGTACGAACTGGCCCACATGGTCGGCATCAACGAATACGTCGCACCGCTCCTGCCGGTGTCGATCGACGTCTACTGCGTCACCGCGTTCCGCACCAAGAAGGACATCGGAGCGGCGCTCGCGCTGATGGCGTCCGCGAACGTCACCTACCACCTGTCCGAGCAGGCCCACCTCGTCAAGGAAGGCCAGTCGGCCCCGTGGCTGTTGACGACGTTCGTCGTACTGATCTTCGTCGTCGTCATCTGGCGCGTCCATTCCCTCATGCACGACACCGGTACGGACGCCGACAGCGGTACGGACACGGACGCCGGAGCGGACGGACGCACCAGTACGACTCCCGGGACGGCCGCTCGTACGGACGCCCCGACTGGTACGCAGCACGCCCGCACGAGCCCGTCCGGTACGGACTCGTACGGCCCGGCAACCGGTACGACACCTCCCCGCACGACCTCCGACGCGGCTCGTACAGAACCTGTACACGGCACCCCGCCCGCCACCGCCCCGGCGACGGCGAAAGCGCGCGTGACCAGCGCGTACAGCGACCGTACAAGCGACGTACAGGTCGCTTCGAACGGGACCGCGCGTACTAGTACGGAGCACTCCGGCCGTACCAGCGCCGCCGCGTACGAAGGAGGAGCACGTACCAGGACGGTCATCGCCCGTACGGCCCCGGCCGACGGCGTCCCGAGCGTCCGTACCGGTACGGCAGACACCCGCTCCCGTACAACCACGGCAGCCACCGCGCCGCGTACCGGAACAGCGACACGCGCCCGTACTGACGCCGAACTGCTCCCGTACGTACAGGAGCTGCCGCGTGACCAGAACGGCTTCGTCACCATCTCGCGCGTACGGACGGAGCTCAGCGTCAACCAGCCCCGCGCGATCCGACTGCTGTCCCAGGCCGGGCTGCTCCGCCCCGAGGACGCCGACAAGTACCTCACCTGAACCAGCGAACTGCTCACCCGGCATGCAACAGGTATGACCGCACGTCGCTGATTCGACGGCTCCACCGGTGTCCAGGACGACACACGTGTCCTGGGCGCCGGTGAAGGCGCCGAAAGCCGCCTTCACCCCCCTCCCCCGATCCGGAGCGCATCCCCCCCGCAGAGGAGAAACCCCATGAGCAGCAAGGACATCGCGACTCGCGTGACGTCCGGTGTCCAGGCCCTGCGCCTGGACGGAACGCGTGAGTCCTGGCAGGCGCAGCACCGAGCGGGGCTGCTGACCGACGCGCAGAGCTACGACGCCCTCGCCGACGCCATCGAAGAAGACCTGAAAGGGCGCCCCGTCGACGGGGACATGCGCTGGTCGGCGGCGCTGCGTGCGAAGAAGCGGGTCAAGCCGCTGCGGAAGGCCGCGAAGGCCATGCGGGACGCGGCGAAGGCCATCAACGGTACGGCCGCCGCCTACGAGCAGACCGAGCCGCAGAAAGTCGCCGAAGACCGGGAGAAAAAGGCCCTGAAAAAAGCCATGCGAAAGGGGAAGGTCACGGCGATCACGCAGAATTCTGCGAACCGCACCCTGGAGCGCCTGGCGCCTGCCAAGAACGACAGCGACCAGGCCGGTGCCCCGCAGGTTCTCAGCGACTTCTTCAAGCAGCAGAAGGGCGCCTAAATGCAGATCGGTGGGATGTCGCCGAAAAAGGCGGCCTACTGGAATGAGAAATTCGAAGAGGCGCACAAGCAGGGAGAAGAGGCGCCCGAAAAGTTCATGCGGGTTTGGCTCGATTTGGTGAAGGTGTCGGCCCTGCAAAAGGCCAGGAAAACGGGCGACAAAAATACGTTCAACGCGATCTCCAGTGAGTTGGAGCGGATCTACCGAACTCACCTCACGTGATCGTCACCGTCATCATCATCATCACCGCCGAAGTCCTGGGTTGCAGGGTCCGAACCACGCGTGCTATGTACGCGTGCGAGGCGCCCTCCTCCCGGTGACCGGCTGTCACCACGAAGGGAGGGCACGTGTCCGACGAGATCCCCCGGATCGGCTCCCTGCCGCCCCCCGCAGTACCACCAGCCCCCGCCCTCGCGCCCAACGGCTCCGTGAGGCCGGAAGGGGACGGCGGCGGACCGGAATCCGGGCGGGTATCCCCATTTGATACCCCCGCGCCACCCGTCGCCCCGCCCGCACCCGTTCCCGCGGCATTCCGCAGCGAGGGCGCGGGGGATGGCCCGGCTGATTCGGGATCGCCTCATACGGGAGCGCTTTCGATGGCTGCGATTTTGGCTATCGCTCTGGCCGCTTTCGAAGGAATTCACGCCTGGGTCAAGGAATCCGGTCCGCGCCGGGCGGAGGCCGCGAAGCACAAGCGGGAAGTGCAATTGCTGGCGGCCAAGGCCGACGCGGATGCGGTGAAATTCGCCGCGCAGGCCGGGTCCGAGCGCGCCAAGGCGCAGCGGAACCGGGGCGTGCAGTCGTCCCACGAGTACGGCCGAGGAGCCCTTGGGCGGTCCTCTGGCGGCCCCGGAAGGGGCGGGGGTGCAACCGGTCCAGGCGGCTCGCGACGGGCCCCCAGCGGGCCGTCTGGCGGCTCGCCCTCCGGTCGTACGCAGGGCCTCGGCAGCGGGGGCGCGCCGCGGGGTGCGGGCGGGGGACGGAACGCCCCCGGCAGGCCCGGCGCCTCCGGCGGTTCGGGCGGCGGAAGGTCGAGCGGCCCGACCGGCCACAACGGCCTGGGGCGCCCGGGCACCGGTGGCGGGCGAACCTCCGGCGGCGGGCGTGGCTCCGGGGGCTCGGGCGGGGGCGGAGGCGGCAGGTCCACCGGACCTGCTTCGCCTGGCTCCTGGAAGTCCCCCGGCACCGGCTCCTGGAAGTCGCCCGCCGCGCCGAAGGGCAGCTCCAAGAACGGCCGGACGACGTTTCCCCAGGCGGTCGGCAACACGCTGACGGACCGGTGGAACCGACGCCAGCCATCGGTGCCGCTTCTCAGTAAGACGAACAAGCCGACGAACGGCAGCACCCCGTCAGGCGGTGTGAACCTGAACAAGGACGGCACCGCGTCGGCCGGGGCCGGGAACACCCCGGGCAAGAACGGCCCGGGGCGTACGACGTTCTGGCAAGCGGTCAGCGAAACGATGAACGACCGCTGGAAAAAGCGCCGCAGCACGCCGCCCGGTGCCACCAACGCAACACCGGCCGCCTCCACCCCGCCTGGTGGCACCAGGAGCATCCCCGGGCCGAAGAAGACCTCTGGAGCCAGGACCGCCGGCCGGGGTCCGTGGTCGGCGAAGGAGGCCTGGAAGAAGGCGTTCTGGAAGAAGTCTGGAGGCAAGAACAGCAAGGCCGGGCCGAAGAACACGGGCACTGGCAGGGCCGCGGGGCCGGGCGGCTCCGGAGCAGGAACGGGCCCGGGGCCGGGGCCGGGTTTCGCCGGGGCCCGGACCTCCCCATGGGACTACGCCGACCCCGAACCCGCGACGGCCAAGGTGTGGCAGGCCGGCCCGGCCCGCCGAAACGGCACCCCGTGGGAGCCCACACCGATCGCGCCGGCCCGCCGCGCCCTCACCCACTCCGGTCCGCCAGCTCTCCCCCGCGCTCCGCAGCGCGGGGTGGGCCAGCGGCCCGGCACCACCCGCAGAAAGGAACCGATCCCCATGGCACCGATCCCCACCGGCAGGTACATGGCCGTCCCCCGACCGGGCAGCATGGCCGCCCCGCACGCGACCGAAATCACCGCGGGCGACGTCTGCAAGGCCCTCGAAAAGCTGACCACCGAAGGCATGGAGACATACGACGACTGCGACGGCCTGGAGAAGCAGGCACGCAAGCTGCTCGGCGCGCTGGAGGCCATGGCCCACGACCTTGCCAGCGATCACAACGTCGCCGGCAAGAAGCTCATGGAGGACGTGGCCGAACTGCAAAACCAGGTCGCCCACCTGATCCGGGTGGTCAAGGAGATGGCGAAGTCCTGCCTCGACGCGGCCGAACTGGCAGAGGCGGAAGAGACCGCGATGAAACGCGACCACCAGCCCGTCATCGACGCAACCGCAGACGCCGGCCTACGCACGCCCAGCTCGCGGCTGCACAACGAGAACTGATCGGAGAAGACCAGATGAGCAACCTCCCCTCCACCAGGGCCGACGGCGCGGGCAACGGCTACCAGGCCCTGCAGGCGAAACTGAAGCGGCTCCAGGGCGCCGCCGACCAGTTGTCGGAACAGGTCGGATACGCCGCACAGCGCATGAAGCGCAACTCCAGCGCCGCGGACACCGTGGCCGACATGTCCGCGGCCGCCCAAGCCGACTCCCGGCATGTCGCCGCGATCGGCGACGTGGCCGATGCCTTCGGACAGGTCGCCGTCCGCGGCCGGCGCGTCGTGGCCGCCGCCGACGGCGTCAGCCAGGCCGCCGGTCAGCTGAGGTCCACCCACCAGAACACCTACGGCGGCATCCAAGCCGCCGTCACCTCCTCGAGGGCACGCCAGGCCAAGCCGGGCTTCTACCGGCAGCCCTGACACACCCGCCCAACCCCGCCATCAAAGGGCCGCGCTCCACCGGAGCGCGGCCCTTCCCCTTCACACACCAGCGCAGAGAGGAACACGACCATGAGGAAGCGGATGCCTACGGAGGCGAAGGTGGAGCGCGCCGTCTACGGGGCGTCCGCCGTCGCGCTGGCCACGCTCCCCGAACTGGGCGAGGCCGCCGTCCACGCCCCGGTTGCCGTGGTCGGTGGCGGCTGCCTGTGGTGGCTCTACCGTCGGGTGAAGCGCGGCGACTTCCCCAAGGCCCTCACGACCGCCCAGCGGGTGCTGCCCGTCGTCACCGGCGCTGGCGTCTACGCCGCGAACGCTATCGTGCCGGGCACCTCCTGGTGGCAGATCGCCGCGCCCGTCGTCTGGGGCGGTCTGATGGGCGCATGGCTCCCGGTCACCCGCTCCAGCTGGACCCCCGACGACACCACCCAGGACGCCTACCCGACCGACTTCGCCGGGGTCGTCGCCCGGATGTGGGCCGACTCCAAGGTGTCGCAGGAAACCCGGCTGGAGAACATCCAGCAGCTCATCTCCGACGAGCACCCCGACTTCACCGCCGACGTCGTCGCCCCGGCCGGCACCGCCGTCCCCCGCATGGACCTGACCGACATCGCCGCCACCTACGACTTCCCCGTCACCACGGTGACGCTGGAAGAGATCCCGAACACCGGCCCCGGCCGGATGCGGTTGACCGTCCAGCCCTCCCGCGACGGCAAGAGCCGCTTCGACCAGATGTGGCACGACTTCATCGCTGCACCCGACGGAGCGATCCCCGGCGCGCAGGTCGTCGCGATCGACAACGACGTCCCCGGCCGAGTCATGATCCTCGCCGCGGTCCCTGCCGGAAAAGTCGCCCGCGTCGACCACGACAAGCTCTGCTCCGCCTTCGGCATCGCCCCCTCCGAAATGCGGCTCGTGGCCGAACCGCAGGGCCGCGAGGTGCTGATCTCGCTGTACGACGAAGCCCCCTTCAAAACGCCCCGCAAGGCCACCCGCGAACTGCTCACCCTGGACCAGTACGGGCGCTTCACCATCGGCACCGCCCACGACGGCCGCGACGCCAAAGTCCACATGCGCTCCGCCTCCGGCACCCTGCACGGCTTCCTGGTCGGCGTCACCGGCTCCGGCAAGACCGTCGCCATGGCCCTGATGTGCGCCGCATACGCCAACGCCGGCGTCGTCGCCTGGGTGACCTCCGCCCGCCCGGACGCTCAGATGTCCGCCGTCGGCCGCTACGTCGACCGCCAGGGCTCCGGCGCCCTGTTCACCGTCCGCCAGCTCCGCGCCGCCGTCGCCCTGATGAGCGTGCGCGGCGAGATCAACTCCGAAGTCGGCCACGACTTCTCGCCGCACTCCCCCTACCCGGCCCTGATCGTCGTCCTCGACGAGTTCAACTCACTGGTCACCGACCCCGAATACGGCGACGAAATCGCCGAACTGACCGACATCCTCGCCCGCGAGGGCCGCAAGTTCGGCATCGGCGTGCTCTTCGCCGGCCAGACCCTCAACCTCGACAAGCTCGGCGGCGCCGCCTCCCTGCGCGAACAGGTCCAAGGCGGCGTCGGCATCGTCCTGCGCATCTCCGGCGGCGTAGCCACCCGCCAAGCCACCGGCGGCCTGGCCGGCGACGCCGAACTCGCCCCGGTACCCGACCGCTTGGGCGCCGCGGTCTCCCTGCTCGACCGCATGAAGGGCACCGAAGACGACCGCCCCGGCGCCTCCACTCAGGGCGCAGGCCACGTTGTCACCGGCTCCGGCGCGATGTTCATGCGCACCCTCTACGTCCACCTCCCCGACGACGGAAGCCCCGACGGACTGGGCGAAATCTTCCCCGAGGACGGCGTCATCAGCACCCTCACCGACCGCGAGGCCGACGCCCTGTTCGCCCTGGGCGACCTCTACGGCGACTGGAACGCCCCCGCCCCCAACCAGGACGGCGGCACGGATGGCGCCGCGCCGGTGCCCCCGCAGTTCACCGCGACCAAACCGAAGAAGACGACCGTCAAGGACCAGATCCTCGCCGCCGTCACCAGCCGCATGACCGCCAAGGAGATCCGCGAAAAGGTCGACGCGGCACCCGGCACCGTCCGCAACAAGCTCAGCGAACTCGTCGAAGAGAACAAGCTGCTCCAGGTCGACCACGGCGAATACGCCCCGGCCGACGCCGACGGGGCAGCCCCCACCGCTGACGCAGACGGCCCGCTGCCGGACGGCATCGACGACGCCCTGCTCGTCCACGCCGCAGAACTGGTCATCGCCAGCCAGTACGGATCGCTGCCGATGCTCCAGCGCAAGCTGCGCATCGGATTCGCCCTGGCCGAGCAGCTCATGGACCTCCTTGAAGAGCGCGGCATCGTCGGCCCCGCCGACGACGAACGCGAAGCCCGCGAGGTCCTCGTCGCAGCCGACACGGGCGACGACGCCCTGCGCGGGCTCCTTGAGCCCACCGACTGACGGCCGCAGCCCTCACCTGCCCTGGGCGGGAGGACCAGCCTCCCGCCCAACCCTCCCACCCACCCCACCGACCTCGTGAGGGCCCCGTGCACAACCTCATCACCGCACCCGCCAGAACACCCACCACCAGCGAAGCCGCCCCGGACCTCTCCCTCGAGGCCCGGATGACCGCCATCGACGCGCAGATGACCGTCAAGCTGGACGAAGCCGCCGTCGCGTTCGAGGTGAACACCGCACGCATCCCGTCCGAACCCGTGCACCTCGCCGACCTCGTTACCGCCCCCGCCGAACCCGCCCCCCACCCGCTGCCGGACCTTTACCCGACCCCCGTCGCCGCCCTGCTGCAACGCGCCCACCACCGACTCGTCACCGACGGCTGGTGCGCCGGCGCCCTGGTCGACGAGCAAGGCGCGCGATGCCTGCTCGGAGCCCTCCGCAAGGAAGCCGGCCGCGACCACGCAATGGCCAGCCGCGGCCTGGAGGTCCTGATGGACGCCATCCGCCGCAAGTTCGGCCCGCAGGCGGCGGAGTCGGTGCCGTCGTTCAACGACTCCTGGGCCAACGGCCGCATCCCGATACGGATGCTCGACGAAGCCGCCATCCTCGCCGACGCCCGCGGAATCTGACCCGCACCGCCAGGCCGCGGTCAACCGCCGTCGATGTCGATGCGCAGCTGGCCGTACTCGTCGACCCACGCGCCAGATCCCGGACCACCCGCCCCGTACCCGAACCACGCCCGCCGGGCGGGAGTCGGGTGCGGGACAGGCCGTCCGGCCCGCCACACAGACCGCCAAGGAGCTGCCGACCGTGAACACCGACAATCCGCAGACGCGACAGAAGCCGCGCGGGTCCCGCCGCCACGCCCTCCACGAGCGCTGGCGTGCCGCCTGGGCGCCGAGCGGACCGCTGCACGCCCTGTGGGAAGACGTCCGCACCGCACGCGACGACGGCTGGCACGGCATGGCGGTGTGGCTCAAGACCCTGCTGGCCATCACCGGGGGCGCCACCGCCGTGCTCCTGGTGCACGCCGCCGTCAGCACCGTCGGCCAGGCGCTGGAGCTGCTGCCCACCAACGCGAAGGTCACCGGTATCTTCGCCGGTCTCTGGGAGGCCATTGACCACCCCGTTCGCGACTACCTCGTCTCCCACAACCAGGGCCTGCCGATCGGCGCCTCCACCATCCACGCGCTGTGGCTGGCGACTGGCCTGGCCTGCTTGGTCCTCGGATGCGCCACCCGCAACAACGGCGTACGGCTGACCTGGAGCACGCACGGCGCAGCCACCGCGGCGATGGTCTGGGAGTCCAGCCCCACCACCGGCCGCACCGTGGCGACCGCCATCACCATCCTCGCCTGGACACTCGCCTCCGCCTTCGCACTGCGCGGCCTGTCCCTACGAGGCGTGCTCGCCTACGCGAGCTCCGAGGTCCGCCTCTCCTCGCCGCCGGAACCGCCCGTCGCCGACGCCCCCGGCAACGTCCGAGCCCTCCCCCGACGCTGACCCGTCGCCCCGCCTGGTCCTCGGCCCCCGTGCCGAGGACCGGACAGGCCGACCGGCCTGCTCTCCCTTCCACCACCACCCCGCAGCCTCTGCGGGCGATCTCCAAGGAGTTTTCGTCTTGGCGAAAGGCCCTGCCGTCATAGGCGTCCTCACCGAACCGCCGCCGCCCAGCTGGTGGCAGGCCAACCGGCACAAGGTCTGCCTCACCCTGGGACTCATCGTCGGCTACTACATCGGCATCCACACCAGCGACGCCGCGCCCCAGCACACCGACCCGCGGCCCGGCCACACCGCGCCCGCCGCCCCGTCGGCCCGCCCCGACCGGTAGCTGACGCCCGCCTGCTGTCGGTGACACCCACGCTCGTGAAGGACGCGACGGAGCGTCGATTCCTCTCGGGTACGGCAGTGCGCCGCGCGGAAGATCCGTGCGGCGCACTGTGCTGCGGTTCAGTTCTCCTACTGCTGAGCGGCATTTTTCGAGGGCCGGCCGCCGACGTTGGTGCGGTCCCAGCCCTTCTCCCACTCCACGACAGCAGCCCGCTCCCATACCCGGCCGGCCTTCGTCCGTGCGATGGGGGCAGGGAAGTCCGGCCTGGTCACGAGCTTGTTGGCCCGCTGGCGGCTGACGCCCAGCATCTCTCCGATCTCCGTGACGCCGACGTGTTCGGCGGCGGGCTGCGTGTTCGTCATGCCTTTGAGGATCAAGCCATCACCGTCACCTGTCAACGTCTTTCACCTGTAAACCCGTTGACAGAAGAAACTTGTTTACAGCATGGTGGGTGTGCACCGAGCGAGACACCAACTCACCCGGGGAGGCAACCCGTGCGCACCAACGACAACGGCGACCTGGTCGATGTCGACCTGTACGACGACGGCTCCTTCCCGGAGTTCGCCTTCAAGCAGGCACCCAAGGGGCTCGCGACCCGCCGCCAGCTCAGGGCCATGGGCCTGAGCCCCGGCGGCCACGAGCCCGTCGCGCAGCTCACCTGGCGCAGCGGCAAGCGCAAGGCGTGGCTGTACCGGATCGACCTGGCGAAGCCGAAGCGCACCTTGACGCTCGCCCAGGAATGGGCGCTGGACCGGGCGATGGCAGCCCGCCAGACCTGCCCCGAGTGCGGACGCCGCTACTTCCACTGCCTCCGCCTCAAGACGGTCGGCAAGTGCGAGGAGTGCCTCGACGGCACCCCCGCCGACCCCCGCTCCTACATCCCGCCGACGCCTTCGCAGGCGGCCTGACCACCTGCCCCGTTCTGCGCAACGACCACACACCAAGGGGAGAAACCCGTGTTCAACAAGGAACAGCTCGCCACCCTCACCGACGACGACCGTGCCGAACTCATCCGTGACTTCATGACCGAGTACGGCGTCAGCGAGCCCGCAGCCACGATGGCGACCAGCCTCTTCCTCACCATCGTCTCCGCCATGCCCGACGACCAGGCGGAGGCGGAGTTCCAGCGGGCCGTCATGCAGTCCGTCGCGCAGGGCGAGTCGTGGGCCACAGAGTTCGTCCAGGCGACGTTCGACAAGCGCCTCCCGGGCTTCCGCGCCACCTACCAGCGCGCCCTCACCGCCGGCCAGGACCCCGCCGCCGAGCTGACGCGCGAGTACGGACTTCCCGCCGCAGCGGCAGCCGAGGCCATCGCCCTGCTCAAGAAGGACTCCAGCCCGGCCGCCGCGCGGCCCGCCGGCGAGAGGACCCGGCAGGAGGAGCCCGCCAGCCGCCCGTACCTCGCCGACGTCACCTGCCCCTCCGGCGCCGTCACGGTGACCGTCGACCCGACCGCCACCGTCCCCAGCGCCACGGTGCGCACCGACGACAAGACCGGCCCCTCCGCAGACGCCGTACGCGACAGCACCGTCACCCTCACCGGCGACCGGCTCACCGTCCGCGTCCCCGACATCGAGGGCGCCGGCGTTGAGGGCGGCGTCACCCAGGTCTTCACCAGCCGCGGCGGCCGGACCACGGTCTTCCAGAGCGTCGGCACCGTCCACGGCTCCGTCAACGGCATGCGGATCGTCGGCGGCAACGTGATCGTCGGCGACTTCAACGGCGGCGCAGTCTCCTCCAGCCCGATCGAGGTCCTCGTCACCCTTCCGGCCGGATCCGGCGTGAAGGTCGACTCCCACAACGCCCACCTGGAAGTCACCGGCCCCCTCGCCGCCCTGCGCATGGATACCCACAACGGGCACGTCACCGCCGGATTCGTCGGCCGCGCGAAGGTCAACGGCCACAACGGCAACTACACCTTCGACGCCATCCAGGAGTCGGTCGACATCGACTCCCACAACAGCCATACCACGATCGGCAGCTACAACGGCCACGACGCCCGGGTGACCACCCACAACGGCACTCTCAACCTCGCCGCCACCCCGCAGGCCACCGGCCGGATCGAGGCCCACACCCACAACGGCTCGATCACCCTGCGCGGCGTGCGCGGTCGCCAGGACCTGAACGTGCGCACCAGCGCCCACAACGGCAGCGTCCACAAGCTCTGACCGGCCTCTGACCGGCCCGCTTCCGCCGACCCCGAACCCCGCCCGCGGGCGCTCGGGGCCGGTAGTGGCCGACCGGCCAACTCGCCTCCGAGATAAGGAGCACACCGACATGACCGACCACGCTCGCGCCGTCGAGGGCCTCGCCCTGGTCGCCGCCCTGACTGCCGTCTTCGACTCCGTCCACCCCGCCGGGGACCAGTTCGCGCAGAACTCGCACGACGCATCAACCAAGGGCATGCACGGCCCCCAGCTCGTCTACCGCAACGACGGCTCCCCGGTGGAGGACGACCCGCAGCGGACCGGCGAAGAGGGCCGCACCTGCACTGCCAGCGCCTACGGCCGCCGCTCCGCCGCCCGACACGTCGCCAGCTACACCGCCGTACAGCTCGCTTCCACGATCGCCGTCACCCGCACCCTCGGCTACCGCGTCCCCGCCAAGGCCCTGCTGACCGGCGCTGCGATCAACGCGATCACCCACGGCATCATCGACCGCCGTGACCCGCTGATCTGGCTCGCGAAGAAGGCCGGTAAGGACGGCTACATCCAGCACGCCACCGTCGTCCGCAAGGTCGGCGGCGAAGACACCGAGCCTGTCCAGGACGTCTCCGGCCCCGGTACCGCGCTCATGGAGCTGGACCAGGCCGCGCACCGCGCGATCGGCGTCGCCGCAGCCCTCGTCACCACCTGGATCACCCTGCGCACCAGCCGCCGATAGCGCCCACCGCCCGCACCGGCAAGCGCGCCGCGATGCCGGAACACGAGCCTGCCGAGCAGAGCAAGGCCGAGTCGAGCGGCCCAGCTAGCTGCCCGCGCCCTCGCCCCGCAAGGAGAACTCGCATGACCAAGCTGGTCTACCCGCAGATGCCCGAGCACAGCCTGGTGGTCCTCATCGGCCCCTCCGGCGCCGGCAAGTCCACGATCGCGAACACCTGGCCCGCATCCCAGGTCCTGTCCCTGGACGCGCTGCGCGAAGTCGTCAGCGACGACACCGGCGACCAGGACGCCACCAGCGACGCAGCCGCCGCCCTGCACCTGCTCCTGGAGGCGAGGATGCGCCGCCGGCTGTTCACGGTCATCGACGCCCCCAACGTCACCGAGGCGGCCAGGCATCCCCTCGTCGCCGCCGCCAAGCGGCACGACATGCTGCCCATCGCGCTCCTGGTCGCCACACCCGGCACAGTGTGCGTGGACCGGCAGGACGCGCGGCCGGCCAACCGCCGCGTGCCGGAAGAGATCGTCGCCCGGCAGCGCCAGGACATGGTCAACTCGCAGCGGCGTGGCCTCAAGTTGGAAGGCTTCATCGAGGTCGCCTACTCCGAGAGCCTCTACCAGCTGCTGCCGTTCCTCGAGCGACTCAGCGAGAGCCGACAGGCCGACCTCGGGCTGGACGACGGCGACGGCCTCGGTGATCTGCTGCTCCCCCACCGAATGTTCGGCCCGGAGATCCTGCCGCTGTGGCGGTGGAAGGACGGCTCGAACGTCGCCGACGGCGACCGCGTCGCGGAGATCCGCCTCGGGCAGATGTACCTCACCCTCGCCCTGCGCACCGACGTGGACGGCGAGGGCGATGTCGGATTCGACGTGATGGTGCCCTGCCCGCACGACGACGAATGCGACGGCTACGCCTGGGTGCCCGCCTACAGCGTCACCTGCCTGTTCCGCGCTCTGAACGGCGACCTGGACGACGACGAGGACATCGTCTGCACCGTCCACGGCCCGAACAACGACGACGACCAGGACGACGACCCCGACGGCCGCGCCGACCTCGAAGCCCAGTTCGCGGACGCGGTCCGCGAGTGAGCCGTGCCGCCGACGGCCCGCATCCGCACCCGCTCACCCCGGCCGACCTCCCGGACGGCGACCAGTGGGCGCACGGATGCCCCGAATGCCACCTGCCGATCCAGGGAGGAAGCGCCGGCCTCGCCGCGCACCGCCGCACAGTCCACAACCCCGCCGACGACCCGCGCACCCCGATCAACATCCGGTTATGAGCGGCCCAGCCGCCAACACCCCTCAGTGGAGGACCCCATGGCCCGCAAGCCCGTCACCTGGTACATCGCCACCCCCACCGACGGCACCATCGAGATGTCCCGCCAGGCCGGCACCCCGGTGAACCTCGCCGCCAACATCGACAAGGTCATCGACCACCCCAACCCCTGCGCCAACAAGTGGTACGACGAGAGCCAGTTCTCGTACTTCCGCATGGTCAAGCGCGTCGGCGAAGCCCTGGAGGACACCGCCATCTGGCCCGTCACCTGGCCCGTGCGGCTGTGGATCGTGGAGCCGCTCGGTGAGACCGGCAACTGGAGCCAGCGCCACTACCCCTACCGGCTGCTCTCCCACCAGATCCGCGTCCTCGAGGAGACCGACGCCCACCGCGCCCTCGGGCCCTGCGGCCGCGACGTCCTGAACGTCATCCAGCAGGAGATCCCCGAGCGGGCCGCACGCTGGGCGGCGGACTGGGACGCCGACCCCGAGGCCATGCGCGACCGGAAGTGGAACTGGGAGCAGTGCGGCGGCCCCACCTGCGGCAGCGGCCGGTGGGCGGACTCCCTCGCCATGGCGGTCTCGCACAACCGCCGCGAGTCGGCTGCCCAGACCTGGATCGAGCACCTCGCCCGCAACGCCGTCGACCAGGCCCTCACCGACACCGACGCCAGCATGATGGCGCGCTGCTACGCCTACGGCCGCGCCACCGGCTGCGCGGTCGCCGCCCAGCACCAGAACCGCTTCGAGGCGTACGTCCTCGACGCGCTGCGCGGCGTCGGCCTCGATGCCTCCGTCCAGGCTGCTGCCTGACGGACGCTCCGTGCCGCCCCGGCCGCCAAGACGGCGGCTGGGGAACGAGCGGGGCCCGCGACGGCTGGGAACCGGACTGGCGAGCGGCGAGGGCCCAAGCCTGGTCCAACCCGTTCAGCAAGAGCAGCTTCGAGTTGTAGATACGCCCCGAGGCAGGCGCTCACGGCCTGGAAACCGACGCCTGCCTCGGGCCACCCATCCCGTACAAGACGAGAGGGAACCCCCAGTATGGCCTCCATCGCGCGCGTCCATGCCCCGACTGCGAATCGCGCCTTGCTCATCACCAGCCTCGCGGTGCCCCTGACCGGTTGGACAGTCCATGCCGTCAGCCTCCACCGCCGCCTCGCTGCCGCCCGCCGCGACCCACTCACCGGGCTGCACGGCCGCGACATCTACACCAGCCGGGCCCGACAGACCATCGACCGGTACGGCGCCAGCGCCATGACGGTCCTGGTCGACGTCGACCACTTCAAGCAGATCAACGACATCCACGGCCACGGCGCCGGCGACCGCGTCCTCACCGTCACCGCACAACGGCTGGCCGCGTGGGCGGGCAGCCGCGGCGCAGTCGGCAGGCTCGGAGGGGACGAGTTCGCCGCCACGGTACGCATCGGACCCGCGCGCCGCCGCCTGCGCTTGGACCGGCTGGCCGCCGTGCTCGCCCAGCCCGTCGACATCGGCGACCGCGTGGTCGACGTCGCCGTCTCCATCGGCGCAGCCACCCCCGACACCATCGGCACCACCAACCTGTCGCAGTTGCAGAGGGCCGCCGACGCCGCGATGTACGCGGGCAAGCACACCGGCCGCGCCGTCCTCGCCGACCGCTCCCACACCGCCGTCCCGTCCATCAACGGCCGACGCGCCGGACGGTCGGGCACCCACGCCCTGGGGGCCGCCGCGTGAAGAAGCCGACGCTCTACGCCCCGGACCACATCCGCGGCATCACCATCAAGCAGCCCTGGGCGGCCTGCATCCTCCACGGCGACAAGCGCGTGGAGAACCGACCCCGGGCCTGGGCACCGGGCTGGCGCCTGCTGCACGCCGGAGCCCAGACCGACCGGACCGCCCTGCGCGACCCGCTCGTGGCCCGCACGATCCGCGGGCACGAGCTGCCCACCCGCGCGGTCCTCGGCATCGTCCGCATCACCGGCTCCCACACCGACCCCGGCGAGCCGTGCAGCCCCTGGGCGCAGACCGAGCGCGTCCACGTCGACCTGGACTACGTCCACCCCCTGGCCCTACCCGTCCCGTGCGACGGGCAGCTCGGCCCGTGGCGCGTCCCGCTCGCCGTGTTCGAGCAGGTCCTCGTCCAGCTCCCCCACCTCACCCAGCAGCTCACGGAGGTCCCGTCATGAGCGGCCTGCGCACCGGCACCCCGAACATCCCGGCCGTGGTCGCCGACGACCGGATCCCCTTCCCCCACACCGACACCCCGACCCGCTGCCAGGACGATCCGAAGCTGTTCGCCATCGAGGACGTCACCGGCCGCGCCAAGCAGGAGAAGGCCCTCGCCAAGGCCAAGCTCGCCTGCGCCGACTGCCCGATCGTCACCGCCTGCCTCAAGTGGGCCCTGGCCAACAAGTCGCTCACCCCGACCGGCGTGTGGGCGGCGACCACCGCCCGGGAGCGGAACAAGCTCCGCAAGGACCTGGTGCGGCGCCTCGGGGACGACTGGGTCGGCGCCGTCGCCGAACAGGACCGCCGCCAGCAGGAGAAGCAGCGTGCGGCCCGCCTTGCCCCGCCGACCGTCCGCGAGACGGCGCTGGCCCGCCTGGATCTGGAACTCATCCCCACCCGGCCCGCCCCGTACGAGCCGTGGAAGGAGCCGATGACCCCGGCCCGGCAGGCGCAGAACTGGATGGCCCTCAGGGCCGCGCTGTCGACCAAGGCGGCCGCGTAGATGTTCACCGACTGGCAGCAGGCCCTCGAAGCCGAGGGCCTGCCCCTGAACCTCAACCCCGTGGAGGAGCAGGCCGCCGCGGCCCGCACCGTCGCCCGCCACGCGACCAGCAAGGAGGACCTGGTCCTCCTCCTGGACGCGGTCGGCCTGCCCGGCGACGCCGGCGAACCCGACCCCCAACGCGTTCGAGGTGACAGCGCTGTCCATGCTCTACGCCGACCACCCCATGGCGGAGATCACCGAGGCGACCGGCCTGTCCGAGAACGAGATCACCGCCCTCGTAGACGCCCAGCAGCGCAAGACCGACGACACGGCCCCGGCCGCCACCGACGACACCCCGAAAGGGTGCGGCCGTCGACGACTCGGTGGAGCAGCTGCTCGCGTGGGCCGAGGCCCACCCCACCGCGGGCATCCGCAACAAGGCCGCCCGGGTCCGCGGCGACCTGTCCGAGCTGACCGCCCGCCGCGCCGCCGCCGACGCGCAGCGCGAGGCCGAAGCACGCATCGCCAAGCTCACGGCCGAGCTGCAGAAGGCGAAGAAGGACCTGCGCGCCGCGAAGGCCGGCACCCACGGCGCCCCCGCCGCCGCGACGGCCGCGCCAACGCCCATCCGGCCCGGCCTCGGCAGCGGACGCACCCGCGAGGAACTGGCCGCGATCCGCACCTGGGCGCGCGCCAACGGCCACCAGGTCGCCGACGCGGGCATGATCCGCAAGGCGGTCCTGGAGGCGTACGACGCCGCCCACCAGGCCCCGGCCGCGAAGGCCAGCTGACATGGGCGCCACCGACGCGATCGTCCTGGACGGCTTCCTGGACGAAGAGACCGCGCCCGGCGACCTGTACGGCAGCACCGCCCGCTTCCGGCTCACCGTCTCCCCGACGGACGAGCGGACAGACGAGATGACCCTGCCGTGCAGCGTCGCCGACCCGGAGATGGCGCACCAGATCCTGCACGAGCTCACCCCCGGCGACCAACTGCGCGTCACCGGCTACTTCCGGCTGCCCCGCACGCCGGACGAGCCCATGCGGCTGGTCGTCACCGAGATGACGCTGCTCCAGCCCACCCCCACCTTCGCGGACGCCTGCACCGCGATGCTGGAGCACTACAGCCCGTACGTCTGCTACATCGACGCTGACACCGACCAGGTCCCGATGTGGACCGAGACCGGAACCTGGGTCGGCTGCGCAGACATCCCCGGCGACCTCGGCGACCTGCTCGAAGCATTCGAGCAGCGCCTTGCCCTCACCGCCAAGCGGTCCCGGTAGCCGCAACGTCCCGCCGCGTGGGCGGCGGGACGCAGGCCGCCCTGCTCGCCCACGCCCTGGAGCTCACCTACCCGCTCCGCCCAAAGACAGATCGGCCTCGGTCCCTGCCCACCGCGAACCTGCGCTGATTCGACTTGATCCACATCCACGAACAGGAGCCCCCGTGAAACGCCTCGTCCTGCCCCGCCGCCGCGGCCACGCCCCGAACCCCCTCCCCCGCGAAGACCAGACCGTCGCCGACGCGTACCGAGCGATGCTCGCTGCCCTCCGCGCCCCGGAGCCTTGGATCCCCGGCCGATACCAGGACATCGCCGTGCGGATCGGCGCGTTCATCGAGCGCGCGCACACCCGTCCCGGCGACGACCACGGCACCGACCTCATCGCCATCGCCCTCCAGCACCCCGGCGGCCCGTACACGCCCTACAGCTCCCGCTACCGCCGCAGCGGCTGGCTCCGCTGCGAAACAGCAAAAATCCTCGGGGCATGGCACCCCGCCTACACGCCCCTCACCCACGCCGCCGCCGGCCGCGACCTCCCCGACGACGTCGGCATGGACCCCGCCCACTACGCCCTTTACATCGAGGCCCGCAAACAGGACGGCAGCCGCGACGGCCTCACGCTGCTGCGCCTCGGCCCGTACACCCAGACCCGGCACGCCGAGCAGGACTACGACCGGCTCGCAGCTGCGCTGGAGGGACGGGAGACCACCGTCGTGCCCGGGTACCGGGTCTCCACGCGGTACTCGCCACTTGTCGTCAGCGACCACCAGTTGCACACCGACCCGCGCACCACAGATCCCGCCACGCTCCTGGCCGATGCACTCGATGCGGAGAGCATCCGCACCTCGTGAACTGCCCGAAGCCCTGCCCCGGCCATCCGCCGGGGCAGGGCTTCTTGCGTTTCAGGGATCCCCCGGCGAGTCGGCCCGCACCTTCGAGCCGGACATCGCTTTGCTGTCCCTGTGGACCTGAGCACTTACATCGAGTACCGAGACGAACTGGCATACCTGATGCGTGACCGGTTCGGCACCAGCAAAGACCGGCCTGCACATCACGAGGTAGCGCTGTCCATGGCCAGCACGCTGGCCAGGATTCTCACCACAGACGACTACGCGGCCATCTTGCGGGCGGCGCTTCGCAGCGAACAGGAGAGCAAAGCCTCACACCGCTCCCGCCCCGCGGGCTGGGCGTTCTCGGAGTTCTTCTCCCTCACCTTGCAGGACGAGCTCGGCGACCTGGACTCCGCCGACGGCCGCCGCGAGGCATGGCACGTCATCCGTGCATTGCACAACATCCTTCCCCGCGACCAGTTCACCCCCTTCCTCAACTGCGCCCACGACGTCCTACGGGCCACCGTCGAGGTGAAAGAACCCGCAGTACTCAGCACATGAGGCCGTGAGCTGGCAGGAGAGGGAGGCCCTGCGTCTCTGAGGCCACCCGGCTGCATCAGCAGCCGGTGGGCATGTTTTACGGCCGTAAAACCGCTGGCCACGCGCTCTCCGGGCACCTCTGACTCATCTGAGAGGATGTCCCCGTCCATCCGAAGTACCGGTATTCCGGGAAGTAGTCGGAGAGCAGTACATGCCCTACATCACCGTGCTCTTGAACCGAAAGGGCGGGGTTGGCAAGTCACTCATGACGGTCAACCTCGCCGCGGTCTACGCCGAAATCCTCGGCAGCAACGCGGACGAAGAAGGCGCCGGCCCGTCCGTCGCGGTCGTCTCAATAGACCCGCAAGGCACCAGCATCGAACACGCCGAGAAAGCCAAGAAGGCCGGACGGCCTGCTCCCTTCCGCGTGGTTGACGCCAGCCAGAATGTCGACAAGCTGCGTCGCCTCCGCCGAGCCAAAGCCGACATCATCCTCGTTGACACCCCAGGCTTCATGCCCTTGAAGCCAGAGGACGACGAAGACGAGTCCATCGACCCACTCGGCGACGGAACGACGGGCGACGCCCTACGAGCCGTCCTCGATGTCGCCGACGACGTCATCGTCCCCCTCGAGGCAGAGGGATCGGCGTTCACGCCGACACGAGTCACCGTCGAACGCGTCCTGATGCCCCGCCAGATCCCCTACGGCGTCGTCGTCAACAACTGGGACCCACGCGACGGAACCGCCGACCGCGACCGGACCATCAGTCTTGCTCAAACGCGGAACTGGTCTTTGTTCAACGCCACCGTCCGTCACTACAAGCTGCACGCCCGCGGCATCGTCCATGGACGCTTCTGCACGACCTACGAGTCCAACCACGTCGCGACCAAGGCCAAGCAGGACTTCGTATCGCTCGCACTGGAACACCAGCTCCGCCGCCAGAAGTACGCGGAGGCCCGTTGATGACTAGGCACGATGAGTTTGACGACTTCTTCGGAGACGACGATGACACGCCAGTCGTCGACACCCGTGCAGACGGTCGTCTCCTCCGGGTCCCGCTCGGCCGCCTGACCCCCAACCTGGTCAACCCACGTCGCGACTTCGGCACCGACGCCGAACTGCTCGACCTCGGCAAGAGCCTGCGACGACGTCAGATCCAAGCCTGCCCGGCGGTCAGCCGCAGCGCCTACCTCAAGCTGTGGCCCGACCACGCAAAGAGAGTCGGGGACGTCGACTACGTACTCGTCACAGGAGGCCGTCGGTACCTCGGTGCTATGGCCGCCGACAATCCGACCCTGAACTGTGTCGTCGACGACGCGCTGGCCCAGGACCGCAAAACGTTCATGGAGGCCGTCGTCTCCGAGAACGTCGACCGGCAGAACTTCAACCCCATAGAAGAGGCCTACGCAGTCCAGAGCCTCGTCGCCGAGTTCGGCACCAACCGCGCCGTGGCCCAGCACTTCGACCGAGTCGACGGATGGGTCACCCAGCGAGTCCTGCTCACTCACCTGTCCACGGACGTACAGCGAGTTGTGCGAGAGAAGGGCATGCCGCTCGAAGCTGCGCGGGCCCTGGGAAAACTCGCCCGCGACAACCAGTGGGACAACGAGCAGCAGCTGGCGTGGTGGCAAGAAGAGCAAGAGCGACGTGCCGCCGCATCCGTGAACCGAAAGGCAGCCAGAAAGACAGCAACGAAGAAGGTCGCTGCTGCCCCTCCCCCGCCCAGCCCGCCCCGGACCCCCGAAGGGCACGAAGGCGACCCGTTTTACGGCCGTAAAACAACAGCAGGCTCTCCCGCGGCTGGAGAAGCCGCCGATGACCAGCAAGCACCGCGCAAGGAGTCGGAACCTGCGGTCGCCATCCCTGGGCCAGCCGGTGCGCGAAGCTCGTCAAACGTGGCTGGTAACCCGCCCGCGCAGTTCCCCTACGGGGACGGCGTCAAGGCGGCGCACCACCTGATGCGCATGATGTCTAGGGAAGAGCTCCACAAGATGCTCGACATCCTCGCCGGTCACAGGAGCAACCAGAGCGGATCCTCGGCAAGCTGACCGCCAGCGGGTGCTGGTCCCTGCAGGGACCAGCACCCGCTGCGCCGAAGGTCGCCTGCCGCTCGCCGTGGCGTCGGCCGATACGCTGCCCGGACCGCCGTCGACGTCGAAAAAAGGGGGAAGCGTGACCGTCATGCTCATGGATCGGTCTGGGCGCGAGCGGGCGAGGGCAGAGCGATGACACAGCCGATGGTTCCTGCGGAGGCGCTGGATGTCCTCCCCGCTCGCTGGCTACTCCGGGTCGGCCCCGCCGCACGCGATCACCTCGACGCAGGCACCTGGCACCCCACCGCGGTCGACCGTCAGGCCGCCACGGGCCTCGCCGAGTTCCTCGTCGCCGGCAGCACGGAACGGCCGGAGGACCTGACGGAGGACCGCCTGATGCTGCTGGGGGACGTCAGCCTGCACATCGGCCGCCTGGTCGACACCGAGCCCCTCACGCCGGTGTTCGCGGAGACCCTGCTGGCTTTTGCCCGGGCTTTGCTGCCGTGGATGGGACCACGCGGGGTGTGGGAGCCGGAGCTTGAGCCGTACCAGGTCGGCTCACTGCCCGTGATGACCCGCACCACCCGCCACATCCGCGCCGCCATGCTGCAGCTCCTCGACCGGATCACGACCGCGCCAGACGGCACGCCATGTGCCCCCGACGGCGTCCCTGGCCTCTGCGGTCTCGCCGCGAGCATCCGCATCCACGAGAGCGCCCCGGGCGCCTCGTCCGTACTGCTGGCCCACTGCCCGCGCTGTGACGCCAGCGAAACGCTGCTCCTCGCCACCGACTTCAGCCACGTGATGATGACGTGTACCGCAGCCCACTCCTGGACCGATCCCCGGATCACGGCCTCCGGCTGGGCCCTGGGGCCGATCGGCGCGCATCATTTCGCCGACCCGCCCGCGCCCGACATCCGCTATCTGGGAGACGTCCACGTCCGCTACGTCCCCTGAACCCGGGCTCCCGCCCGGCGCCCCGGGACGAGGCGGCCGCGTTGGACGGGGCGGCAGCAGGGCGGTGCCGGTGTTCTCAGAACTGCAGACGGTCCTCGTAGATCGGGGCGAGGACGGCACGCAGCCCCTCGAGGAAGGCGGGCCCCCACCGGTACTCCGCGCCGTGGTCGTACAGGGCATCAGGAGCGTCCTCGGGCGGGCTGTTGTCCTTGCGGAGCGCCCACCACCGGAGCGAGACCGGGTCATCGACGTCGTCGAGGTCGTGCCCGAGCGCACGCAGCCGCGCCTCCCACCGCGGCGGGATCGCCAGGTCGGTCTCGCCCTGGCGGTCGATGAGATCGCCGACCTGGTTGCGGGAGACCTCGCTCGGGGCGATGTCCTGCTCGCGGGCGACGATGTAGAGCGCGGTCGCCAGCGCCGCGCCTCCGTCGGCCAGCGGCGACGCTGGCCACACCTTCTCGGTCGTCCACACTGGGCTCAGGAGTTCCAGGGCCCGCTCCCAGGCGGCCTCCCACGCGGCGGGGCCGCCGCGGTCCTCGCTCTGCCACGTCCGCAGCTGCTCGATTACCAACATCATGACGCCATCCTGCCGCCCGCGGCGGCTTGCCGGAACTGGCTTCGCGGAGATCGTCCCGCCGGTAGCGTGACCGCAGCGTCCAGGTGCGCGGGAGGGGCGGCTGATCGTGGAGGACTTCTTTGACCGGGTCGAGAACCGCACTCACGCCTGGCCACCAGGCCGCAAGGACCTGCACTGGCTGATCCTCCCCGAAACGGACTTCGCACGGACGCGTCTGTATGAGCCCTACCGGGAGCTGGCCGAGCAGCCGGGCCTGCACCCGGTCCGCCCCGAGTGGATGCACATCACCCTCCTCCACATGGGACCCCAGGACACCGCAACCCCGAGCGAGACCGACCAGCTCATCGCCGAAGTCACCCAACGCGCTGCCGACGTCGCCCCGTACGACCTGACGCTGTCGCGGCCGGACATCGGCACCGTCGCCATCGAGTCCAAGGGCCACCCCGGAGCCCCGCACCGCGCCCTGTGGGAGATGACCTGGCAGGCAACCCGCGCCGCAGTCGGCGACCGATGGCCCCGCATCCCCACGGTCTCGTATCCGCACCTCGCCCACGCCTACGCCGGCGCCGAAGCCCACCTCGCCGATCGCAGCGCCCTCAAGGTGCTGCTGTCCGACTTGCCGGGCGATCCGGTCACCGTGCCTGTCGCCACGCTCACGCTGGTCGCCGAATGGCACGATCGCCGCGAGATCCGCTGGGACAGGCTCGCCGAAGTCCCGCTGGGCGGAGGGCACTGATGGGCGCCGCGAGCGAGCCCGTGTCCGCCTGGGGAGAGTGGCGGCGGCACCTCCGGTCCGGTCCCGAGGTGCAGCTGGTCCGCACCTGGTTCCGCCGCGTCGACTGCCCCACCTGCATAGCAGCCACGGGGCGCGCCTGCCGGACCAGCAACGGCCACCCCACCACCCACCACCGCGCCCGCCGCGACGCTGCCGGGGACCCGCCGTACGAGCAGTGGAAGGAGCAGGGGCTCTGGGCACTACCGCAGCCGCCCGCCAGCACCGTTCTCAAGGAAGCCGACAAGGCGCGCATCGACTACAAGGTGGACGTCGCCCTGGGCGACGCCGTGGCCGTCATCCGGATCGTCCTCGCCAACCAGCTGGGCCTGACCCTCCACGACGAAGCGACCTTCGACCGGATCGACAACGCCGTGCGCCACCTGCTGGCAGTCCGCGGCCCCGTGGGCTCGGCGGACCTGGTCACCATCCTCGTCGGCCTCATCGTCCAGCTCCTCGCCACAACAGCAGGGCCAGATGGCGACCCGGAAGCTCAGTTCGACGCGCTGATGCGCAGCCTGCTCGCCGAGACCCGCAGGCAAAGCGCCCTCGATATGCACCGACCGCGCGACTGACCAGCGGGTGGGGATCGTGTGATGGGGCGCAGCATTCGCACGACCGGTCTGGACGGGCGCGCGTCACGTTCCTGACGGCTTGCACGCGTCGGCCGCTTACCGTCTTGGTGTCGCGGCGGCCCGCCTGGCGGGCGCTCCCGGTAGAGATCTGGTGATGGCCTCCCGCCCTGCGGGAAGGACCCCGGATCGTGCTTTTCCGAGGTCAACGCCGGGATTCCATGGGCCGGTGATCAGCAAATCTGAGGTTCGCCCGGGGAACGGGTGGCGCTATCTCTTCCGCGGCGTGATGGTCGGTGACGGCCACCGCGCTGCGGGCCAGCCGCTGCGCGCCGCCCAGGACGAAGCCGGTGTCCCGCCCGGCGTCTGGAAGGGGCGCGG
Organism: Streptomyces sp. NPDC000404; assembly: GCF_040300365.1. NCBI lineage: Bacteria > Bacillati > Actinomycetota > Actinomycetes > Kitasatosporales > Streptomycetaceae > Streptomyces > Streptomyces sp. NPDC000404. The sequence continues at coordinate 14,414 of NZ_JBEPDN010000023.1, read as the reverse complement.
TCTGACCGCGCTCGGTCTGATGGCCGGGGACGTGGTGACCGAGCGGCAGGCCGAACTCCTGCTGGGCGAAGGCCGGCACCCGGACGCCGACCGGATCGAGCGCGAGCGCCTGGAGGCGGGCGACGATCCGGCGACGGCGCGGCGGGCGACCGTGCTGGGCAGGCCCGTCGAGCACAGCCGCTCGTCGGAGACCGAGAAGGCCAAGGAGCGCACCCCCTGGCTGGCCATGGACCTGACCTTCCGGGCGCCGTCGACGGCACACATCGCGTGGGCGCTCGGGGATGACGAGACCCGCCTGGTACTGGAGCTGTGCCAGGACATCTCCCGGGACAAGACGCTGGCGTGGCTGGAGGAGTCGGTCGCACAGATCAGGTGGGGGAGCGGCGGCAAGCACCGCAAGCCGATCCGGGACGGGCTGATCGTCGCGGTGTTCCGGCACTACGAGTCGAGAGCTGCCGAGTCGAAGCCGCTGCTTCACGATCACGCGGTGGTGTCGATCCGCGCCCGGCGGCCGCACGACGGGAAGTGGGGCAACCTGTCGGCGGATTCGATGCTGGCCCACATCGTCGCGGCTGACTGCCTCTACACCCTCTACTTCATGGAGGAGGTGTCCGCCCGGCTCGGGTGGGCGTGGGAGCCGCGCGAGGTGACCCCGGGCCGCCGGCCCGTCATGGAGATCGCGGGGATCGACCAGCGGCTCATCGGCTGGCAGTCGACCCGCCGTCAGCAGATCGAGGACGCCCTGTCCGTCCTCACCGACAAGTACGAGGAACGGCAAGGGCACCCGCCCGGCGAGAAGGCCGGCTACGCGCTCGCCTGCCAGGCCGCCGACCAGACCCGCCCGCCCAAGCGCACCGAGCTGCTGTCGCTGACCGAGCTGCGGACGCGCTGGAGACGCTCCGCGATCCGGGCGTACGGAGCCGACGTCGTCAACGGACTGGCACGGCGGGCGAGGGCGGCGGCCGCGGCGGTGTGGGCGCGGGTGCGGCCGGTGGTCGACGTCGTCCTGGCCGCCGTGGACACCGTCGCCGTGGTCTTCGTGATGCGCGGCGCCTTCGCACGCCACCACCTGCTCGCCGAAGCACGCCGCCACCTCGCCTACGCCCTGCGCGGCCGCCCCCACGAGCCGGGTCTGGACGAACAGATCGTGCAGGCGGTCGTCGACGACTACACCCGCCCCGTCGGGCGCGGCCGGATGATGACCGCCGACCTGCGCGCCCTGTACCCGTACGACACCGAGGACCAGGCCGTGCTGCGCCCGCTGACCCGCCGCCGCGCGGCGGCCCCGTACGAGCGGGCCCGCCTCGCCGCCGGCGCTCTGGCCGCCCGGGTTCGCGCCGCGCGGCGAGCGGAGCGCCTGGGCTCCCGGCCCCGCCCGTACGCCGTCGCGGTGCCCGCCGCCTCGAGGCCGCGCCCGCGGCCGTTCCGCACCGGCCGGAAGGACGGTCGCCTCCTGGAGCCGGAAACCTGCATCGACGCGGTGGAGCGGACCCGCCGGACCCTCGAAGCCGCCGCGAAGGTGGCCGCCACGATCCAGGACAGCAGGCGGGCGCGCGAAGCCGCCTACGGCCTGCGTCCGCAGCCCGCCCCGGCGACGGTCCCGCCGCCGCACACTCAGCAGTCCAGCACCCAGCACACGACTGGCCGGAGTTCAGGAGTTACGTGAGCACCCCGGACGAACAGCCCAACCCCGATGAAGCCCTCGCCCTCGCTCGTGCCGCCAGCGGGCAGATGGCCGCCGCGCTCGACGAGGACCAGGAGCCCGCGGCCGATGAGCCCGTGGGGTGGCAGCCGATCTGGAAGCGGCCCCGGACACCAAAGTCCAAGGCCGCGAAGAAGCAGGAACTGCGCAAGCAGCGGCGGCGACTCCAGGACGCCGCCAAGCGCCGACTCGCCACCGGGAACTCGCGCCGGCCCCGCTCCCGACAGAGCCGGATCGGCAACGCGGCCGCGCGCCGGGATGCTCGCGCCCTGTCCCGGGTGCGGCACTCCAGCGCCTGGCTGTGGTGACGATGCCGGGCATCGTCCACCAGGTGGAGTCCACCCGATGTCGCGCATCGCACCGGAGTGGACTCCACCGAGTGGACTCCACTCCGGTGCGCCGGACGACGGCGGACTCCACCGCGGTGCGCGCCGTGGTGGTGCGCTGCCGCACCCGACACCGCACCACCTCGACGATGCCCGGCATTCTCGCGCGCGCCGGTGGGCCGCACCCGATGCTCCGTACCTCACCGGTGCGCCCGCCGCCCGGCGCCCCTTGTCCGGGGGCGGCCGGGCGCGCGCCCCCCTTGTCCGGCTCTGCCATCGCGATGTTTCCCCTAGACATCGCCGGTTTCGGCTTGCGGTCAGGTCGCAGTCAAGGGGGTGTGTGATAGCGGGGCCCGCCCGGCCGTGGCGCGCCCGGTGCGGTGATGCCGGGGGACCGCACCGCGGTGGCGTCCGGCGGTGCGGTGGAACGCACCACGGTGGTGCGGTGGTACGCCGGGGATGCGCGCCGCACCGCACCACCGCCATCCCGGAGGCGCGACTACGCGGTGGTGCGGTGGTGCGCCGGGCGCGCCTCCATCGCCTGCTTCATCCCCGCGGCCTTCAGCTGGCGCAGGACATCGGCGACGTCGCCCTGGTCCTCGGTGAGGATGTTCTCGGTGAAACGGATGATGGTCTTGGCGATGCCCGGTGCACCGGCCAGGCACACGCTGTTGCAGAGGAGTTCCAGCAGGATCCGGCCGAGCGTCGCCGCCAGGAAGGAGTGCGCGCAGGGCTCCCCGTCGTGATCGTCCGCTGCGGCGATCGGGATGATGACGCGCGCGGCGACGTCCAGGAGCACCTTGAGCAACTCCGGGCCCATGCCGTCGATGACCACGCAGGCGGTGTTGATGTCATCGGCCTGCAACGCCCGGAAGTAGGCGAAGGCGTCGGCGACGTCGTCCGGCTCCATCGGGGGGGAGCGGCGCGGTGACGGTGTTCTTGGGCATGGGTGGCTCCTCATCGTCGGGCCGCCCCGCTGATCGCGGCGGCCTCGAAGGCACCCTCGAACCGCGGCCCTGTGGACAGAGCCCGGCCGCTGCGGGGGAGAACTCTCCCCCTCGGGATTGATGACGATGCGGTCACGGTGGAGGGGTTTTCCGACGCCGACGTCACACGGACCCCGAATTTCCAACCAGTACAAGGCGAATGGCGAGATAGGTCTCGCCCCACCTCCTGGAGCATCCTGTGTCCGCAGACGCCCCCGAGCAGTACCTCGACCGGCCCGCACAGGCCCCCTCCGTGGGCCCCTCCATCACCCCCTCCGCGCCCCGTCGTCAGAAGCAGGGCGTTTCCGCAGGTCAGGACAGGTGGGCAGGGGGGCGACGCAGCGTCGACAACCCTCATGTAGATGTAGCTAGGAAGCCCAAGCACCGGAGGACTTCGACCGAGCCTCGACGGCGGGAGCTCCTGCAAACACTCGGGATCTTTCAGAGGGCTACGCCCGACCAGCTCTGGAAGCTGACCCGGCCGGGCAACCGGCACGACCGGCTCACGCGGGACAATCTCCTGGATCTGGAGGACCATCAGCTGGTGCGGATCGAGTCGGTGCAGGAAGACCAGCGGCAGGTGTGGGTGCTGACGAAGCGCGGACACGGTGAGGCGAAGCAGCTGCTGGAGCCGAAGGGCATACGGGTCTCAGTGCTGCGCAAGCAGGAGTACGACCCGGACACTGGAGAGCTGCTCGGCACCGGCTACGACGACCACGCCGCTGCGGTCACCTCGACGGCCGCCGAACTCCACCGCGCCGGGATCGGTCACCGGCTCGGCTTCCAGACGGAGATCGGCCACCGGCTCGGCAGCAGCTTCGTGCAGCGGGCCGACCTGGTGGTGCGGGCGCCGGCGGTCGGGGTGCCGGTGCTCCTGGTGGAGGTCGACCGCCGCACCGAGGACGCGCAGGAGCTGGTGGCCAAGCTGCGCCGGTACTGGGAGTGGGGCCGGCTGCTGCCGAAGGACGCCGCCAAGAGCGAGGTCGACCTGGTCCGCTCCCGACCGGACGCGATCGAGCACGTCGACCACGACAAGCGGCTGTGGCGCAGGTCCTACCCGCCGACCGGCCGCGAGGGCCTGGTGCCCCTCGCGTTCGTGTTCGCCGACACCACCGAGGCAAAGGTCGCCAACACGGTCGCCGTGCTGGAAGAGGACGGCCGCCGCTACTGGGCGCCGCGCCGCTACGACTCCCTCTATGCGAAGGCCGTCACCGCGCTCGACTACCGCCAGGCGGTGCCCGTCGTCATCACCACCCTGGAGAAGCTCCAGGAGCACGGCGCCGACGCGGCGGTATGGCGGCGGCTCGGACGCGACGGTGAGCAGACGCTGACGGCCGCGCTCGACAACCTCGACGGCGACGCCCTCTACCGCGCCCAGGAGGCCCGCGCCGCCGCGGAGGACGAGCAGCGCCGTGCTGCTGAGCGGGAGGTGCAGCGCCCGGTGTGCTCGCGGTGCGGGCGGAAGTTCAGTGACGAGCGCTGGGAGGAGATCGCCGTGCACCGGACCGCCGTCCGGGCCGGGGACAGGTCGGTGTGCGGTCCGTGCCGCGCCGACGACGTCGCCCGCCAGGAGGCCGACGCCGAAGCCGCCCGCCTTGCGGCTGCCGCGCCGCCGGGGCCGGAGGAGGGACCCGAGCCGGATCGGGGCCGCGGCGGCTGGTTCCGTCGGCGGACCTGACCCGGCGCACCACGGGCCCCGAGGGACCACCGTTTCCCGGGGCCCGGTTCGTGACCCACGCCCGTCGGCTGCGCCCGTCGGCTGCGCCCGTCGGCTGCGCCCGTCGGCTGCGCCTCGGATCGGAGCGGGGGGAACGATGTCGAGAATCTGCTGTACACCAGAACCATGAAGACCCAGGAAGCGTTCTGCGTGCGATGTGGCAGCGCAGACACCCGAGTTACCCGCCTCGACCAGACCAGCGCGGAAGGCACCTGTCTCCGCTGCGACAAGCCCTTCCACGCCACCCCCTGCCAGGGGTGCGGCGGATTCCGCATCGACGGCTCCTTCGGTGTCCCCGGCACGCGCTACGAGCGGCTCCCGGAGACCGTGAAGTGCTGGGACTGCGGTCACCACAACCCGCTGCGCGACCCCGGCCCGGAGTAGGCGATCGCCATCGCGGCGTGGGTGAAACCCTGCCGCGGCTCCAGCGGGGCGAGCCCTGGTACGAGATCGGTGTCGACGACCCGGACCGCCGCCGGCGCTACCCCGAGTCCGTCAGCCGCTGACGGCTCGGGTTGCCGACGACCCGTAGCACGTGCCGCCGGGGACCTCGCCCGTTCGAGGGAACCGGCGGCTCGTGGCTTCGGCTGGTGCTGCCGTGCCGGTTAGCATCCTGCCCGGCTAGTGGCGTACTGCCGATCACCGCCCGCTTCCGGAGCCACGCCGCCGGACGCGGGGGTCAAGGTCCTGCGGGGCCCGCTCCCAACCGTTCTGCGTTCCGTCGTATCTACGGCAGTCGTACGAGCCGGTGCCGGGGCGTGGCCTGGCACGGCAGAGGGGTACGTCATGCCGAAGAACCAGTCCACCGCCGCGCAGAGCGCCCGACGGGCGAGCCGGAGCGGGGACAAGTACACCGAGGCCCTGCGCCGGGCGAAGACCAGCGACGCGACGCCGCGCACGCCGCACGTCGTGCGATTCCTGGCGGAGCGCTCGAGCAACCTCTACCACCTGGTCGGCGGGATCACGGCGGCCTGGGCGCACAGCGGACAGCGGGTCCTGCTCCTCGAGGAAGCCGAGGACTACTGGCGCTGGACCATGAGCGGCGTGACGCGCAGCCGGAGGCGCCGCAAGAAGGAGACCGAGCCGGCCGCCCCGCCGGAGCCGACCACCAGCACGCTGTGGGCCTCACCGGACGGCCCCGGCGTCCTGATGCGCCACATCTGCATGTGGGAAGTCCGCCACCCCTCGCGCGAGAGCAACCGCGGCTGGCCCCGCACGGACCGCGGTCCGCTCGCGGCCACGGTGGCCGGCGCCCTGGACGCCTACGACGTGATCGTCCTCCTGCCGAAGTCCGGGTGGAGCTACCCGGACCGGGAGAACGCGACGGCGCACGTGGTGCTCGGCGAGATCGACGTCTTCCCGGACGCCGACTGCAGGACCGCGCTCCCCGTGCCCGGAGGCGAAGAGAAGGGCGTTCCCCTGAGTCCCGAGCAGAGCGCGGCAGTTCTGCGGGAGCGTTGCCTGGACTTCCTCTTCGGCTTCCCCAACCGGCCCATCCGGCTGGACGGAGTGATCTGGCAGTCGAACGGCGAGCTGCCCGTCGACGCGGACTACCTGGCGGGCGTCGACCGGGACATGAACCGGGCCGGGCTGCGCCCACTGGGCTGGACGCTCGCCGGCCGGTGGCCCGACCAGCCCAGGCAACTGCCCGTGGACCAGATGAAGAACCCCGGCTTCGTCCAGCGGTACCAGGCCGTCGCGGAGCGCCTGCGTACGGCCCTGGACGCCCGGCCGGCCACCGTCGACAAGAACTGACCTGCGAGGGCTGACCTGTTCCGCGACCCGTGAGTCAGCCCCACCGACGTCCTCTTGACCGCCTCCGCACCCGGCGGGACCACGGGCCCGGGTGCGGAGGGCGGCACCCGCAGCAGGCTTACGCGGGTGCCGGTTCCGGGCGCAGGGAGGCGAGCGGAGAGCGTCGGCCTTTCTCCACCGCGCGCAGCTGCTCCCAGTCGACCTCGGGATGGGCGGGAACGACCGCGTCGACGGCGGCCGTGGTGTAGAGCGCGACGTCGACGGCCCCGGCCCGGCTGGTGCCGAAGCGGACCTCGATCGACTGCGGGGAGCGGACCCATCCGAGCCGGACCATGTGGTCGAAGTCGGCACGGCGCACCTTCAGGCGGGCGGCGGCCTGCTCGGGTCCGAGCGGGGTGTCGGCGGCGACCAGGTCCGCCAGGTCCTCGCGGCGGCAGACCTGGTCGACCTGGTCGGGGTGGTGCAGCGTTCCGTCCGGGTTCGCGCTCAGGTTGACCAGGAGGCCGCGGTCGATGAACCGGCGCACCACGAACGCCGTCACGTTCGCCCGCTCGCCGTACGCGGTCGGGTTCGGGTTGCCGAGTGCGTTGGCGATCCGGTCGGCTGCCGCGCCGCCGGAGATCGCCGGGGCGGGCATCGCGGCCCGGATGGCGTCGGCGTCCAGCGCTTCCACGGCGGCCCGGGACCACCGGGACGGCGACACGTCGGGGGCGGGGATGAGGCCGGTGTGGCGGGCCCACCGGAAGGCCGTTGCGGGCACCTTCAGGCGCTTGGCGGCCTGGCTCGCGTCGTACTCGGTTCGTCGCATGAGATCACCTCTCGCTCGTTCGCCGAAAGCGACGGACAGAACATGACAGAAGACTTGAAAACCTGTCAATATCCTTTGAAGTCGGGCAAGTTGGATGTGCGCCGTTAGAACCGCGCCCGCGTACGTGAAGAACAAAATCACCCGCCCGGCTTCCGCTCCGACCCGACGGCCATGGTCGTCGCGACGCCCGACCGACCAAGGCACCGGCCGGACGCCCCCACACCACCGGATCCGCCTCCGCCGCCACGCCCCGCTCCTCCCCCTGGGGTGGTGTCCGGGCGAGGGACGTGGCGGTCGCGGCTGCCCCGGACCGAGGGGCCTTGCCGCGGCAGGGCCCGAGGCGGATCCTGGAAAGGGACGCCAAGACGTCCTAACCGGTCGGGAGGCGCTGTCATGCCGAACCGGCGGCCGCGTGGATACCAGCCGCAGTGGAAGCCCCGCACCCGTACGTGCGAGCTGCTGACGGCCGTGGACCGGGTCCTGGCACGCTACGCGGCCCAGCTGCCGCTCACGGTCCGGCAGGTCTGGTACTCACTGGTATCCGACAGCGTGCTGGTCAAGGAAGAGCGCACCTACAAGCAAACGGTGGAGCTCCTTGGCATGGCCCGCCGCTCGGGCCGTATCCCGTGGGAGGCCCTGCGCGACGACACCGAGATCCGCGCCGAACCCACCGCCTACGACGGACCTGACGACTTCAGGGCCGGGATGCGCCAGGCTGCGCTGGACTATCGCTTGGACCGGCAGGCCGGCCAGCCAGTGCGGCTCGAGATCGTCTGCGAGACGGCCGGGATGGTTCCACAGCTTGTCGCCGTCGCCGACCCGTACGGCGTGCCGGTGTTCTCGGGCAGCGGCTTCAACGCGCTGCCGGCGAAACGGGCAGCGGCGCTGCGTGCGGCTGCCGACGGACACCGCGCCGTGAGAATCCTCGTCGTCTCCGACTGGGACCAGAGCGGGGTCCACCTGTTCTCCGCGCTGGCCGAGGACGTCACCGCGTTCGCCGCCGTGGACGCTCCGGGAACGGAGGTCGTCTTCGAGCGCCTGGCGGTGACCGAGCAGCAGATCACCGACCACGATCTGCCCACCGCCCCGCCGAAGGCCAGCGATCGCCGATCCTTCAGCGGCACCTCCACCACCCAGGCCGAAGCCCTGCCCCCCGACGTCCTCGCCGCCATACTGAGAACCGCGATCACCTCCCACCGGGACATGCACGTCCTGGCGGCACTCCTCGAACGCGAGGAAGAGCAGCGCCGCGCCCTGGCCGCCTTCCTGGACGGGTGGGACGCGGCGGGCGGGGGAGCCCCCTTGTAGTGCTTTCGGGTTCGGTTCCGGGGCCGCCGTCAAGGTGAAGCCCCTGGCCAGGTACCGGCGCACGGCCTTGAGCGGCATGGTTTCGGCCACTCCACGTGATTGCCCGGCGGGGCCGGGACAGCTGCGGATACGGTCGATCGGTTTGACGGCTGGTGTGTCCGCCGACAAGACGTGTCCGGTCGGCGTGCGCCGTGTTGCGGGTGGGGGTGGTTCGGTGGGCAGCACCGAGCAGCAGATCGAGGAGCAGTTGGCGCAGCTTCAGCAGAAGGTCGGCGCTCACCATGCCGAGGTCCGGAAGCACGACGTCGACGACGACCAGTTCGCGGTGGAGTACGCCCGGCTGGTGAATGTCACCGACGAACTGGTGGAGTTTGAGAAGACGATCCCCGAGCGTCTGGCCGAACCCGAGCGCAGACGCAGTGAGCGCATCGTGACGTGGTCCTGGCGCGGCCAGGCGGCCGTCGGCGCCGTGCTGATCGCGCTCGTCTTCATCCTCGACCGCTCGACCTGGTGGTTGGTCCTGCTGGTCCCGCACTTCGCGGGAACGGTGGCCGGCTGCTTCCAGAAGGTCGATACCGAACAGCACCGTGACCGCCGCTTCGGAGCCGTCGGGCTGCACGTGGTCGCCCTCCTGATGGCCCTCATCAGCTTGAGCGTCATCAGCCGGTGGTTCATCATCGCCGCCGCCCTGGGCTGGATGCTTGTCGCCGGATCCGTGGTGGACAGCACGGGCGCCGACCCGAAGGGGGCGCAGCGGTGAGCGACGACTACGGCTACCAGGTCAGCCGTCTGGAGACCCGGACCGGCGGGGTGGAACACGAGCTGCACTCACTGCGGTCGAAGCTGGGAGAGGTCGAAGACCTCGACTACGAGCTGCACGACATCCGCGGCGACATCCGCAGCCTCGAGGACGACCTCAGCACCGTTCGCAACGATCTCACCGAGCTGGACGACGACGTACGCGGCGACATCCAGGACACCGAGCAGGCCCTCAAGCGGCTGACCGGCCGCGTCCAGGCCCTCGAAGCACACCTGCTCGCCGCGGGCGGCGCCCCGCTCGCCGACCTCGACACCATCGACCCGGAGTGGCAGAAGCTGGCCAGGACCGCGAGCCACGGCTGGAACGTACGCTCCGGCCTGCTCCCCGGACACCAGCGCGAGGCCCACCACCTCAAGATCCGCGAGTACGAAGGCGCGGTCGCCGAACGCGACGAGCACCGCGACACGGTGGTGGAAGCCGCCGACACCCTGGCCAGCCAGCCGCGTACGTCCCGCGAGTACAAGCAGGCCGTCATGGACTTCGGCATGTCCCGCACCCTCGCCGAGACGCACGATCAGCGGGCCAAGAAGCTGGCCGGCCCCGCCCAGGCCGCGCGGGCCGCACTGGCCCAGGACGACACTCTGCGGCAGGCGAAGGCGTCGCTGATCGAGCAGGGCGACAAGGCGGAGCGGAAACTGAACTGGCTGCTGCGCGGCCGTCTGGCCGACGCGATCCGCGACCGCGCCCTGCTGCCCATGTGGTTCGTGACCGTGCTCGGTCCCGTACCGCCGGCGCACAAGACGCAGGAGTGGATGGACCTCGCCACCCAGGTCCTGGCCTACCGAGTCACCTACGGGATCACGGACCAAGCCGTCGCGCTCGGACCGGCGCCCGACGAGTACGTACCGCGCCGCACAGAGTGGTACGGCGAACTCACCAAGGACCTGCGCCGCTGGTAGCCCGCGCAGTGACGCACGAGACCCCGGGCCCGTTGTCGGGCCCGGGGTCTCGGTGGTAGGGGAGCAGTCAGAGGTTGCCCCAGCCGCCCTCTCGCTCGGAGGGCGGCCGAACCGCTCGATGGACCAGCAGCTGCAGTTCCCGCCTTCGTGCAGCTCCTCGTCACACTCCTCGTGCTGCTCCCGCACCCGCCGCTTCAGGGCCGCGCGGACTGCGGGGCGGCCTCGACGGCCGGCACCGCCCACTCCATGCCCAGCGCGGCGAGGGCGGCACGCTGCTCCACGGTGAGCTTGTCCCGCCGGGCCTTGGTGTTTGAGACCCACACACCAAGCTTCACGACCACCGGCTCCGCCTCGCCATCGACCGTGATGTCCTCGCTGTGGCCGCGGGGCACGGGCCGGCCAGCGCCTTCCCGTTCCACCCACTGCGCGAGGGCTGCCAGACCTCGCTGGAACGCCTGCTGCGCCTTGCTCGGGCCCTTCGTCGCACGGGGCGCTGCCGGGGCGGGAGACGGGGCCGCAGGAGCGTTGATGCCGAGCGCGGTCAGCCGCTCGCGTTGTTCGGGTAGGAGTTGTGCCCAGGTGCCTGGTTCCTGCTGTCGCCACCTCCAGGTGCCGATGTCGTCGCCGTCGTAGACGACGCCCGGTGCGATGTAGGGCAGGACGCCGTCGGCATCGACCAGATCGGCGAGCACCCGGTAGTGCCGCTGCCAGCTCAGCGGCCAGGGGCAGTTCCAGTCCGGGTCGATCTCCGCCAGCTGTTCCGCGCGCTCCGCCGCGCGCTTCGGGTCCTTGCCGAGCCCGCCCTTCCGGCGCAGGTTGGCCATGTGCTGCCCGATGGGCACCATCGCTTCGCCCTCGCCCCACACCGCGTCCTGGCGCGGCGCGAGGTGCCCGGTGGCCCGCCGGTAGGACCGGAGCGCGGCGAGCTTGGTCTCCCACGCTTCCTCGCCCGGCTCCCAGACCATCCCGGCCTCCGGTGCGTCGAGCAGCTCCCTGCGGTGCGGATCGAGTTCGCCGGCGCGCAGTGTCTTGCGCTGCTGGTGCACCCACCGCCCGAGCGGGAAGTCCTTGGTGACGCCGACTTCGACCTCGGTGTCGTACGGGACGGCGTACAGGCCGGTGATGCCGTTCTCCGCCCGCCAGCGCAGCAATGCCTCGTACCCCTCCAGCCAGACCAGGGACTCCGGCCGGTACACCCGGGTACGGAGGAACGCCGCGATGGTCGCAGCGTCGCGTGGGCTGGAGAAGTGGAGCAGCGCGGACTCGGCCGCGGCGTCGGTGCCGTCGTCGTGCTCCTGGCCCTCGTTGTCGCTCTCGCCGCCGGCCCCGACGATGCGCCCGTCCTCATCCCGCCGGACGTGGACCTTGCGCTTGCCGCTGGTGAGGGCGCGGGAGGCAAGCTGCTCGACCATGCGTTCGTCGTGCGAGCGCAGGCCCTGGAGGACGGCGACAAGCGGGCGGAAACTGGCGGAGGCGACCATGTCGGTCGGGTCCTCGCCGGGCTGGAGGAAGACCGGCACGATGATCCTGGCGATTTTGGTGGAGCCGTCCTTGTTGAGCCGGAGTGCGCGGCCGATGTTCTGCACGATTTCAACCTGCGAGCCGCGGGTGTCGGCGAAGCAGATCGCCTCCACACCGCGTTCGCCGGTGATGTCCACGCCCTCCCCGAGCACGCGAACGCTGGCGAGGAACGCCCGGTGTACGCGCCGGTTGTTCGCGTCGATGCCGTTGGCGAACTGGCGCAGGACCTCGCGCCGCTCGGACACGAGGTGGTCGCCGCACAGCCACGCCGACCACACCCGGTCCGGGGGCACGTGGCGGCCGACCTCCAACTCGTAGAACTCCGCGCCGATCGACGACGCGGGCAGCTTCTCCGCGGCGGTCAGGTCCTCGTCCGAGGCGTCGTTGACGTACAGCTCGGCTGCTGTCTCGGGGAGCTTCTCCGCGAACGCGGCGGCCTCCTCCACCCGCTGGTGGAACGTCATCACGGTGTGCAGGTTCCACCTCGCGGCGTGCTCCAGAAGCGCAGTCTGCAGCAGCGCCATGCGCCGGCCCCGCAGCGCCTCGTCCGACTCCCCATAGACCGGCGAGGGGTCGCGGATCTCCAGCACGTCGATCTCGAACCCGGCGAGGATGCCCCGCTCGATCGCCTCCGAAAGCCCGAGCTCGGCCAGCCACGGCCCGTAGGTCTCGGAGTCCTGGCCCATCGACGCCAGCACCAGCTCCTGGCCGTCCGCGCCCTTCTGGGGCCGGGGCGCGGCGAGGATGCGCGGGGTCGCGGTCAGGTACAGCCGGAAGTCCGCAGGGATCCGGGCGTTGTCGTGGATCGCCGCCCACGGACGGCCAAGATCACCGGCAGTCCCGTGTGCCTCATCCACGATCGCGAGGTCGAAGCCGTCCATGCGCTGGCCGTAGAGCCGCTCTCCGCCCGCCAGAGCAGCCTCCAGCGGCCCGCGAACCTTCCGCCGACCCTCCGGCGCGTCGACGTCCTCACGGTCCACCAGGGAGGCGTACGTGGCGAACACGACGACCGGCCCGTGCCCGGCCCACAGGGCCAGCTGGATCGGGTTCGTGGTGGTCCGCACCCCGAGCGCGTTGAGGACCGCGTCGTTCTCCAGCGAGCACACCGCGACCATCGGGGCCCGGTGGCCCACCGCCCGCCACGCCTGGGCGGTCTGCGCGAGCAGGTCCAAGGTCGGCACGGTCACGAGGATCCGACCGTCCGCGAACGACTCCAGCGCACATGCAGCGGCGGTGATCGTCTTGCCGGAGCCGGTCGCTGACACGATCGTGCCCCGGACGCCCTGCTCGGGCACAGATGGCCTTGCAGGAAATCCCACCCACCTACGAAATGCGGAGCGCTGTTCTACCTGGTGTTCCTTGAGCGGAATCGCTGACATTTCTGTACCTCCCCGAGCGCTGAATTCCTGTGGTCTTTCAGAGGGCCGCGTGCGGAATGCAGGCCGGGCCCAGGTCGTTCCAGATCGACGCATCCGCCTTGTGCCAGCCGCCCGACTTCCCGTCCTTGAAGGGCGGCTTGTCGTCCACGTCGTAGTGCCCGGCATCGAGCGTGCAGACGATGACGTCTCCGTCGCTGTTCACTGTCCGCGCCGTGCACAGACCGCCGGCCTCGCCCAGCGCCTCCAGCACACGGCGCCGCGCCGTGGTGTATGGGTGCGTGCGCGGCAGCACGTTCTCTCGGACGAACTCCTCCAGCCGCACTAGCTCAGCCCGCTCACGCTGCCTCACATCTGCGATGTGTACGGCCAGCTTGGAGGCTCCAGAAGACCGGCCACCACGCCGCGACCAGTCCCGGTCAGCGATCCCTACCAGAGCATCACTCACGACCTTCACACCTGCGCGCCAGCCCTGCCTGAATTCCTTGACCCTGGTACCCGTGCACCTGTCCAGTTCCACCACCTCGCACTGCGCCCCAGCGACTGCTCCAGCCTCCAGCGCGGCCACCAGGTCGTCCGCCTCGCTCGCAGACACACCCTGAGCTTCCAAGAGCGCGAACAGCTTCAATCGGGCGTTCACGCCCGCTGTCTGGTACTGCGTCACCCGGCGCAGAGAATCGCTGCTCAGCGCGGGATCGGGGCCGATGGATTCTTGATAACCGATCATCTGTGATCGTTCCTCTCGGAATTCTGGGAAGGCGCCAGGGCGGTTGGTGGGTGTCTCGTGTTTTCGCCAATGGTACATGCTGCATCAACTTGATGCGCCCGCTACACTGGAACCCGACACGATCGAGCGACCCCCACCTCCTGTAGTCAGCCCGGCCCGCGTCAGCGGGCCCTAACGGTTCTGGAGGCGCAGCCGGAGGGACCGTCAGACGGGGGAGCGCAGCGGACCCGCCGGGAGCGTTCAACGCTCCCTCAACTGCCTTACTACAGACCACGTTAGCCGTATCGGATAAACCGTCAGTTGCCCGGCTGCGCACCGCGCGGCCGCCGGGAGCGCAGCGACCGGCCCACTGGCTCCCGAAGCGCAGCGAAGGGAGCCGCCCGTGCTCCGCACGGGCACGCCGAGCATCGCGAGGCGTTTCACTCGCACAGGGCGCAGCCCTGTGGTACCCGCGGAGCGGGTACCACAG
>NZ_JBEPDN010000022.1:0-112198 GCF_040300365.1 Streptomyces sp. NPDC000404 | reverse complement strand
CGGGCCCACCTGCTGGAGCAGCAGGTGGGCCCGGCCCGCTTCCGTGGCGGTCAGCCCCGGTAGTCCTGGCCCAGGACGACCGTGATGTCCGCGTTGGCGGCGCCGTTCGCCTTGGTGACCGCGCCGTCCGGCAGGCCCAGCGTCTTGGCGACCTCCACCGCCTTGCCGTGGTCGGCTGTGTCCGCGTACGTGACCTGGGAGGCGGCCTGAGCCGCGTCCGCGGTGCCGCCGCTGACGAAGGTGTAGCCGCCGTTGACCAGCGCCGCCTGCGCCTTGGGCGCGGCCTTGGCGTCGCCGGTGGCGTTCCGCACGGAGACCCGGGGTGCGCCGTTCGGATCGGTCTTCTTGACCGTGCCGCCGAGGACGTTCTTGACGACGGAACCGGCCGCGTCCGCGCCCAGGGTGCCGTTGGCCTGCACCGGCAGCAGCAGCGTGCCGTACGCGCCGGTCTTCGCCAGCTCGGCGCGGACCGCCAGCGAGCTGCCCAGCTGCGCCTCGGTGAGCGGCGGGTCGAGCACCTGGAGCAGCGACTTGACGGTGGCGGTGGCGCCGTCGGCGTCGCTGGAGACCTTCTTCAGCGTGGCCTGCATGACCTGGCCGAACCGCTTGAGCTGCGTGTCCTGGCTCTCGCCGGGGCCGCGGTAGGTGGCGTAGGCGACCGCGGACTGGCCGTTGAGGAGGCGGTCGTGGCCCGGCTTCACCAGGGGCGAGTCGCCCTTCTTCGCCCCGGGGACGGTGGTGTCGGTGTCGACGGAGATGCCGCCGACCGTCTCGACGAGGTTCTCCAGATACGGGGTGTCGAGCCGCCAGGAGGCCTTGAGGTCGGCGCCCAGGAGGGTGCCCAGGGCGTCCCGGGTGGGCTCGGTGCCGTCGTCCTTGACGGACTTGCCGAGCGTGGTGGCGGTGCCGTCGTCCTTGGCGAGGACGAGGGTGTTCGGCAGCAGGACGGTGGTGCCCTTGCCGGTGGTCTCGTTGTCGACCAGCAGGGCGGTGGAGCTGTCGCCGGTGCGGGTGTCGCGGAGGTGGACGACGAGGACGTCGCGCTTCTGCCCGGCGCCCGCCTCGGCGGCGGCGCCGCCCGGGCCGCTGAGCCCCGGCAGCTTCCCGGCCCACCAGAGGTAGCCGGTGCCGCCGGCCACCAGCAGCACGAGCAGCACCACGAGCAGCACGCGGCGGCTGCGGCCCCGGCGCTTGGCCTCCTCGCGCCGCTCGGTGCGGCTCTCGGTGAACTTCAGCCAGTCGATGACGTCCTCGGAGTCCTCGTCCGGCTCCTCGATGAAGGCGAACTGCTCCGTCTCGTACCCGGGGCCCCGGTCGCCGCCGGGCGCGGCCGGCTCGGGGCCGTCCGCCGGGCCCGTGTCCTCGGACGGGCGGCGCTGCTCCGGCGGCCGCGGCGGCTGCTCGTGGTGGTGCGGCTGCTCCTCGGGGTAGGCACGCGGCGCCTCCGGCTCCACGGGGCGCTGCCCGGCCCGGGACGGATCGGCGTAACCGGGCTGCGCGTAGCCCTGCGCGCCGTACTGCTGCTGCCCGGCGTAGGCCTGCTCCCCGTAAGGGGCGCCGCCGTACGTCTCCTGCCCGTAGGCGGGCCGGTCGTACGACGGCTCGTGGGCGGACGGCTGGTAGGGCGTCTGCTCGTACGGGGTGCGGGGGGCCTGCTGCGGGACCCAGTCCTGCTGCGGGGCGCCGCCGGGGGCCGGGTTCCCGTAGGGGTCGTAGCCCTGGGTGTGGGCGTCGTAGCCGTGGCCCTGGCCCCCGTAGGGGTCGTGGCCGTAGGACGGCGGGTCGCCGTACGGTGCGGGCCGCGCGTACGGGTCGTGGTGCGGGTCCGGGCCGGGCGCGGTGTCCTGGTACACCGGCTGGCCGTACGCGTCGTAGGTGTACTCCTGCCGGCCCTGCCGCCGCTCATGGGCGTACGGGTCGGGGGTGTACGGGTCCTGCGGCCCGTACGGGTCCTGTCGGTCGGTCACCGGTGCCCCTTTCGATCCGCCCCGTCAGCCGTTCTCGCGGTAGAGCTGCTTCTTGTCGATGTAGCGCACCACGCCGTCGGGCACGAGGTACCAGACCGGGTCGCCCTGGGCGACGCGCGCCCGGCAGTCGGTGGAGGATATGGCGAGCGCGGGCACCTCGACGAGGGAGACCGCGCCGTCCGGCAGTCCGGGGTCGGCCAGGACGTGGCCGGGCCGGGTGACGCCGATGAAATGCGCGAGGGAGACCAGCTCCTCGGCGTCGTGCCAGGTGAGGATCTGCCCCAGCGCGTCGGCGCCGGTGATGAAGAACAGATCGGCGTCGCCGTGCAGCGCCCGCAGGTCACGCAGCGTGTCGATGGTGTACGTCTTGCCGCCGCGGTCGATGTCGATGCGGCTGACGGAGAACTGCGGGTTCGACGCGGTCGCGATGACCGTCATCAGATACCGGTCCTCGGCCGGGGACACCGATTTGTGGCTCTTCTGCCACGGCTGTCCGGTCGGGACGAAGATGACCTCGTCGAGGTGGAACTGGCTGGCCACCTCGCTGGCGGCGACAAGGTGTCCGTGATGGATCGGGTCGAAGGTCCCGCCCATCACTCCGAGTCGCCGCTTCACGGGCTCTGTGTGCTCTCCCATGCGTGCAGACCCTACTGGGCGCCGCGCCGTGCCGGAGGCCGGGTCCGGGCTCAGCGGTCCCGGTTGAAGCGGGTGGTGATCACCAGCAGGAGAAGCAGGACGACGAAGGCCCCGCCGCCGGTGACGAGCGGGTTGAGGCTCTCGTGCTGGCCCCCTTCGGCAAGGGCGACCAGGGACTGTGCGGGGGTGTGCAGGCTCATCGGCGGGGGACCAATCCGGGCTCGGGGCGGGCAGAGACTTCCGCCACATCGTAAGCGGCGGACCGGTGCGGGCTCACGGCGACTCCGCCGGGCACGGGCGCGGGCGGCCGTCCGGCGGGGTGCCCGACGGCCTCACTTCCCCGGCGGCCGCGGTCAGTTGCCGTCCGAGTCGCCGTAGCCGCGCAGCAGGAACCAGGCGAGCAGGACCGCGCCGAGGACGCCGACGATGATCGTGCCGCGCAGCAGCCACCCGGGGCCGTCGTTGGCGTGGGAGGCGCCGGTGGCACCGGCCGTCGCGGCGGCGTCGGAAGCGGCGAGCAGCACGCTCGGAATCGTCATGGCGGGGCGCTCCGTTTTGTACGGGACTGTGCGGTCAAGTGGTACGACGTCAGCGTACGCCCGAGCATCCAATCGGGTGTCGGTGGCGTCCTCTAGTCTGAATCACACGCAGTCGAACAGGGGGAGGCCCCAATGACGGAGAGCCCAGGCGGCGAGCGCGTACCGAGCCGGGACCGCAGGCGGTTCCCCGGTATCTCGTCCCGTTCGTACGAACACCCCGCGGACCGGTCGGCGCTGGTGGCGCTGCGGAAGCTCAGCGGGTTCGACACCGTTTTCAAGACGCTCAGCGGGCTGCTGCCGGAGCGCAGCCTGCGGCTGCTCTTCCTGTCGGACTCCGTGCGCGTCAGCGACCGGCAGTTCGCGCACCTCAACGACATGCTGCGCGACGCCTGCTACATCCTGGACCTGGAGAAGGTCCCGCCGATGTACGTCAATCAGGACCCGCAGCCCAACGCCATGTGCATCGGTCTGGACGAGCCGATCATCGTGGTCTCCACCGGCCTGGTCGAGCTGCTGGACGAGGAGGAGATGCGGGCGGTCATCGGCCACGAGGTCGGTCACGCCCTGTCCGGGCACGCGGTCTACCGCACCCTGCTGCTCTTCTTGACGAAGATGGCGCTGCGGGTGGCGTGGATCCCGCTCGGCAATGTCGCGGTGATGGCGATCGTGACGGCGCTGCGCGAGTGGTTCCGCAAGTCGGAGCTGTCGGCGGACCGCGCCGGACTGCTGGTCGGGCAGGACGTCCACGCCTCGATGCGCGGCCTGATGAAGCTGGCGGGCGGCAATCATCTGCACGAGATGAACGTCGACGCGTTCCTGGAGCAGGCGGAGGAGTACGAGTCCGGCGGCGATCTGCGCGACTCCGTGCTGAAGATCCTCAACGTCCTGCCGCGCAGCCACCCCTTCACCACGGTGCGCGCCGCCGAGCTGAAGAAGTGGGCGGCCAGCCGCGACTACCAGCGGATCATGGACGGCCACTACCCGCGGCGCGAGGAGGACAAGGACACCTCGGTCTCCGACTCCTTCCGTGACTCCGCGTCCCACTACGCCGACTCGGTGCGCAACAGCAAGGACCCGCTGATGGGCCTGGTGCGGGACATCGCGGGCGGCGCGGGCGACCTCGGCGGCAAGCTGCGCGACACCGTCTTCCGCGGCACGCAGCGTCCCGGCGGCTCCGGTGACGACGGCGCTAGCGGATCGGGTGGCTCGGAGTCGGCTGGGAAGTAGCGGCGAGCCGGCCGCACAGCGAGGGGTTCGCCCACTGGCGGGAGTAGGGATCGGTGCCCGCCGGGCGGGCGTCCCCCGCGTGCTGGCCGGCCAGCAGCGGACGCAGCACGTCCGCCTGCGGGGCGCAGGCCATCGGTCCGGCCTGGAGGCTGCTCTGGGTGATCTCCAGGCGGTGGTCGGCGAGGTCCTCGCGGTCCAGCCGGAAGCGGATCTCGCGGCGGACGGTGAAGAGCGAGGAGGCGCCGGGCACGGGCTTGCCGGTGCCGTGGCCGGCGTGCTGGTCGGCGCTCCCGGTGGCCCGCACGGCGTAGACGAAGGTGTAGTCGGCGGTGACCTCCAGCGAGTCGGGGCCGCTCTCGGAGGCGCCGAGGGTGCCGTCGACGCGCACGTTCCGGTCGGCGAGGGCCGTGGTGGTGCGGTCGAAGCGGATCAGCCAGCCGGTGGCCGCGTGCCGCCCGTCGTCGACGGGGCGCGCCATGCTCCGGTCGAACTGATCGAGCTGCCCGGTGTCCAGCAGCAGCCGGACGGAGCGGACGTCGCCGCCGGTCAGGGTGGCCGGGTCGATCGAGGAGCGGACGAGGTACTCCTTCGCCAGCCGCAGCGCCTCGACGACCTGTCCGCCGGAGAAGTGCGGGGTCCGCGCGGCGTTCGCCGGGAGGTTGACCCCGGCTTCGCCGACCCGGAAGCGGGCGGCCGGGCTGTGCGCGAAGAGATCGCCGGGGGCGCCGCCCGGCACCGCGCCCGGCGGGGTGAGCGGCACCACCGAAGACCGCAGCGGCTGCGCGCCGAGCCCCGGTTCGGCGGCCTTGTACGGGTGGCGGATGCCCATGTAGATGGCGGTCCCGAAGGCGATGACGATCAGCAGCACCAGCAGCAGCGCCTGGCGTGAGCCGGGGAGCCGCATCCAGGGGCGGCGGGGGCGGACGGCGGGGGCGTGGTGCTCGCCGAGGCGTTCGTCGGCGGAGTTCTCCTGGAGCCGGGCAGCGCGGATGAACGACTCGTCGAAGACCATCGACCGGTATTCGTCCTCGCCGCCTCCCGGAGCGCCGTCCGGCGTCCCCTCGGGAGGGTCACCTCGTCCGCTCATATCACCAGGGTAGGTCGGCGGGGCGGTCCGTAAACGTGGGGGGACGGGCGGATCGCGCCCGCGGATGCCCCGGGGCCATCAGTGCGTCCGGGACCCGGACGGGACGGGCGACGCGGACGGCGGGACGGCTCCGGTGGACGCGGGCGGCGGCAGGCCGGGGCGGGCCGGTCCGGGCCGTGGGCCGCCGGAGGGGGTGTCCGGGCCGCTGGAGGCCGGGGGCCGCCCCGGGGTTCCGGCGCCGGGGGTGCGGTGGACGGCCGTGAAGGCGAGGGCGACGAGGCCGACGCCCATGACGACGGCGAGCACCCAGGCCACCGGGCGGTGCCAGTGGGCGGTGCCGCGGTAGGGGCGGAGCGCGCCGCCGTAGGGCCCGTACGGTCCGTAGGGCGCGTAGGTGTCGTCGTGGGCGCCGTACGGGTCCCGGCCGCGGGAGTCGTCGAAGGGGTCGCCGCTCTCGTGCTCGGGGCCGACGGCGAGGCCGGCGCGGGCCTCGGCGGCGGCGACGAGGCGTTCGACGGCGGAGGGCTCGTGGATCTGTGCGCCGCGGACGAACGCCTCGTCGAAGACCACGGAGGCGAAGTCCTCGTCCGCCGCTCCGTGGCTCCCGTGGTCGTGCTCGTCGGGCTGTTCGCCGTCCGGGAACGGCGTGCCCCCCGCGTCGTCCGGCACCCGTCCAGATTAGCCCCGCACGGGCGGCTTGGGCAGGGAGCGGAACCGACGGCCTCGCCCGTGATCCGGCCGGGGATCAGCGGATGTGCCCGTCGCCGGTGACGATGTACTTGGTGGAGGTCAGCTCGGGCAGTCCCATGGGGCCGCGGGCGTGCAGTTTCTGGGTGGAGATGCCGATCTCGGCGCCGAAGCCGAACTGGCCGCCGTCGGTGAAGCGGGTGGAGGCGTTCACCGCGACCGTGGTCGAGTCGACCAACCGGGTGAAGCGGCGGGCGGCGGCCGCCGAGGTGGTGACGATGGCCTCGGTGTGGCCGGAGGTCCAGCGGCGGATGTGGGCGACGGCCGCGTCGAGGTCGGGGACGACGGCGGCGGCGATGTCGTACGAGAGGTACTCGGTGGCCCAGTCCTCGTCGGTGGCGGGGGCGACCAGACCCGGTCCGGCCTGCTGCCAGGCGGCGTCGCCGTGGACGATCACTCCGGCCTCGGTGAGGGCTTCGAGGGCGCGGGGCAGGAACGCGTCGGCGATGCCGGCGTGCACGAGGACGGTCTCGGCGGAGTTGCAGACGCTGGGCCGCTGGGCCTTGGAGTTGACGAGGATCGACAGGGCCATGTCGATGTCGGCGGCCTCGTCGACGTAGACGTGGCAGTTGCCGGTGCCGGTCTCGATGACCGGGACGGTGGACTCCTCGACGACGGTGCGGATGAGCGAGGCGCCGCCACGCGGGATCAGCACGTCGACCAGGCCGCGGGCGCGCATCAGCTCACGGACCGACTCACGGCTCTCGCCGGGCACCAGCTGGACGGCGTCGGCGGGCAGTCCGGCGCCCGCCACGGCGTCGCGGAGGACGGTGACCAGGGCGGTGTTGGAGGCGTACGCGGAGGAGGAGCCGCGCAGCAGGACGGCGTTGCCGGACTTCAGGCAGAGGGCGGCGGCGTCGACGGTGACGTTGGGCCGGGCCTCGTAGATGATGCCGACGACGCCGAGGGGGACGCGGATCTGCCGCAGGTCGAGGCCGTTGGGGAGGGTCGAGCCGCGGACGACCTCGCCGACCGGGTCGGGCAGGGTGACGACGTGCCGGACGTCGTCGGCGATGGCGGCGACCCGCTCGGGGGTGAGGGTCAGCCGGTCGACCAGCGATTCGGGGGTGCCGGCGGCGCGCGCCTTGGCGGTGTCCTCGGCGTTGGCCGCGACGATCTCGTCGGTGCGGGCGACGAGGGCGTCGGCGATGGCGAGCAGGGCGCCGTCGCGGTCGGTCCGCGGCAGCGGCGCGAGGAGGGCGGCGGCCTCCCGGGCGCGGGCCGCGGTCGCGAGGACGGGTGAGGAGTGCGAGGCGCTGCTGGTCATGGGCGGAAGACTAGACGAGCGGCGGCGCGGAGCAGCGGGGTGGTTCACGGAGCGGGACGGGCGGGGCGGACGGGACGGGCCCGTGGCCTCCCGTGGGGCCGGCTCGCCTCATGGCGCCGACCCGCCTCACGGGGCCGACCCGCCTCACGGGGCCGGCCCGTCTCGTGGGCCCGGCTCATGTGACCGGCTTGCCCCTGGGACTCACCCGGCCCGTGAGCCCGCCCCGCCCCGTCCCCCTGCTCACTTCAATACGGGTGCACCCCCACCGGTGCCGCCGGTGGCGGGCCGTAGCCCTCGGCGATGCGCTGGTGGTAGGTGTCGCGGTCGATGACCTCCAGGCCGACGATCTCCCAGGGCGGCAGGCCCGCGGTGGAGCGGTGTTCGCCCCAGAGGCGGAGCGCGACGGCGGCGGCGTCGTGCAGGTCGCGGGCCTCCTCCCAGTACCGGATCTCGGCGTGGTCGTTGGCGTAGCGGCTGGTCAGCAGGAACGGGTGGTCGTGGGCGAGCTGTTCGAGGGCCCGCCGGACGTCCGCCAGCGGGGCGTCGGGCCCGGAGACGCTGAGCGTGACGTGCCACAGCCGGGAGACCTCGCGGCCTTCGGGCCGCGGCTCCGGTGCGGCGTGCGGTCGGGTGCGGTCGGCGGCGTCGGACCGGGCCGGGGCGTCCGGCGGGGTGCCGGTCCCGACGCTGGTCAGTGTGGGCCCCGCCACCCCTCGGAGCGGTGCCCCTGGGCGCCCTCGTACCACGGCGGCCTCCTGTGCTGCGGCTGATGCGAATCGGCCCGCGCGGGCGCGGAGCCGATCGGTGCGGGTCTTTCCCGGCGTGCTGCGGGCGCCGCTCACCTGCGGTGCCCCCGCAACAAAGTGGACCAGCCCACGGACCGTCGCGGGGGCGTTTTGACGAAGGTCCCCGCGGAAAGGGGGCACGCCGCTCCGCTACGGGCGCCGCCGCGCCCGGTGGCCGCGGGCCCCGGGCGGCGGCGTCACCGGTGGGACGGGAGGGGCCGCCGGGGTGTCAGTGGTCGAGAAGGACGAGGTCGTCGCGGTGCACGACCTCGCGCTCGTAGGCGGGTCCCAGTTCGCGTGCGAGGTCGCGGGTGGAGCGGCCGATCAGCCGGGGGATCTCCCGGGCGTCGAAATTGACCAGCCCGCGGGCGACGGCGGTGCCGGACGGGTCGCGCAGCTCGACCGGGTCGCCCGCGGTGAACTCGCCCTCCACCGCGGCGATCCCGGCGGGCAGCAGCGAGGAGTTGCGCTCGACGACCGCGCGCACCGCACCGTCGTCGAGGACGAGCGCGCCGCGCGGGGTGGAGGCGTGCGCCAGCCACAGCAGCCGGTCGGCGGAGCGGCGGCCGGTGCGCAGGAAGTGGGTGCCGGTGGGGCCGCCGGCCAGCGCCTCGGCGGCGTGCACCGCGGAGGTCAGCACGACGGGGACGCCGGCCGCCGCGGCGATCCGGGCGGCCTCGACCTTGGTGACCATGCCGCCGGTGCCGACCCCGGCCCGCCCGGCGCTGCCGATCTCGATGCCCTCCAGGTCCTTGGGCCCGCTGACCTGCGCTATCCGCGTGGTGCCGGGGGTGGACGGGTCGCCGTCGTAGAGACCGTCGACGTCGGAGAGGAGGACGAGGAGGTCGGCGCGGACGAGGTGGGCGACGAGGGCGGCGAGGCGGTCGTTGTCGCCGAAGCGGATCTCGTCGGTGGCGACGGTGTCGTTCTCGTTGACGATCGGCACGGCGCCCATGGCCAGCAGCTGGTCCAGGGTGCGGCAGGCGTTGCGGTAGTGGGCGCGGCGGCTGGTGTCGTCGCTGGTCAGCAGGACCTGGCCGACGCGGCGGCCGTAGCGCGCGAAGGAGGCGGTGTAGCGGGCGACGAGAAGGCCCTGGCCGACGCTGGCGGCGGCCTGCTGGCGGGCGAGGTCGCGGGGGCGCCGGTCGAGGCCGAGCGGGGCCAGGCCCGCGGCGATGGCGCCGGAGGAGACCAGCACGATCTCCTTGTCGCGGTACTTCGCCAGCGTGTCCACCAGCGCGTCGACGCGGTCGGCGTCCAGGCCGCCGGCTGCGGTGGTCAGCGAGGACGAGCCGACCTTCACCACGACCCGGCGGGCCTCGGCGACGCCCTCGCGCGGCCCCGCGCCCCCGGAGGTCCTCTCGCCCGCTGCCCCCTGATTCGCCCCTGCCACCTGCTACCCCTGTGCTCGCGTCCGGTACCGCCGTGCGGGAGGAAATCTACGGCAGCGGGCGGGGCGGACGCGTGGCGATTTCGCCTGGTGGACGACGCGGTGGACGGGGCGCGCGGGCGGTGGGCGCGGTGTGCTCCCGCTCACGCCGGGCGGCGCGGGGCGCGACGGCCGGGCGCGGCAAGGGCGTTGGCGCCCGGCGGGCGAGGACAAGACGGATAAGACGGCAACGGGGTCTTTGAGGTTGCGTTCGATTGTCCGTATTCGCGGTGATGAGAACCACAGCAGATTGTCACCGGAGCCAACAAGGTCATACGGTCGGGTGTCCACCGGTCCCGTTTTCCCCGCCTCCGTGGCGTCCCAGCGCGGGGCCCGGCCGCCCCCTCGGCCGTCACCTGACCTTTCTTTTTGCTTGCCAGGAGCCCTTCCCCGTGCCTTCCGCCGGAATCGCCCCCCGCCGAGCCGTACAGCTCGCGGCGCTGCTCGCGATGATGGTCGCCTTCATCGCCCAGCTTCTCGGTGCGCTGTTGCCCGTCATACCGCTGTTCATCGTCGCATCCGTGGTCAACCTCGGTCTCGACCTGTTCCTCCAGCACAAGCAGCCCGGGCTGCTGGCGGTGCTGGGCCGGGTCCGCTTCGACGTCACGGTCCGCCAGCTGCTGCGCGACATGCTGATATTGGTCGGCCTGCTGCACATCGACGGCATCAACCCGCTCGTCGAGCAGGCCCCGCTCACCATCGCGCTGCTGGTCTTCTACGGCACCCATTTCGTCTGCCAGGCCCTCGCGGTGCTGGTGCGGCGCAGCCGTGCGCTGCCGTTCGTGACGCGGAACGTCGACGCGAGCGCGCTGGGCCTGTCCGACGCGCCGCCGCGGCTGCTGTCCCGGCAGACCGGCCGCCGGCTGCTGCGCTTCTCGGTGCCCACCACCGCCGGCATGATGGTCACCGCGATCACCACCGACGCGTTCTGGGGCGGCGTCGGACTGACCGTCTCGCTGCTCCTGTCGATCGGCGGCTCGGTCTACCTGGCCACCTGGCTGATGCCGAAGAAGCGGGTCCTCGGCGAGGCGCGCGCCCTGGAGTGGCTGGACCGGTGGCTGGCCGCGTACGAGCCGACGGTCGGCATGTACTTCTCCGGCGGCGCGACCTCCGCGTACCAGGCCAACATGTGGCTCTCCACGCTGGCCGGTCTGGACGGCAAGCCGATCATCGTGCTCCGCGAGCGGTTCATGGTGCAGAAGATCGAGGCGACGGACATCCCGATCGTCTGCATCCCGAAGGTCGCCAACCTGATGCGCCTGGAGCACTCCGCGCTCAAGCTGCTGCTGCACCCGGCGAACTCCGGCAAGACCTCGCAGATCCTGCGCATCCCCTCCATCAAGCACGCCTTCATCAACCACGGTGAGAGCGACAAGCTGTCGTCCTGCAACCCGTACGCGAAGGCGTACGACGAGGTGTGGGTCGCGGGTCCGGCGGCCCGCGAGCGCTACCAGCTCGCCGACATCGGCGTGGAGGACAAGGACGTCGTCGAGGTCGGCCGCCCGCAGCTGGCGCCGATCCGGCCGTACGCGGGCGCGCCCGCCGCGGACCGCATGACGACGGTGCTGTACGCCCCGACCTGGGAGGGCTGGGACGGCAACCCGGGCAACACCTCGGTGATCCTGGCCGGCGAGAACATCGTCCGGGAGCTGCTGGCCGACCCGAAGGTGCGGCTGATCTACAAGCCGCACCCGATGACCGGTTCGGTGGACCCGCGCGCGGGCGCCGCCAACGTCCGCATCCAGGCGATGATCGCGGAGGCCAACACCCGGCGCGGCGGCGACCGCCCGGGCGCCGAGGCCGCGGCCGAGCTGGACCGCCGGGCGGCGGAGCTGGCCGCGCTGACCACCTCGTCGTTCCGCAAGAGCGCGGACGAGCTGGAGCGGATGCGGCTGCAGGGCACGCCGCCCGAGGGCCGCGCGGCCGCCGTCGCGGCCGCCGCCGACGCCTGGGAGAGCGCCTACTTCGCGTCCTTCCCGGAGTGGGAGCACCTCGTCATCACCACCGCCCGCCCCGGCATCTTCGGCTGCTTCAACCAGGCGGACGTGCTGATCAGCGACGTCTCCAGCGTGGTCTCGGACTACCTGACCAGTGAGAAGCCGTACGCGGTCGCCAACACCTCCGGCATGTCGGAGGAGGAGTTCCGCAGCCAGTTCCCGACGGTGCGCGCCGCGGCGATCCTCACGCCCGAGGCGGACGGCGTCGCCGGGCTGCTGGCGAGCGTCCGCGACCCGGAGCTGGACACCCTCGCGGCCGAGCGCGCCGCCCTCAAGGAGCACCTGCTCGGCCCGTCGGACCCGCCCTCGTCGGTCCGCTTCAACCAGGCGGCGCTGGATCTGTGCGCCGAGGCCGACGCCCGGCGCGACCGGATGGAGCGCCGTCTGGCCGGCATCCCCGGCCAGCGTGCGCAGGACGATGAGGCCGCGGCCGCGGCGGAGCCCGGCGCTCCGGAGGCGTCCGCGGCGCTCTGAGCCGACGGGAGCCGCAGGCACCCACCCCACCGGTCCGAAGGGGCCCGCCGGCCGACGGCGGGCCCCTTCGGCGTTCCCGGGCGCCCGCTCCCGGCGGCCGTCCGCGCACGGTCGGACCATAGACTGTGCGGGACATCCGCAGGCGACAGTCGCCGGTCCGGTACGAGAGCGAGCCGAGGGATTCCGATGGCCGAGTGGCGCCCCGTGCGGCAGGTCCGCACGCATGAGCTGGTGCTGGAGAGCATCGAGGCGCAGGTGCTCGCCGGGGAGCTGAAGGCCGGGGACCGGCTGCCGCCGGAGCGGGAGCTGGCGCCGGTGCTCGGGGTCAGCCGCTCGGCGCTGCGCGAGGCACTGCGGGTGCTGGAGACCATCGGGGTGCTGGTCGCGCAGGCGGGCCGGGGCGCGGACGCCGGGGCGCGGATCGTGCGCCATCCCGACGACGCGCTCGGCCGGCTGCTGCGGCTGCACTTCGCGCTCGGCAGCTACAGCCTCCACGACGTCCTGGAGGCCCGGGTCACCCTGGAGCGCTCCAGCTTCGAGGCGGCGGCCCGGCACGGTGCGCCGGACGCGCTGGCGGAGGCCGAGGAACTGCTGGGACGGCTGGGCGCCGAGGGGCTCTCCCCCGCGGACTTCAACGATCTGGACACCCGCTTCCACGTCGCCATCGCCCGCAGCTCCGGCAACGACCTCACCTCGACGCTCACCTCCGCGGTCCGCGAGTCGGTCCGCCCGCTGATCCTGCGCGCGCTGGAGGCCGCCGAGGACTGGCCGGCCACCGCCGCCGCCCTCAACGCCGACCACACCGAACTGCTCCGCCTGGTCCGCGCCGGCGACGGCCCGGCCGCCGCCGACCTCGCCGAACGGCACATCCGCGGCTTCCACGGGACGCTCGTGGCGGATGCGGATGCCGATGCCGGTGGGGGCGGGGATGCCGATGGGGACGCGGACGGGCCCGGCTCCGGCCCCGATTCCGGCTCCGGCTCCGGCTCCGGCTCCGGCTCCGGCGATGCGGGGGACGCGGGCGCGTAGCCCGTAGTTCGCGTTCCGCGCCCACTGGCCCGGCTTCCCTGCCCCGGCCTGCCCTGACCTGCCCCTGGTCAGGGCCTTTCTGCGTTCCGGGCCTCCCGGGCCTCCCCCGGCCTGCCCTCGTACCGGCATCCCCGCGACCCGGCATCCACGTATCCCTCCCCGCACACCCGACCCGCATCCCGCTCGGCGCCGCCTCCTGCCCCCGCTTCCGGCCCGACGCTAGAATGGTCGGACCATAAACTCTGTGGGAGGCGCTCCATGCGTATCGGACTCTTCGCCACCTGCCTGGGGGACACGCTCTTCCCGGACGCGGTGAAGGCCACCGCCCTGCTGCTCAGCCGACTCGGGCACGAGGTGGTGTTCCCGCCGGAGCAGACCTGCTGCGGCCAGATGCACGTCAACACCGGCTACCAGCGCGAGCCGGTCCCCCTCGTCCGCGGCTTCGCCGAGCAGTTCGGGGACGCGTCGATCGAGGCGGTGGTGATGCCGTCCGGTTCCTGCGCCGGTTCGGTGCGCCACCAGCACGAGATCGTCGCCGCGCGCTACGGCGACGCCGCGCTCCGCGCCGGCGTCGCCACCGTCAAGGAGAAGACGTACGAACTGACCGAACTGCTGGTGGACGTGCTCGGTGTCACCGACGTCGGCGCGTACTTCCCGCACCGCGTCACCTACCACCCCACCTGCCACTCTCTGCGGATGCTGCGGGTCGGTGAGAAGCCGCTGCGGCTGCTGCGCGCGGTCGAGGGGATCGACCTCGTCGAGCTGCCCGAGGCCGACGCCTGCTGCGGCTTCGGCGGCACCTTCGCCGTCAAGAACGCCGACACCTCCACGGCGATGCTGCACGACAAGGTCGGCCACATCACCGCGACCGGCGCCGACGTCTGCACCGCGGGCGACTCCTCCTGCCTGATGCACATCGGCGGCGGACTCCACCGCATCAAAGCCGGCACCCGCACCCTGCACCTCGCGCAGATCCTCGCCGCCACCCGCACCGCGCCGTACGTCCCGACGGAGGCCGTCCGATGAGCCGCACCTTCCTGGGCATGCCCGCCGCCCCGCCCCGCGCCCCGTACGGCGCCGGCAACCTCCGCGGCGACCGCAGCTTCCCCAAGGCCGCCCATGACGAGCTGCGCAACGAGCAGTTGCGCCGCAACCTCGGCAAGGCCACCCACACCATCCGCGCCAAGCGCCTCGCGGTCACCGGCGAACTGCCCGACTGGGAGCGGCTGCGCGACGCCGGCTCCGCGCTGAAGACCGCCACCATGAACCGCCTCCCCGACCTCCTGGAGGAGCTGGAGCGCAAGGTCACCGAGCGCGGCGGCACCGTCCACTGGGCGCGCGACGCCGTCGAGGCCAACGCGATCGTCACCGAGCTGATCGAGGCGACCGGCAGCCGCGAGGTCATCAAGGTCAAGTCGATGGCCACCCAGGAGATCGGCCTCAACGAACACCTCGAAAGCCGCGGCATCACCCCGTACGAGACCGATCTCGCCGAGCTGATCGTGCAGTTGGCGCACGACAAGCCGTCGCACATCCTCGTCCCGGCGATCCACCGCAACCGCGACGAGATCCGGGAGATCTTCCTCGAGGAGATCCCCGGCGTCGATCCGGCGCTGGACGCCGTGCCCGCGCATCTGGCGGCCGCCGCCCGCGCCTATCTGCGGGAGAAGTTCATGACGGCGAAGGTCGCCGTCTCCGGCGCCAACTTCGGCGTCGCCGAGACCGGCACGCTCGCCGTCGTCGAGTCCGAGGGCAACGGCCGGATGTGTCTGACGCTGCCCGAGACGCTGATCACCGTCATGGGCATCGAGAAGGTCATCCCGCGCTACCAGGACCTGGAGGTCTTCCTCCAGCTGCTGCCGCGCTCCTCCACCGGCGAGCGGATGAACCCGTACACCTCGATGTGGACCGGCACCACACCGGGCGACGGGCCGCAGGACTTCCACCTCGTGCTGCTCGACAACGGCCGCACCGCGGCGCTCGCCGACGCCGTCGGCCGCGAGGCGCTCAACTGCATCCGCTGCTCCGCCTGTCTCAACGTCTGCCCGGTCTACGAACGCGCCGGCGGCCACGCCTACGGCTCGACGTACCCGGGCCCGATCGGCGCCGTCCTCACCCCGCAGCTCGCCGGGATGCACGCCGCCAAGGACGATCCCAACAGCTCGCTGCCGTACGCCTCCAGCCTCTGCGGCGCCTGCTTCGACGCCTGCCCCGTCAAGATCGACATCCCGTCGCTCCTGGTCGAGCTGCGCCACCAGAAGACCGAACGGTCCGGTGCGACCGCGGAGAAGCTCGCCATGAAGGCAGCCGCCGGGATCATGAAGCGGCCCAAGGTCTACACCGCCGCGCAGAACGCCGCGCGCCTGGGCCGCCTCGCCGGCGGCCGCGACGGCACGATCTCCCACCTGCCGCCGCCGCTGAACGGCTGGAGCGAGAGCCGCGACACGCCCGTCCCGCCCCGGCACACCTTCCGCTCCTGGCTGGCCTCGGACGAGGGCGCCGCCGCCCTGCGCGACGCCGCCGCCGAAGGCGCCCGGCAGCGCGCCGCCGCCCCCGAGAACCCCGACACCCCCGAGGAGGAGCGGTGACCGCAACCGCACGCGAGACGGTGCTCGGCCGGATCCGCGACGCCCTGGCGCTCGCCCCCGCCCCCGAGGTGGCGATCCCCCGCGCCTACCGCACCGGCCGCACCCTGCCCGACGCCGACCGGCTGGCGCTCCTCACCGACCGGCTCGTCGACTACCGCGCCGAGGTCCACCCCTGCACCGCCGAGGAGACCGCGGCCACCGTCGCCGCCGTCCTCGCCGCCCGCGGCGCCCGCACCGTCGGCGTCCCCGCCGGGCTCGACCGCGCCTGGCTGGCCGCCTACGACGGCGAGGTCCGCGAGGACGACGCGGCGGTGGCGCCGCCCGCGCTGGACGCTCTCGACGGCGTGGTCACCGCCTCCGCCGTCAGCTGCGCCGAGACCGGCACGATCTTCCTCGACGGCTCCCCGGACCAGGGCCGCCGCGCCCTGACCCTCGTCCCCGACCTGCACGTCTGCGTGGTCGATCTGTCGAGCGTCGTGGTCGGCGTCCCCGAGGCCGTCGCCCGGCTCGTCCCCGACCGGCCGACGACGCTGATCAGCGGCCCGTCCGCCACCTCCGACATCGAGCTGGAACGCGTCGAGGGCGTCCACGGGCCCCGCGCCCTGGACGTGATCATCCGGACGGACGCCTGACCGGCCCACGGCATGCCGAAGGCCCCGGGCGGAGCATCCTCCCGGGGCCTTCGGCACAGGTGGGTCAGAACGGGCGGAAGCCGTCGTACTCCTGCTCCGCCTCGTCCCGCGCCGCATCGCGGTCGCGGCGGCGCTGCACGGCGGGCCGCGGCGCCTCCATACGGTGGTCCTCACCGCGCCGGCCGAGCATCTCCGCACCGGCGGCCATCGTCGGCTCCCAGTCGAAGACCACGGCGTTGTCCTCCGGGCCGATCGCCACGCCGTCGCCGGTGTGCGCACCGGCCTTGAGCAGCGCGTCCTCCACGCCGAGACGGTTGAGCCGGTCCGCGAGGTAGCCAACCGCCTCGTCGTTGTTGAAGTCCGTCTGCCGCACCCAGCGCTCCGGCTTCTCGCCGCGCACCCGGTAGAAGTTCTCGCCCTCCTCGGTGACCGTGAAGCCGGAGTCGTCCACCGCCTTGGGCCGGATGACGATCCGGGTCGCCTCCTGCACGGGCTTGGCGGCACGCGCCTGCGCCACGATCTCGGCGAGCGCGTACGACAGCTCCTTCAGGCCCTGGCGGGCGACGGCCGACACCTCGAAGACGCGGAATCCGCGCTCCTCCAGATCGCCGCGGATCATGTCGGCGAGGTCCTGGCCGTCCGGGATGTCGACCTTGTTGAGGACGACGATCCGCGGCCGGTTCTCCAGCCCGCCGTACTGCGCCAGCTCCGCCTCGATCATGTCGAGGTCGGAGAGCGGGTCGCGGTCCGACTCCAGCGTGGCGGTGTCCAGCACGTGGACCAGCACCTCGCAGCGCTCCACATGGCGCAGGAACTCCAGGCCCAGGCCCTTGCCCTGGCTGGCGCCGGGGATCAGACCGGGCACGTCCGCGATGGTGTAGACCGTCGAACCGGCCGTCACCACACCGAGGTTGGGGACCAGCGTGGTGAACGGGTAGTCCGCGATCTTCGGCTTGGCCGCCGACAGCACCGAGATCAGCGAGGACTTGCCGGCGCTCGGGAAGCCGACCAGCGCGACGTCCGCGACGGTCTTCAGCTCCAGCACGATGTCGCGCGCCTCACCGGGCTCGCCGAGCAGCGCGAAACCGGGGGCCTTGCGGCGCGCCGAGGCCAGCGCGGCGTTGCCGAGACCGCCGCGACCGCCCTGCCCCGCGATGAAGGTGGTGCCCTGCCCGACGAGGTCGGCGAGGACGTTGCCCTTGCGGTCCATGACGACCGTGCCGTCCGGGACCGGCAGGATCAGGTCCTGGCCGTTCTTCCCGGCGCGGTGGTCACCGGCGCCCGGCTGGCCGTTGGTGGCCTTGCGGTGCGGGTGGTGGTGGTATTCGAGAAGCGTGGTGACGTCCTGGTCGACGACGAGGATCACATCGCCGCCGCGCCCGCCGTTGCCGCCGTCCGGCCCGCCGAGCGGCTTGAACTTCTCCCGCATCACGGAGGCCACGCCGTGGCCTCCGTTACCCGCGGCGACATGCAGTTCGACGCGGTCCACGAAGGTGGTCATGGTGAGGTGCCTCCAGATAACTACGGGGATGTCTCTGTACTAACACGCCAAGGGCGGACCGGCCTTCCCGCTCGTGCGAGAAAGGCGGTCCGCCCTCGGAGTGGTGCTACTGCTGAGCTGTCGCCCGGCGGCTGATCACTCAGCGACCGGAACGATGTTCACGACCTTGCGACCACGGTGGGTGCCGAACTGCACCGCGCCCGCAGCCAGGGCGAACAGGGTGTCGTCGCCGCCGCGGCCGACGCCCGTGCCCGGGTGGAAGTGGGTGCCACGCTGGCGGACCAGGATCTCACCGGCGTTGACGGCCTGACCGCCGAAGCGCTTCACGCCGAGCCGCTGAGCATTGGAATCGCGACCGTTCCGAGTGGACGATGCGCCCTTCTTGTGTGCCATGTCTCCTCAGTCCCTTACTTCGCCGGAGCGTCGATGCCGGTGATCTTCAGCGCCGTGTGGAGCTGGCGGTGGCCGATCCGCTTCTTGTAGCCGGTCTTGTTCTTGTACTTCTGGATCCGGATCTTGTTGCCCTTGTGGTGGTCCACGACCTCGCCCTGGACCTTCACGCCGGCCAGGACCCACGGGTCGCTGGTGACCGACTCGCCGTCGACAACCAGCAGCGTCGAGAGCTCGACGGTGTCGCCGACCTTGCTGGTGGAAATGCGGTCAATCTCGATGACGTCGCCGACAGAAACCTTCTGCTGGCGTCCGCCGGTGCGCACGATCGCGTACACGCGGAACTCTCCTTCGCTGGAAACGGATCCTCTGATGCCAGCCGCTCACACGGGCTTGGGAGACTCCCGTGAAATCCGAGTGGACGAGCGGCCTCCCCCGGCGGAGAGCCGGGAGGTGTGTGCTCAGGGGTTTGGCGTCACACAGACACCGACGGTCAAGGTTACGGGGCCTTGACCTGGGGGTCAAACCGGCCCCGGGTCGTCACCGACCCGGGGCGCGGCCGGGGCCGTCAGTCCTCCGCGGCGGACGAGGCGGGCTCGGCGGCAGCGGTCTTCTTGGCCGCCGCCTTCTTCGCCGTCGTCTTCTTCGCCGCGGTCTTCTTGGCGGTCGTCTTCTTCGCGGCGGTCTTCTTGGCGGTGGTGGTCTTCTTCGCCGCCGCCTTCTTCGCCGTCGTCTTCTTCGCCGCGGTCTTCTTCGCGGTCGTCTTCTTGGCGGTGGTGGCCTTCTTCGCCGCCTTCTTCGCCGTCTTCTTGGCGGCGGGCGCCTCCTCGGCCACGGCCTCGGCCGGAGCCTCGGCGCTCTCCGCCGGAGCCTGGACCGCCTCCGCGGGCGCCTCGGCGGCCTGCGGCGCGGCGGTCTCCGGGGTCTCGACCACGACGACCGTCGCCTCGGCGGCCTGCGGGGAGCCCGCCGGGGCGGACACCTTACGGGTCGCACGGCGGCGCGGACGGGCCGGAGCGGGCTCCGGCTCCGGCGCGGCGGGCGCCTCGGGCTGCGGCTCGGGCGCGGCCTGCGGCTCCGGGGCGGTCTCCACCACGATCGCGGCGGCCTCGGCGGCCTTCGGCGCGCCCGCCGGGGCGGACGCCTTCCGGCTCGCCCGGCGACGGCCACGGCCGCGCGAGGCGGCGGCCGCCTCGGCCTCGGCCGGGCTGCTGAACCACTCGTCGGCGTCGGCCACCGCGGGCTGCAGCTCGGCCTCGGTCACCGGCGCGGGCTCCAGCTCGGGCGCCTCGGGCTGCTCGGCCACCGGCTCCGCGGGCTGCTCGGCAACCTGCTCGTGGTGGTCGTGGCGCTCGCCGCCGCCCTTGCCCTTCTTCTTGCGCTTGCCGCCACCGCCGGCCGTCGTCGGCTGGTCCATGTGGACGATGACGCCGCGGCCGTTGCAGTGGACGCAGGGCTCGGAGAACGACTCCAGCAGGCCCTGGCCGACCCGCTTACGGGTCATCTGGACCAGGCCCAGCGAGGTGACCTCGGCCACCTGGTGCTTGGTCCGGTCGCGGCCCAGGCACTCCAGCATCCGCCGCAGCACCAGATCGCGGTTGGACTCCAGGACCATGTCGATGAAGTCGATGACGACGATGCCGCCGAGGTCACGCAGGCGCAGCTGGCGGACGATCTCCTCGGCCGCTTCGAGGTTGTTCCTCGTCACGGTCTCTTCGAGGTTGCCGCCCTGACCGGTGAACTTGCCGGTGTTGACGTCGATCACGACCATCGCTTCGGTCTTGTCGATCACCAGCGAACCACCGCTGGGCAGCCAGACCTTGCGGTCCAGCGCCTTCATCAGCTGCTCGTCGATCCGGTACGTCGCGAAGACGTCCACGTCCGACGTCCACTTCTGGAGCCGGTCGGTGAGGTCCGGGGCGACGTGCGAGACATAGCCGTGGATGGTCTCCCAGGCGTCGTCACCGCTGACGATGACCTTCGAGAAGTCCTCGTTGAAGATGTCGCGGACGACCCGGACGGTCATGTCCGGCTCGCCGTAGAGCAGGCTCGGCGCGCTCGTCGAGGGCGTCTTCGCCTTCTTCTGGATCTCCTCCCACTGCGCCTGGAGGCGCTCCACGTCGCGGCGCAGCTCGTCCTCGCTGGCGCCCTCCGCGGCGGTACGGACGATCACGCCCGCGTCCTCGGGGACGATCTTCTTGAGGATCTGCTTCAGCCGGGCGCGCTCGGTGTCGGGCAGCTTGCGGCTGATGCCCGTCATCGAGCCCTCGGGCACGTAGACGAGGTAGCGGCCGGGCAGCGAGACCTGGCTGGTCAGGCGGGCGCCCTTGTGGCCGATCGGGTCCTTGGTGACCTGCACCAGCACGGACTGGCCGGACTTGAGGGCGGTCTCGATGCGGCGCGGGCCGTTGCCCATGCCGAGCGCCTCGAAGTTGACCTCGCCCGCGTACAGCACGGCGTTGCGGCCCTTGCCGATGTCGACGAAGGCGGCCTCCATCGACGGCAGGACGTTCTGCACCTTGCCGAGGTAGACGTTGCCGACGTAGGAGGTCGACTGCTCCTTGTTGACGAAGTGCTCGACGAGGACGTTGTCCTCCAGCACGCCGATCTGGGTGCGCTCGCCGCTCTGGCGGACGACCATGACCCGCTCGACGGCCTCGCGGCGCGCCAGGAACTCCGCCTCGGTGATGATCGGCACCCGGCGGCGGCCCTGCTCACGGCCCTCGCGGCGGCGCTGCTTCTTGGCCTCCAGACGCGTCGAGCCCTTGATCGACTGGACCTCGTCGCTGCTGGTGGACTCCGCCTTGCGCTCACGCGGCTCACGGACCTTGACGACGGTGCGCTCCGGGTCGTCGCCGCCATGGGCCTCGCCCCCGTCGGCGTCGCCGCTGCGACGGCGGCGACGGCGGCGGCGACGGCTGCTGCTGGAGCCGCCGGACGCCTCCTCGGCCTCGGCCTGCTCCTCGGCGGCCGGCTCCTCGGCGCTCTCCTCGTCCTCGGCGCCCTCCTGCTGCTCGGACGCCTCGGCGGCCTGCTCGTCGGCGTCGGCGGCCTCACCGCGACGGCGGCGGCGGCCACCGCGGCGGCGGCGGCGCGAGGGGCGGTCGCCCGACTCGTCGTCGTGTGCGGCCTCGCGCTGCCCGGCGCTCTCCTCGGCCTCCTCGGGCTCCTCGGCGCTCTCCTCCGGCTCCTCGGCGGGCGCGGCGGCGACGGGCTCGGCGACCCGCTCGGCGCGGCGGCGGCGACGGCGGACGGACGGCTGCTCCTCGCGGGGCTGCTCGGGCTCGACCGCGGCGGCGGCCTCCTCCTCGCGGCGGGCCGCGGCGGCGGCAGCGGCCGCGGTCTCCGGGGTCTGGAACATCGGCTCGGCGAAGACCGGCGCCTGGAAGACGGCCGTCGGCGGACGCTGCGCACGGCGGCGGCCACGGGCCGGGGCCTCCTTGGCGGGCGCCTCCTCGGCGGCCGGCGCCTCGGCGACGGGCTCGGCGACCCGCTCGCCACGGCGGCGGGCCCGGCGGCGCGGCACCTCGTCGGCCTCCGCCTTCGGCTCGGCCGGGACCTCCTGGACCGGGGCCTCCTGGGCCTCGTCCGCGTGCTGCGGGGCGCCGGCGGGCGCGGTGGCCTTACGGGTCGCCCGGCGGCGGGCGCGGGGCGCGGGCGTCTCCTCGACGGCCTGCGGCGCTTCCTCGACGGGCGCGGCGGCCGGAGCCTGCGCGACCGGAGCCTCCTCGGCGGCGCGCGGCGCACCGGCCGGGGCGGTGGCCTTACGGGTCGCCCGGCGACGCGGACGGGCCGGCGCGGCCTCCACGGCGGGCTCCTCGGCGGCGGGGGCCTCCTCGGCCGGGGCCTCGGCGACGGGCGCCTCGGCGGCCTGGGGGGTCTCGTCCGCGCGCTGCGGGGCACCGGCGGGCGCGGTGGCCTTACGGGTCGCCCGGCGGCGGGTACGGGCACGCGGCGCGGCGTCCTCGGCGGGCGCCTCGGCGGCGGGCGCGGCCTCGGCCTGCGGCGCGGGCGCCTCGGCGGCCTCCGCGGCGGGCTGCGGGGCACCGGCCGGAGCGGTGGCCTTACGGGTCGCCCGGCGGCGCGGACGGGCCGGCGCGGCCTCCTCGGCGGGCGCCTCCGCGGCGGGCGCCTCGGACGTCTGCGGCGCGGCCGCCTGGGGGGCGTCGCTCACCTCGGCGGTGGCTGCGGCGCCCTGCGGCGGGCCGGCCGGGCGGGATGCCGCACGGCGCCTGCGGCGCGGCGGCAGCGTGTCGCTGGGGGAATTGTTGTCGTCCGCGCCACGGTCCGTGGACGGCGCGGGTGCGGTGGGCTCAATGGGTTCGAGCATGCGGGCGGTTCTCCCGTCACGCTCCCGGGCGCCGGGCCTGGTCCGGCCGCAGCGCCGCGCTCATGGGCGCGGCTCTGCGGTCCGGGGCGCGGGCGCCGCACGGGAGCTGTCGTCTCGCTCGCCGGGCCCGTGGTCCGGGGCCGGCGAAAGTCTCCTGGTCAGTGCGTCTGCCGCACCGGGGTGGCTCCCTGGTTGGTCGGCGACGCGACGACGGCGCTCTACGCGGTGCCGTGCCCGGCACCGGCCGGGTTGCCCCCGCTCGGCGCCGTCGCGGCACGTGGCCCGGCGGCCGTGGGTGGGGCGGCCGTGGCAGCGTCGCGGTCGGGCGCCAGCGGGTCGGTCACCGCGCCGGTCTCCTCATCGAGCAGCCCCTGCGCCAGCCTGGTCACCGCTGCGGGGACCGGCGGCGCCAGGTCGGCCGCGGCTCGGAGGCCGGACAGGACGTCGTCGGGTCGAACGGCAGGTGTCACATGCCGAACAACCAGCCGCAGTATCGCACAGGCTCCGCCGTCGGGCCTATCGCCATCGGCGGCGGAGGCCTCCAGCGCGCGGACCGCGGCCCGTGCGTCGAAGGCCCGCATGCCGTTCTTCGTGCGGCGCTCGACCTGCACCTCCTCGGCGGTGAGGAACGCCGCCGCGGCCCGCTCGGCCTCCGCCGGCTCGACGCCGTCGAGCCGGATCTCCCAGACCGAGGCCTGGAGCCGGTCGGCGAGGCCGCTGGTCCGCGCCTCCACGGCGTCGGTCACGTCGAGGCCCGCGGGCAGCGACGCGTCCAGCAGCGCCCGCAGGGTCGCGGGGTCGCGCTCCTGGGTGAGCTGGATCTCCAGGTACTCGGCCTCGCTGCCCGTACCCGTCGGGGCGGCGTTGGCGTACGACACCTTGGGGTGCGGGGTGAAGCCCGCCGAGTAGGCCATGGGGACCTCGGCGCGGCGCAGCGCCCGCTCGAAAGCGCGCTGGAAGTCGCGGTGGCTGGTGAACCGGAGGCGGCCGCGCTTGGTGTAGCGCAGACGGATGCGCTGCACCGCCGGTGCGGGCGGCGGGCCTTCGGGCTGTCGCTTGCCCAGTGTCGTTCAGTCCTTCGTGAGTGCGGTCGTACTGCTACCAAGAGTACGTGCCACACGCACCGCTGGTTCCCCGCGGTGCGGCCCGGCCGCCGCCCGGGGCCCGGTTCAGGCGCCGAACAGGGACCGGCGGACCTCGCGGACGGCGTCCCGCGCCAGCCGCAGCGGCGGTGCGAGAACGGCGCGCAGACCATGACCCACCGGGGTGAACACCGTGCGGTACAGCCGGCGCGACGGCCGGGCCACCAGCCACCGCCAGAGGAACGCGACGCCCCGGCCGACGGCCCGGGAGATCCGCCCGGCGATCCGCCAGCACGCGCCGAGGAACGCCCCCAGCGCGCGGAGCGCCGGCCACAGCACGTACTGCCACACGGCGGTGGCGGGGATCACCACGAGCCACCGCAGGAGCGGGGCGAGGATCCGGCGGCAGATCCAGCGGGCCGGGACGACGATCAGATACCGGACGAGGAAGCGGACCGGGATCACCAGGACGTGGTGGAGCAGCCAGACCGTCGCCCGACCGACCGGGGTGAGTACCCAGCGGTACAGCCAGCGGGCGGGGACCACGACCAGATACCGGACGAGGAACGCCAGCGGGACCACGACCAGGTGGTGGAGGAGCCAGGCCACCGCCCGGCCCACCGGCGCGAGGATCCAGTCGTACAGCCATCGGCCGACGGGGGCGAGGACGTGCCGGCCGGTCCAGGACAGCGCGTCCCACAGCAGTCGGAGCGGCACCATGACGATCACCACGGGGATGGCGAGGAGCCGGGCGAGGCAGCAGCCCGGCACGGTGCCTCCGCCGCCGGGCGCCGGGCCCTTCGATGCGTCGCCGCCGTGCGTCATGCGCGTTCCCCCGGTTTTCCGTACCGCCGCGGTTTTCCGAACCGCTGCCGTTACCGCCGTCGTTCCCGTGCGGTCTCAGGGCACCGGGGGCGTCGCCCCCGTCGGTACCCAGAAGCGGAGCTTGTCCCCGCGCCGGTCCTCGTACTCCCCGCCGCACGCCTCGATGACTTTACGGGAGGCGGTGTTGACGGCATCACAGGTGATCAGCACCCGTGCGAGCCCCAGTTCGCGGGCGCGGGGAAGGGCGGCGCGGAGCATCGCGGTGGCGTGGCCGCGGCGGCGGGCGGTGGGCCGGACGTCGTAGCCGATGTGGCCGCCGTAGGAGAGCAGGAAGGCGTTCAGCCGGTGGCGCAGGCGCAGTCCGCCGAGGTAGGCGGCGCCGTCGGTGTACCAGAGGTGGTCGCAGGGGATGCGGC
The DNA here is from genome assembly GCF_040300365.1 of Streptomyces sp. NPDC000404. Taxonomy (NCBI): domain Bacteria; kingdom Bacillati; phylum Actinomycetota; class Actinomycetes; order Kitasatosporales; family Streptomycetaceae; genus Streptomyces; species Streptomyces sp. NPDC000404. The sequence goes on along the minus strand of NZ_JBEPDN010000022.1, from coordinate 87,250 downwards.
CGTCGCCGGTCTCCTCGCGGGCGGCGCGGAGGCGGGCGGTGTAGGCGGCGAAGACGGCGGGGTCGTGCCAGCGGTCGCCGTACTCCCGCAGGTCACGGCCGACGGCGGAGCCGTCCTCGGGAGCGCCGCGCCCCTCGGCGCGCAGTTCGGCCATGGCGGCGAGGAAGGACGCGTGGACGCGGACGCCGGGTGCGGTGAGACGGGGCGGCATCGCCCCAGTGTGCGGGAACGGGAACGGCCCGGCATCGCGGTGTGCGATGCCGGGCCGAAATGCCTAGCGGGTACGGCCACTTGAGGAGTCGATGACCTCAACTCCCGCCTGTACGCGGCCACTTGAGGAGCTGCTTACCGCAACTCCCCCGCCCGCGCGGCTACTTCTTGACCACCGACAGCGGCAGCAGCTTCTTGCCCGTCGGGCCGATCTGGATGTCGAGGTCCAGCTGCGGGCAGACGCCGCAGTCGAAGCACGGGGACCAGCGGCAGTCCTCGACCTCGGTCTCGTCGAGGGCGTCCTGCCAGTCCTCCCAGAGCCAGTCCTTGTCGAGACCGGAGTCGAGGTGGTCCCAGGGCAGGACCTCCTCGTAGGTGCGCTCGCGGGTGGTGTACCAGGCGACGTCGACGCCGAAGTCCGGCAGCGTCTTCTCGGCCGCCTGCATCCAGCGGTCGTACGAGAAGTACTCGCGCCAGCCGTCGAAGCGGCCGCCGCCCTCGTAGACGGCGCGGATCACGGCGCCGACGCGGCGGTCACCGCGGGAGAGCAGGCCCTCGACGATGCCGGGCTTGCCGTCGTGGTAGCGGAAGCCGATGGAGCGGCCGTACTTCTTGTCGCCGCGGATCTTGTCGCGCAGCTTGGCGAGCCGGGCGTCGGTCTCCTCGGCGGAGAGCTGCGGGGCCCACTGGAACGGCGTGTGCGGCTTGGGCACGAACCCGCCGATGGAGACCGTGCAGCGGATGTCGTTCTGGCCGGAGACCTTGCGGCCCTCGGCGATGACGTTGACCGCCATGTCGCCGATCTGGAGGACGTCCTCGTCGGTCTCGGTCGGCAGCCCGCACATGAAGTACAGCTTCACCTGGCGCCAGCCGTTGCCGTACGCCGTGGAGACGGTGCGGATCAGGTCCTCTTCCGAGACCATCTTGTTGATGACCTTGCGGATGCGCTCCGAGCCGCCCTCGGGCGCGAAGGTCAGTCCCGAGCGACGGCCGTTGCGCGTCAGCTCGTTGGCCAGGTCGATGTTGAACGCGTCGACCCGGGTGGAGGGGAGGGACAAGCCGATCTTGTCCTCCTCGTACCGGTCGGCGAGGCCCTTGGCGACGTCACCGATCTCGGTGTGGTCCGCGGAGGACAGCGACAACAGGCCGACCTCCTCGAATCCCGTGGCCTTGAGGCCCTTGTCCACCATCTCGCCGATGCCGGTGATGCTTCGCTCCCGGACGGGACGCGTGATCATGCCGGCCTGGCAGAAACGGCAGCCGCGGGTGCAGCCACGGAAGATCTCGACCGACATCCGCTCGTGGACGGTCTCGGCCAGGGGGACGAGCGGCTGCTTGGGGTAGGGCCACTCGTCGAGGTCCATGACGGTGTGCTTGGAGACCCGCCACGGGACGCCGGAGCGGTTGGGCACGACGCGGGAGATCCGCCCGTCGGCCAGGTACTCGACGTCGTAGAACTTGGGGACGTAGACGTTGCCGGTCTTCGCGAGGCGGAAGAGCAGCTCGTCGCGGCCGCCGGGGCGGCCCTCGGCCTTCCACGCCCGGATGATGTCGGTGATCTCCAGGACGGCCTGCTCGCCGTCGCCGACGACCGCGCAGTCCAGGAAGTCCGCGATGGGCTCCGGATTGAACGCGGCGTGACCGCCCGCGAGGATCAGCGGGTGGTCCTCGGTACGGTCCTTGGCCTCGATCGGGATACCGGCGAGGTCCAGGGCGGTGAGGAGGTTGGTGTAGCCCAGCTCGGTGGAGAAGGACACACCGAGCACGTCGAAGGCGCTGACCGGGCGGTGCGCGTCAACGGTGAACTGCGGGACGCCGTGCTCCCGCATCAGCGCCTCCAGGTCCGGCCAGACGCTGTAGGTGCGCTCGGCGAGGACGCCCTCGCGCTCGTTGAGCACCTCGTAGAGGATCATCACGCCCTGGTTGGGCAGGCCGACCTCGTAGGCGTCCGGGTACATGAGCGACCAGCGGACATCGCAGTCGTCCCACTCCTTGACGGTGGAGTTCAGCTCGCCGCCGACGTATTGGATCGGCTTCTGGACGTGCGGGAGAAGGGCCTCCAGGCGCGGGAAGACCGACTCGACAGGCATCGCGGGATCTTTCGTCAGCGGGCAGGGGTGACCCTCAAGCCTAACGTGTCCGAAGGGGCATCCTTGACGTGTGCCGGGGGTGATGCGGGGGGTGCGGTGGGTTACGGAGCGGGCCCCGCACGTACGGGCCCGGCCGGGCGCGGGGCGCGGCCCGTCAGGCGGCTTTCCGCGCTCCCGGGGGTGCCTTCTTCTTCGCCTTTTTCCAGAGCCGGGGCAGGCGTTCCTCGCAGGCCGCCGCCAGCGCCTCCTGACGGCCGTGGAGCAGGCCGTAGGGGAAGGCGTTCTCACCCGCCGCGTGCGCCCGGTCGGCCAGGTCGCGGAGGGCGTCGCGGGTCACCACGGTGTCGTGGTGTTCGCCGAGCACCTCCTGGAGGGCGGTGGCCCTGCGGACGCACCGGGCGGCGGTGCGGCCCAGCGCCGGGCGGGCCGCCTCCGCGCCGTACCGGAAGCGCTTGGCCGCCTTGCGGGCCTCGTGCAGCGCCCGGTCCCGCTCCGGGCCCGGCGGGGTCTCCAGCGCGCGGCGCATCCGGCCGGAGAGCCGCCGGAAGTCCTTGCGCAGCGCCCGGGGCAGCTCCTTCCCGGGCGCGCGGGCCGCGGCGGGGCGCAGCGGCGGGTCGGCGAGCAGCCGGTCCAGGGTGTCGAGCAGCGTCAGATAGCGGTGGCCGTCGAGCACCCCGGTCAGCCGCCGGGCGGCGCCGCGCCGGGGCCGGGACCAGGCACGCACCCGGGCGCGGACGGGCCCGGCGCGCAGCTCCCGCGGCAGCGCGGCGACCCCGTCACCGACCCGCGCGCTCAGCACCTCGCGATCCCGGTCGATCCCCAACTCCCCTGCCAGCCAACCGAGTTCGGCGACCACGGGATCGGTCGCCGCCCGGTCGAGCAGCCGGCGGTACGAGCGCAGCACACCGCGCAGCCGACGGGTCGCGACCCGCATCCGGTGCACCGCGTCGGGCAGCTCACGGCGGACCGCGGGATCGAGCGCGACGATCGCCCGCACCTGCTTCCGCAGATACGCGAGGACGGTGTCCCCGGCGGTGGGCGCGCCGCTGCCCCGGCCCGCGGCCCGCTTGCGCCCGGAGCCGGCCTCGCGGGCGGACTTCTTCCTCCGGGAGGGTTCCTGAGCGTCGGGGAGCGCCTCTCCCCCGCCGGCGCCTTCCTTCGAGCGGCCTTCCCGACCGTTACGGGGCGCCGGCCCCGCGCCGTGCTCCGCCGCCGTCGCCGCCAGCGCCCGGGCGAGCTTCGACGGATACGCCCCCGGCGTCAGCCCCGCGGCCCGTAGCCAGGTGTCCAGGGCGTCCAGCAGCTCCGGTGCGGCGCCGGGCGCGAGTTCGGCCTCCACCTCGTGCCAGGACGCGCGGGCGCCGTCCGGCCGCTCGGCGCGGACCTCGTCGTACGCCAGCTCCGCGAGCGGCGTCCCCGCGGCGTCGGTCAGCACCGTCACCTCGCGCCGGGTCCGCAGCCGCATCACGGGCACCAGCGCGGCGCCGCGCACCCGTGACCGTACGAGGGCGGCCAGCTCGGGCGGGACGGCGTCGGCGAGCGGGGCGCGGATCTCGTCGCGGACGTCCGGGCCCACCGGGAGCTTCAGATGCCAGCCGGGGTCGGGGCCGCCGGTCCGGCGGCGCAGGGTGACGGCGTCCGCGGCGAGGCGGCCGTCCGCGGTGTCGTGGTAGAGCGCGTCGAGAGCCGTGACGCCGCCCGGCTGCGCCGCGGCGACCCCCGGGACGGCGGCCGGATCCGGGAGCCGGACGCCGTCGTACTTCCGCTCGGTCTCCCGCACGGTGTGCGCCATACCTCCGAATCTAGAACCTCGGCCCGGCGCGTGCCGCCCACCGCCTGCCCGGAGCCGGTGCGGGTGGCGGCCGTCGCCCGCCGCCGGGATGCCCCGGCGCAATGGACGAGGGCCCGGCCCGGCGGACGCCACGCGGCAACGCCCGGATCCGACCGGACGCCGCCCGCACGCCGAGGCGCCCGGCCCCCGCCCGGGACCGGGGGCCGCGCGACGCCCCGCGCCGGGGCGCCGGGCACCGGCGCGCTGTCCGCCGTGCGCCACCGTTCCGCGCCCCCGTGCGCCCCGGCTGACGACGGCGCGCCCGCCGGGACGGGGATCGCCCTGCGCCGGCTCGAATTACGGTGTGCGAGGCCGGAGGCGGAGGGTCCGCACGCCCTCGTCCGGCCCGCCCGATGCCGTCCGTCCGCCGGCGCCCGCGCGGCCTCCGGCGGCCGACCTCCCGGGAAGGGAGAACCCGTGCACGCGTCCCGCACCACCGGCGCCCGCCGGCCGGACCGCGCCCCGGCCGGCGCCCGCCCGCACCTGCTGATCGCGCCCAGCGGGCCCGCCGCCGCCCGGGCCGCCCGCGACTTCGTCCGCGCCGTGCTGCGCGGCACGGCGGCCGAGCCGCTGCGGGACACCGCCGTCCTGCTCACCTCCGAGGCGGTCACCCGGGCGCACCCGCTCACGGACGGTGCGCCCGATGTGCTGGTCCGCGTGGTGACCGGCGACGGGCCAGCTGGTGTGCGGGTCAGCGTCCACGGCGGGCCCGCGCCCCGGGCCGGGCACGACGGCGCCGCGGACCTCTCCGGCCTGCTGTTCGGCGCCCTGGCGGACGCCTGGGGCACGGCGGAGCCCGGCGGGACGGACCGCCCCGCCGGGCTCTGGTTCGAACTGCGCGTCCCGCGCGTGGGGGCTCAGCGGGAGGCCGACACCGGCCGCTCCACCCGGATGGACTGGAGCAGCCCTATGGCGATCCAGACGGCGAACATCGACGTACCGCCGTAGGAGACGAACGGCAGCGGCAGACCGGTGACCGGCATGATGCCCAGCGTCATGCCGATGTTCTCGAACGCCTGGAACGCGAACCACGCGATGATGCCGGCGGCGACGATCGTGCCGTACAGCTCCGACGTCTCCCGGGCGATGCGGCAGGCGCGCCACATCACGATGCCCAGCAGGACGATGATCAGGCCCGCGCCGAGGAAGCCCAGCTCCTCACCGGCGACGGTGAAGATGAAGTCGGTCTGCTGCTCGGGGACGAACTGGCCGGTGGTCTGGCTGCCGTGGAAGAGTCCGGAGCCGGTGAGCCCGCCGCCGCCGATGGCGATGCGCGCCTGGTTGGTGTTGTAGCCGACACCAGCCGGGTCCAGGCTCGGGTTGGCGAACGCGGCGAAGCGGGCGATCTGGTACTCGTCGAGGAGGTTGAGCTGCCAGATCGCGAGGCAGCCGGCGACGCCGGCGCCCAGCAGGCCGAGGATCCAGCGGTTGGAGGCGCCGGAGGCGAGCAGCACACCGAGGATGATGGCGCCCAGCACCATGATCGAGCCGAGGTCCGGCATCAGCAGGATGACGAGGACGGGTACGGCGGCGAGGCCGAGCGCCTGGACGACGGTGCGGTGGTCGGGGTGCGGGGTGTCGCCCGCGTCCACCCGGGAGGCGAGGATCATCGCCATCCCCAGCGTGATGGTGATCTTGGCGAACTCGGCGGGCTGCAGCGAGAAGCCGCCGGGGATCGCCAGCCAGGACCGCGAGCCGTTGATGGTGGCGCCGATCGGCGTGAGCACCAGCAGCGCCAGCACCACCGACACGCCGTAGAGCACCGGGATGGCGCCGCGCAGCGTGCGGTGGCCGAGCCAGATCGTCCCGGCGGCGAGCGCCAGGCCGATGCCGGTGTTCAGCAGGTGCCGCAGGAAGAAGTAGTACGGGTCGCCGTGGTTCAGCTCCATGCGGTTGCGGGTCGCGGAGAAGATCAGCAGCGAGCCGAGCAGCGACAGCGCCAGCGCGGACAGCAGCAGCGGCCAGTCGAGCTTGCGGACCGCCGAGTCGCGGTCCATCAGCTTGCCCCAGGTGCCGGTCTCCGGGGCGTACCGCCGGACGTTGAACATCCGGGAGGTGGGGCTCGTGGTCATCCTTCGTCCCCTCCCTGGTCCGTCTGATCCGCCTGACCCGTCTGATCCGCCTCGTCCGTCTGGTCCGCCGACGGGTCGTCGGCGGGCTCGGCGGGTTCGAGGGGCTGCGCCTGGATGGTGCCGTCGCGGCCGATGACCGGCAGCGACGACTGCGGGGCCGGCAGCAGTGCGGCCTTCTTGTCGATGCCGCCCTGTTCGTCGACGCCGTAGAGCGCGTCGTAGATCTTGCGGACGGCCGGTCCCGAGGCGCCGGAGCCGGTACCACCCTGGGAGATGGTCATGACGATGGCGTAGTCCTTGGTGTACGTCGCGAACCAGGAGGTCGTCTGCTTGCCGTAGACCTCGGCGGTACCGGTCTTGGCGTGCATCGGGATCTTCTCCTGCGGCCAGCCCTGGAAGCGCCAGGCGGCGGTGCCGCGGGTGGCGACGCCGGCGAGCGCCGCGTCGATCTGCTTGAGCGTCTGCGGGGAGTCGGGCAGCTTGCCGTGCGCCTTCGGCGTGATCTTCTCGATCTTCTTGCCGTCGGGGCTGACGATCGCCTTGCCGAGGGTCGGGTCGTGGAGCGTGCCGCCGTTGGAGAGCGCGGCGTAGATCGTCGCCATCTGGATCGGGGTGACGAGGGTGTCGCCCTGGCCGATGGAGTAGTTGACGGAGTCACCGGCGCGCATCTTCATGCCGGACTCGCAGTTCTCCCGGGCGATCTTGGAGACGTAGTCGTCGGCGTTCTTGCCCTGGGCGCACCAGCCGGTCTTGTTCGCCTCCCAGTAGTCCTTCTTCCAGCGGCGGTCCGGCACCCGGCCGCTGACCTCGTCCGGCAGGTCGATGCCGGTCTTCTTGCCGAGGCCGAACTGATGGGCCGTCTTGTAGAACCAGTCGGCGGGGTTCTTCGGGCTGTTGCCGCCGTCCTTCTTCCACTGGTCGTAGGCGATGTTGTAGAAGACCGTGTCGCAGGAGACCTCCAGCGCGCGGCCGAGGCTGATCGGGCCGAAGTTCTCCGACTCGAAGTTCTTGAAGACCTGGCTGCCGATGTTGAACGAGCTGGTGCAGGGGTAGTGCCCGTTGAACGGGTAGCCCGCGTTGACGGCGGCGGTGGTCGAGATGACCTTGAAGATCGAGCCGGGCGCCGCCTGCCCCTGGGTCGCGCGGTTGAGCAGCGGATAGTTGGACTTCTTGCCGGTGAGCTTGGCGTAGTCCTTGCCGGAGATCCCGCCGACCCAGGCGTTCGGGTCGTACGAGGGGTTGGACGCCATCGCGACGACGCGGCCGGTCTTCGCCTCCATGACGACGACGGCGCCGGCGTCCGCCTTGTAGTTGGTGCCGGTGTTCTTGTCGTGCTCCAGGCGGGCGTCCTTCATCGCCTGGTACAGCTCCTTCTCGGCGACCGCCTGCACCCGGGCGTCGATGCTGGTGATGACGTTGGCGCCGGGGACGGCCGGGTCGCTGTGGGCCTTGCCGATGACCCGGCCGAGGTTGTCGACCTCGTAGCGGGTGACGCCGGCCTTGCCGCGCAGCGCGCTGTCGTACGTCCGCTCCAGTCCGGAGCGGCCGATCTGGTCCGAGCGCAGCAGCGGCGAGCGGGTGTGCTCGGCCTTCTTGATCTCCTCGTCGGTGACCGGCGAGAGATAGCCGAGGACCTGCGCGGTCTGCGCCTTCGCCGGGGCGGCGTAGCGGCGCACGGCGGTCGGCTCGGCGCTGATGCCGGGGAAGTCCTCGGAGCGCTCGCGGATCTGCAGGGCCTGCTGGGTGGTGGCCTTGTCGGTGATCGGGATGGGCTGGTACGGCGAGCCGTTCCAGCACGGCTGCGGGGTCTTCGCGTCGCAGAGCCGGACCTTGTTGCGGATCTCCTGCTCGGGGATGCCGAGGACGTCGGAGAGGCGGCCGAGGACGGCCTTGCCGTCGTCCTTCATCTTCAGCAGCTCGGTGCGGCTGGCGGAGACCACCAGCCGGGTCTCGTTGTCGGCGAGCGGCACCCCGCGGGCGTCGAGGATCGAGCCGCGGGTGGCCGGGTCGACGACCTGCTGGACGTGGTTGCTGCGGGCCTTGCTCGCGTACTCCTGGCCGTTGCGGATCTGGAGGTACCAGAGGCGGCCGCCGAGGGTGAGGAGGAGGGAGAAGACGAGGATCTGGATCGCGACGAGCCGGGCGGTGACGCGGGAGGTCCGGCCGGTCTCAGGAATGTTGCTCACGGCGCCTCCGCAGCTCGGTCCGGGTGCGGGGCAGTCGGTCGGTCACAGCCGCTTGACCCCCTTGATGCGAGCGGCCTTGTTGCGCGCGGAGCGGCCGAGGAGGCCGCCCCGGGAGGAGCGGGCCGGCTTCGGCGCCCGGCCGGGCTTCATCCCGCCGCGGGACGCCTTGAGGCCGGTGCCGGTGGTCATCCAGCCGTACGCGGGCTCCCGCCCGGCGACCGAACCGCTCGGGCTGCCGGGGCCGTCGCCGGTCAGCGGCTCGCCCTCCAGGCGGCGGGCGAGCGCCATCACGCCGGGGACGATGAACGGGGCGAGCAGCAGGTCGTAGACGGTGGCGCTGAGGACCAGACCGCCGACGCCGACGTGCCGGGCGGTGGTGTCGCCGACCAGCGCGCCGACGCCCGCGTAGAGCAGGGTGGAGACGACGGCGGCGCCGAGGACGGCGAGCAGCGGGACGGTCGCCGAGCGGTGGCGGCCGTTCTCCGGGCGGGTCAGGCCCGCGGCGTAGCCGACGATGCAGAGCACCAGCGCGTAGCGGCCGATGGCGTGGTCGGACGGGGGCGCGAGGTCGGCGAGGAGGCCGGCGGCGAAGCCGACGAGAGCGCCGCCGACGTGCCCGTAGACCAGGGCGAGGCCGACGACGACGAGGAGCAGCAGGTCCGGTACGGCGCCGGGGAGTTGGAGCCGGGCCAGGACGCTGACCTGGAGGACCAGGGCGACGATCACGAGCGGGACGGTCAGCAGGATCCGGTAGAGGCGCATCGGTCAGCTCCTAGTATTCGCCGTCGGTCGGGTCGGCGGTGACGGTGACCGTGGGCGTCGGCCGGGGCTTGGCCGGCGGCGTCGGCAGCACGGTGTCCCGCGGGTCCTGGCGCGGCGGCTGGACGACCACGCCGACGACGTCGAGCTGGGAGAAGGCGACATAGGTGCTGACCTGGACGGTGCGGGTCAGATCGCCGTTGGACGGCTCGACCTTGACGACCCGGCCGACCGGCACACCAGGCACGAACGGCTTGTCCTTGCTGGAGCCGAAGGTGACCATCCGGTCGCCCTTCTTCACCGCCGCCTTGCCGTTGAGGAGCTGCACCCGCATCGCCCGGCCGCCCTGACCCGAGGCGAAGCCGATCTCGTTGGTCTTCTCCATACGGGTGCCGACGGTGAAGTCCGGGTCGTTGGCGAGCAGGATGGTGGCGGTGGAGGTGCCGACGGTGGTGACGCGGCCGACGAGCCCGTCGCCGTTGAGCACCGTCATGTCGCGGGCGATGCCGTCCCGGCTGCCCGCGTCGATGGTGACCGTCCAGGAGAAGCCCTGGGCGGCGCCGATGGCGATGACCTGGGCGCCCTTGATGCCGTACTGGCCGGCGCCGGCGGTCTTGAGCATCTTGTCCAGCTCGGCGGCGCGGTTGCGGTTGCGGTCGGACGAGCCGAGCCTGGCCTTCAGGGCGGCGTTCTCGCGTTCCAGCGCGGCGATCCTGGTGTGCCGTTCGCCCGAGTCGCGTACCGCGCCGATGGCGTTGCCGATCGGGTTGACCGCTCCGGCGACCCCGTTCTCGACGGGGCCGAAGGCGGAGGCGGCGGCCTGGCGGGCACCGTCGAGCGGGGACTGTTCGCCACCGCGGATGTCCACCGTGATCAGCGCGAACGCGATGGCGACCAGCAGCACAAGTAGCAGCCGGCTCTCTCGTGTGTCCCTCACGTGCGGCGGCCGTGTCCTTCCTCGTAGGACCGGCCGGCTGCGGGCCCGCGCCGGTCTCGTTCGGGAGTGCTGAGCGTTGTGCCTGTGTGTGCGGTGGCTGGTGGTGCGGGGTCAGTCCACCGGATTTTTCGGGGTGTTGGGGCGGTGCCGGGAGGCCGACGGGGCCCGTCCCGGAGTGGTCCTGTATATCAGCGGGCCGGGAAAAGAACGGGACGGCCCTCCGCCATGGTGCCCGTCCGGCGCGGACGCCGCAGGGCGTCCGCGCCGTGGACGGTCCGGTCGGGTTACCTGCGCGGCTGGGAGTCGAGGACCTGCTGGAGCGCCTCGAACTCCTCGACGCACTTGCCGGAGCCGAGCGCGACGGAGTCGAGCGGGTCCTCGGCGATGTGGATGGGCATACCGGTCTCGCGGCGCAGCCGCTCGTCGAGACCGCGGAGCAGGGCGCCGCCGCCGGTGAGGACGATGCCGCGGTCCATGACGTCGCCGGACAGCTCCGGCGGGCACTTGTCGAGGGTCGTCTTGACCGCGTCGACGATGGAGTTGACGGGCTCCTCGATGGCCTTGCGGACCTCGGCGGCGGAGATGACGACGGTCTTCGGCAGCCCGGAGACCAGGTCGCGGCCGCGGATCTCGGTGTGCTCGTCCTGCTCCAGGTCGTACGCCGAACCGATGGTGATCTTGATGCTCTCGGCGGTCCGCTCGCCCAGCAGAAGGCTGTACTCCTTCTTGATGTGCTGGATGATCGCGTTGTCCAGCTCGTCGCCGGCGACGCGGATGGACTGGGCCGTCACGATGCCGCCGAGCGAGATGACGGCGACCTCGGTGGTGCCGCCGCCGATGTCGACGACCATGTTGCCGGTGGCCTCGTGGACCGGCAGTCCGGAGCCGATCGCGGCGGCCATCGGCTCCTCGATGATGTGCACCTGCCGCGCACCCGCCTGCGTCGACGCCTCGATGACGGCGCGGCGCTCGACGCCGGTGATGCCGGAGGGGACGCAGACCACGACCCGCGGGCGGGCCAGATACCGCCGCTTGTGGATCTTGAGGATGAAGTACCGGAGCATCCGCTCGGTGATCTCGAAGTCGGCGATGACGCCGTCCTTGAGGGGCCGTACGGCGACGATGTTGCCGGGGGTGCGCCCGATCATCTTCTTCGCCTCGGCGCCCACCGCGAGGATGCCACCGGTGTTGGTGTTGATGGCCACGACCGAGGGCTCGTTCAGCACGATCCCGCGACCCCTGACGTACACCAGCGTGTTGGCGGTGCCGAGGTCGACAGCCATGTCACGGCCGATGAACGACATGTTGTTCCCCATGAGGATACGTCTGGCCTTCCCAACTGGAGCGAATGCTTACTTGAGGTCGGCAGGAGGTGATGGTGATGCGCCAACGCGGCGCGGAAGCTTCATCGTAGTTCGTCGCGCCGCCCGCTCGAACACGGCGGTGGGCGCCACTTGCGCCATTGTCGGCGGTAGCCGCACCCGCCTTACTCAACGGTGACGTCGTGTCGCGGAGTCGCGTTCCCCAAAACGCCCTTCATATGCCAGGAGGCGACCGGTGATTTCCCCGGTCGCCCCTGGTCACGAGCGGTATACGCGCGATGATGTGTCAGGAAAGGCCGGGAAAGAAAATCTTGATCTCCCGCTCGGCGGACTCTTCGGAATCCGAGGCGTGGATCAGATTCTCCCGGGTGATCGTGCCGAAGTCCCCACGAATGGACCCACTCGGTGCGGTAATCGGGTCGGTGGGACCGGCGAGCGCGCGGACGCCCTCGATGACCCGCTCGCCCTCGACGACGAGGGAGACCACCGGGCCGGACGACATGAAGGTGACCAGCGGCTCGTAGAAGTCCCGGCCGACGTGCTCGGCGTAGTGCTGCTCCAGGATGGCGCGGTCGAGGGTGCGCAGCTCCAGGGCACCGATCGTCCAGCCGGCCTTCCGCTCGATCCGGCCGATGATCTCGCCGACCAGGCCACGACGGACCGCGTCAGGCTTGAGAAGGACGAGAGTGCGCTGGCTCATGAAGAAGGCTCCTTGGAAAGAACGGGACTGCGGTGAGGCGAGGCTACAGGGAAGCGGCCCGCACCCGGCGGGCGGGACCGCGGGCGGGCGCCGCCCGCACGGTGCGCCGCCGGGGCGCCACGCACCGGCACCGCACGGGCCACCGGGCCGCTCCGCCCCGCACGCCGCCGCCGCGCGGCGGACGCTACGCGGCCTCCGCCTCCGCCTCGGCCATCGCCGCCCAGCGGGCCTTCGCCTCGTCGATCTTCCGGCCGTAGTGCACCGACGCCCACCACAGGGCGGCGAAGACCAGGCCGAGGAAGAACATCGTCGGGACGATGAAACCGCTGGCGATCAGGGCTATCTGCAGGGCCCAGCCCAGCTGCACGCCGCCGGGGCGGGTCAGCGCACCGCACAGCAGGACGCAGAGCAGCATCGCGATGCCGCTGACCGTCCAGACCGTGGCCGCCGGGAGGTCGTTGAGCTGCATCGCCACCAGACCGGCGAAGCCGATGACGAAGAACTCGCCGATCAGGGTGCTCGCACAGAGCGTACGCATCGTCAGCCTCTCCTCAGCAGCAGCCGGGCCTCGCCGACCGTGATCACCGAGCCGGTGACCAGCACACCGGCTCCGGAGTACTCGCCCTCTTCCTCGGCGAGGGTGATCGCCGCCTCCAGGGCGTCGTCGAGCCTCGGCTCGACCTGGACCCGCTCGCTGCCGAAGACCTCGACGGCGACCGCGGCCAGCTCGTCCGGGTCCATCGCGCGGTGGCTGGAATTGCGGGTGATCACGACCTCGGCGAAGACCGGCTCGAACGCCTCCAGGAGGCCCCGGACGTCCTTGTCGTCGCTGGCGCCGACCACGCCCACCAGACGGCTGAAGCCGAACGCCTCGGTGACGCCGTCGGCCGCCGCCCGGGCGCCCGCCGGGTTGTGCGCGGCGTCCAGCACGACCGTCGGGCTGCGGCGGACGACCTCCATGCGGCCCGGCGAGGCGACGGAGGCGAACGCCCGGCGGATGGTGTCGATGTCCAGGCTGCGGGCGTGCGCGGAGCCGATGCCGAAGAACGCCTCGACCGCGGCGAGCGCCACCGCGGCGTTGTGCGCCTGATGGGCGCCGTAGAGCGGCAGGAAGATCTCCGGGTACTCGCCGCCCAGACCGCGCAGCGTCAGCATCTGCCCGCCGACCGCGACCTCACGGGAGAGCACGCCGAACTCCATGCCCTCACGGGCGACGGTGGCGTCCACCTCGACCGCGCGCTTGAGCATCACCGACGCCGCCTCGACGGGCTGCTGCGCCAGCACGACCGTCGCGTCCTTCTTGATGATTCCGGACTTCTCGGCCGCGATCTTCTCGGGGGTGTCCCCCAGCCGGTCGGTGTGGTCCAGCGCGATGGGGGTGATCACCGCGACATCGCCGTCGATGACGTTGGTCGCGTCCCAGGTGCCGCCCATGCCGACCTCGACGACGGCGATGTCCACCGGGGCGTCGGCGAACGCGGCGTACGCCATCGCCGTCAGCACCTCGAAGAACGACAGCCGGTACTCCTGCTGGGCGTCGACCATCTCGATGTACGGGGCGATGTCCCGGTACGTCTCGATGAAGCGCTCGGCGGAGATCGGCGCGCCGTCCAGGCTGATCCGCTCGGTGACGGACTGGACGTGCGGGCTGGTGTACCGGCCGGTGCGCAGGTCGAAGGCGCCGAGCAGCGCCTCGATCATCCGGGCGGTGCTGGTCTTGCCGTTGGTGCCGGTGATGTGGATGGCGGGGTAGGCACGGTGCGGGGAGCCGAGGATGTCCAGCAGCGCCTCGATGCGCTGGATGGACGGGTCGAGTTTGGTCTCTCCCCAGCGGCCCCCCAGCTCCTCCTCGACCGCGCGCAGCGCACGGTCGGTCTCGGGGTCCTCGGGCCGGGCCGGCACGTCCCCCTGCGGGGGTCCGGCCTGGGCGCGCAGGGTGCGGCTGCCGGCCTCGATCACCGCGAGATCGGGGTCGCGCCGGGTCTCGGCGTCGACCATCTCCTCGAAGGCGTCGGTCTGCTCGGGGTCGTCGTTCTGGGGGCTCTCGCTCACGCCGACCAGTCTACGAGTCACCCCTGACAACGGTCTCGCCCGCACCGCGGCCCGCGGACCTTCCCAGGCCACGGGCGTGCGGCCGGGACGCGGCCGCCCGGCGCACCCCGCGGCCCGCCGGACCGGAGGGCGCCGCTCGCGCCGCCCGGCCCGGTGCGGTCACCGCAGCGCCGCCTTCATCATCGCCCGGGCGACCGGCGCCGCCAGCCCGTTGCCGGAGACCTCGTCACGCGCGGCGCCGCTGTCCTCGACCATCACCGCGACCGCCACCTGCCGCCCCCGGTCGTCCTGCGCGTACGACACGAACCACGCGTACGGGGTACCGCTGTTGTCGACGCCGTGCTGCGCGGTGCCGGTCTTGCCGCCGACGGTCAGGCCGTCGATCTTGGCGTTGGTGCCGGTGCCCTTCTCGACGACGGTGCGCATCGCGGAGCGCAGCTGCTCGGCGGTGTGCGCTGACATCGTCCGGCCGTACGACTTCGTGCCCGGCTCCTCCAAGGTGTTGCCGGAGCCGTCGGTGATCCGGTCGACCAGCTGCGGGGTCTTCAGCTCGCCGCCGTTGGCGATGGCGGCGGCGACCATCGCCATCTGCATCGGGGTCGCCTGGTCGTCGAACTGCCCGATGCCGGAGAGCGCGGTCTGCGCCTCGTCCATGTCCTTCGGGTAGACGCTCTTGCCGGTCCGCACCGGGGTGTCGATCTTCGCGTCGTTGAAGCCGAACTTCTCCGCCTGCGCCCGGACCTTGTCCTTGCCCAGGTCGGCGGCCATCTTCGCGAAGACGGTGTTGCAGGAGTACCGGAGCGCGGTGCGGATGTCCGCGTTCTCGCACGGCGCCGAGGCGCTCTCGTTGGTCAGCTGGGTGCGGGTGTGCGGCAGGGTGTACGGATCGGGGCTGCGGGTCGGCTCGTCCACCGAGGAGTACAGCCCGTTCTCCAGTGCCGCCGCCGCGACGACCAGCTTGAAGGTGGAGCCGGGCGGCAGCGCCTGGCGCAGCGCGCGGTTCACCTCGGGGCTGTCCGGATCGTCGCTCAGCGCCCGCCACGCCGTGGCGTCCTTGTCGTCCGATCCGGCGAACTTCCCCGGGTCGTACGAGGGCGTGCTGACCATTCCGAGGATCTTGCCGGTGGCCGGGTCGAGGGCGACGGCGGCGCCCTTCTTGCCGCCGAGCGCCGCGTACCCGGCCTTCTGCACCGACGCGTCGATGGTGGTGGCGACGTCGCCGCCCTTGGGGCGCTTGCGCGCGAGCGCGTCCGCCGGGGACTGCAGGCGGCTGTCGGTGCCGTCCAGGAGGTCGCCGTAGAGCGCCTCCAGCTGGGTGGATCCGTAGACCTGCGAGGAGAAGCCGGTGACCGGCGCGTAGAGCGCGCCGTCGGTGTAGGTGCGCTTGTACCGCAGCGATCCGGAGGTCTCGGCGGAGCCGGTGACGGGGTGGTCGTCGACGAGGATGTTGCCCATCGGGGCGGCGTACTTCCCTATGGCGACCCGGGGGTTGTGCGGATCGCTGCGGTACGAACCGGCCTTGGCTCCCTGGATCCAGGTCACCCAGGCCATCAGCGCGATGATCAGCGTCAGGCAGAAGACCGAGACCCGGCGCAGAGGTTTGTTCATGATCGGCGCTGCTCCTCACGGTTCGGGCGGTACCTCCGGAAAGTCCGGCGGCCCCGCCCCAGGGTCACCCGTCTTGATGAGAGCGCGATGAAAATGACCTTTCGGCCCGGCCGGGGAACTTTTCCGCGCATTCCCCCCTCTTCGTCGGAGGGGTCTCCGCGGGCCCCTTTCCGGTACGAGCGGACGGAATACGGGAGCGAAGAAAGTGCCGCCGACGCGTCAGCGGATGCATTTGGTGCTGCTCACCGCCTGGACGGTGCTGTGGTTCGCCGTGGTCGAGCCGCACGGCGGCTTTTCCTGGCACTACCTGCGGGCCGGCGGTGAGCTGCTCTACCAGGGCTCGGCCGGCGACGGCACCGGCGGCCTCAACCTCTACGCGCACCACCCCGAGCTCCAGATGGGGCCGGTCAGCTTCCTGGTGGCCGGGGTCTTCAACCCGTTCCCCGAGGCCACCGGGCAGTTCCTGGCCGCGGCGCTGATGTCGCTGCTCGGCCTGGTGATCACGGTGCTGGCCGGGCGCAGCGCCGCCGAGCACTTCCTGGGCACCGGCACCAACCACCGGCGGCTGCGGCAGCGGGTGCTCATCGCCGGGCTGGCGTTCATCCCGATGTGGATCGAGGTCGCGGTCCGCTTCGGCCACCTCGACGACGTCCTCGCGCTCTTCTTCACCGCCCTCGCCGTCCGCTTCCTGACCCGCGGCAACCCGGCCCTGACCGGCGTCTGCCTGGCGCTGGCGATGGACGCCAAGCCCACCGCCCTCGCCTTCCTGCCGCTGCTGCTGGCGCTGCCCCGGCGGCAGTGGCTGCGGGCCGGGCTGTGGTGCGCGGCGCTGGTCGCCCTCGCCTGGCTGCCGTTCTTCCTGGACTCCCCCGACACGGTGGCCGCGGCGCGCTTCACCATCCCCAACCATCCGGCGTCCGCGCTGCGCTGGCTGGGCGTCGGCGACCCCGAGACGCCCGGCTGGGACCGCCCCGCCCAGGCGGCGCTGGGCCTGACGCTCGGCTCGCTGGCGGTGTGGCGGGGCCGCTGGGCCGCCGTGGTGCTGCTCGGCGCCAACGCCCGCATCGTCCTCGACCCCAGCGTCTACACGTACTACACGGCGTCGGTGCTGCTGGGCACGTTGCTGTGGGACGTCATCGGGCAGCGGCGGCTGGTGCCGTGGTGGAGCTGGCTGGCGCTGCTCACCCTCTACGGCAGCGTCTTCGTCGTCCCGGACGATGCGGCGCGCGGGCTGATCCGGCTGGGCTTCGTGGCGGTGTCCACGGCGTACGTCCTGCTGTGGCCGGTGCGCGAGCGGGGCTCCCGGGGACGGCGCAGGCCCCCCGCCGGTGAGGGCGAGGGGCCTGCGGTGCGCATTCCGGGGCAGTCCCCGGGCGCGGTCATGCCTGCGGGAGCGCCGCCAGCTGAGCGGTGATCCGGACGAGGTCCGCCTCGGCGGTCTCCAGCCGGCCGCGGATCTTGTCCACGACCTTCTCCGGCGCCTTGGCGAGGAACGCCTCGTTGCCGAGCTTGCCCAGCGCCTGCGCCTTCTCCTTCTCGGCGGCGGCCAGGTCCTTCGTCAGCCGCTTGCGCTCCGCCTCGACGTCGATCGCGCCGGAGAGGTCCAGCGCGACGGTGGCGCCGGCGACGGGCAGCGACGCGGTGGCGCTGAACTCCTCGCCGGCGGGCTGCAGACGCAGCAGCGAGCGCATGGCCGCCTCGTGCGCCACCAGCGGCGTACCGGCCAGCTCCAGCTGCGCGGGCACCTTCTGGCCGGGCTGGAGACCCTGGTCGGAGCGGAACCGGCGGACCTCGGTGACGACCTGCTGGACCAGCGCGATCTCCTGCTCGGCGGCCGCGTCCCGGAAGCCGGAGTCGGCCGGCCAGTCGGCGACGACCAGCGACTCGCGGCCGGTCAGCGTCGTCCACAGCGTCTCGGTGACGAACGGCACGATCGGGTGCAGCAGCCGCAGCGTGGTGTCCAGGACCTCGCCCAGGACCCGCGCCGAGACCTTGGCGCCCTCGCCGCCGGCCATGAACGTCGTCTTGGACAGCTCGACGTACCAGTCGAAGACCTCGTCCCACGCGAAGTGGTAGAGGGAGTCGGCGAGCTTCGCGAACTGGTAGTCGTCGTAGTACGCGTCGGCCTCGGCCACGACGGTGTTCAGCCGGGAGAGGATCCAGCGGTCGGTGGCGGACAGCTGCTCGGCCGGGGGCAGGTCGCCCTCGATCGTCGCGCCGTTCATCAGCGCGAAGCGCGTCGCGTTCCAGATCTTGTTGGCGAAGTTCCGGGACGCCTGGACCCAGTCCTCACCGATCGGCACGTCGGTGCCGGGGTTGGCGCCGCGGGCCAGCGTGAACCGCAGGGCGTCGGAGCCGTACTTGTCCATCCAGTCCAGCGGATTGACGGTGTTGCCGAACGACTTCGACATCTTCTTGCCGTGCTCGTCGCGGACCATGCCGTGGAACGCGATGGTGCGGAAGGGCACCTCGTCCATGGCGTAGAGGCCGAACATCATCATCCGGGCGACCCAGAAGAACATCAGGTCATAGCCGGTGACCAGCACGGAGTTCGGATAGAACTTCGCGAGGTCCGCGGTCTTCTCCGGCCAGCCCAGCGTGGAGAACGGCCACAGGCCGGAGGAGAACCAGGTGTCGAGGACGTCGGTGTCCTGCTCCCAGCCCTCGCCGCTCGGCGGCTGCTCGTCCGGGCCGACGCAGACGGTCTCGCCGTTCGGGCCGTGCCAGACCGGGATGCGGTGACCCCACCACAGCTGCCGGGAGATGCACCAGTCGTTGAGGTTGTCGACCCAGTCGAAGTAGCGCTGCGACAGGTCGGCGGGGTGGATGTCCACCCGTCCGTCGCGGACCGCGTCGCCCGCCGCCTTGGCGAGCGTGTCGACCTTCACCCACCACTGGAGCGACAGCCGCGGCTCCAGCGTGGTCTTGCAGCGCGAGCAGTGGCCCACGGAGTGGACGTACGGCCGCTTCTCGGCGACGATCCGGCCCTCGGCGCGCAGCGCGGCGACGATCGCCGAGCGCGCCTCGAAGCGGTCCAGACCCTCGAACGGGCCGTGCGCGGTGATGATGCCGCGCTGGTCCAGGACCTCGATCGACTCCAGGTTGTGGCGCTGGCCGATGGCGAAGTCGTTCGGGTCGTGGGCGGGCGTGACCTTGACGGCGCCGGTGCCGAATTCCGGGTCGACGTGGGTGTCCGCGACGACCGGGATGGTGCGGCCGGTCAGCGGGAGCGCGATCTGCTTGCCGATGAGGTGGGCGTAGCGCTCGTCGTCCGGGTGGACGGCGACGGCGGTGTCGCCGAGCATCGTCTCGGCGCGGGTGGTGGCGACGACGATGGTGTCCTCGCCCTCGCCGTACTTCATGGAGACGAGCTCGCCGTCGTCGTCCTGGTAGTCGACCTCGATGTCGGAGATGGCCGTCAGACAGCGCGGGCACCAGTTGATGATGCGCTCGGCGCGGTAGATGAGGCCCTCGTCGAACATCTTCTTGAAGACGGTCTGGACGGCGCGGGAGAGGCCCTCGTCCATGGTGAAGCGGTCGCGGTCCCAGGCGACGCCGGTGCCCAGGCGCCGCATCTGCCCGGCGATCTGACCGCCGGACTCGGCCTTCCACTGCCAGACCCGCTCGACGAACGCCTCGCGGCCCAGGTCGTGGCGGGACTTGCCCTCCTTGGCCAGCTCCCGCTCGACGACGTTCTGCGTGGCGATGCCCGCGTGGTCCATACCGGGCTGCCACAGCGTCTCGTAGCCCTGCATGCGCTTGCGGCGGGTGAGGGCGTCGATCAGGGTGTGCTCGAAGGCGTGGCCCAGGTGGAGCGAGCCGGTGACGTTCGGCGGGGGGATGACGATCGTGTACGGGGGCTTCTCGCTCTTCGCGTCGGCGGTGAAGTAGCCCCGCTCTACCCAGCGCTCGTACAGCGGCCCCTCTACGTCGGCCGGCGTGTACTGAGTCGGCAGTTCGGGGGCGCTGTGGTTGCTCTGCTGAGTGTTCTCGGTCACGACCGACAGTGTACGGGCGCGGATGTCGCAGCTTCGAATCGGTTTCGCCCCCGGGGCACCGGCTGTCAGCGGCGTCGTACAGGATGTGTCGGGACAGGACACGGCCTGTCGCCAGTAGTCACGAGGGGAACCGCTCCATGAGCTTCAACCAGCCGCCGCCCGGACCGTACGGCCAGCAGCCGCAGCAGCCCGGACCGTACGGTCAGCCGCAGCCCCCGGCCCCGCAGCCCGGCTACGGCTATCCGCAGCAGGGCGCCCCGGTGCCCCCGCAGCAGGGCTACGGCTACCCCCAGCAGGGCGCACCCCAGCAGGCTCCGTACGGCCAGCCGCAGCAGCCGGGCCCCTACGGCCAGCAGCAGGCCCCGTACGGCCAGCAGCAGACGCCGTACGGCTCGATCCCGCAGGGCACGCCGCCCGCCTCCGGCGGCAACGGCAAGAAGATCGGCATCATCGTCGGCGCGGTGGCCGTCGTCGCGGCGATCGGCGTGGGCGCCTACTTCGCGTTCGGCTCGGGCGGCAGCGTCCCCCCGTACACCATCGTCCTCAAGGACAAGCTGGTGGACGGCGAGTACACCAAGGCACCCGACCGGCCCGGGGCGGAGACCTCCAAGGACTTCTCCGACGACAAGGAGCTCCGGGCGATGGGGATCACCCACAGCAAGGCCGTGACGGGTTCCTACTCCAACGCCGGCGATCAGCTCCTGGGCGTGACGGGCATCTACGGCGAGGTCGCGGACCCGAATTCGGCCGCCGACGCCCTCTTCGCCAAGATCGACGCGGAGCAGAAGAAGCAGCAGGCGCGGTCGAAGACGACGATCGAGACGACGGTGCCGGCCACCTCGTACTCCCCCGACGGCTTCGACGGCGCCGTGCTGAAGTGCCGGACGCAGAAGATCACGGTTTCCGCGAGTGGAGCCTCCGCCGCCATCACGGCGTCCACCTGCATCTGGGCCGACAGCAGCGCCGTCGGCGTCGTCAACTCCCAGGCCAAGCCCGACCCCTCGGGCGCCTCCGGTGCGCAGGCGCTCTCCGCGGAGCAGCTGTCGGAGAAGACCGCGAAGGTCCGCGAAGAAGTGCGCCAGGAGAAGTAGCGCGCGAGCGCGACGGAAAGCCGCCCGGCAGCGATGTGCTGCCGGGCGGCTTCGTGTGTACGGGACGGGCGCGAGCCGCCCGTGCTCAGGCGCTCTTCTCGTGCGGCTCGCCCGACTCGCCGCGGCTGCGCGGCACCAGGGTCGGGTTGACGTTGGAGTGCACGACGTCCTCGGTGATGACGACGCGGGCCACGTCCTTGCGGGAGGGCACCTCGTACATCACCGACTGGAGGACCTCCTCCATGATGGCGCGCAGCCCACGGGCGCCGGTGCCGCGCAAGATCGCCTGGTCGGCGATGGCCTCCAGGGCCGGGCGGTCGAAGTCCAGCTCCACGCCGTCGAGTTCGAAGAGGCGCTTGTACTGCTTGACGAGGGCGTTGCGCGGCTCGACGAGGATCTGCAGCAGCGTCTCGCGGTCGAGGTTGTGGACCGAGGTGAGGACGGGCAGCCGGCCGATGAACTCCGGGATCATCCCGAACTTCACCAGGTCCTCCGGCATGACGTCCTTGAGCTGGTCCTTCGACTCGATCTCGCGCTTGGAGCGGATCGTGGCGCCGAAGCCGATGCCCTTGGCGCCGGACCGCGCCTCGATGATCTTGTCCAGGCCGGCGAACGCGCCGCCCACGATGAACAGCACGTTCGTCGTGTCGATCTGGATGAACTCCTGGTGCGGGTGCTTGCGCCCGCCCTGCGGCGGCACCGAGGCGGTGGTGCCCTCCAGGATCTTCAGCAGCGCCTGCTGGACGCCCTCGCCGGAGACGTCACGGGTGATCGAGGGGTTCTCGCTCTTGCGGGCGACCTTGTCGATCTCGTCGATGTAGATGATCCCCGTCTCGGCCTTCTTGATGTCGAAGTCCGCGGCCTGGATCAGCTTGAGCAGGATGTTCTCGACGTCCTCGCCGACGTATCCGGCCTCGGTGAGGGCGGTGGCGTCCGCGAAGGCGAACGGGACGTTCAGCATCCGGGCGAGGGTCTGCGCGAGCAGCGTCTTGCCGGAGCCGGTGGGGCCGAGCAGCAGGATGTTGGACTTCGCCAGCTCGATGCCCTCGTCGCCGCGGCCACCGCCGTTCTCGCCCGCCTGCACCCGCTTGTAGTGGTTGTAGACGGCCACCGAGAGGGCCTTCTTGGCGGGCTCCTGGCCGACGACGTAGCCGCCCAGGAACTCGTAGATCTCGCGGGGCTTGGGAAGCTCCTCCCAGCGCACCTCGGAGGTCTCGGCCAGCTCCTCCTCGATGATTTCGTTGCAGAGGTCGATGCACTCGTCGCAGATGTACACACCAGGTCCCGCGATGAGCTTCTTCACCTGCTTCTGACTCTTTCCGCAGAACGAGCACTTGAGCAGGTCGCCGCCGTCACCGATGCGTGCCACGAGGTGCTTCCCCTTCGCCTGGGATCCGCATTGCTCCTACGGACCCGGGTGCTTGCCTATCGACGGTACCTTGCCGGGCCCTTCGTACGGGCCCCCCTTGGACCGACTCCGTCGAACCGGTCCAAGGGGGCGCGCGCCCGGCGCCTGTGCGATACCGCTAGCCCATCGAGACCGACGCCTTGCGCGTCGACACGATCTGGTCGACCAGACCGTACGCCAAGGTCTCCTCGGCGGTCAGGATCTTGTCGCGCTCGATGTCGTCCCGGATCTTCTCGATCGGGGTGGAGGAGTGCTTGGCCAGCAGATCCTCCAGCTGCGAACGCATCCGCAGGATCTCGTTGGCGGCGATCTCCAGGTCGGAGACCTGGCCGCGGCCGGTCTCGCTGTACGGCTGGTGGATCAGCACGCGGGCGTTGGGCAGCGCCATCCGCTTGCCGGGGGTGCCGGCGGCGAGCAGCACGGCGGCGGCGGAGGCCGCCTGGCCCATGCAGACCGTCTGGATGTCGGGCTTCACGAACTGCATCGTGTCGTAGATCGCGGTGAGCGCCGTGAAGGAGCCGCCCGGGGAGTTGATGTAGATCGAGATGTCACGGTCGGGGTCCATCGACTCCAGGCACAGCAGCTGCGCCATGACGTCGTTGGCCGACGCGTCGTCGATCTGCACGCCGAGGAAGATCACCCGCTCCTCGAAGAGCTTCGCGTACGGGTCGTACTCACGCACGCCCTGCGAGGTGCGCTCCACGAAACGCGGAACGATGTAGCGGGACTCGGCGCGCGGGCCGGAAAACTCGGACTCGGCGCCCTGGTACAGGCCGCTGCCGGGGAAGTTGTTCATCGGGAGGTTCACCGTCCTGGTGGCGATCAAGGGGCTGGGTGGCTGTGGGGCGAGTGGTCCGCGGGCTCAGGCCCCGGTGCCGCCCCCGCCCGGAACGCCGGCGGCGGAGGTCATGACATCGTCGATGAGGCCGTACTCCTTGGCCTCGTCGGCGGAGAACCAGCGGTCACGGTCGGAGTCCTGGGTGATCCGCTCGACGGTCTGACCGGTGTGGAAGGCGGTCAGCTCGGCCATGCGCTTCTTGGTGTGCAGCAGCCGCTCGGCGTGGATCTTGATGTCCGACGCGGAGCCGGCGAGACCGGCCGAGGGCTGGTGGATGAGGATCTCCGCGTTGGGCAGCGCGAACCGCTTGCCCGGGGTGCCGGCGCTCAGGAGGAACTGCCCCATGGAGGCCGCCAGGCCCATGGCGATCGTCACCACGTCGTTCTTGATGTACTGCATGGTGTCGTAGATCGCCAGGCCGGCCGAGATCGAGCCGCCCGGGGAGTTGATGTAGAGGAAGATGTCCTTGTCCGGGTCCGCGGCCAGGAGAAGCAGCTGCGCGGTGATCTTGTTGGCGATGTCGTCGTCGACCGGCTGGCCGAGGAAGATGATCCGCTCGCCGAGCAGCCGGTTGTAGACCTGGTCGCCGAGGCCACCGAAGGTCGGCTCAGCGGCGGCGGAAGGCATCGGGATCGTCACGTGTCCACCTGCTCGTTGTCGGACGGTACGGAACCGTCTCAGCGTCGTCTGCCGGGGCGTGGGGGTCTGCGCCGTACGGTGTGGCCCCGGCGCGTTTCGAAAGACTCCCCTGCCCTCGTATCTACGGACCCTAACGCGCAGGTCGGACAACGCCATCCCGCTTGGAGAACTGTTCGCTGTGAGCGCAGGCTCACCGGGCGGTGACGAGCACGGGCCCGAACACACGCAAAGGCGCGTTCGGGCCCGTGATCAAGGGGTGCGGGAGGCTGCCGGAGCTCAGCTCTCGGTCTTCTCCGCGGCCTCGGTGCCCTCGGCCTCGGCGACGACCGTCTCGGCGGTCTCGTCCTCGTCGTCCAGCTCGACGACCTCGCCGTTGCTGTCCTTGACGGTGGCGGCCTCGACGACGACGGCGAGCGCCTTGCCGCGGGCGACCTCGCCGACGAGCATCGGCACCTGGCCGCCCTCGACGACGGCCTGGGCGAACTGGTCGGGGGACATGCCGGAGGACTGCGCGCGGCGCATGAGGTGCTCGGTGAGCTCCTCCTGGCTGACGTTCAGCTTCTCCTTGTTGACCAGCTCATCGAGGATGAACTGGGTCTTGATGCCCTTCTCCGCCTGCTCCTTGGTCTCGGCGTCGAACTCTTCCTCGGTCTTGCCCTGGATCTCCAGGTACTTCGCGAGGTCGAGGCCCATCTGGCCGAGCTGGTGGTTGACCAGGTTGTGCTTGCGGGTGTTGATCTCGTCCTCGAGGAGCTTCTCGGGGATCGGGACCTCCACGAGCTTGAGCAGCTCCTCGAGCACCTTCTCCTGGGCCTGGGTGGCCTGGTCGTACTTCTTCATCTGCTCAAGGCGCTTGGCGCTGTCGGCCTTCAGCTCGTCGAGCGTGTCGAACTCGCTGGCCAGCTGCGCGAAGTCGTCGTCCAGCTCGGGCAGTTCGCGGGCGGCGACGGCGGTGACGTCGACCTTGACCTCGGCCTCCTTGCCCTGGGCGGAGCCGCCCTTGAGCTCGGAGGTGAAGGTGGCGGTGCCGCCGGCCTCGACGCCCTTGACCGCGTCGTCGATGCCGTCCAGCAGCTCGCCGGAGCCGACGGTGTAGCTGACGCCCTTGGCGACGCCGTCCTCCAGGACCTCGCCGTCCACCTTGGCCTCGAGGTCCAGCGTCAGGACGTCGCCGTCCTGCGCGGCGCGCTCGACCGGGGAGGTGGAGGCGAAGCGCTCACGGAGCTGCTCGACCGACTTCTCGATGTCCTCGTCCGACACGGTGACGGCGTCGACCTCGACCTCGATGCCGGAGTAGTCCGGGATCTCCAGGGCGGGGCGGACGTCGACCTCGGCGGTGAAGGCCAGCAGCTCGCCGTCCTTCAGCTCGGTGATGTCGACCTCGGGCTGACCGAGGACGTTCAGCTCACCCTCGTTGACCGCTTCGGTGTAGAACTTCGGGAGCGCGTCGTTGACGGCCTCCTCCAGCACGGCGCCGCGACCGAACCGCTGGTCGATGACGCGGGCAGGGATCTTGCCCTTGCGGAAGCCCTTCACCGTGACCTGCTGGTTGATCTTCTTGTACGCCGCGTCGAGGCTGTCCTTGAGCTCCTCGAAGGGCACCTCGACAGTGAGCCGAACCCGGGTCGGGTTCAGGGTCTCCACGGCGCTCTTCACGGTTCGGTCTCCTTGGGGCTGACTTCTGGGGTTCTGCTCGGATCTTCCGGGATGGTCCCGCGGTGCGGGCCCCGGCCGATCGCGCCCGGTACAGAGACACACGGGCACGCAGCTTGCATAGTAACCGCAAGGACGACGGCACCGACAACGCGACCTCGCGGGCCCGTACGGCGGGCGCCCGCGATGCGTATCGACCGAGGTCGGAGGGGCACCTCCGAAAATCCGGAGGTGGTCGGCGGGCCGCGCCCGGGGAACCGGTCCACCGGGACGTACGCCGTGAATACTGCTGGTCGGGGTGGCCGGATTCGAACCGACGACCTTCCGCTCCCAAAGCGGACGCGCTACCAAGCTGCGCCACACCCCGTCGGTGCGACACGTAGGGTACATGGCCGATGGCGCTGCGGCTGCCGGATATCCGGGCGTGGTCAACGGGTGTGCGGTGGAGGGGTCCGACCCGCTACAGTGCACTGCGTGCCGGGGTCGCGACGACCTGTGGCGCATGCGGGCGTAGCTCAATGGTAGAGCCCCAGTCTTCCAAACTGGCTACGCGGGTTCGATTCCCGTCGCCCGCTCAGCGAAGCGAGAGGCCCTGGACCTGCCGGTCCGGGGCCTCTTGCCGTATGCGGGCCCGGCGGGGCGCTCTAGGGTGACCGGCATGGAGATCTGGATCAATCCCGCGTGTTCCAAGTGCCGTTCCGCGGTCGGCCTGCTCGACGAGGAGGGGGCGCGGTACACGGTGCGCCGCTATCTGGAGGAGCCGCCGACGGCGGAGGAGATCCGGGCCGTGCTGGGGCGCCTGGGGCTGGAGCCGTGGGAGATCACACGGACGCAGGAGGCCGAGGCGAAGGAGCTGGGGGTGGCGTCCTGGGAGCGGTCGGACGCCGGGCGGGAGCGGTGGATCGAGGCGCTGGCCGCGCATCCGCGGCTGATCCAGCGGCCGATCATCACCGCCGACGACGGTACGGCGGTCGTCGGGCGCACCGAGGACGCGGTGCGCTCCGCGCTGGCGCGGGACGCGCGAGGCGACCGGGCCGGGAGCTGACACGGATCCGGGGCCGGGCCGCGGGTGCGGTCCGGCCCCGGGGCCGGCGGGCGGTGCCGCGCGGTGTGCCGCCGGGCGGCGGCGGGGCGCGCTCAGAACGTGATGTGGTTGATCGTGTCCGCGAGGGAGTTGAAGAACCGGTTTATGGACGGGGCCATGCCGGTGGACGCGAGGAAGAACCCGAAGAGGATGGCGACGATCGCCGGGCCCGGCTTGATCGTTTTGCCGCGGATCAGCACGATCAGCACGATCCCCAACAGCAGCACCACTGACAGCGACAGAGCCACACAGATCACACCCTCGGTCGGAAGCCTCGCCGGCCGGGAAGTGTGCAGCTGCGCACACCCCCGCAGGCACCCCATCGTGCCACCAAGTCACTTCCCACCGCATACGGGTGACGAATCATCGGCCAAGGCTTTGCCCGCTTCGTTCCGTTGAGGGGTGAAGCGGAGGAACGTCGCGCTCGTGCGGCGGGCCGGGGGCGTTTCGGCAAGGTGCCAGGAAGCGGGCGCGGGGGCGGCCGGGCGGGGCACCGTACGGTGCGGGCGGCGCGGAGGGAAACGGTACGCACCGCGGGAACGGCAATTCGGCCGGAATATTTCGTCACGCCTGGCCGGTAAGTGACGTTCGCCACTGCGTTATTCACCCGGCGGCGCCGGTGCATTTGCCGCGCGAGCACCGGGGCGCATTCCCCGATGTGGCATCACTCACGCGCACCGCGGTGACGCATGACGGGAAGATATGACCTTTCCTTCGACGGGATGCGTGTACCTTATCGACCGTTTTATGGGGGTGAAATGCCACAGAACAGCGTGTCGGTCGGGGAGTTCAGGGAGCCGTGCGGCATTCGGGCGGGATATCGCGGAGCGCCGCGCGGAATTCGATCACGCCGGGGCCGGGGGCCGTGTACGGCGATTACCTGGGGAAATGCCGAATTACCTGACGGCGGTTTTACGTATTCGGCGGAGCGCCACTAGGGTGCCTCAGATGTTTCCGCCTGTGCCGACCTCGCGACGTGCCCTCCCCGCGGTCCGGGAGGAGGCGGATGCGCACCCGGCACCACCCTCTGGCGGGCCGGCGGCCGAACGTACCGGTGCCGGGGCGCCGGCGCCCGCGCGGGGCCGGGACGCGTTCTTCGACAATGCGAAGTACCTCGCCATCGTGCTGGTGGCGATGGGGCACGCCTGGGAGCCGCTGACCGACGGCAGCCGCGCCGCCGAGGCGCTGTACATGACGGTCTACGCCTTCCACATGCCGGCGTTCATCATCATCTCCGGCTACTTCTCGCGCAGTTTCGACATGCGCAAGGACCGGCTGCAGCGGCTGATCACCGGCGTCGCCGTCCCGTACCTCCTCTTCGAGACCGCGTACACCTTCTTCGCGCGGTGGGCGAACCACGATCCGAAGATGCCGATCAGCCTGCTCGATCCGTGGTTCCTGACGTGGTTCCTGGTCGCGCTCTTCATCTGGCGGCTGACGACGCCGCTGTGGAAGATCGTCCGCTGGCCGGTCCCGCTGGCGCTCGCCATCGCGGTCGCCGCGTCCGTCTCACCGGAGATCGGTGACGACCTCGACCTCCAGCGGGTGCTGCAGTTCCTGCCGTTCTTCGTGCTGGGGCTGAATCTGAAGCCGGAGCACTTCGCGTGGGTGCGGCGGCGGGCGGTGCGGATCGCGGCGGTGCCGGCCTTCGCCGCGGCGGTGGCCGTGGCGTACTGGGCGGCGCCCCGGATGACGTCGGCGTGGTTCTACCACCGCGACAGCGCGCAAGAGCTGGGCACCACCTGGTGGGCCGGGGCGGTGATGAGCCTGGCGCTCTTCGGGTGCTCGCTGGTGCTGACGGCGTGCTTCTACTCCTGGGTCCCGACCCGGCGGACGTGGTTCACGGCGCTGGGCGCGGGGACGCTCTACGGCTATCTGCTGCACGGCTTCCTCGCCAAGGGCTCCCGGTTCTGGGGCTGGTTCGACGACTACGCCTGGCTGCACACGCCGCTCGGGGAGATCGCGGTCACGGCGATCGCCGGTGTGGTGGTCACGGCGCTGTGCACCCCGCCGGTGCGCAAGGTCTTCCGGTTCGCGATGGAGCCGACGATGGCGTGGGCGTTCCGCAAGGACCCCGAGGACGCCCGCCGGACGGCCGCCGGGCGGAACGGGCCGGAGGCGGGCGCCCCTGCGGCGAAGGCGGACCGGGCCGACCGGGAGAGCCGCGCCGCGGCGCAGCGGTAGCCCCGAGGGCTCGTCCGGAGAAAGCCCGAAACTCCTCAATCCCCTTCTCTCATCGGCCCGTTGATGCGATGCGTCCGGGCGTGCGGGCGGTCGCCGTACCGGCTCCGGCCCGCGCTTCGGCGCGCCCGGAATCTCCTTTGGTAATCTAACTATCGACCTTTTCTTGACTCTCTCTTGACCTTCGGTGTCGATTCCTGGCGATTGTTCCGATTCTCGCCGTGCGTTGACTCCGCCCGCCTGTCCATCCGTCAGACCTTGGAGGAGCCATCGGTCACGCGCAGACCCTGATAGCCATGGGCGGGGCCTTTCTGGCCGCCGCCGTGCTCGCCCGGACCGGCCGCCGGATCGGCCTGCCCACCATCCCCCTCTTCATCCTGGCCGGGATCCTCCTCGGCCCGCACACGCCCGGCCTGGTGCTGGTCGCCGACCCGCACGACCTGGAGATGCTCTCGCTCCTCGGGCTGGTGCTGCTGCTCTTCTACCTCGGCCTCGAATTCCATGTGGACGACCTCAAGACCGGCGGCCGCAAGATGGCGCTGGCCGGGGGCGCCTATCTCGCACTGAACGTCGGCGCCGGGCTCGCCTTCGGCTTCGCGCTCGGCTGGGGCACGTCCGAGGCGCTGGTGCTCGCCGGGGTGCTGGGCATCTCCTCGTCCGCGATCGTCACCAAGGTGCTGGTCGACACGGGACGGCTGGGCAGCCCGGAGGCGAAGCCGATCCTCGGGATCATCGTCGTCGAGGACATCTTCCTGGCGCTGTACCTGGCCGCGCTCCAGCCGGTGATCTCCGGTGCGGACTCGTTCGGCGAGGCGGCGTACGACGCGGGCAAGGCCTTCGGGTTCCTGCTGCTGCTCGCCGCCGCGGCGCGGTGGGGCACCCGCGTGGTCGACCGGCTGATCGCCACCCGGGACAACGAACTCCTCGTCATCTCCTTCCTCGGCGCGGCCGTCCTGGTAGCCGGGGTCTCCGAGTGGTTCGGGGTCGCGGACGCCATCGGCGCGTTCATGGTGGGGCTGATGCTGGGCGGCACCAGCTCCGGCGACCGGATCCGGGAGCTGGTGCATCCGCTGCGGGACGCGTTCGGCGCGATCTTCTTCTTCGCGTTCGGGCTCTCCATCAACCCCGGTGACCTGCCGTCGGTGGTCGGGCCGGTGCTCGTCGCCGTCTCGCTGACGGTGGTGATGAACGTCGTCGCCGGGATGCTGGCCGCGCGGATCCACCGCTTCGGACCGCGGTCGGCTGCGGGCATCGCCACCTCGCTGCTGGCCCGCGGCGAGTTCGCGCTGATCCTGGCGACGATGGCGGCGGCCGCCGGACTCGACGAGCGGCTGTCGCCCTTCATCGCCGGATACGTCCTGATCCTCGCGGTGCTCGGGCCGCTGGCCGCCGGGCGGGCGGAGTGGCTGGCGCGGGTGCTGCCGGGTGGCCGCGCCGCCGCGGCAGAGGCGGCGGACACCACGGAGGCGGCTGCGGAGGCGGCGCCCGAGCCCGTCGGCGCTACGCGTCCCGGCAGATGAGGAGCAGCGCCCGGTCGTCGTTGACGTCCTTGGCGACCGCCTCGATCAGATGCCAGGCGGCGCCCGCGAAGCCGCCCGCGACATAGCGGTCGGCCTCGCCGGTCAGCCGGTCCATGCCCTCGGCGATGTCGCGGTCCGCGGACTCGACCAGGCCGTCGGTGAACATCATCAGGACGTCGCCGGGGCGCAGCCGGCCCTTCACCGGGTCGAACTGCGCCCCGTCGTACACCCCGAGGAGCGGGCCCTCGCCGGACTTCTCCTCCCAGCGGCCGCTGCCGGCACAGAGCTGGAGGGCCGGGAGGTGGCCGGCGGAGAGCAGTTCGTAGTCGCCGGACTCCAGGTCGAGGACGAGGTGGATGGAGGTGGCGAAGCCCTCGTCCCAGTCCTGGCGCAGCAGATAGCCGTTGGCCGCGGGCAGGAAGCTGTTCGGCGGCAGCGAGCCGAGGAGGCCGCCGAAGGCGCCGGAGAGCAGCAGGGAGCGGGAGGCCGCGTCCATGCCCTTGCCGGAGACGTCGGTGAGGACGACCTCCAGGATGTTGCCGCCCTGGGTGCGCGAGGCGACGACGAAGTCACCGGAGAACGACTGTCCGCCGGCCGGGCGCAGCGCCATCTCGTGGTGCCAGCCGTCCGGCAGCCGGGGCAGCTCGCTCTGGACCCGGATGCGTTCGCGCAGGTCGAAGAGCATGGTGCTGCCGCGGCGCCAGGGCACGCCGACCCGGCTGCGGAACTGCGCGATGAGCAGGCCGATCAGCCCGACGGCGGCGACGATCAGGACCGTGCCGGGCGTGATGCGCTCCGGTCCCTCGTCGTACGGGCCGAAGAGCGCCGCCTCCACGATCAGGGCGGTCGCGGAAGCGGCGTAGAGGGCGAGGAGGTTGGCGGGGCGCAGGAGAAGGCCGCCGGCGATCACCGGAAGGACCAATGCGGTCGGTCCGAACCATTCCGTGTGCCACAGGGTGCCGCCGCCGATGAGCGCCACCGAGAGGAGCAGCGCGGCGAGGGCGGGTCCGTCGGAGCCGTCGCCGCGGAAGTAGTCGACCCCCGCCTTGCGCACGGCGACGCGGGCCCGGTGCAGCGCCTTGTGCAGCCGGGCCGTCAGGGGTTCCGTTCCCGGGCGGCGTGTCATGTCACGGGGACTTTATCCACCCGTTCGGCGGCACGTCGATTCGCCGGACGCGCCCCGGTGTGATTGCCGGGAATCCCGTTCGAAATGCGGTCGCGCTGCCGGAGACCCTCCTGGTACAGGTGGCGTATGACGACAGAGTTGCGGGTGTTGCAGCCGGATGAAGGAGACACCTGGTACGGGAAGCTGGAGCGGGCGTTCAGCGAGGAGGAGTCCGCCGAAGAACGGGCCATGTGGCGGGAGCTGATGGAGCCCGGACGCTCCCTCGCCGCCTGGGACGACGGCGAGATCGTCGGCACCGCGGGCGCGTTCTCCTTCGGCGTGACGGTGCCGGGCGGGGCCTCGGTGCCGGCGGCCGGGGTGACGATGGTCAGCGTGCAGCCGACGCACCGCCGCCGCGGGGTGCTGACGTCGATGATGCGGCGGCAGCTGGACGACGTACGGGAGCGGGGCGAGCCGCTGGCGATGCTGACGGCGTCCGAGTCCGCGATCTACGGGCGGTTCGGGTACGGCGCGGCGACGCAGGAGATGCGGATCAAGGCCGACACCACCCGGGTGGCCCCCGCGGCCCTGCCCGGCTGCGACGACGTACGGCTGCGGCTGAAGGAGCCGGACGAGGCGCTGGCGGCGTGCGAGGCGGTCTATGCGCGGACGGTCGCGGGGCGCGCCGGGATGCTGGTGCGGCCGCCGGGCTGGGACCGGATGCTGATCCTCGACCCGGAGGACGACCGCGACGACGACGAGGGCCCGCTGCAGTGCGTGGTGGCCGAGGCCGGCGGCGAGGTGGCCGGATACGCCCGGTACTCCGTGGTGATGGACTGGGCCGAGGCCGGGGCGCAGGGCACGGTGCGGGTGCGGGACCTGGCCGCGACCGATCCGGTGGTGGGCGCGGCGCTGTGGCGCTATCTGTTCAGCATCGACCTGACGACGTGCGTGACGGCGTGGAATCTGCCGGTGGACGATCCGCTGCTGCATCTGGTCCCGGACATGCGGCGGTGTCTGATCGGGCTGCGGGAGGCGGCGTTCGTGCGGCCGGTGGAGCTGGGCGCGGCGCTGGCGGCGCGGACGTACCAGCGGCCGGTGGACACGGTGCTCCAGGTGGCCGACCCGTTCTGCCCGTGGAACGAGGGCCGCTGGCGGCTGTCCGGCGACGGCTCGGGCGCGACCTGCGAGCGGACCACCGACCCGGCCGATCTGGCGCTGTCCGTGCGGGAGCTGGGCTCGGCGTACCTGGGCGGCTTCACGCTGTCGGCGATGGCCGGGGCCGGGCGGGTGCAGGAGCTGCGGCCGGGGGCGCTGGCGGCGGCGTCGGTGGCGTTCGGCGAGGATGTCCAGCCGTGGCTGCCGCACGAGTTCTGAGCGGGGCGGGGCCGGGGCCGCGGTGACGGGCGGGGCGGGGGCCGGCGGCCGCCGAGGGGGGCCTGCGTCCGCCGGGGGCCTGCGTCCGCCGGGGCCCTGCCCCCGGGCCCTGAGTCCGCCGCGGCCCCGCCCCACGGCCCGGGCGCGGCCCGGCCCGCGCACGCCGTGCTCAGCCGCCGTGCGCCGGCTGGCAGCGCGGGCACCAGAAGAGGTTGCGGGCCGCCAGGTCGGCGGTGCGGATCTCGGTGGCGCACAGGTGGCAGGGCTGGTGGGCGCGGCGGTAGACGTACACCTCGCCGCCGTGGTCGTCGACGCGCGGCGGGCGGCCCATCGCCTCGG
This sequence comes from Streptomyces sp. NPDC000404, assembly GCF_040300365.1. Classification (NCBI taxonomy): domain Bacteria; kingdom Bacillati; phylum Actinomycetota; class Actinomycetes; order Kitasatosporales; family Streptomycetaceae; genus Streptomyces; species Streptomyces sp. NPDC000404. Next base: position 54,250 of record NZ_JBEPDN010000022.1, on the reverse strand, counting down.
GCAGGTGCTCGGGCCGGACGGTGTCGATCCGGTTGTGGCGCACGCCCTCGCGCATCAGGGCGGCGAGGTCGGCCCAGATCGCGTCCCAGTCGTCGCGGGCGAGGGCCCGGCCGGGCAGGTACGGGTCGATGCCGCGGCGGAAGAGGACCTCGGCGCGGTAGACGTTGCCGACACCCGCGACGACCTTCTGGTCGAGGAGGAGCGCGGCGACGGTGGTGCGGCTGCGGGAGATGCGGCGCCAGGCCCGTTCGCCGTCGTCCCCGGGGCGCAGCGGATCGGGGCCGAGGCGGTCGTGTATCGCCTGCTTCTCGGCGTCGGTGATCAGCGCGCAGGCGGTGGGTCCGCGCAGGTCGGCGTGGTGTTCGCCGGTGGCGAGGCGGAGGCGGACGGTGTCGGCGGCGGGCGGGGCGGGGGCGGTGCCGAAGCCGAGCTTGCCGAAGAGGCCGAGGTGGATGTGGATCCAGCCGGCGGGCCCGAAGCCGAGGAAGAGGTGCTTGCCGTGGGCCTCGGCGCGCTCCAGGACCCGGCCGTCGACGAGCGCCGCCCCGGCGGCGAACCGGCCCTGCGGGCTGCTCGCGCGGACCGTCTCGCCCGCGAAGCGCTCGCGGTGGTCGAGGGCGAGGCGGTGGATGGTGTGGCCCTCGGGCATGCGGTGCGTCCTTCGAATGGGTGCGCCCGCTCCCCCGGCGGCCGGGGAAGCGGGCGGCGTCCTGGGGGCGGTCAGCCCTGGGGGTGGTGGGCCGGGATCGGGGGGAGTTCGCCGGTGGTCTCGTACGCCGAGAGCATCTCGATGCGGCGGGTGTGACGCTCCTCGCCGGAGTACGGGGTGGCGAGGAAGATCTCGACGAACTTGGTCGCCTCCTCAAGGGTATGCATCCGGCCACCGACGGAAATCACGTTTGCGTCGTTGTGCTCGCGGCCCAGCTTCGCGGTCTCCTCGCTCCAGGCCAGTGCGGCCCGGACGCCCTTGACCTTGTTGGCGGCGATCTGCTCGCCGTTGCCGGAGCCGCCGATCACGATGCCGAGGGCGTCGGCGTCGGCGGCGGTCCGCTCAGCTGCACGGAGGCAGAACGGGGGGTAGTCGTCCTGGGCGTCGTAGATGTGGGGACCGCAGTCGACGGGCTCGTGGCCGTGGGCCTTGAGCCAGTCGACGAGGTGGTTCTTGAGGTCGAAACCGGCATGGTCGGAGCCGAGATACACGCGCATGGCATGAGTGTGGCATGCGGAATGCGGCTTCGTGGCCCCGGGTCTTCGTACATATGGCGGGGAGGTTTCAGCCACTCTTCATACAGCTGAACAGGAACGGCAACGATCCGGAGTCGGATCTTCCTAAGCGGTCGGTATCGCCTGTCTAATGCGGGGACTCGAAACCGAGAACCACTGAAGGACGGTGCACATGGGCACGCACCCGCCTACCACGGACGGGCTTCAGGCAGGACTCAAGAACCGGCATCTGTCGATGATCGCCATCGGTGGCGTCATCGGAGCCGGACTGTTCGTCGGGTCCGGAGCCGGTATCAAGGCCGCCGGACCGGGCATTCTCCTCTCCTACGCACTGACCGGACTTCTGGTCGTGCTCGTCATGCGGATGCTGGGTGAGATGGCCGCGGCCTCCCCCACGTCCGGTTCGTTCTCCGCGTACGCGGACCGTGCGCTCGGCCGCTGGGCCGGGTTCACCATCGGCTGGCTGTACTGGTTCTTCTGGTCGGTCGTGCTGGCCGTCGAGGCGACCGCCGCTGCCGCGATCCTCACCAATTGGGTCCCCGCCGTCCCGCAGTGGGCGTGGGCACTGTTGGTCATGATCGTGCTGACCGGCACCAACCTGATCTCCGTCGGCTCGTTCGGCGAGTTCGAGTTCTGGTTCGCCGGTATCAAGGTCGTCGCCATCGTCGTCTTCATCATCGTCGGCGCGCTGGCCATCTTCGGTCTGCCCCCGGGCGACCACGCGGTCGGGCTGAGCAACTTCACCGGTCAGGGCGGCTTCCTGCCGAACGGCCCCGGGGCGATCCTCTCCGGCATGCTGCTGGTGGTCTTCTCCTTCATGGGCAGCGAGATCGTCACCCTGGCGGCCAGCGAGTCGCCGAACCCGGTGAAGGCCGTGCGGCAGGCCGTCAACAGCGTCATCTGGCGGATCGCGCTCTTCTACCTCGGCTCGATCGCGGTCATCGTGACGCTGCTGCCGTGGAACGACCCGAAGCTGGACGCGAGCCCGTACGTGGCCGTGCTGGAGTCGCTGGACATCCCGTACGCGGGCACCGTGATGGACGTCGTCGTGCTGACGGCGGTGCTGTCCTGTCTCAACTCGGGTCTGTACACCGCGTCCCGGATGGCCTTCTCGCTGGGTGAGCGCGGGGACGCGCCGAAGGCGTTCGCGAAGGTCAACAAGGGCGGCGTGCCGGCCGTGGCGATCTGGGCGTCGGTGGCCTTCGGCTTCGTCGCGACGATCTTCAGCTACACCTCGCCGGACACCATCTTCCAGTTCCTGCTGAACTCCTCGGGCGCCGTCGCGCTCTTCGTGTGGCTGGTCATCTGCTTCTCGCAGCTGCGGATGCGCAAGGTCATCGAGAAGGAGATGCCGGAGCGGCTGACGGTCCGGATGTGGCTGTACCCGTGGCTGACGTACGCGACGATCGCGCTGATCCTCTTCGTCGTGGGCTACATGTTCTACGACCCGGACGGCCGCAAGCAGATGGTCCTGTCCGTCGTCGCCGCCGTGGTCGTCCTCGCCGTCGGCCTGATCCTGGACCGCCGCCGTCCCCGCGAGGCCGCCGCCGTGCCGGCGCAGGCCACGCCCGCCGAGGCGCCCCAGGCCGCTCCCGCGCAGACCGCGGACCGTACGTAGCCCCCGGGCGCGTACGGCACGGAGGCACGGAGACGGGGAACGGGCCGGGCCCCGCAGTCACCACCTGGGTGAGTGCGGGGCCCGGCCCGTTCGTGTGCCCGGTGTCAGCCGCGGCGGCCGGCCAGCTTCCAGGCGGTGGGCAGGGCGCCCATCGCCAGGGCCGCCTTCAGGGCGTCGCCGATCAGGAACGGCACCATGCCGACGGCGAGCGCCTGGCCGAGGGAGATGCCGGCGCTCAGCGCGAGGTAGGGGACGCCGACGGCGTAGATCACGGCGGTGCCCGCGGCCATCGTCCCGGCGGTGCGCAGCGCGCCCCGGTCGCCGCCGCGGCGGGCCAGCGCGCCGACGACGACGGAGGCCAGCAGCATGCCCAGGACGTAGCCGAAGGTGGCGCCGCCGGGGCCGGACTTGCCCTCCGCGAACCACGGCACGCCCGCCATGCCGACCGCCGCGTACAGCGCGAGGGAGGCGAGGCCGCGGCGGGCGCCGAGCGCGGTGCCCACCAGCAGCGCGGCGAACGTCTGGCCGGTCACCGGCACCGGGGAGCCCGGTATCGGCAGGGCGATCTGGGCGGCGACGCCGGTGAGGACGGCACCCCCGGCGACCAGCGCGGCGTCACGGACGCGGGCGCGGGAGGCGGTGGCGGCGGGCAGCAGATCGGCGAGGACCGCACCGGGACGGGTGAGAGCGGCAGTGCTCATCAGAACTCCGCGAAGGTCTAAGAGATACGGACAGGTCGGACCCGATGGACGTTAGTCCAGCCCGGCCACCGCGATCATCGTGTGGCGGCGACAAAGCGGCGCCGGGCTGCTTGGAGAGTTCCGAACAACCCCCCGCCCCGCCGGGCACGGCCGCCTCTCGGAGCCTTTTCGCAGGTCACGTGATGCTCGTCACCTGACGGGCGCGCGTTTTGCGGTGGTCGCCGGGGCGGGGAAACTGTGAAGGACCAAGGCCGCGCGCGTGCGGGGCCCCGCACCGCGTGAGAGTACGAGCCATGCACGACGCACCACCCTCCTCCGGGAATCCTCCGCTCGGAGAGGGGGCCGGGGAGCGGGAACCGCTCTCCGGGGGGCTCAAGCAGCGTCATCTGACGATGCTGGGGCTGGGCGGGGTGATCGGCGCCGGGCTGTTCGTCGGCTCCGGTGCGGGCATCGCCGTGGCCGGGCCCGGCATCACGGTGTCGTACCTGATCGCCGGGGCGCTGGCGATGCTGATCATGCGGATGCTGGGCGAGATGTCGGCGGCGATGCCCGCGTCCGGGGCGTTCTCGGTGCACGCGGAGCGGGCGCTGGGCCGCTGGGCCGGGTTCAGCGTCGGCTGGCTGTACTGGTTCCTGCTGGTCGTGGTGCTCGCCGTGGAGGCGACGGGCGCGGCGCAGATCGCGCACGGCTGGGTGCCGGCGGTGCCGCAGTGGGGCTGGGTGCTCCTGTTCATGGTGGTGTTCACCGGCGCCAATCTCGCCGCGGTGAAGAACTTCGGCGAGTTCGAGTTCTGGTTCGCCACGCTGAAGGTCACCGCGATCGTGCTCTTCCTGGTGCTGAGCCTGCTGGCGATCTTCGGGGTGCTGCCGGACACCGAGCCGGTGGGGCTGGCCAATCTGACCGGTCAGGGCGGCTTCCTGCCGCGCGGCTGGTCCGGGGTGGTCTCCGGGGTGCTGGCGGTGGTGTTCGCGTTCGGCGGTCTGGAGGTCGTCACCATCGCGGCGGCGGAGTCGGACGATCCGGCGCGCGCGGTGGGCCGGGCGGTGCGCAGCGCGGTGTGGCGCATCCTCTTCTTCTACGTCGGCTCGATGCTGGTGATCGTCACGCTGCTGCCGTGGTCGAAGCTGGTGCCGGGGAAGAGCCCGTATGTCGCGGTGCTCGACCACATCGGGATCCCGGGCGCCGGGCTGATCATGAACATCGTGGTGTTCGTGGCGCTGCTGTCGGCGCTGAACGCCAACCTCTACGGCGCCTCCCGGATGATCTTCTCGCTGGCGGAGCGGGGCGAGGCACCGCGCGGGCTGCTGACGGTGGCGGGCGGCGGGGTGCCGCGGCGGGCGGTGCTGGCGTCGGTGGCGTTCGGCTTCGTGTCGGTGCTGCTGAATCTCGAGTGGCCGGATTCGGTTTTCCTCTATCTGCTGAACGCGGTCGGCGCGGTGCTGCTCTTCGTCTGGGCGCTGATCGCCGTCTCGCAGCTGCGGCTGCGACGGCGGATCGAGCAGGAGGCGCCGGAGAAGCTGACCTTGCGGATGTGGGCGTTCCCCTATCTGACCTGGGCCGCACTGGCGGGGATGGCCGCGGTGCTGGTGCTGATGCTCAGGGACGCCACCGCGCGGCCGCAGCTGCTGTGGTCGGCGGGGGCCACCGCGCTGGTCCTGTTGGTCGCCGGGGTCCGGGAAGTGCGCGGGCGGCCGTACCGGCGCTGAGGCGGAGTTCTGCCGCCATGTGGGGCCTTGTGGTGGCATACCACGATGACCTGGACACGGACGGTCACGATCGCGTCTGAATACCGAACATTCGCTGCATGCCTGTTGCCCTGAGCGGACACCGACGCCCAAACTGAGCGCGCTTCACCGAGGACCCCTCGTTTACGCGCCATGCGCAGGGCCGTGCGCGCCTGCCGTCGCGGGCGGGGGGCCGGGGGTCGGCGGCGGAGGCGTACAGGTCGCAGCCCCGGGAGAACGCAGGTTCCGCTCCGCTCTCACCACTGGGACAGGTACGACATGAATGGGATACCTCCGTCCGCCGCGACCGCGCGCGAGCGGTCCGACGCGGGCCAGGGAGGCGACGGCGGCACCCCGCTGTCCAACGGCCTCAAGCAGCGCCATCTGTCGATGATCGCCCTGGGCGGGGTGATCGGCGCGGGGCTGTTCGTCGGCTCCGGTGCGGGCATCGCCGCCGCCGGGCCGTCGATCGTGCTCGCCTACGCGGTGTCCGGCGCGCTGGTCATGCTGATCATGCGGATGCTGGGTGAGATGGCCGCGGCCAACCCGGCGTCCGGCTCGTTCTCGGTGCACGCCGGGCGGTCGATCGGGCCGTGGGCCGGGTTCACCGCGGGCTGGATGTTCACCGCGCTGCTGTGCGTGGCGGTGGCCGCCGAGGCGATCGGCGCGGCGGGCATCATGACGCAGTGGTTCCCGGGCACCCAGACGTGGATGTGGGTGCTGCTCTTCATGGTGATCTTCTGCGGCACCAACCTCGCGGCGGTCAGCAACTTCGGTGAGTTCGAGTTCTGGTTCGCCGCCCTGAAGGTCGCCGCGATCGGCATCTTCCTGATCCTGGGCCTGCTGGCGATCTTCGGCGCGCTGCCGGGCACCGCCGCGCCGGGCGCCTCCCACCTCACCGGCGACGGCGGCTTCCTGCCCAAGGGCGTGGACGGCCTGATGGTCGGCCTGCTCGCGTCGGTCTTCGCGTACGGCGGTCTGGAGACGGTGACGATCGCCGCCGCCGAGTCGAAGGACCCGGTGCGCGGTGTGGCACGGGCGGTGCGGACCGCGATGTGGCGGATCGCCCTCTTCTACGTCGGCTCGATGGCGATCATCGTCACCGTCATCCCGTGGAGCGAGCCCTCCATCACCAAGAGCGGCCCCTACGTCGCCGTCCTCGACTACCTGGACATCCCGGCGGCCGGGCAGATCATGAACGTGGTCATCCTGGTGGCGCTGCTGTCCGCGATGAACGCCAACATCTACGGCTCGTCGCGGATGGCGTTCTCGCTGACCTCGCGCGGGCAGGGTCCGGCGTTCCTCGGCAAGGTCAGCGGCGGGGTGCCGCGCCGCGCGGTGGTGCTCTGCTCGGCGTTCGGCTTCCTCGCGGTGCTCTTCAGCTTCTGGTGGCCGACGACGGTCTTCCAGTGGCTGCTCAACATGGTCGGCGCCGCGGTGCTGGTGGTGTGGGGCTTCATCGCCGCCGCCCAGCTGCGGATGCGCCGGCAGCTGGAGCGGGAGGCGCCCGAGAAGCTGGTCGTGAAGATGTGGGCGTTCCCGTTCCTGACCTGGGTGGCGCTGGCCGGTATCGCGGCGGTGCTGCTGCTGATGCTGCGCGATGAGAACCAGCGCATCCAGCTGCTGTTCACCGGCGGGTTCGCGCTGGTGCTGGCCGTGATCGGGCTGCTGCGCTCGAAGCTGGGCCGTACGCCCGTGGAGGGCGAGCGGCCCGCGGCCGGCTGACCGGACCGCACGCACCGCGCGAGGCGGGGCGGGACTCCTCCGGGGGTCTGGCCCCGCCTCCGTCTTTGGGACCAGACGCCCCGCCCTTGCCGCGCCGGTGATCACCCCGGCTGGTAGCGTAGCGAACGTTCTTGCACACCAATTGCAATAGCTCCCTGTTGCAATAAGAAGGCGTAAGCAGTTGGAGAGGCTGGGCACATGGCGACCTACACCCTTCCGGAGCTCCCCTACGACTACTCGGCGCTGGCCCCGGTCATCAGCCCCGAGATCATCGAGCTGCACCACGACAAGCACCACGCGGCCTATGTGAAGGGTGCGAACGACACCCTGGAGCAGCTCGCCGAGGCCCGCGACAAGGAGCAGTGGGGCGGCATCAACGGGCTGGAGAAGAACCTCGCGTTCCACCTCTCCGGGCACATCCTGCACAGCATCTACTGGCACAACATGAGCGGTGACGGCGGCGGCGAGCCGGACGCCAAGGACGGCGTGGGCGAGCTGGCCGACGCCATCGCCGAGAGCTTCGGCTCGTACGCGGGCTTCAAGGCGCAGCTGACGAAGGCCGCCGCCACCACGCAGGGCTCCGGCTGGGGCGTGCTCGCCTACGAGCCGGTCAGCGGCCGGCTGATCGTCGAGCAGATCTACGACCACCAGGGCAACGTCGGCCAGGGCTCCGTGCCGATCCTGGTCTTCGATGCCTGGGAGCACGCCTTCTACCTGCAGTACAAGAACCAGAAGGTCGACTTCATCGAGGCGATGTGGCAGGTCGTCAACTGGCAGGACGTGGCCAAGCGCTACGCCGCCGCCAAGGAGCGCGCCAACACGCTGCTGCTGGCGCCGTGACACCCCTCATGCGTCCTGCCTCGTGATCGTCTTCTCAACCTTCACCCGGCAGGCGGATAAACGGCAGGGCCCCGCGAGGACGTGACTCGCGGGGCCCTGCCCATGCCCGGGGGCGTCAGTCGAAGACCGGACCGGCCGTGCGGGTCCGCTTGATCTCGTAGAAGCCGGGGACGGAGGCGACCATCAGGGTGCCGTCCCACAGCTTGGCGGCCTCCTCGCCCTTGGGGGCGGGCGTGACGACCGGGCCGAAGAACGCGATCTGCTCGCCGTCCGCGCCGGGCACCGCGATGACCGGCGTGCCGACGTCCTGGCCGACCAGCTCGATGCCCTCCTTGTGGGAGGCGCGCAGCGCGGTGTCGTACGCATCCGAGTCCGCGGCGTCGATCAGCTCGGCGGGCAGCCCCGCGTCGGCGAGGGCGGCCGTGATCGCGGCGCGGTCGCGGCCCATGCCCTCGTTGTGCATACGGGTGCCGAGGGCGGTGTAGAGCGGGCCGAGGACCTCGCTGCCGAAGCGCTGCTCGGCGGCGATGCAGACGCGCACCGGGGCCCAGGAGAAGCCGCCGGGCCGCATCGCCTCGGCGTACTCCGGCGGGAGTTCGTCGAGGCGGTTCTCGTTGAGCACCGCGAGGCTCATGACGTGCCAGCGGACCTCGATGGGGCGGAGCTTCTCCACCTCCAGCATCCAACGGGAGGTCATCCAGGCCCAGGGGCACAGCGGATCGAACCAGAAGTCGGCGGGGGTCTTCGCGGTGTCGGACACAGACTCTCCTCGGGTGCGGTGGGTGCCGTGGCATGCGCCGGTCGGCGCCCGCTTCAACAGAGATCGGGCGTGCCATGATTCCCGTGTTCGACCGGTGGACCACGGAACCGGAAGAAGACGACGAACAGGACGAAGGAGTCAGAGCGTGCCAGGTGAGAATCTGTCCCGGGACGAGGCCCACGAGCGCGGACGGCTGCTGAGCGTCGACGGGTACGACGTGGCGCTGGACGTCCGGTCGGCGGTGAAGGGGGAGGACACCTTCCGCTCGCTGACCACGATCCGCTTCCGCTGCGCCGAGCCGGGCGCCACCACCTTCGCGGATCTGCTGGCGCCGTCGGTGACGTCGGTGACGCTGAACGGCACGGTCCTGGACCCGTCGGCGGTCTTCGACGGCACCCGCATCACGCTCGCGGACCTCGCGGCGGAGAACACCCTGACCGTCGACGCGCAGTGCGCCTACAGCCGCACCGGCGAGGGGCTGCACCGCTTCGTGGACCCCGAGGACGGCGAGGTCTACCTCTACACGCAGTACGAACCCGCCGACGCCCGCCGGGTCTTCGCCAACTTCGAACAGCCCGACCTCAAGGCGCCGTTCACCTTCGAGGTGACCGCGCCCGAGGAGTGGCTGGTGCTCAGCAACGGCGCCGAGGAGGGCGAGCCGTCCGGCGGCCGCCACCGCTTCGCGACGACCCGGCCGATCTCCACCTACATCACCGCGGTGGTCGCCGGTCCCTACCACTACGAGCGCGACACCTACCGGCGGACGTTCGAGGACGGCACGGAGCTGACCGTCCCGCTGGGCGCGCTCTGCCGCAAGGGGCTGGCCAAGCACTTCGACGCGGACGACGTCTTCACCGTCACCAAGCAGGGCCTGGACTTCTTCCACGACCACTTCGACTACCCGTACCCGTTCGGCAAGTACGACCAGGCGTTCGTCCCGGAGTACAACATCGGGGCGATGGAGAACCCGGGGTGCGTGACGTTCCGCGAGGAGTTCGTCTTCCGCGGCAAGGTCACCGACGCGGCGTACGAGCGCCGGGCCAACGTCATCCTGCACGAGATGGCGCACATGTGGTTCGGCGACCTCGTCACCATGGAGTGGTGGGACGACCTGTGGCTCAAGGAGTCGTTCGCGGACTTCATGGGCGCGCTGTCGCTGGTGGAGGCGACGCGCTTCGAGGGCGGCTGGATCACCTTCGCCAACAACCGCAAGGCCTGGGCCTACCGCGCCGACCAGCTGCCCTCCACCCACCCGGTCACCGCCGACATCCGTGACCTGGAGGACGCCAAGCTCAACTTCGACGGCATCACGTACGCCAAGGGCGCCTCCGTCCTCAAGCAGCTGGTGGCGTACGCGGGGCGGGACGCGTTCCTGGAGGGCGCCCGCCGCTACTTCAAGCGGCACGCCTACGGCAACACCCGGCTGACCGATCTGCTGTCGGTGCTGGAGGAGACCTCCGGCCGCGACATGGCCGCCTGGTCGCGCGCCTGGCTGCAGACCGCCGGGGTCAACGCGCTGACCCCGCAGGTCACCTATGACGCCCAGGACCGCATCACCGAGCTGGCCGTCCTCCAGGAAGCCGCCGCCTCCCACCCGGAGCTGCGGCCGCACCGGGTGGCGGTCGGCCTCTACCGGCGCGAGGACGCGACCGGTTCGCTGGTGCGCTACGCCCGCGCCGAGGTCGACGTCGCGGGGCCGCACACCGTCGTCACGGAGCTGGCGGGCGCCGAGCGGCCCGAGCTGATCCTGGTCAACGACGAGGACCTGACGTACTGCAAGATCCGCTTCGACGAGGGCTCGCTCGACACCCTCCGCGCCCGCCTGGGCGACCTCACCGACCCCATGGCCCGCGCCCTGTGCTGGGCGGCGGTGTGGGGGCTGACCCGCGACGGGCTGATGCCGGCCCGCGACTACCTGGACCTGGTGCTGCGGTTCGCCGGGCGGGAGAGCGACATCGGCGTGCTCCAGACGCTGCACGGGCAGGCGCAGACGGCGCTGCAGTCGTACACCGCGCCGGAGCACCGGGAGGCCGCGACCCGGGCGCTGGCCGAGGGCGCGCTGCACGAGCTGCGGCTCGCGGCGCCGGGCAGCGACCACCAGCTGGCCTGGGCCCGCCACTTCGCCGCGGTCGCCACCCAGCCGTCCGACCTGCAGCTGCTGCGCGGACTGCTGGACGGCACCGCGCGGATCGACGGTCTCGACGTGGACCAGGAGCTGCGCTGGACGTTCCTGGCGTCGCTGGCGTCGCAGGACGCGGCCGACGCCGCCGCCGTCGAGGCCGAGCTGTCCCGCGACGACACCGCGTCCGGCAAGCGGCACCAGGTCCGCTGCCTGGCCGCCCGCCCGGACGCCGGCGTCAAGGCGCGGGCGTGGGCGGACGTGGTGGAGTCGGACACCCTGTCCAACGCGCTGGTGGAGGCCACCATCAGCGGCTTCGCCCGGCCCGGCCAGAGCGAGCTGCTGGCGCCGTACGGCGAGCGGTACTTCGCGGCGATCGAGCGGATCTGGCAGGAGCGGTCGATCGAGATCGGCATGGCCGTGGTCCGCGGGCTCTTCCCGTTCTGGCAGATCGAGCAGGCCACGCTGGACGCCACCGACGCCTGGCTGACGGGCCACGCGGACGCCGCACCGGCGCTGCGCCGCCTGGTGTCGGAGCAGCGCGACGACCTGGCACGGGCGCTGCGGGCCCGGGCCTGCGACGCGGCGGCGGGCGCCCGGGGGTGACCTCCCGGCCGGGCCGGACCGGGCCGGACCGCGGCGGGCCGGTGGCCTGCGGCGGGGCCGGCTCGGTGTCCGGCTCGGTGCCGGGGCGTGGCTCGCGTCCGGTCCGGCGTCGGGGCGTGGCTCGCGTCCGGCCCGGCGTCGGGGCGTGGCTCGCGTCCGGACCCGGCGCAGGGCCGGACGCGGCGTGGGCCCCCGGCCCGTCCCGCGTCCCCCTGCCGCTCCCCCGCCGCCCCGAACATCCCCCGGACCGAACACCCGTCCATCTGAACGGAGTTGTCCGCTTCCTGCCACAGGTGTGTAACAACCGTGAGCGGGCGCCCCGCGCACGGGAAAAGTGCCGGGCATGACCCAGGACACCCCGCTCTCCCCGCTCCCCCGCACCGACGCCGGCAGCCCGCTGGTCACCGCGCACCGGTTGCGCGAGCGCGGCGTCACGGCCGCCGAGACCGCCGGACGCTGCCGCCCCGGCGGCCCCTGGCGCGAGGTGCTGCCCGGCGTGTACCTGCTGCACCCGGGGCCGCCGTCCACCGAGGAGCGGCTGCGCGCCGCCGTGCTCTACGCGACGGAGCGCGGCCCGTCGGTCCCCTGCCAGGGCGGCGGGGTGCGGCCGGGCGCGCGGGCGATGCTGACCGGCCCGGCGGCGCTGGCGCTGCACGGCGTCGCCGCCGCTCCCCCGCTGCCCTCGCTCAACCGGCTGCACGTCCTGGTGGGCCACGGCCGGCGGCTGCCCTCGGCCGGTTTCGCGCGGGTCGTGCGGTCCGCGGAGCTGCCCGGGGCCGAGGAGGTCGACGGGCTGCCGGTCGCCCCGGTGGCGCGGGCGCTCGCCGACACGGTGGCGACGCTGACGGACGCGGCGGCGGTGCGGCACCTGGTGACGGAGGCGGTGCGCGACGGGCACGCCGAGGCGGCCACGGTCGTCGGCGAGCTGCGCCGGGCGCGGCTGGCGGAGCGCCCGCACGTGGTGGACACGGTGGCGCTGCTGCTGGCCGGGGACCGGGCCCGCGCCGAGGACCGGCTCTACGCGCTGGTCCGCGACCACGGACTGCCGGACCCGCTGTGGAACGTCGGGCTGCGGCTGCCGGACGGCCCGCACCTGGGCGGGGTGGACGCGTACTGGCCCGCCGAGGCGGTCGCGGTGGAGATCGACACGGCGGCGCCCGACGGCGACGGCACGCTGCCCGGCGCGGCCTGGACCCGTAAGCGCGAGCGGCTGGACCTGCTGGGCATCACGGTGGTCCGCTGCACCCCCGAGGGCCTGCGCCGCGCCCCCGCCGAGCAGGCGGTCGTGATGCGTACGGCCCTGATGGCGGCGGGCGACCGGGACCCGGCGACGGTGGTGATCGCGCCGCGGTAGCGCACCGCGGGCCCGGGCCCCGCACCGCTCAGGCGCGGATCCGGTAGCAGACCCCGGCCCGCAGCGGGCCCTCGGGGACGGTGGGGTCGGTGTAGTCGTCGGCCGGGTCGCGGACCATGCCGAGGCGTTCCATCACGGCGCGGGAGCGGGTGTTGGCGGCGGTGGTCAGCGCCAGGATCTCGGTCAGGCCGAGCGTGGTGAAGCCGAAGTCGAGGCAGGCGCGGCCGGCCTCGGTGGCGTAGCCGTGGCCCCAGGCGTGGCGGGCCAGCCGCCAGCCGACCTCCACGCCGTGGAAGGGCAGGCTCCCCTCCTCGACCAGGTCGAACCCGGCGAAGCCGAGGAACGCGCCGCCCGCCTGCTCCTCGACCGCCCACCAGCCGTAGCCGCGCGCGGCGAACGCGGCGCGGAAGCGGGCCACGGAGGCGTCGCTCTCCTCGCGGGTGAGCGGGCCGCCCAGATGGCGGCGGACCTCCGGATCGGCGTTCATCGCCGCCCAGGGGGCGAGGTCGGACTCCCGCCACTCGCGCAGCAGCAGACGGGCGGTGTGCAGACGGGGTACGGACGAAGTGGCGGCCATCCGGCCAGCCAAGGGCGGTGCGGGCCGGGTGTCCAGCGATTTTCGGGACGGGCGGCGGGCCACGGACGCGGAAGCCCCGACCGTGCCCCTGCCGGAGCGCACCGCCCCCTCACCGCCGCCGCAGCACCAGCTCCAGGTTCCGGTCGGTGGCCTCCCCGGCCAGGTCCTTGCGGGCCTTGGGGGCGTTGGCGGCCAGTTCCCGGTAGAGGGCGGCGAGGCCGGTCTGCGAGAGGTCGGCGGGGTCGGCGCGGTGCGGGGCCGCCGACTCGACGAGGGTGGTGAAGAGCGACAGCGTGCCGTCGTGGTTGTCGGTCAGCTCGATGACCCGGGCGAGCTGCGGGAAGTCGATGTGGGAGGCGGTGGAGACCTCCCAGAAGCCCGGGTGGGCGGTGACCTCGTTCTTGTGGCTGTGGCCGTTGATCCAGGCGACGATGGACGGGTGCGCGGAGAACAGCGCGGCCAGCTCGGCGCCGGTGTGCCGCCTCTCGCGGGGGCGGGCCGGGTCGGGGCGGGTGTTGTCCATCGTCGCGGAGGTGTGGTGGCTGAAGACCAGCACGTGCCGGGCGCCGCCGCGCTCGTTCTCCGCCAGCGTCCGGCGCAGCCAGGCGAACTGCTCGGCGCCGACGGAGCCGGTGTAGTGGCCGGCCGGGTCGGTGGTGTCGAGGCTGATGCCGAGGACGTCGTCGGCGACCGGGAAGGTGTAGTACAGGCGCCCGTCGGCGAGGTGGCCGGCGGTGTAGCCGTGGCCGTGCGGGCCCGGGCCGGTGTGGGCCGGGTCGAGGTGGGCGCGCAGGTACTCGGCGCGGGTGAACGGCGCCCGCCGCGGGTCCGGGGTGACGTGCCGGGCCTTCTTCGCCTGGGAGCGCAGCAGCTCCTTGAAGTCCTCGCCGCGCGGGTCGAGGCCCTTGCGGACGGCCTTCCAGACCTGGGCGGCGCGGTCGGCGGGGAGCGTCTCCAGCTTGCGGTCGCCGGTGGCGACGGCGGTGAAGAACGGGTCGCCGGGCGCGTAGCAGCCGCCGGGCAGGGAGTCGTGGTTGCCGACGGTGGAGTACCACGGCATCCGCAGCCCGGGGCTGTGGACGGGGCGGATCGCCGCGTCCAGGAAACCGTCGATGCGCGGGAAGCCGAGGCGCTTGTCGGCGTCGCGCAGCGCGCTGCCGGGCTGCCAGTAGAGGGCGAGCCCGCTGTCCTGGACGCCTTCGTAGCGGCGCGGGTCCCCGGAGTTCGGGGTGATCCGGCCGCCGCTCATGGCGGTGAGGAACCACTCCAGCTCCAGGCGGGAGTTGTTGTCGGTGTTGTCGCCGGTGGTCATGGTGAAGGCGAGGGGCGCACCGGTCGCGGGCCCGCCGGGCAGCGCGTTGACCCGCTCGATGAGCGAGACGACCCCGGCGACGGAGAGCGCCTCCTGCGGCCGCCAGGCGCTGGCCGTCTCGGCGCGCAGGTACTCGTACCGCAGCGGGCTCTGCACATCGACCAGGTGCAGGTCGGTGAAGTGCACGAACGAGGCGAGCGCGGTGCGCCGCCGGGCGCGCCCGGGGTGGGCCGCGGCCAGCTCGGTGCGGACCAGCCGCCGCCAGCCGGGGCCGTCGCCGAGGTGCCGGTAGCCGCCGGTGCCGTGCGGGGTGGCGACGGAGGTGAGCGTGGTGCCCCGGGTGTAGGGGACGGGGGGCACGGCCGGGGCGTCGACGGGGACGGGCGCCACGGGGGCGCGGCCGCCCGGGGGTGTGGCGGCAGCGGCGGGCCTCTCGCCGCCGCCGAAGGCGAGGCCGAGTCCGGCGGCGGCGCCGACCGCGCCGGTGGCGGCGAGGAAGGCGCGGCGGTCGAGGGCGGAGGCGGCGGACCGTGTGCGGGACATGCGCGGACTCCCCGGTTGCGTGGGCGCGGGCGGCCGGGCAGCTCAACTGCCCGCTCTCCGGGGATGCTTGGCAGCGGGGGTGTCGGCGGCGTGAACGCCACCGCAACAGCCGTGGCCCATCACCGCACAGGGATCACCGCGCCGCGCGGCCCGCTCCCGTGCCGTGTGAGGGCCGTGGTGACGCAGGCCACGTACAGGCCACGTATCGGAACGGATTGGACAAGGCGACGGGGTTCCCACACATGATGGGGACACTTCTGAGCAGGTGTTCCACTGAGAAGCACCGATGTCAGGTCAGGAAAGAGGGAGTTCCATGAGGATCGGAATCGTCGGAGCCACCGGCCAGGTCGGCGGCGTGATGCGGGGCATTCTCGCCGAGCGGAAGTTCCCGGTCGAGCAGCTGCGCCTGTTCGCCTCGGCGCGCTCCGCCGGGCGCACCCTGCCCTGGCAGGACACCGAGATCACGATCGAGGACGCCGCCACCGCCGACTTCTCCGGCCTGGACATCGTGCTGTTCTCCGCGGGCGGGGCGACCTCCAAGGCGCTGGCGCCGAAGGTCGCGGCCTCCGGCCCCGTCGTGATCGACAACTCCTCCGCCTGGCGCCGTGACCCCGAGGTCCCGCTGGTGGTCTCCGAGGTCAACCCGTCGGCGGTCACCGAGCGCCCCAAGGGCATCATCGCCAACCCGAACTGCACCACCATGGCCGCGATGCCGGTGCTGCGCCCGCTGCACGACGAGGCCGGTCTCCTCTCGCTGGTCGCCGCCACCTACCAGGCGGTCTCCGGCAGCGGTCTGGCCGGCGTCGAGGAGCTGAACGGGCAGGTCCGCAAGGCCGTCGAGCAGGACGCCACCCGTCTGACGCACGACGGTGCGGCCGTGGAGTTCCCCGAGCCGGAGAAGTACGTCGCCCCGATCGCGTTCAACGTCCTGCCGATGGCCGGGGCGATCGTCGACGACGGGCTGCACGAGACCGACGAGGAGCAAAAGCTCCGCCACGAGAGCCGCAAGATCCTCGGCATCCCGGAGCTGAAGGTCTCCGGTACCTGCGTGCGGGTCCCGGTCTTCACCGGCCACTCCCTCCAGCTCAACGCCCGCTTCGCCCGCCCGCTGAGCGTGGCCCGCGCCCAGGAGCTGCTGGCCGCCGCCCCCGGCGTCGCCCTCTCCGACGTGCCGACCCCGCTCCAGGCCGCCGGTGCGGACGTCTCCTTCGTGGGCCGCATCCGCGAGGACGAGACCGCCGAGAACGGCCTGGCGCTGTTCGTCTCCGGCGACAACCTCCGCAAGGGCGCCGCCCTCAACGCCGTCCAGATCGCCGAACTGGTCGCGGCGGAGCTGCGGGGCTGAGCGGTCCGCCGTGCGTCACGGGGCGCCTGCCGGGAGAGCCTCCCGGCAGGCGCCCCGTCGCGTATGCGCTGCTCAGAGCGCCAGGTGGCGGCGGAGCGCCACGTCGATCTCCGTCATCCGCTGCCGCGGCACCGCCCCGATGCGCTGCCGCATCCGGTCCGGCGCCACGGCCCGGACCTGCTCGCACTGCGCCTTGGAGTCCTTCGGCAGGCGGGATTCCCCGGCCGGCAGGAACACCTGGAAGGCCAGCACCCGTGAGGTGTTCGAGGTCAGCGGCACCACCGTGACGACGCCCCGGCCGTGCCGCTCGACCGCGCGGTTGGCGCCGTCGTTGGAGACGATCACGGCCGGGCGGGTCTTGTTCGCCTCGCTGCCGCGCACCGGCTCCATGTCGACCAGGTAGATGTCACCACGCCTCATGAGCGATTCCGTCCCCGCTCGTGCCGTCCCACAGCTTCGCGTCCTCGCTCGCGTCCCACTCCTCGAACGCCTCCGCGTACTGCGACTCCAGCTCGGCCGCCCGCAGCAGCTCGATGGCGGCGTGTATCACGGCCGACCGCGACTCGGCCTCCGTTCTGCTGGCGAACTCGTCGACGAAGGCCACGTCCTCCTGCGGCAGACTCACACTGATCTTCATACCGACAATGCTACCCGGCTTCCTACCTTGGTGCTACCGGAAAGGGGCGTGGTGGCCGGGGCGGGCCCCACCGCCCTACGGGACGGGGCCAACCCAAAGGGCGCCCGCCGGAGCCGTCCGGCAAGCGCCCCTTCGCTCCGGCAGTCGCGGAACGCCTCCGCTCACTCAGCGGGCCGTGCCGCCGTCTCCCCCGGGAAGCCGCTGGTGTCGATGGAGAACTTCCGGCCGTCGGCCAGCTCCATTTCCACCACGCCCCCGTACCGGTACGTGCTGCTCTTCTCGTACTGCGCGCCGACCGCGCCCTCGTGCAGGGTGCACACGCGGGTGAACGGGTCGATGATCAGGTAGGTCTCGATGCCGAAGCGGCTGTACTTGGCCACCTTCGTCACGTAATCGTTGGTGTCGGCCGCCGTCGAGACGACCTCGATGGCCGCGACGACGTCCATGTAGACGTAACGCTTTCCGCGCGGCTGGGCGTCGAGGTCGAGGATCGCGAGGTCCGGAGCCAGGGAGGTCTCTCCCGGGAAGTCGATGCCCACGTCGAAGACGAGGGGGACCTCCTCCCCCAGCTCGCGTTCCGCCTGCCGGATCAGGCTGCGGAGAGTGTCCGACCGGGCCGGGCTACGCGGTGCCGTGATCACCTCGCCGTCGATGATCTCGACGACGTGCCCCTCGGTACGGCTCCGTGCCTCGATGTCGCGCCAGAGCCGGTCAAGAACCGCCGTGACCGCCACCTCCCAGTGCCGACTGCCTCTCCGATCACAGTACCCACCGACCCTGACAATGCGGGCGTGGAAGGATGGCCGCACCCCGCAGACGAGGACTCTTACGAGGAGATGACCTGGTGCCTGGCACGAACCTGACCCGCGACGAGGCACAGCAGCGGGCGCGGCTGCTGACCGTGGACGCGTACGAGATCGTTCTCGACCTCTCCGGAGCGCAGGAGGGCGGCACCTTCCGGTCCGTCACGACGGTGCGCTTCGACTGCGCCGAGGCGGGCGCCGAGAGCTTCATCGACCTGATCGCGCCGACCGTGCACGAGGTGCGGCTCAACGGCGCGGCGCTGGATCCGGCCGAGGTCTTCGCCGACTCCCGGATCGCGCTGCCGTCCCTGCTCGCCGGGCGCAACGAGTTGACCGTCGTCGCCGACTGCGCCTACACCAACACCGGCGAGGGGCTGCACCGCTTCGTCGACCCGGTCGACCAGCAGGCGTACCTCTACACGCAGTTCGAGGTGCCGGACGCCCGCCGGGTGTTCGCCTCCTTCGAGCAGCCGGACCTGAAGGCGACGTTCGCGTTCACCGTCACGGCGCCCGAGGGCTGGACGGTGATCTCCAACTCGCCGACGCCCGAGCCCGAGGGCACCGTCTGGACGTTCGCGCCGACCCCGCGCATCTCGACGTACATCACCGCGCTGATCGCCGGTCCGTACCACAGCGTGCACAGCACCTGGGAAGGCGCGGACGGCCGGAAGGTGCCGCTGGGCATCTACTGCCGGCCCTCGCTCGCCGAGCACCTGGACGCCGAGGAGATCTTCGACGTCACCCGGCAGGGCTTCGACTGGTTCCAGGAGAAGTTCGACTACGCGTACCCCTTCGAGAAGTACGACCAGCTCTTCGTGCCGGAGTTCAACGCCGGGGCGATGGAGAACGCGGGCGCGGTCACCATCCGCGACCAGTACGTCTTCCGCTCGAAGGTGACGGACGCGGCGTACGAGACGCGCGCCGAGACCATCCTGCACGAGCTGGCGCACATGTGGTTCGGCGACCTGGTCACCATGGAGTGGTGGAACGACCTGTGGCTGAACGAGTCGTTCGCCACCTACACCTCGATCGCCTGCCAGGCGTACGCGCCGGGCTCCAAGTGGCCGCACTCGTGGACGACGTTCGCGAATTCCATGAAGACCTGGGCCTACCGCCAGGACCAGCTGCCCTCGACGCACCCGATCATGGCCGACATCCGTGACCTGGACGACGTCCTCGTCAACTTCGACGGCATCACGTACGCCAAGGGCGCCAGCGTCCTCAAGCAGCTCGTCGCGTACGTCGGCATGGACGCGTTCTTCCAGGGCGTGCAGGAGTACTTCAAGGCGCACGCCTTCGGCAACACCCGGCTGAGCGATCTGCTGGGCGCGCTGGAGAAGACCAGCGGCCGGGATCTGAAGACCTGGTCGAAGAAGTGGCTGGAGACCGCGGGCATCAACATCCTGCGGCCCGAGATCACCCTCGCCGCGGACGGCACGGTCGCCTCCTTCCACGTGCGGCAGGAGGCCCCCGCGCTGCCCGCCGGCGCCACCGGCGAGCCGGTGCTGCGCCCGCACCGCATCGCGATCGGCTGCTACGACCTGAAGGACGGCACGCTGGTCCGCACCGACCGCATCGAGCTGGACGTGGACGGCGAGCTGACCGAGGTGCCGTTCCCGGCGGGCACCCGGCGCCCGGACGTCGTGCTGCTCAACGACGACGACCTCTCGTACGCCAAGGTCCGCCTGGACGAGGAGTCGCTGAAGGTCGTCACCGGCCACCTCGGCGACTTCACCGAGTCGCTGCCGCGGGCGCTGTGCTGGGCGTCGGCGTGGGACATGACCCGCGACGGCGAACTGCCCACCCGCGACTACCTGGCGCTGGTGCTCTCCGGCATCGGCAAGGAGTCGGACATCGGCGTCGTCCAGTCGCTGCACCGCCAGGTGAAGATGGCGCTGAGCCTGTACGCGGATCCGGCGTGGCGCGAGAGCGGCCTCGCGCAGTGGGCGGACGCGGCGCTGGAGCAGCTGCGGGCGGCGGCGCCGGGCAGCGACCACCAGCTGGCGTGGGCCCGCGCGTTCACCGCGGCGGCCCGCTCCGACGCCCACCTCGACCTGGTCCAGGGGCTGCTGGACGGCAGCGAGACGGTCGAGGGTCTGGTCGTCGACACCGATCTGCGCTGGTCGCTGCTGGGCCGGCTGGCGGCGACCGGCCGGGCCGACGAGCAGGCCATCGCGGCGGAGCTGGAGCGCGACCGCACCTCGGCGGGTGAGCAGCACGCGGCGTCCGCGCGGGCGGCACGGCCGACGGCGGAGGCGAAGGCCGCCGCCTGGGCCGCGGTCGTCGAGGCGGACACGCTGCCCAACGCGGTGCAGGAGGCCGTCATCGGCGGCTTCCAGCAGTACGACCAGGAGGAGCTGCTGGCGCCGTACACCGCGAAGTACTTCGACGCGGTGAAGGCCGTCTGGGAGGCGCGCAGCCACGAGATGGCCTCGCAGATCGTGACCGGGCTCTTCCCGGCGCTGCGGATCGCCCCGGAGACGCTGGAGGCGACGGACGCGTGGCTCGCGTCGGCGGAGCCGAGCCCGGCGCTGCGGCGGCTGGTCGTGGAGTCCCGGGCGGGCGTCGAGCGGGCGCTGAAGGCCCGCGCGGCGGACGCGGCGGCGGGCTGACCGGCCCTTTGACGCGCGGGGCGCCCGGGACCGTGTGGTCCCGGGCGCCCCGTTTCCGTGTGCGGCCGCGGCGGGTGGCCCGGCCCGGTGCGGCGGCCGGCCCGCACGTACCGGCCGCGGTCCGGCCGGGCCACCCCGCCGGCCGCCCGCCGTCAGCCGCCCAGCGCCGTGAAGCGCTCGCCGAGGGCCCGGCGGCCGTCGGCCGTGAGGCTGCCGTGGACGCGCATCCGGGCGAGACCGCCGTCGGGGAAGACGTCGAGGCGGACGTGGGTGGCGGTGACCGCCTCGGGCAGGGCGAAGCGGTGCGGGGTGTCGGGCTGGAGCCTGGTGCGGGGCAGGATCTCGAACCAGGAGCCCTCGTCCTCGGGGGTGCCGTCGCAGCCGTACAGCGCGGCCCAGCCCGCGGAGTTGCCCTTCAGATAGGCGGTGTCGATCTCGATCGCGCGGATCTCACCCTGTGCGGCGAGGCGGAAGCGGACCCAGTCGTTGGTGCCCTTGACCCGGCGGCGGCGGTTCTCCCAGCCGTCGTCCATCTTGCGGGAGAGGTCGGGCTGGATGATCTGGGTGGGCGAGGAGTAGAAGCGGTCGGAGGCGTCCTCCACCGCGCCGCCGTGCAGCACCGACGCCAGGTCGAAGGTGCCGAGGGCGGCCAGCCACGCCGGGTCGGGCACGACCTCGCCGTGGACCCGCAGCCGGGCGATGCCGCCGTCGGGGTGCTGCTTGAGGCGCAGGTGCGTGAAGCGGCGCTCGCAGGTGACCTCGAAGCCGTTGGCGGCGTGGCCGCGGACCGGTGTGCGCGGGACGATCTCCTCCCACTTCACGTCCGGGGCGAGCAGCTCCTCGGGGCCGGGGCTGCCGGGCAGCGCGGTCGCCTCGACGGTGACCTGCTGCGGGTAGTTGCCGCGGAAGTGGGCGGTGTCGACGATGACGCCGCGGATCACGCCGGGGGCGGCGAGGCGGATCAGCGCCCAGTCGTGCTCGTCGTCGGTCGGGAAGGGGTGGTCCGCGTCCGCGCCGCGGCGCCGGCGGGTCTCCCAGCCGTCCATGATCTTGCCCTTGTGGCCGAAGCGCTCGGGGTCGAAGACCGCCGGGCCGGGCTTCAGCAGGTTCTCGCGCTCGGCGAAGAACTCGTCGTTCGCGGCGATCACCCCGGCGCCGAACCGCCGGTCGGCGAGGTCGACGAGGGAGGTGAAGGCGAAGTCGCCGCCGCGGTAGTCGGCGAAGGGGTCGCCGCCGCCGTACGGGTTCGCGTCGTTGGCGTGCGGATCGGTGGAGTCGGCCGGGGTGGTGGTCATCGTCGCCCTTCGGTGAAGTGAGGCGCCCTTCGGTGGTGCTCGGCGCTGCGGACCTCTCCACCGTCGCAGCGGCCACCCGGCAGGTCCATCGACAGTTCGTGAGGTCGTTGTTCAGGTGGACTGAACGGTGGGCGCCTCGTCCGGGGGCGCGCCGTCGTCCGCGGGCGCCGTCCGGGCACCGGCGCGCGCCGCGGCCACCTGCTGGAGCGCGGCCAGCACCCGGGACAGGCCGGGCGCGCCTTCGGAGCCGCGGCGGGCGGCGGCGACGACATGGCGGCGCGGCTGATCGGCGTGGAGGACCCGCAGGACGACGCCGGGGCCGCCGCCGGTGCCCCGGGCGGGCGCGCCGACGCCGGGCCGTGCCATCCGGGGCACCAGCGCGACGCCCATGCCCGCGGCGACCATCGCCCAGATCGCGTTCCAGTCGGCGGCGGCGTGCGCCTGCTCGGGAACGAAGCCGGCGTTCTCGCAGGCGGCTGTGGTGATCTGCGACCAGGGGCCGCTGGAGCCGAAGATCCACGGCTCGCCCGCGAGGTCGGCCAGCCGCAGCCCCGGTTCGGCGGCGAGCGGGTGGCCCGCGGGCAGCGCCACGTCCAGCGGGTCGGCCAGCAGCGTCCGGCGGCTGAACTTGGGGTCCCGGGGCGTGGGCGCGTGCGCGGCGAGGGAGAGCGCCAGGTCGACGCTGCCCTCGGCGAGCAGCTCGTACGCGGCCTCCGCCTCGGCCTCGCGCACGGCGACGGCGAGCCCCGGATGGCTGCGCCGCAGCTCCTGGACGGCCGGGACGACGAGGGCGGGGATGGCGGTGGAGAAGGCGCCGATGCGGATCCGGCCCGCCTCGCCGCGCAGATAGCCGAGGAGTTCGGCGTCGGCGCGCTCCAGCTGGGCGAAGACGACGTCGGCGTGGCGGAGCACCAGATGGGCGGCGTCGGTCAGCCGCACCCGGCGGCCGTGGGCCTCCAGCAGCGGGACGCCGAGCGCCTTGGCGAGTGAGGCCAGTTGCTGCGAGACGGCCGACGGCGTCAGGTGCAGCGCCTCGGCGGTCGCGGTGACCGTGCCCAGCTCGTGCAGCGTGCGCAGGATCCGCAGCTTCTTGATGTCCCAGTCGGCCATGCGGGCAGCGTACGCATCCGGGGGCGCGGCGCCCGCCTCCCGGCGGCCCCGGGGCGGGCTCACCGTTTGCCGCCCGCCCCCAGGGCGACCCCCGCGACGATCAGCGCCATGCACCCCACCTGGACGGGCCCGGCGCCCTCGCCCAGCACCGCGTACGACAACAGCGCCACGCAGACCGGCTGGAGGTAGTAGACGACCCCGGCGCGGGCGGCGCCGACCAGGGCTATCGCCTTGTTCCAGGTGAAGAAGGCGACGGCGGAGGAGAGGACGCCGATGTAGAGGAGCGGGCCGGCGGTGGCGGCGGTGAGCGGGAAGCCGCCCTCGACGGCGAGGCTCACCCCGTAGGCGGGCAGCAGCATCGCGGCGCCCAGGGCGAACGTCATGAAGAGGTAGGCGCGTTGGCCGATGCCGTCGGGGCGGCGGCGCAGCAGCGCGCTGTATCCGGCGAAGGTGGCGGTGGCGGCGAGCATCCACAGGTCGCCGGGGGCGAGGTCGAGCCGGGCGAGGGCCGCCGGGGAGCCGCCGCCGACGAGGACCACCACCCCGGCGAGGGCGAGCAGCATCCCGGCGATGCGGCGCGGGCCGAGCGGGGCGCCGTCGTCCGGGGCGCCGTCCGGGGCGGGCGCGGCGCGGCGCCGTCCGAGGCGGTCGAAGGCGGCGATCAGCAGCGGCGAACCGGCCGCGATCATCGCCATGTTGGTGGCGGAGGTGGTGCGTCCGGCCTGGTAGATGAGGGTGTTGAAGAGGGTGACGCCGAGCAGCGCGGCGCCGGCGAGGTGCGGCAGGTGGCGGCGGATGACCGGCCACTGCCGGCGGACCTCGGGCAGGGTGAGCGGGGCGACGGCGACGAGCGCGACGATCCAGCGCCAGAAGGCGGTCTGGACCGGCGGCACCGTCGCGTGCAGGGCGCGGGCGATGACGAAGTTGCCGGACCAGATGACGGTCGCGGTGAGCGCGAGCGCCAGTCCGACGGCGCGCGCCGTGCCTGCGCGGGGGGTGCGGGGCCGTTCCAGAACTGCCACGGTGTCCTTTCGGTCGCGGGGGTGCCCGCTCACCGTGACAGTTCCGGAAACATCAGGTCCATCGAAAATTTCGATGCGATCCGTTCAGTCGATCTGAACAGTAGGGCTCCCGGGCCTACGAGGCGGCGCGGGCCGCCCGGCGGGCCTCGATGGCGGCGCGCCGCTCGTCGAACTTCCGGGCCTGGTCGTCGAGCCCGCCCATGAACAGGCCCAGCTCCTCCTGCGCCGCCAGACCGACGGGCCCGAGGCCGCCGATCTCCAGCACCTTGAGGTGGCGCAGCACCGGCTGGAGCACGTCGTCGTGGTGGATGCGGAGGTTGTAGATCCCGCCGATGGCCATCCGGGCGGCGGCCCGCTCGAAGCCGGGCATGCCGTGGCCGGGCATCCGGAAGGCGGTGACGACATCGCGGACGGCGGCCATGGTCTGGTCCGGGGCCAGCTCGAAGGCGGCGCGCAGGAGGTTGCGGTAGAAGACCATGTGGAGGTTCTCGTCGGTGGCGATCCGGGCCAGCATCCGGTCGCAGACCGGGTCACCGGAGTGGTGGCCGGTGTTGCGGTGCGAGATGCGGGTGGCCAGCTCCTGGAACGCGACGTAGGCGACGGAGTGCAGCATGCTGTGGCCGTTGTCGGACTCGAACCCCTCCGACATGTGGGCCATCCGGAAGCGCTCCAGCTCGACCGGGTCGACCGCGCGGCTGGTGAGCAGGTAGTCGCGCATCACGATGCCGTGCCGCCCCTCCTCGGCGGTCCAGCGGTGCACCCAGGTGCCCCAGGCGCCGTCGCGGCCGAAGAGGGTGGCGATCTCGTGGTGGTAGCTGGGGAGGTTGTCCTCGGTGAGGAGGTTGACCACGAGGGCGATGCGGCCGATGTCGGTGACCTTGGACTGCTCCGGCGCCCACGCCTCGCCGCCCATGACGCCGTCGAAGTTCCGGCCGTCGCTCCACGGCACGTACTCGTGGGGCATCCATTCCTTGGCGACCTTCAGATGGCGGTTCAGCTCCTTCTCGACGACCTCTTCGAGCGCGTAGAGAAGATGGGCGTCGCTCCAGGCACTGAGGCCAGGCTCACCGTCGTGGCGGGCGGGGGCGATGGTCACGGGGGAACTCCTGGGGGGACGATGACCTACGGAACCGTAGGTTGGACCTACGGCTCCGTAGGTTACGGCATCGTAGGTGAGGTCGAGTTAAGTCCCTGACCTGCTAAATCCCCTTATTTCACCTCGTTCGCCCGTGGATACGACAAAGGGCGCCCTTCGGTTCGTACGAACCGAAGGGCGCCCTCGAAGGCGTCGGTGCCCGGCGTCAGGCCTTGGACTTGGCCTGCTTGCGGGACTTGTCGCCCACCATGACCAGCCCGGCGATGACCAGGAAGAGAACGATGGGGGCGGCGACGTAGAGGCCGAGCGTGGAGAGCACGCTCAGACCCGGACCCGGGTCGTCGCCGTCGTCGCGAACGAGCGCGAACGCGGGGGACGACATCAGCAGCATCAGCGCAGTGCCGGCCGTGACGGTTCCGGCGCGCAGGGCGTTCTTCTTGACCTTGTTCACGGAGTCAACGTATAGGACGCCCCGGCCGCCCGCGCGCCCGGGGTGGCGCAAGGTGGCACCGCCGGAGAAAGGGGGCGGCACGGACACCGGGCCGGGCACCCGGGGCCGTCAGACCTCCATGGACTCCGTGCCCAGACCGGCGGCGGTCGGCTCGCTCGTCAGCGGCAGTTCGGCGGAGATCGGGACCTCGCTGGTGAGCGGGGCGCCGGCGGCGAGCGGCGGCTCGCTGGTCAGGGGCGGCTCGACGAAGCCGGCGGAGGCGGACCCGTCCAGGCCCTCGGGGCCGGAGAGCCCGTCGAAGAGATCCGGTTCCACGGGCCCGTCGCCGGGTTTGGAGGACAGGGCGTCGAGGAGCAGCTGAGCGGACGCGGCCACGAGGGCCTCCCGTTCGTCGGCAGTGGGTCAAGGGCTGGGCTACCCAGCGATCCGGATCACAGGCGCGACCGGCCAGGAAACGTGACCCACCTCACACTACCCGGGACGGGCGATTTCGCGGTACGAGCCGGTGCGGGGCGCACAGCTTGCGGCGGGAGCGGGCGTCAGGCGGCAAGTTCTGCGGGGCGCGGGGCCGTCCGGTGGACCGCCGCGCGGGCGCCGGGCCCCGGACGCACGGCGGCCCGGGACACGCGCGCCGCCGGGCGGCGGGACGGAGCTCCCGCTCGCACGGCGGCCCGCGCACCCCGGGCCGGGCCCGGCGCACGAAGGCCCGGATCTATGCCGTCACGGCGCTGATCCGGGCCAGGGCGTCGTCGGCGCCGTACGGCTGCAAATACGGCAGCCACCGCGGATCGCGGTGGCCCGTCCCGATGATCCGCCAGGCGAGGCCGGACGGCGGGGCCGGTTGATGGCGCAGCCGCCAGCCGATCTCGGCGACATGGCGATCGGCCTTGACGTGGTTGCAGCGGCGGCAGGCGGCGACGACGTTCTCCCAGGTGTGCTGGCCGCCGCGGCTGCGGGGGATGACGTGGTCGACGCTGGTGGCGACGGCACCGCAGTACATGCAGCGGCCGCCGTCGCGGGCGAACAGCGCCCGCCGGGTGAGGGGAACGGGACCGCGGAAAGGCACCCGTACGAAACGTTTGAGACGGACCACGCTCGGGGCGGGGATGACGCGGGTCGCACTGTGCATCAGGGCGCCGGACTCCTCAAGGCTGACGGCCTTCTCATTGAGGACGAGGACGAGCGCGCGGCGGAGCGGTACGACGCCGAGCGGCTCGTACGACGCGTTGAGGACCAGGACATGCGGCACGGGTGCCTCCTTGTACGCCGGCGGCGCGTGGCTCGCGCCGGGACGATCTCCCCCAGTGTCACCCGGTGCCCGGCCGCGGCGCCACCATGACCGGGTAACGGGCCGGAGGTGTTTTCCGGCACGCCCCCTCAGTTCGCGCGGCACGGTGTTACTTCGCCCTCATTCGGGCGTACTCGTGGCGTTGCGGGAACGCCCCGGAAGCCGCCGGCGTTCGAACAAGGGCGCGGTTCGGTTCCGTTGCCCCGTTAGTGTGGTGTGTCGCCCGAGCCGCGGTGCCACCTCGGTCCGGGCATCCCGCCCCACACGGAAGGTTCTGCTGTGCACTGGTCAGCCCTCGCGGTCCCCGCCGCGCGGTACAGCGCCGCTCCGGCGCCCGACGCCACCAACCCGACGTCCTTCGAGGACGCCACGGAGAAGGCCACCAACGCGGCCGGGTGGGTGCAGGAGAACTGGGGCAACTGGGTCGAGTCCGGCCTCCAGATCGTGCTGATCATCGTGATCGCGGTGGTGCTGCGGCATGTGGTGCGCCGCACGCTGACCCGGCTCATCGACCGGATGAACCGCACCGCGAACGCCGCCCAGGGCACCGCGCTCGGCGGACTGCTGGTCAACGCCGAGCGGCGCCGTCAGCGGTCCGAGGCGATCGGTTCGGTGCTGCGCTCCGTCGCCTCCTTCGTGATCATGGGCACCGCGGCGCTCACGGTGCTGTCGGTGCTCAACATCAATCTGGCGCCCCTGCTGGCCAGCGCCGGTGTGGCGGGTGTCGCGATCGGTTTCGGCGCGCGCAACCTCGTCACCGACTTCCTCTCCGGCGTCTTCATGATCCTGGAGGACCAGTACGGCGTCGGCGACGAGATCGACGCCGGGGTGGCCACCGGCACCGTCATCGAGGTCGGCCTGCGGGTGACGAAGCTGCGCGGGCCGAACGGCGCCATCTGGTACATACGCAACGGCGAGGTCAAGCGGATCGGCAACCTCAGCCAGGGCTGGGCGACCGCCCATGTCGACGTGCAGCTCGCCGCCGACCAGGATCTGGAGCGGGCCCGCGAGGTCATCACCGCCGTCGGCGAGGAGATGTCCAAGGCCGAGCCGTGGAACGAACAGCTGTGGGAGCCGGTGGAGGTGCTGGGCCTGAGCGAGGTCTCCCTGGAGACGGTCACGCTGGGCATCTCGGCCAAGACCATGCCGGGCAAGGCCGCGGGCATCGAGCGGGAGCTGCGCTGGCGGGTCAAGCAGGCGCTGGACCGCGCCGCGATCCGCCTCGCGCCGCGCCCGGAGCCGGAGGAGGAGGACGAGGCGGCCGCGGACCCGTCCGCCGCGGTGGCCGCGCCTTCCGCGCTCAACAACCCGGACTCGCCGCAGTCCCTCGCCGCGGCGCCGATCGCCCGGCCGAAGCTGGGCAAGTAGCGCCCCGCCGCCGTCGCCCCACGGCCCCCGTACCGCACCGCGCGGTACGGGGGCCGCTCACATGGCCGGACCCGCGTGGCGGGGCAACGGCCGGGTGGTGGGCGGCAGATGACGGGACGGAGATCATCGGGAAAAGTCTTCGCGCGTAAACCATTGACGGCCCCTCGGGGCGCGCCCTACCGTCCTTGCACCGATTGGAAAGTTTCCTAACAGATGGTGGCGGGGCCACCGGGAACGGGGTGGGTGCGCACATGGCGGCAGCGGGAGCGGGGATGCCCGGAACGCCTCGGGTACTGCGGGCGATGAACGACCGGGCCGCGCTCGATCTGCTCGTGTCGCAGGGCCCGTTGACCCGTACCCAGATCGGCGAGCTGACCGGTCTGTCGAAGCCGACCGCCTCGCAGCTGCTGGCGCGGCTGGAGGCCGTCGGCCTGGTGCGGACCACCGGCAACGTCACCGGGCGGCCGGGGCCCAACGCGCAGCTCTACGAGGTCAATCCGTTCGTGGCGCAGGTCGCCGCGCTCGCCGTGGATCAGGAGGGGATCACGGCGGCCGTGGCCGACATCGCCGGGCAGGTGCGCGGCGAGGCGCGGGTGGGCACCGACGCGGTCGCCGAGGACGTGCCGAACCGCACCGCGCAGCTGGTCGCGGCCGCCGTCGACGCGGCGCTCGCCAAGGCCGGACTGGGCCGCGAGCAGCTGCACGGCGCGGTGATCGGCACGCCCGGCGCGCTCGACCCGGGCACCGGGCGGCTGCGGTACGCGCCGCATCTGCCCGGCTGGCACTCGCGGGCCCTCAAGGAGGAGCTGGCGGAGGTCCTGGGCACGCCCATCGAGATCGAGAACGACGTCAACCTCGCGGCCGTCGCCGAGCAGCACGACGGCGCGGCCCAGGACTACGACGACTTCGTGCTGGTCTGGGCGGACGAGGGCGTCGGCGCCGCGATCGTGCTGGGCGGCGTGCTGCTGCGCGGGGCGACCGGCGGCGCCGGGGAGATCGGCTACATGCCGCTGCCCGGGGCGCCGCTGGCGCGCGGCGGGGACCGCAGCGCCGCACAGCCCGACGGCGGCGGCGGCTTCCAGAGCCTGGTCGGCTCGCCCAGCGTCGTCGAACTCGCCCACGACCACGGCGCCGGCCACGTCCGCACCGTCGAGGAGGCGCTGCGCATCGGCTCCGTCCGCGCGGCGGTGGCGGAGCGGCTGGCCACCGGGCTGGCCGCGGTGGTGGCGGTCGTCGATCCGCAGCTGGTGGTGTTGTCCGGGTCGGTCGCGCACGCCGGCGGGGAGGAGCTGCGGGCGCTGGTCGAGGAGGAATTCACCGGGCTGGCGCTGCCGCGTCCGGAACTGCGTATCAGTCATATCGACGGCAATCCCATTCTCACCGGCGCGCTGCGCACGGCGCTCGCCGCCGCCCGCGACACCGTCTTCAACACGGCCTGAATTCCCTGTCCTTGTTCCTTTCCCGTCCTTACCCCTGTTCCTTGTTCCTTTTACCTGCCGCCTTCTCCTTCTTCCCGCCGTAAAGGAAGTACGCCATGCCACCCATGCGTGCAGGCCGGTTTCTGATCGTGGCGCTGGCCGGTGCCGGGCTGCTCGTGTCGGGGTGCGCCCGGCCGAGCGTCGGCAGTGACCGGGACGATCCGACGAAACCGGTGACCTTGAAGTTCTGGCACGGCTGGGCGGAGCCGGGCGAGGTGAAGGCGGTGAACGACAGCATCGCCCGCTTCGAGGAAAGCCACCCGAACATCAAGGTCGAGGCCATCGGCAACGTCACCGACGAGACGATGAACCAGGCGCTGCGGGCGGGCGGGGACGACGCCCCCGACGTGGTGTCGTCGTTCACCACCAACAACGTCGGGCAGTACTGCTCCTCGGGCATGTGGGCGGATCTCGACCCGTTCCTGAAGAAGAGCGGGCTGGACAAAGCGAAGGTCTTCCCGAAGACCTTGCTGGACTACACGCAGTACCGCGGGCGGCAGTGCGCGCTGCCGCTGCTGGCCGATGCGTACGGGCTCTACTACAACAAGGACGCGTTCCGGGAAGCCGGCATCTCCCGGCCGCCGCGGACGATGTCGGAATTCGAGCGGGACGCGGCGAAACTCACCGAGCGCAACAAGGACGGCTCGTACCGGCGGGTGGGTTTCATGCCGGCGTTCCGCCTGTACCAGAACAGTCCGGACCGGCTGTTCGCACAGTGGGGTCCGAGGTATTTCGATGCGAAGGGCAAGGCGGCGCTGGCGAAGGAGCCGCGCAGCAAGGAATTCTTCCGCACCCAGCTCAAGCTGATCAAGGCGCAGGGCGGCTACGGTCCGCTGGAGAAGTTCCGCACCATGTTCGGTGACGAGATGTCGTCGCAGAACGCCTTCCTCACCCAGAAGGTGGCGATGCATCTGGACGGCGAATGGCGCGGGTTGATGCTCAAGGAGGCGAAGGCGAAGTTCGGCTGGGACACCGCGCCGCTGCCCGTCCCCGACGACCAGGCCGGCACCTACGGGCGCGGTTTCCTCACCGGCACCGTCGCCGGCATCGCGCACAGCAGCATGCATCAGAACGCCGCCTGGGAACTGGTGAAGTTCCTGACCACCGACACCGATCAGGTGGTCGCCTTCGCCAACGCCATCCACAACGTCCCCTCGACGTTCGCGGCGCTGAAATCGCCGAAGCTGGACGCCGATCCGACGTTCCGCAGTTTTCTGAACATCGCGAAGAACCCGCACAGTTCGGCGCTGCCGCCGTCCAACAACGGCGGGCAGTACGTCACCGCGCTCCAGGACTTCTCCTACGACGTCGAAGCCGGGAAGGTGCCCGATCTCGACAAGGGGCTGCGGAGACTCGACGCACAGATCGACGCCGACAACCTCCAGTCCGAGAACTGACGGAGCCACCCATGGCACTTGCCACCCACGCGCCCGCGCTGCGCCGTAAGAAAATGCGCGAGAAACTGCGCACGGTCGGATTTCTCTCCCCCTGGCTGGTCGGCTTCTCGGTCTTCTTCGGGTATCCGCTGCTCGCCACCGTCTATTTCTCGTTCATGCACTACAACCAGATCGAGCAGCCCGCTTTCGTGGGGCTGAAGAACTGGAAGTACGTGCTGACGCAGATGCCGCTGTTCGGTCCGGCGCTGTGGAACACGCTGTGGCTGGTCGTGGTGATGGTCGCGCTGCGGGTGGTCTTCGGGCTCGGCATCGGGCTGCTGGTCACGAAGATCAAGTCGGGGGCGGGGTTCTTCCGCACCGCGTTCTACCTGCCATATCTGGCGCCGCCGGTCGCCGCGACCGTCGCGTTCGTCTTCCTGCTGAACCCGGGCACCGGGCCGGTCAACGAGATCCTCGGCGCCGTCGGCATCGACGCGCCGTCGTGGTTCAACGACCCGAACTGGGCCAAGCCGTCGCTGGTGCTGCTGTCGCTGTGGGGCATCGGCGATCTGATGGTGATCTTCATGGCGGCGCTGCTCGACGTGCCGCGCGAGCAGTACGAGGCGGCGGAGCTGGACGGCGCCGGGGCGTGGGGGAAGTTCCGCTACGTCACCTGGCCGGCGATCACCCCGATCGTGATGTTCGCGGTGGTCACCGGCGTCGTGCAGACCATGCAGTACTACACGCAGGCGCTGGTCGCCGGGAAGCTCGCCTCCGGCGTCACCATCGGCCCCGGCACCGTCATCCAGCCCGGCTATCCGGACCACTCGACGCTGACCGTGCCGCAGCTCGTCTACTCGCTGGGCTTCCAGAACTTCAACACCGGCGCGGCGTGCGTGCTCTCGCTCGTGCTCTTCGTCATCGCCATGGCCGTCACCACCCTGCTGATGCGCAAGCGCGCGGGTCTGCTCCCGGCGGAGGACTGATCCCATGACCACCACGACCCTGAGCGCCCCGGGCGCACCGGCACGCAGCGGCGGCGGCGATGCGCGCGGTCCGGCGCTGCGGGCCCGCCGCACCCGGCTGCTGCACTGGATCGCCGTGCACACGGTGGCGATCGCCGCCGCCCTCTTCTTCGTGCTGCCGTTCGTCTTCGTCTTCCTGACGTCGGTGATGAGCGACGGCCAGGCGATGAGCGGCGAATTGTGGCCCACCGAATGGCACTGGTCCAACTACGCCACCGTCTTCCACACCCCGGGCTTTCTGGACTGGTGGCGGAATTCCCTGATGTACGCGGGGCTGGGCACGCTGTTCACGGTGTGCTCGGCGGTTCCGGTGGCGTATGCGCTGGCGAAGTTCCGTTTCCGGGGCCGCCGTACGGCGATGATCCTGGTGATTTCCACGATGATGCTGCCGCCGCAGGTCGTCGTCATTCCGATGTATCTGGTCTGGGCGCAGCAGCTGCATCTGTCCGGGTCGCTGTGGCCGCTGATCATCCCGATGGCGTTCGGCGACGCGTACTCCATCTTTCTGCTGCGGCAGTTCCTGCTGACGATTCCTCAGGAGTACATCGAGTCGGCGAAGGTGGACGGCTGCGGTGAGGTCCGTACGCTGCTGAAAATCATCGTGCCGATGGCGAAGCCCGGTATCGCCGCCATCGCGCTGTTCCAGTTCTTCTACTGCTGGAACGACTATTTCGGCCCGCAGATCTACGCGGCGCAGAACCCCGGGGCCTGGACGCTCTCCTACGGCCTCGAATCCTTCAAGAGCGCGCACAGCGTCGACTGGAATCTGACCATGGCGGCGACGCTGCTGATCATGGCCCCGGTCATCCTCGTGTTCTTCTTCGCACAGAAAGCCTTCGTCGAAGGCGTCACTCTCACCGGAGTAAAGGGCTGAACCTGTGGCTGTTCCCATGAAACTCGCAGTGGTCGGCGGCGGGTCGACCTACACCCCCGAACTCATCGACGGCTTCGCGCGGTTGCGGGACGTCCTCCCGCTTGCGGAGCTGGTCCTGATCGACCCGGCGGCCGACCGGCTGGAGCTGGTCGGCGCTCTGGCCCGGCGCATCTTCGCCAAGCAGGGCCATCCGGGCAAGATCTCCTGGACCTCCGACCTGGACGCCGGTGTGGACGGCGCGGACGCGGTCCTGCTGCAGCTGCGCGTCGGCGGGCAGGCGGCCCGCAACAAGGACGAGACCTGGCCGCTGGAGTGCGGCTGCGTGGGCCAGGAGACCACCGGCGCGGGCGGGCTCGCCAAGGCGCTGCGGACCGTGCCGGTGGTGCTCGACATCGCCGAGCGGGTGCGGCGGCGCAACCCGGACGCCTGGATCGTGGACTTCACCAACCCGGTCGGCATCGTCACCCGGGCGCTGCTGACCGAGGGCCACCGGGCCGTCGGGCTGTGCAACGTCGCCATCGGCTTCCAGCGGAAGTTCGCCCGGCTGCTGGGCGTCACGCCGGAGCGGGTGGAGCTGGAGCACGTCGGGCTCAACCACCTCACCTGGGAGCGGGCGGTCCGGGTGGACGGCGAGGACGTGCTGCCGCGGCTGCTGGCCGAGCACGGTGACGCGGTCGCCGAGGACCTGCACATGCCGCGCTCCCTGGTGGACCGCCTCGGCGTCGTCCCCTCGTACTACCTGCGCTACTACTACCAGCACGACGAGGTGGTGCGGGAGCAGCGGCGGAAGCCGTCGCGGGCGGCGGAGGTCGCCGCGATCGAGAAGCAGCTGCTGGAGATGTACGGCGACGAGAAGCTGGACGAAAAGCCGGAGCTGCTGGCCAAGCGTGGCGGGGCGTTCTACTCGGAGGCGGCGGTGGCGCTGACGTCCTCGCTGCTGCGGGACACCGGCGACACCCAGATCGTCAACACCTTCAACAACGGGACGCTGCCGTTCCTGCCGGACGACGCGGTGATCGAGGTCCCGGCGACGGTCGGCGCCACCGGCGCGCGGCCACTGCCCGTGCGCCCCCTGGAGCCGCTGTTCTCCGGGCTGATCGGCCACGTCACCGCGTACGAGCGCCTCGCGCTGGACGCGGCGCTCAAGGGCGGCCGGGACCGGGTCTTCCAGGCGCTGCTGGCCCACCCGCTGATCGGCCAGATCGCCTACGCCGAGCAGCTGACCGACGACCTCCTCGCACACAACCGGGAGCACCTGACGTGGGCCTGAGCGGCGCGTCGCTCGCGATCGACGCGGGCAACAGCAAGACGGACGTGGCCCTGGTGGGCGCCGACGGCCGGGTGCTCGGCACGGCCCGCGGCGGCGGCTTCCAGCCGCCGGTGGTCGGCGTGGGACCCGCGGTGGACGTCCTCGCGCCGCTGGTCGCGTCGGTCCTGGCACAGGCCGGGGCGAAGGGCCCGGTGGCGCACGTCTCGGCGTATCTGGCCAACGCCGATCTGCCGGTCGAGGAGCGCGCGCTGGAGGCGGAGATCACCGGCCGCGGCTGGGCCGGGTCGGTGACGGTCGCCAACGACACGTTCGCGCTGCTGCGCGCCGGGCTGCCGGACGGCGCCGAGCCGCGCGGGGTGGCGGTGGTGTGCGGCGCCGGGATCAACGGCGTGGGTCTGGGCCGGGGCGGGGCGACGGCGCGGTTCCCGTCGGTCGGCCGGATCTCCGGCGACTGGGGCGGCGGCGGCCATCTCGCCGACGAGGCGCTGTGGCATGCGGCGCGCGCCGAGGACGGCCGCGGCGGCCCCAGCGCGCTGGCCCGGGCGCTGCCCGCCCACTTCGGGCTGACCACCATGGCCGAACTGATCGAGGCGCTGCACCTGCGCCGCCTGCCCGACCACCGGCGGTACGAGCTGTCGCCGGTGCTGTTCGAGGTCGCGGCGGCCGGCGACGCGGTGGCCCGGTCGATCGTCGAGCGGCAGGCGGATGAGGTGGTGCTGCTGGCGGCGGTCGCGCTGGAGCGGCTGGAGCTGCTCGGCGAGGAGACCCGGGTGGTGCTCGGCGGCGGGGTGCTGGCCGCCCGCCACCCGCTGCTGCACGAACGGGTGGTGCGGCTGCTGGCGGAGCGCGCGCCGAAGGCCGTCGCCCACGTGGTGACCGCTCCCCCGGTGCTGGGCGCCGCGCTCTCCGCCCTCGACCACGCCGGGGCCCCGGCCGCGGCGTACGCGCGGCTGCGGGAGACCTGGACGTAGACACACACCCGCAGGTCCGTGCCCAGGGGCGCGGGGCGGTGGCACGGCGGCCCCGGGGACCGCGCCACCGCCCCGCGCCCCTTCTGCGTGTGCCACCGGTCACCGGGCCCCCGGCCTCAACACCCCGCATTTCCGGTGTTTCGGGCATCGCGGGACCACCGTCGGCGAACTACCCCGGCTGATCGTCCCCGCGCGGGGCGCCGGGGCGTCACTATGGAGGAAAAGTGGGGGCAGCAGCACCCGAGAGGCGGCCGAAGCGCACCAACCACCGCGCCCCGTACGCAGTTTGGAGAGGTGATCGATGGGGGTCTTGGGACCCTTTCCCGGATCCGCGGAACAGCAGCCCGGTCAGGCGCTGGACCGCGAGGAGGCCGACCGCGCGCTGGAGCGGCTGAACGCCGAGTACGAGGCGATCGAGTCCTCGCTGGCGGCGCTCCAGGACCACGCGGGGCGCAGACTGCTCGAAGGCGCGGACCTGACCGGCGTGACCAAGGAGCGCTGGGCGGCCACCGAACGCTCACTGGCCGCGCTCTGGGCCGACTTCGACGCGTACACCGGGACGCTCGCCACCGTCCGCGCGTTGAGAGCGCGGCGGCGCTGGCTCTCCCCCGACGACCTCGCCGAGCTGACCGGACTGCTGCGCGACGCGCGGATCCCGGTGCCCGGGGCCACCGGCGACGCCGACGGCGCGCCGTGCACCCTGCGCGAACTGGTGGCCCGGCTCAACGCCCGCTACGCCCGCGCGCTGGACACCATCGTCGCCGCGGACGCGGTCTGGTCCACGCTGCCCGCCCGGATCGACCTGCTCGCCGAGGAGCTGCGGCGCACCCGCTCGCTGGCGCACTCCGTCGGCGTCCGCCCCGGGACCCACCCCTCCGGCGACGACCTGGAGGACATCACCGCCGAGCTGACCCGGCTGCGCGCCGAGGTGATCAGCGATCCGCTGGCGTTCTGGGTGGCACCGGCGGGCGGCAGCGCCGCGCCCGGCGGCGGCCGCCCGGACACCACGCGCTACGACCGGGCGGCCCGCGCGCTGGAGGACGTCC
Organism: Streptomyces sp. NPDC000404; assembly: GCF_040300365.1. NCBI lineage: Bacteria > Bacillati > Actinomycetota > Actinomycetes > Kitasatosporales > Streptomycetaceae > Streptomyces > Streptomyces sp. NPDC000404. Next base: position 18,080 of record NZ_JBEPDN010000022.1, on the reverse strand, counting down.
GCCGGGAGATCGAGGCGGTGCTGGACGTACGGCAGGACGCCGAGGCGCGGCTGATGCGGCTGCGGGACGTCCTCTCGCGCGCCGAGCGCACCCTGACCGAGGCGCGGCAGGCGCGCGGCGAGGTGCTGGCGAAGATCGCGTCGTGCGAGGTCCCGGCGGTCAGCGGCCCGTCGACGGCGCTGCACGAACAGCTCGCGGCCGCCGCCGACTTCCGGCGCCGCGCCCAGTGGCACCGCCTCTCGCCGCTGCTGGACCGGCTGGAGGTCAGCGCCGAGGACGAGCTGCTGCGCGCCCGGGAGTCGCTGACGGCGGTGACCGCGCCGCTCGCGGTCCGCGCCGAGCTGCGCGGCCGCCTCGACGCGTACCGCGCGGAGCTGGCCCGGCGCGGTCTGGCAGGCGATCCGCTGCCGGGTGAGCGCTACGACGTGGCCCGGCGGCTGCTGTGGAGCGCGCCGTGCGATCTGCGGGCGGCCGAGGCGGCGGTGGCGCGCTACCAGCGGGCGGCGGCGGAGGCGCTCGCCGGGGAGCGGCCGGGGCCCGGGGGCGGGGCGTGAGCGGGCCCGCGGCCGAACGCACCGGCCCGTCCGGCAACTTCGGGCGGGGCGGGCGGCACCGGGAGGATCCGGCCGACGGGGCCACCGGAGTACGGAACCTCGCCGCGGACTGGGTACTCTCCGGGGGCCACGGTGCCCGTCCGGCCTACGGACCGGGCCGTGCGGTGCCGCCGGAGCCGCCGCGCGGCCGGCGGGGCACCGACCGCGCGGCAGGGCGCGGCGTGGCGAGACAGGGATCGAGCTGGTGGAGCGGGCCTACCCGTTTCCGCCCCGGGACGTGGGTGTGACATGGGTGTGACTGGGCCGTCCAGGTGTCCGAACTGCGGCGAGCCGCCGGAGGAGGAGGGCGCGGGCTGCGGACGCTGCGGCGCCGGGGTTCCGGCGCCGCCCGACCCGCAGACCCGGGTGCCCGACGCGGCGCTGGGCGGGGAGGCGGCCGGGCGGCAGCCGGCCACCGACCCCCGGGTCGCCGGGTACGAGGCGGTCGCCGACGCCGCCGAGCAGACGCCGGTGCGCGGCGTCCGCCGGTGCGTGCTGTGCGGTGCGGGCGGGGTGGACGCGGCCGGTCACTGCCCGCGCTGCGGGCAGGCCCAGCCGCGCGAACGCGACCACATGGAGCGGGAGTTGGAGGGCGTCGGCGCGGTCAGCGACCTCGGCCGCCGCCACCACCGCAACGAGGACTTCTTCACGGTGTCGGCGACGGCCCTCCAGGACGGTTCGCCCGCCGTCGTCGCCGTCGTCTGCGACGGCGTCTCCTCCGCGACCCGGCCCGACGAGGCGTCGGCCGCGGCGTGCGAGGCGGCGTGCGAGTCGCTGCTGGAGTCGCTGCCGCGCGGCGTCCACGCGCAGCGGGCGATGCACGACGCGGTGGTGACGGCGGCGACCGCGGTCAACGCGCTGGCCGGGCCGGACGACCCGCAGGAGCCGCGCCGGGAGAACGCCCCGGCCTGCACCTTCGTCGGCGCGGTGGTCGGCGGCGGGCTGCTGACCGTCGGCTGGGTCGGCGACAGCCGCGCCTACTGGGTGCCGGACGACCGCGGCGTCCCGCCGACCCGGCTGACCGAGGACGACTCCTGGGCCGCGCAGATGATCGCGGGCAATCTGATGTCCGAGGCGGAGGCGATGGCCGACGAGCGGGCCCACGCCATCACCGGCTGGCTGGGCGCCGACGCGTACGAGGTCGAGCCGCACACCCGGCACTTCCAGCCGGACGGCCCCGGCGTCGTCGTGGTCTGCACGGACGGGCTGTGGAACTACGCGGAGTCCGCCGAGCAGATGGCCGCGGTGCTGCCCGCCGACGCGCACGCCCGGCCGCTGGAGAGCGCCCGGACGCTGGTGACGCATGCGCTCGACGGCGGCGGACACGACAACATCACGGTCGCGGTGGTGCCGTTCCCGGCGCCGGCGGGGCACTCCGCGACGGCCTGATCCGGGCCGTCCGGCGGCGGTCCGGCGAAACGTTGCGGACACCCGTGGGTGGGACGTACCCATTCGTCGGATCGGCACCGTTTCGGGTGGCGGGTGACGCACCCCACACCCCGGGGCGGACGGCGGCCACGACGCCCGGTGAGGCCCCGGGAGCGGGCGATTCCCGCTCCGAGGCGGGCGGCGGCGGCGCGGGCGCGACCGGTACTGTGCGACGGGGCGGCGGCTCCGGCAGGCGCGGGGCGCACCCGACGCGGCCGTGAGACGGTCCGCCCCACGCCATGACAGACCAGCGACAGCGCCGGCCGCGAGCGCCGGAAACGGTACGGAGGGGGAAGAAACCGACATGCCTACCTGCCCGAACGGACACCAGTCGGTGGCCGAGGACTGGTGCGAGGTGTGCGGCCGGCCGATGGCGGGCGCCGTCCCCCCGCCGCCCTCCCTGCCCGCAGGCTTCCTGAACACCCCGGCGGCCGGAACCCCCGGCCCGCCGCCGCCCCCGGGCCAGGGCTTCCCGCCGCCCGGCGGCACCCAGGGCGGCCCCCCGCCGCAGGACGGCCAGGGCTTCGCACCGCCGCAGGACGGCCCCGGCTTCCCGCCGCCCGGCCAGAACGGCCCGCCCCCGGGCGCGCCCGCCGGGCCGCCGCCCGGCCAGATGCCGCCGCCTCCTGGTGCGCCCGCCGGGCCGCCCCCGGGTCAGATGCCGCCGCCTCCGGGCGGCGCCCAGGGCGGTGGCTACGGTTTCCCGCCGCCCGCCGCGCCCCAGGGCGGCCCGGGTCCGCAGGACGGTTACGGCTTCCCGCCGCCGGGCGGCCCCCAGGGCTTCGCACCGCCGCAGGACGGCCCCGGCTTCCCGCCTCCCGGCCAGCCCGGCCCGCCGCCCGGCCAGATGCCGCCGCCCCCCGGCGCACCGACCGGGCCCGCCCCGGGCCAGATGCCGCCGCCTCCCGGCGGTCCGCAGGGCGGTTACGGCTTCCCGCCGCCGCAGGACGGCCCGCCGCAGGGTGGCTACGGCTTCCCGCCGCCCGCCGCACCGCAGGGCGGCCCCCAGGGCGCTCCCGGTTTCCCGCCGCCGCCCGGTGGTCCCCAGGACGGTCCGGGTTTCCCGCCGCCGCCCGGCGGCACCCAGGGCGGTCAGGGCTTCCCGCCGCCCCCGGGTGCGCCCGGTCCCGGCGGTCCGCAGGGCGGCTACGGTTTCCCGCCCCCGCCGGGTCCCGGTCCGCAGGGCGGTCCCGGGCAGCCGCAGGGCGCTCCCGGCTTCCCGCCCGCGCCCGGCGCCGAGCAGGGTGCGTCCGAGGCGTGCCCGCAGTGCGGTACGCCGCGCGCCGCGGGTGCGCCGGCCTGTGAGGAGTGCCGTTTCGCGTTCGCCGGGCAGGCGCCCGCGTCGTTCGCGCCGCCCGTCGGCGCCGGACAGCCGGGCCCGCCCCAGGGCGGCTACGGCTTCCCGCCCCCGCCGGGCCCCGGCCCGCAGGACGGTTTCGGCTTCCCGCCGCCGCAGCAGGGCCCGCCGCCCGGCATCCCCGGCCCCGGTGGTCAGCCGGGCGCGCCCGGTCAGCCCGTGCCGCCGCAGCAGCCCGGGGACGACTGGCCGCTGAGCCCGCCGGACGCCCAGGGCGCGCCGCCCGCGCCGCCGGCGCCGTTCGGGCAGCAGCCGCCCGGCCCGCCGCAGGGCCCGGTGCCGCCGCAGCAGCCCGGTCCGTACGACCCGCAGCAGCCGCCGCCCCCGCCGGGCGAGCAGCAGTGGGGCGGCCCGGCACAGGCTCCGGAGGCGCCGCAGGGTCCGGCGCCGGTCACCGGGGACGGCTGGGTCGTCGCCATCGCGCCGGACCGCGAGTACTTCGCCGCGATGATGGAGCGCAGCGGCCCGGAGGCGGCGGGGCTCAACCTCCCCTCGTACGGCCCCGAGCAGCAGTTGCCGCTGGCCGGCGGGCAGATCGCGATCGGGCGGCGGCGCAACAGCACCGGTGAGTCGCCCGACGTCGACCTGGGCCGTTCGCCGGAGGACCCGGGCGTCTCGCACCAGCACGCGCTGCTGGTGCAGCAGCCGGACGGCAGCTGGGCCGTGGTGGACCAGAACTCCACCAACGGCACCACGCTCAACCTCGCCGAGGAGCCGATCCAGCCGTACGTCCCCGTCGCGCTGCACGAGGGCGACCGGGTGCACGTCGGCGCGTGGACGACGCTGACCGTCCGCCGCGGCTGAGGCCGCGAGCCGGCAGAACGGGGCGTGACCTGCGCGGTCACGCCCCGTTCGGGTATCCGCCCAGCTCCCAGGCGTAGGGGCCGGACGGGTCGTCGAGCCAGAACCACTGGCGGTCGCCCGCCACCGTCACGCCGTACCGCTCCCGCGGCGGCCGCCGCTCGCGCCGCCACAGCGCGTACGCCTCCTGCGGCAGCAGCCCGGCGGCGCCGATGCCGAGCAGGAAGCGGAACCGGTCGTCGCCCAGCGCCTGGCGCGGCAGCCCCTGCCCCACCGCGTCCGCCTCGTACGCCCCGTCGGCGCCGGCCGCCGGGCCCGGGGTGCGCAGCGGGACGAAGAACACCGGGAGGGGCAGGAAGCGGCCCTCGGCGCGGCCGTCCGGCGCCACCCGCAGCTTCAGCAGGCCGGTGCCGAGCGGCGCGAGGATCACCGCGCCCGCCGTGCACTGCCGGGGCCAGGCCGTCGGCACCGCGCCCAGCGAGCAGGTCGCGAGGATCCGGTCGAAGGGCGCGCGCGAGGGGCAGCCGAGCGCCCCGTCGCCGGTCACCACGGTCGGCCGGTACCCGGCGGCCGCCAGCCGCTCCCGGGCCGCCGCGGTGATCTCCTCCTCCAGGTCCACGGTGGTCACCGCGGCGTCGCCCAGCCGGTGGGCGAGGAGGGCGGCGTTGTAGCCGCTGCCGGTGCCGACCTCCAGGACCCGGCAGCCGTCGGTGACGTCCAGCGCCTCCAGCATCCGCGCCATCAGCGACGGCTGGCTGCTGGACGACACCAGCCGCCCCTCGTCGTCGACGCGGAGCGCCAGCGGCGCGTCCCGGTAGACGCCCTGCAGCCAGACGGCCCGGCGCAGCGGATCGGGGTCGTCGCCCGCCAGCCGGTCGTAGCCGCCGAGGACGCTGTCGTGGAAGACCGGCACGAACGCCTCGCGCGGCACCGCGGCGAACGCCGCCCGCCAGCGCGGATCGCGCAGCGCGCCGCCGCGTTCGATGCCGCGCACCAGCCGCTCGCGCGCCGCGGCAGCCGCCGCGGGCCCGGCCGGGTCGCCGTCGCGTTCCGCGTCCATGCCTCCACTGTCCACCCCGCGGCCCGGCCCGCGCCGCCCGGCGTGTCTGACACCATGGACGGGTGACTGACGACCCGCGCACCACCGATCCGGAGCTGACCTTCTACGACCAGGTCGGCGGCGAGGAGACCTTCCGCCGTCTGGTGCGCCGCTTCTACGAGGGCGTGGCCGGCGACCCGCTGCTGCGGCCGATGTACCCCGAGGAGGACCTCGGGCCGGCCGAGGAGCGGATGGCGCTGTTCCTGATGCAGTACTGGGGCGGCCCGCGCACCTACGGCGAGCGGCGCGGCCACCCGCGGCTGCGGATGCGGCACGCGCCGTTCACCGTGGACCGCGCGGCCCACGACGCCTGGCTGCGGCTGATGCGGGACGCGGTGGACTCCCTGGAGCTGTCCGAGGAGCACACCGCGCAGCTGTGGAACTACTTCACGTACGCCGCCGCCACGATGATCAACTCCCCGGGCTGAGCGGCCCGGTGGCGTCGTACGTCACAATCCGGACACGTCCCGTCGGCCGGCTGACGGTGCGGGCCCCGCTCTGACAGCATCCGAACAGTGTTCGGTTGCCGATCGGCGCAGGGGGACCCGTGTTCGGCTTCGTTCTTCCGCGGCTGCGCGCGCACCGGCTGCTGCCGGCCGCCGCGCTCGTCGCGGTGCTGCTGACCACGACGGCCCTGACCACCCTCACCGGCTACGCGGACGCCGTCGGCGACGCCGGACTGCGCCGGGCGCTGGCCACCCGCGCCGCCCCCGCGGCCGCCCTCCGCGTCACCGCGCAGCTGCCCGCCGACGCCACCGCCCCCGCCGACCGGGCGGTGCGCCGCGGCGCCGACCGGGCCTTCGACGGCCTGCCGTACCGCGTCCGCACCCTGGTCCGCTCCGGCCCGTACGCGCTGCCCGGCGACCTCGCGGCGCCCGGCGGCCGGCCGCGCCGCGGCGGCGACCCGGACCTCACCCAGCTCGCCGCCCCCGACCTCTCCCGCGTCACCTTCACCGCGGGCCGCGCGCCCGCCGCGCCCACCGGCGGCGGGCCGCTCCAGGTGGCGCTGCCGGAGGCCGCCGCCCGGCTGGGGCTCCACCCCGGCCGCCGCCTCACCCTCGCCGACCGGCTCTCCGGACCCGACCTCAGCATCGAGGTCACCGGCGTGTGGCGGCCCAAGGACCGCACCGACCCCTACTGGAAACTCGACGAACTCGGCGGCCGGGGCGTACGCACCCTCGGGTTCACCACCTACGGGCCGCTGCTGACCGCCCCGGAGGCGTTCGCCCGCGGGCGGGTCGCCCAGGAGTCCGCCGGGTGGCTGGTCACCGGCGACTTCCGCACCCTGACCGCGGGGCGGCTGGACGCGCTGACCGACGCCGCCCGGCCGGCCGCCGCGGCGCTGATGGCCGATCCGGCGTTCGCCGGGCGCGCCACCGCGAGCACCGAACTGCCCGACACCCTCGGGGAGTTGCGGCGCGCCCTGCTCGTCAACCGCTCCGGCGTCCTGATCGTCGCCCTCCAGCTGATCCTGCTCGCCGGCGCCGCGCTGCTGCTGGTCGCCGGGGCGCTGAACGGCGAACGCGCCGCGGAGAGCGCCCTGTTGCGGGCCCGCGGCGGCGCCCGCCGCACCCTGGCCGCCGCCGCGCTCGCCGAGGCGCTGCTGCTCGCGCTGCCCGCCGCCGTCGCCGCGCCGCTCCTCGCCGCCCCGCTGCTGCGGCTCCTCGCCTCCGACGGCCTGCCGCTCGCCACCGCGCCGACCGCCACCACCTGGGCCACCGGCGCCGCCGTCGCCCTGGGCTGCGCCCTCACGCTGGCGGCGCCGGCCCTGCGCGGCGGCGCGGCGCGGCCCGGCCGGCGCAGGTTCGCCGCGCCGCCCGGAGCGCTGCGCGCCGGGGCCGATCTGGGGCTGCTCGTCCTCGCCGCGGTCGCCTTCGTCCAGCTGCGGCAGCACTCCGCGGACGGCGGCGGGGTGCTGACCGAGGACGCCGCCAGGCGGCCGGTCATCGATCCGGTGGCGGTCGCGGCGCCCGCGCTGGCGCTGCTGGCGGGCGCCGTGGTCACGCTGCGGCTGCTGCCGCTCGCCGCCCGCCTCGCCGAACGCGCCGCGGCCGCCGGGCGGGGCCTGGGCGCCGCGCTCGCCGCCTGGCAGATCGGCCGCCGCACCACCGGCGCCGCGGGCCCCGTGCTGCTGCTCGTCCTCGCCACCGCGCTGGGCATGCTCGCCGTCGGCCAGCGCGCCTCCTGGGACCGCTCCCAGGACGACCAGGCCGACCACCGCGCGGGCTCGGCCGTCCGCGTCCTGGCGGGCCGCGCCCCGCAGTTCGGCACCGGCGGCGCGCTCGCGGCCACCGACGGCGTGGCCGCGGCGCTGCCCGCCGGACAGGCCACGCTGAACCTCTCCGACGGCCGCAGCGCCACCCTCCTCGCCCTCGACACCCGCGCCGCCACCGGCGCCCTGCTGCTCCGCGGCGACCTCGCCGGCGGCTTGGCCGACGCGCCACCGGGCCGCGCCGCCGACGCCGTGCTGCGCGCCCTCGCCCCCGGGCCCGGCGCCCTGGGCGTGGCCGTCCCGGAGCACACCGCCCGGCTGCGGCTGACCGTCACCCTCCGCTCGCTGCGCACCCTCACCGCCGCCCCCGGCGCCCGGGCGCACGACACCGGGCCGGTCCCCGCCGACCTGACCGTCCAGCTGACCGACGGCCACGGCGCGCCGTACCCGCTGGCCCTGGGCCGGATCCCGGCCGACGGGCGGCCGCACACCCGCACCGCCGATCTCACCGCCGCCGCCGGCCCGGGCGGCGCGCCCGTCGGGCCGCTGCGGCTGACCGCGCTCACCACCACCACGGCCCAGCCGCCGGTCGCCCACCGCCAGCAGCTCACCCTCACCGCCGCCCGCGCCGACCTCCCCGACGGCGGCCACCGCGCCCTGCGCCCGCCGCGCGGCCCGGCCTGGACCGGCGTCCTCGGCACCAAGAGCACCTACGCCGACCAGGACTTCGGCCCGCGCGCCGGCGCCGCCACCGTCCCGCCGGGCGCGCTCGCCGCCCAGACCTACGACACCGGCGCCCGGCCCGCCGACGGCTACGGCGCCGCCGTCACCACCGTCCGCACCCTCGCCGCCCACCCGCGGCGCGGCCCGCTGCCCGCCGTCGCCACCGACGCGTATCTGCGCGCCGGCGGCTCGAAGGCGGGCGCCACGGTGGACATCACCGTCAACGGGCAGCCGCTGCGGGCCCGCATCGTCCGCGCCGTACGGGCCCTGCCCGGGCCCGCCGACCGGCCCGCCGACGGCGCGGGACTCCTCGTCGACTTCGGCGCCGTCAACGAGGCGCTCGCCGACCGCGACGCGGCGCCGCTGCCCGCCACCGAGTGGTGGATCCGGCCCGCGGACGGCGACGCGGCGCGGGCCGCGGCCGCGCTGCGCGGGCGGGCCGACACCGAGCCCGGACAGGTCCTGGTCCGCGACGAGACGGCCGCCGCGCTCCACGGCGACCCGCTGGGCCGCGGCCCGCGCGCCGCGCTCGCCGCGGCCACCGCCGTCGCCGTCGCGCTGGCCGCGGCGGGCTTCGCGGTCGGCTGCGCCGCCGCGCTGCGCGCCCGCGCCGCGGAGTTCGCCGTGCTGCGGGCCCTGGGCACGTCGCGGCGCCGCCGGGCCCGTGCGGTCGTCGCCGAACAGGGCCTGCTGATCGCGGCGGCCACCGGCGTCGGCGCGGCCCTCGGCGCGCTGCTGACCCATGCCGTCGTCCCGCTGACCGTGCTGACCGAACACGCCGACCGGCCCGTCCCGCCGGTCCTGGTGGAGCTGCCGGCCGGGCAGATCGCGCCGCTGATCGCCGCGATCGTCGCGGTGCCGCTGCTGACCTGCGCCGCGGTGGCCGCGCGGCGCGGCGACACCGTCTCGGACCTGCGCGGCCGGGGAGGCCTCTGAGATGCGCCGCACCACCGCCCGTCCCCGTCCCGCCCGGCACCCCGCACACGGGCCCGCCGCCGTGCTCGGCGCGCTCGTGCTGCTCACCGCGTTCCTCGCCGCCGCGTTCGTCCGGGGCACCGACGCGTACGAGACCCGCGGCGCCCGCGCGGCGCTGGCCACCGCCCCCGCCGAACAGCGCACCCTCCAGATCTCCCTCTCCCGCACCGACACCACCGGCCCCGCCACGGCCTTCGCCCCGCACCGCACCGACCGCGAGGACCGGGCGCTGCGCCGCGCCCTCGGCGTCCCCGTCGCCCCCGGCGACGCGGTGCACGGCGTCCGCACCACCGTCCCGCTGACCACCCCCGACCCCGCGCTGCCCCGCCCGGACGGCGCGCCCGCCGCGTTCGCCCTGTACGCGCCCTCCGGCCTCGGCAGCCACGCCACGCTCACCGCGGGCCGCCTGCCGCGCGCCGGCGCCCCGGTGCCCGAGGCCGCCGTCACCACCGCCACCGCCACCGCCCTGCACCTGCGCCCCGGCGACACCCTGCACCCCGGCACCCTGACCGTCCGGATCACCGGCCTGCTCACGCCCCGCGCCACCACCGGCGCCTACTGGTCCGTCGACGACCTGCTGACCGCCCCGCACCTCGCCCCCACCGACGGCGTCCCCCCGCGGCGCGCCTGGCGCGGCGCGCTGCTGCTGGCGCCCGGCGACGGTCCCGCGCTCGCCGCCGACGACCGCGGCGCCCCGGAGAAGTTCTGGTGGTACGGGCTCGACGCACGGCACCTCACCGCCCGTCAGGTCCCGGCGCTGCGCGCCCGGCTGGCCTCCCTCGAACACGGCACGGGCCTGGCCGCCCTCCGCGCCGTGACCGGCCCCGACACCGTCGTCGACACCGCCGCCGACACCCTGCTGTCCGGCTACGAACGCTCCCGCGCCGCCCTCACCCCGGTCCTCGCCGTCGCCGCCTGCACCGCCGCCACCGCCGCCGCCGTGGTCCTCGTCCTGGCCGGCTCCCTCGCCGCCGCCCGCCGGCACGACGAGTTCGCCCTGCTGCGGGCCCGCGGCGCCGCCCTCCCCGGGCTCGCCGGCCGGCTCGCCGCGGGCACCTGCGCGGTCGCGCTGCCCGCCGCCGCGGCCGGCTGGGCCGCCGCCCGCCTCCTCGTCCCCGCCCCGCCCGGCACCCCGGCCACCGGCTCACTGCTCGCCGCGGCCGCCGTCGCCGTGGCGGGCGCGGCCGTCCTGCCGCTGCGCGCCGCCCACGCCCACCGGCGCCCGCACCCCGCCGCCCGCCGCGACACCGCCACCGCCCGGCCCTCCCGCCGCCGCGCCGTCGCCGAACTCACCACCGTCGCGCTCGCCGCCGCGGCCGTGGCGGCGCTGCGCCGCCACGGACCGGCGAACGGCCCCGACCTCCTCGTCAGCGCCGCGCCCGTGCTGATCGCGGTGATCGCCACCCTGCTGCTGCTCCGCCTCCACCCGCTGCCGCTGCGCGCCCTCGCCCGGCCCGCCGCCCGCCGCCGCGGCCTGACCGGCTTCCTGGCACTGGCCCGCGCCGGCCGCGCCCACCCCGCCACCGGACTCCCGCTGCTCGCCCTGCTGACCGCCCTGACCTGCGCATCCTTCGGCGGCGCGGTGCTGTTGGGCGTCGGCCACGGCCGAGATACGGCCGCCCTCGCCACCGTCGGCGCCGAGGCCCGCATCACCTCCGACCGGCCCCTACCGCCCGCCCTGCGCACCGCGCTCACCTCGGTCCCCGGCGTCACCGACGCCGTCGCCGTCCGTACCGAGGTGCAGCCCGCGCCGGACAACGGGCCGCCGCTGACCCTCGTCACCGCCGACGCCGACGCCTACGCCCGGCTCGCCCGCGCCACCGGCCTCGGCACGTTCGACGCCCGCACCCTGGCCGACCCCGGCGGCGACGCCCCGCTGCCCGCCCTCGTCTCCCCCGACGTCCCGCGCCGCTTCGGCCGCGACCCGATGCCGCTGCAACCCGAGGCCGGGGCCCTCGTCGTCCGGCCCGCCGCGGTACGCGCCGACACCCCCGCCCTGCCCGGCGGCAGCTTCCTGGTCGTCTCCGCCGACGCCGTGCACCGCCGCCACCCCGACGCGGCCGGCGGCCCCACCGCCCTGCTGCTCTCCGGCGTCTCCCCCGATCCCGCGGTGCTCCGCGCCGCCGTCCGCGCCCACACCCCGCCCGGCGCGCACCCGGTGACCGTGGTCCGCGGCGAGGTCCGCGCCCGCCTCGCCGACGCGCCGCTCCAGCAGGGCGCCGAACGGCTGTACGCCGCGGCGACCGCCGCCGGGGCCGGATACGCGCTGCTGGCGCTGCTGCTCGCCGGGGCGCGCGCGGCTCCCGAACGCGCCCCGCTGCTCGACCGGTTGCGGGCCCTGGGCATGACCCGGCGGCAGGGGCGGCGGCTGCTGCTCCTGGAGGCGCTGCCGCAGGCCCTCCTCGCGGCGGCGGGCGGCGCGGCGACCGCCGCCGTCACCCTGTGGCTGCTGGGCCCGGCCACCGACCTCACCCCGCTGGCGCTGCCCGGCGGCGCCGCCGGCACCGTCCCGCTGCGCGCCGGCCCCGCCGCCCTGCTGCTGCCGTCGGCGGGCGTCCTCGTCCTCACCCTGACGGCGGCCCTGGCGCAGACCTGGCGGCCCGGACGACGGCACTCCCCCCGACCGGAAGCAGGTGCCCTGTGACGAAACGCCCCGCACACCCCGACGGGACGACGGACGGCGGTGCGACCGAGGACCGGACACCGGCCCGCGACGCACCGGCCGACGGCACACCGGGCCGGGCACCGGACGACGCCGCCCCGGTCGCCCTCGCCGAGCTGGAGCGCCGCGCCGCCGCCCGCGGCGACCGCCCCGCCTACGGCCACGACGCGCTGATCGTCTGCGACCGGCTGGTCCGCGTCTTCGCCACCGACGGCGTGGAGGTCCAGGCCCTCCAGGGACTCGATCTGCTGGTCGCCGAGGGCGAGTTGATGGCGCTGGTCGGCGCGTCCGGCAGCGGCAAGTCGACGCTGATGAACATCCTCGCCGGACTCGACGTCCCCACCGCGGGCGCCGCCCGCGTCGCCGGCCGCGACCTGCTGACGATGGGCGCCCGCGACCGCCTCGCCTACCGCCGCGACACCGTCGGCTTCGTCTGGCAGCAGACCGCCCGCAACCTCCTGCCGTACCTCACCGCACTCCAGAACGTGGCCCTGCCCATGCGGCTGGCGGGCCGGCGGCGCCGCGCGGAGCGGGCCCGGGCCGCCGAGGAGCTGCTGGCCGTGCTGGAGCTGGGCCACTGCCGCGACCGCCGCCCGCACGAGATGTCCGGCGGGGAGCAGCAGCGCGCCGCCATCGCCGTCGCCCTCGCCAATGCCCCGAAGGTGCTGCTCGCCGACGAGCCGACCGGCGAGCTGGACTCCGCCACCGCCGAGCAGGTCTTCGCCGCCTTCCGCACCGCCAACGCGGAGCTGGGCACCACCGTCGTCATCGTCACCCACGACCAGGCCGTCGCCGACGAGGTCCGCCGCACCGTCGCCATCCGCGACGGCCGCACCTCGTCGGAGGTGCTGCGCCGCACCGAACGCGACGCGGCGACCGGCGCCGAATCCCTGGTCTCCCGCGAGTACGCGATGCTCGACCGCGCCGGACGCCTGCAACTGCCCGCCGACCATCTGACGAGCCTGGGCATGGCCCACCGGGTGCTGCTGGAGCTGGAGAGCGATCACATCGGCGTCTGGCCGGACCGCACCGCGGACGCCGCGGCCCGCGGCCGTACGGACGAAGCGGACGACGGCGCCGCCGGGGGCCGGACCGGCTGAGCCGGCGGCGGCGGCCCTGCGGACACCGGATCCGGGGAAAGAGAAGCGGCGGCGCGGTCCGGCGCCCGCTCAGGTCGGGGTGACCGTCAGCCCGGCCAGCCCCGGGCCCGTGACCCGTACCGCCACCGAACCGTACGGCGTGGACAGCCGCAGCCAGCCGCCGGCGGCGAGCAGCACGGGCGGCTGCGGGGCGGGCGCGGTCAGCGTCCCGCCGCCGGGCGCCGCCGCGACCTGCGCGGGGCGCAGAAAGCCCAGGGACCGCGCGGCGTGCACGGCGCGCAGCGGCAGCCGGGTGTCGCCGAGCGTCCGCGACCAGATCTCCCGGCCGATCGCGTCCCGCGCCGCGCGGGTGCGCTCCTGCGGGGCCAGCGCCTCGTCCCGGGCCCGGAACTCCGCGACGGCCGCGGCGACCGCCCGGCCCAGCGCCTCGGGCCCCGGCAGCCCGGGCACCCGCCGCCAGCCACCGCGCGGCGGCAGCACCCCGGCCCACGGCGGCCCGGTGACCGCCGCGGGCACCGTCAGCGCACCGGCGGCCTCCCCGGCGGCCTCCGGATCGATCGCCTCCAGCAGATCACCGGCCGAGACGGTGACATCCAGCGGCATCCCGTCGGGGCCGCCGGGACCCCGCGGATCGGCGAGCCGCGCCGTGCGGATCGCCAGGACCTCGAAGGACGGCGGCCGCCCGAAGACGGCCAGCGCCCCGCCGGCGCCCTGCAGCCGCACCGCGGCGGCCTTGTCGTAATGCAGCAGCCGGGCCAGGAAGGCGGCGAGATCCACCGCCTCCCCGGCATCGGCCAGACGCAGCACCGTCATCCGGCGACTGCCCCCTTCGACTGCGCGGCGTCGTCGAGGTACTCCTTCAGATACGCCTTCTCCTCCGCGGTCAGGCGGCGGGGCCGCTCGGCCTCGAAGTCGTACGGCACGACGACGGTCGAGGCACGCAGATACAGCGTCTCCTCGTCCTTGACCTCGTAGGCGACCGTCATCGACGCGGCGCTGATCTTGGTGACCCACAGCTCGACGGTCACCGGCGCGTGCCGGTGCACCAGCGGGCGGACGTAGTCGATCTCGTGCCGCGCGACGACGGAACCGCCGGTGAACGACACACTGCCGTTCCCCGGCGCCAGCCGGTCCATGAAATCGATCCGCGCCTCTTCGAGATAGCGCACGAAGACCGCGTTGTTGACATGACCGAACGCGTCCATGTCGGACCAGCGCAGGGGGCAGGCATAGGTGTGACGCACGATGTCAGCCCCGGGTCAGCTTCTTGTACGTCGCCCGGTGCGGACGAGCCGCGTCGGCACCGAGCCGCTCGACCTTGTTCTTCTCGTACGACTCGAAGTTGCCCTCGAACCAGAACCACTTGGAGTCGCCCTCGTACGCCAGAATGTGCGTGGCGACGCGGTCGAGGAACCAGCGGTCGTGGGAGACGACCACGGCGCAGCCGGGGAAGTCCAGCAGCGCGTTCTCCAGCGACGACAGGGTCTCGACGTCGAGGTCGTTGGTCGGCTCGTCGAGGAGCAGGAGGTTGCCGCCCTGCTTGAGGGTGAGCGCCAGGTTGAGGCGGTTGCGCTCACCGCCGGAGAGCACCCCGGCGGGCTTCTGCTGGTCCGGGCCCTTGAAGCCGAACGCCGAGACGTAGGCGCGCGAGGGCATCTCGACCTGGCCGACGTTGATGTAGTCCAGCTCGTCGGAGACGACGGCCCACAGCGTCTTCTTCGGGTCGATGTTCTCGCGGCTCTGGTCGACGTAGGAGATCTTGACCGTCTCGCCGACCTTGATCGAACCGGCGTCCGGCGTCTCCAGGCCCTGGAGCATCTTGAACAGCGTGGTCTTGCCCGCGCCGTTCGGACCGATGACGCCGACGATGCCGTTGCGCGGCAGCGTGAACGACAGGTCGTCGATGAGGACCTTCTCGCCGAACGCCTTGGAGAGGTTCTCCACCTCGACGACGACATTGCCCAGACGCGGGCCCGGCGGGATCTGGATCTCCTCGAAGTCCAGCTTCCGCATCTTGTCCGCCTCGGCGGCCATCTCCTCGTAACGCGCCAGACGCGCCTTGGACTTGGCCTGGCGCCCCTTGGCGTTGGAGCGGACCCACTCCAGCTCGTCCTTGAGCCGCTTGGCGCGCTTGGCGTCCTTCTGGCCCTCGACCTTCAGACGGGTCTGCTTGGTCTCCAGGTACGTGGAGTAGTTGCCCTCGTAGCCGATGGCCCGGCCTCGGTCCAGCTCCAGGATCCAGCCGGCGACGTTGTCGAGGAAGTACCGGTCGTGGGTGACGGCGACGACGGTGCCCGGGTACTTCGCCAGGTGCTGCTCCAGCCACTGCACGGACTCGGCGTCCAGGTGGTTGGTGGGCTCGTCGAGGAGCAGCAGGTCGGGCGCCTCCAGCAGCAGCTTGCACAGCGCGACGCGGCGGCGCTCACCACCGGAGAGGTTGGTGACGGGCCAGTCACCGGGCGGGCAGCCCAGCGCGTCCATCGCCTGCTCCAGCTGGGTGTCCAGGTCCCACGCATTGGCGTGGTCGAGGTCCTCCTGGAGCTTGCCCATCTCCTCCATCAGCTCGTCGGAGTAGTCGGTCGCCATCAGCTCGGCGACCTCGTTGAAGCGCCGGAGCTTGCCCATGATCTCCTTGGCGCCGTCCTGGACGTTCTCCAGCACCGTCTTCGACTCGTCCAGCGGCGGCTCCTGCAGGAGCATGCCGACGGTGTAGCCGGGGGAGAGGAACGCGTCACCGTTCGAGGGCTGCTCAAGACCTGCCATGATCTTCAGCACCGTGGACTTACCGGCGCCGTTGGGGCCCACGACACCGATCTTCGCGCCCGGCAGGAAGCTCAGCGTGACGTCATCGAGGATGACCTTGTCACCGTGCGCCTTGCGCGTCTTGCGCATCGTGTAGATGTACTCAGCCAAGAGAAACCGTCCGGCAGTCTGGATCGTGCGGGTCTGTAGGGGCTCCGCCGCGTGGGCCATGAAGCGGCGTGGCCGCGCGAGGGCAGATACACCCATCTTGCCGTACCGCCCGGCCCTGGCGGAAACGCGTGGGGAAAGTGAGCGGGAGGGGCGGGGTGCCGCCGGGGGCTTGTGGCCCCGTGGCCGGGCCGGTGGCTCGTGGGCCGGTGGCCGGGCCGGTGGCTCGTGGGCCGGTGGCCGGGCCGGTGGCTCGTGGGCCGGTGGCTCGTGGGCCGGTGGCTTGTGGGCCGGTGGCTTGTGGGCCGGTGGCTTGTGGGCCGGTGGCTTGTGGCTCGGTGGCCCGTGGGCCGGTGGCTCCCGCGCAGGGCCCGGTGGCCGGGCCCGGGCGGTGCCGTGGCAGGCGCCCGGGCCACGGTTCGTGGGCGTCCGCGCATACGGCGGCGGGCGGCCCCCGTCTGAGGGGTGCCGCCCGCCGTCGCTCACGAGGAGGTGTTACGCGGTCTTCTTCTTACGGAGGAAGAACACCGCGCCGCCGCCGATCAGCACCAGCACGACCGCGACGCCGGCGATCACCGGGGTGGCGTTGCTCGAACCGGT
Organism: Streptomyces sp. NPDC000404; assembly: GCF_040300365.1. Lineage (NCBI taxonomy): Bacteria > Bacillati > Actinomycetota > Actinomycetes > Kitasatosporales > Streptomycetaceae > Streptomyces > Streptomyces sp. NPDC000404. Next base: position 1,620 of record NZ_JBEPDN010000022.1, on the reverse strand, counting down.
CTCGGCGAGGTCACCGCCGCCGGTGGTGCTGCCACCGTTGGTGCCGCCCACCGACGCGGGGCTGGGCTGCGGGGTGGGCTTGCCGCCGCCGGAACCGGCGGTCTTGCAGTCCAGCACGCCCGAGAACGACTTCTCGAAGCCGCCCGCACCCTTCACCGTGATCTTGTACGGCTGGTCCTCGCCCACCGGAACCGTCACGGTCTTCGACTCACCGGGAGCGACCTCGTAGTCCTTGCCGGACAGCGAGAAGGGGAACGCCTCGTCACCGCTGTTGGTGGTGGTGACGTCCACCCCGCCCTTGGAGCAGTTCTTCTGCGCGGTCACCGCGGGAACGGCGCCCTGCTTCTTCCACGACGCGGTCGCCGACGCCGACACCGTCGACTCGCTGGAGCCGGCCAGGATCTGCGTCTGGCTCTTCGCGTGCTCACCGATGCCGGTGAAGGCCCGGCCGACCGGCACCTTCGTCGCGGCCTGCGCGGTCAGCGAGGTGCTGCCGTCCTCCGCGCCCTTGGGCACGTCGAAGAACAGCTGGGAGCCGTCGGCGGCGCTGGTGACGGGCTTGCCGTCCTTGCCGACGACCTTCACGCCCGAGGGCAGGTCCGCCGCCGGGGACACCGCGACGCTGTCCGCGTTGGTGTGCACCGTGACGGGGCCGAGACGGCTGCCCGACTTACCGGAGACCGCCGGCGGGTCCAGCGTCAGCGACGCCTTGGGCTCGGAGAGGTTCTGCGCGTTGCGCTCCAGGTAGTCGGCGAGCTTCTCGGCCGCCGGGTTCACCGCGTCCACCTTGACGTGGTCGGAGAACCGCCAGATCGCGACCTGCGTACCGGCCGCCGCGGTCTTCTCCGTCAGGCTCTGCGCACCGGCCTTCTGCGCCAGCGCCGCCAGGTCGTTCACCTGCGGGTACGAGTTCTGCAGGATCCAGCGGATCTTGCCGGCGTCCGCGTTGTTGTGCAGCGACGAAGCGCTCCACGGCACTTCCTGGTACTTCGCCTGCTGCTGCGTCGGGTTGTGCACGTCGATGCAGTAGGTCTGCAGCGTGCCACCGTTGTCCACGGACATCTCGAACAGGCCCGCACCGAGGGGCTGGTCCCCACCCTCACCGTGCACGATCGCCTGGTCGTAGACCTTCAATCCACCGAGCGTGGCCGTGGCACCGCCGTGCCCCGCGACCGTCTCGTCCGCCGCGGCAGGTCCCGCCGTGGCTATCGCACCCGCCGCGACCAGGCCCGAAGCCAGGACCGCGGCGGCAAGACGGGCTGCGCCCCGCCTCTTCCTCGAAAGCATGAATTTCCCCTCTGGGCGAGGCGGTCGAGTGGGGAGAAGCCTCGCCGGAAAGATCCCAGACAACTCAACAGCTGAACAGATCAGCCCCCGTGAGTACTCGTCGGATCCTAGGGAGAAGCCGCAACACGGTCCCCAGGATCACACCCCTGCAAGCGATCCGAATCGCAATCGTTATCGAGAGGGGAACGTGGGGGCTGGGTTTATCGATAAATCGGCGGCGGGGAGGGGGTGGGGGGGCTGCCCCCCCCCCCCCCCCCCCCCCCCCCCCCCCCCCCCCCCCCCCCCCCCCCCCCCCCCCCCCCCCCCCGCCCGGGGCCCGCCGCAGAGAAGAGA
>NZ_JBEPDN010000021.1:0-116633 GCF_040300365.1 Streptomyces sp. NPDC000404 | reverse complement strand
GGGGGTGGCTGTGAGTCCGGTGATGGTTACCGTCCGTCCGTCGGGGTGTGGTGTTCCGCCGCGCGGGACGGGCGCCTGTGGCGTCCCGGGGGGGGCGGAGCGGCCTGCCGCCCTCCCGGATGACGTACTCCCGCTGCTCCTCGGCAATTCGCGTGCTGCCCGGCTCACCACCCGGGCGGACATGCTGCGGCTGCGGACCCTCGATGCCTGCCGGGCGCCGGCCGCTCGCACCTACGCGGTGGACGGAACCTTGGTGCTCGAAGTCATCGGCAAGGCAGGCCTGGCCGCCGGCCCCTACCGGGGTCGCCCCGGTACCGGGTGCACCGGGGCGACCCCGACAGCGCGGCGAGGAGGGGACCTCCCTGCACGATTGCCTGTGGTGTCCTCGGGCGTCGAGCGGAGCCGAGAGCTTGGGGGAGTGCGTGCCAGGCGTCACGAGGCAGACGGGCCGTCGCGATGGCGGGACGGGGCTCCGGCGAGACGGGCCTGGCGGCGGGCCTCGGCGAAACCGGTACGGGCGGCACGCCGCTGGGCGCGAGACGCCCTGCGGGGGACGAACAGGTGCGAGGTGCTGGCACAGGAGCGGGGACGGGGAAGGGGGCGGGGGCGTAGGTATTTCTCCGGTTCCCCCCCCAGTAGCGACCGGCGTGTCGCCGTGCGACGCGCCACGGTCCAGCCGGCGGGGGCGGGATGACCCCGCACCGTGGACGCGGTCGGCGGTCTACGCGAAACCGAAGAGGCGCCGGGCGTTGTCCCGGCCGATCTTGGTCCGGTCGTTCTCGGCGATGAGGGCGTTGTCGAACCACTCCGTCGCTTCGTCCATGTACTCGTAGGGATAGTCGACGGAGAACATCACCCGGTCGGAGCCGACCTCGCTGATCGTGTCGAGCAGCCCCTTGGTGTGGAAGTGGCCGCTGGTGGTGAGGCAGAAGTTCTCGCCGAAGTACTCGCTGACGGTGCGGCGGGCTGCGCCCTGGCCGGTGCCGTGACGTTGCAGGTACAGCCGGTGTTCCAACCGGGGGAGCAACAGGGGCAGGCCCTCGCCCAGGTGACCGAGGATGATCTGCAGGTCGGGATGCTCGTCGAAGAGTCCGCTGAGCATGAGGCGGACGGCGTGCGTGGCGGTCTCGTGGGCGAAGCCCCACGCGGACCCGACCAGTGCGTCGTACCCCTGGTACAGCCGCTGCTGACCCGGCAACGGCTCTCTTGGGTGCAGATAGACGGGAACGCCCAGGGAGGCGACCCGCTCCCAGAAGGGCCGCACCGGATCCTCGTCGAGATACTGGCCCTTCTCGCTGCTGCCGACGTTCGTGTAGCCGTTGATCAGCGCGCCGACCATGCCCAGGTCGGTGACGGCGCGCTCCAGTTCGTCGGCCGCCGCCCGAGGGTCCTGTACGGGGACAGCGGCGAACGCCGAGAACCGGTCCGGGGCGCGGGACACGTACGTCTCGGCGATGTAGTCGTTCTGCTCGCGGGCTGCCTTGACGGCCTCGGCGGGGTCGAGAACGGACTGGATGCCGGGCGAGGTCAGCGACAGGATCGTGCGCTCGATGCCGTTCTTGTCCATGTCGCGCAGGCGGTCGTCGACTTCCAGGAGCCGCTTCTCGATCCATGCCATCCACTCGGCACCGTTGCGGCTCGCTTCTCCGGCCGAGTCCCAATGAGCATTGTTCGCGGGAGTGGACACATGCTCTTCCAGCGCGATCTTCCGTTCCATGGCTGCTCCTTCGAAGAGTTCGGCCGCACGTCGTTACGTTCGCGGGACAGGGCGAGGCGTACTCCGCGGGTCACCGAGGCCGGAAGGCCGGGCATTTCGCCTTTCAGGGCAGGCGGGGAATCGAGTCAGCCAGGTGGGTGCGAGCGTCTTTCGTCGACGCTATACCCATGCATAAGGGGTGAAATCGATCAACACGGCCGACGACCCTCGCCGTGCTGTCCATAGCTGCGTGGACCTCCTTGGTCGCGCGCCCCGGTCACCGGGGCCGGGCCTCGGCCGTTGATCAGGCGTCCTGGCCGAGGTAGGCGGTGACCAGTTTCGGGATGTCGTCGGCCAGCCTGTCCCAGGGCAGGGCGACTGCCTCCTCCAGGTCGGGCGAGGTGGCGACGCGCCACTCCAGGAGGGACTGCACGGCGCGCAGGGCGAGGAGGATGTGGCCGCGCGTGAGGTGCGGGGGCCGGCCCGGAAGCTCCATGAAGACGGCGCACCGCTCCTGCGCCAGCTGGTCGAGGCGCTGCTGAGCGGCTTCCCGCAGTGCGGGGATGGCAGCCGCGTGCACGACGAACTCGCGGACGAGGCAGGCGTGGTCGCGGAACAGGGTGGCCAGTTGTTCCGCGTACAGGGAGACGGCGCGGACGAAGTCCGGCTGCTGCGCCGCGGCGGGCAGGAACTGCTCCCGCTGGGCCCGGGCGACCTCGTCGAGCCAGCGCTGCTGGGCCGAGACGAGCAGGTCCGTCTTGTCGGCGAAGCGCTGGTAGACGGTGCCCACGGCCACGCCGGCCCGCTTGGCCACCGCGGTGAGGGTGAATCCGGCGATGCCTTCCTCCGCGATCAGCTGCTGGGCGGCTTCCAGAATCCGTTCCATCGCCGCTTGGCTGCGTTTTTGCCGAGGAGGGGCGGGGCGCGTGGTCATGAGTCCATCCTCACACACCGGCGTAAATGAATGTGTATTCATGTTCATGTTACGGTGATGGGACCAGACGGTGGCTGTGACGGGGCCACCCGCTCGAACCAGGAGGTCGCGGTGCTCACCTATGCCGCTGTCGCCGGAGCCGGTCTTGTCGTCGGCGCGATGTACGCGCTGCTGCGCGTACGCTCGCCCGCTCCTCCGCTGATCGCTCTGACCGGACTGGCGGGAATGCTGATCGGCTACGGAATTTCGGGAGCCCCGACATGACCGGCTTCCGCGCCACAGCCCGGCGCTACGCCGTGTCCCTCGGCGCGGGAATCGCCGCCGGACTGCTGTACGGGCTCATGGGCGTGCGCTCACCGGCCCCGCCGTGGCCGGCGCTGCTCGGCCTGCTCGCCATCGTGGCGGCCGAGAGCGCGGTGCGCGGTCTGCTGACGCGGATGCGCTCCGCACGTACCCGGCCGCGACCCCACCCCGGTACCGACCACGCGAGCCGCGGGACGCCGACTGAACCGGCCGCCCGCTCCGACCTTGCGATGACACACGGAAAGTGAGAACAGAAATGCCTTTCACCGGCCTTGACACCCTGCTCGACCCGACGCCGCTACCGCTGGAGACCGGCTTCGAACGTGATGCGGACGGAGTCCTCCACATCGCTTGCCGGACCGACCTGCACGGCGTCAGCGGTGAGATGTTCGAGTGGTGGTTCCGCTCCCGTCCCCTCACCCAGCAGTACATCTGGTGGCACCCGATCGACCACGTCGCCAGCAACTGGACCGAAGGGACCGAGGGAGAGCTGCCCGGCTCGATTCACCTCGCCGAGGAGCGCTTCGGGCAGCTGCCCGCGCAGCAGGTCGCCATCCAATTCCGTGACCCGGAGGAATTCTTCACCCCCGCCGCCTACCGGCAGGCACGCGGCGAGGGCCGGATCACCGGCGCGGTCTGCGGACGCATCGGCATGGGCTTCGACGCCGAACGCGACGAGGACGGACGGGTCCTGGGCAACCGGCTCCTGCACCTGTGCCGCGACACGCCCTGGGGCAGCGCCCTGCGCAGCAACTTCTACTTCGGCGTGGACCTCGTCGGCGAGCTGACGCCGCAGCAGATGGCCGAGACCTTCACGGACGAGTTCGGCCGCGAAGTGCTGCGGCACTGCTACAACGAGTTCACCTTCCTGTCGCGGTTCCTCCCCTCCCTCTACGCGGGCGAGCACCGCGACACCCTCCCGGTCCCCGAACCCTGGTGACCCTTCCCCGGAGCTCCGGTGAAGTCCTCCGGAGACGGTCCGGCACGCGCTGTCTCCGGGGGTTCGCCGTTGTCGCCGGTCGTGTGCCGCACGTCGGCGACCGGCCCGGCGGGCACCGGTCGCGGATCGCCGGGCGCCGTACGACGATGGTGATTGTCGCGCCTTGTGCCTCGCCGGTCGGCGTCACGTCCCGCACCGAGCGCCGGCCGGTGACGGCCCGCAGGGGCCGCACGGCATCGGCAAGGCGACGCCAGCCTCCAGGCGTCCACCCGCACCCACACCGCGAAAGGAATGCCATGAGTGAGGCTGCCGAGAACGTGTTCTGTTTCGGCGGAACCGATGTCAACTGGATCATCCTCCGTGAGGGCACGGATCTGACGCTGATCGACGGTGGATGGCCGGGCGACGTCCCGGCGGTGGAGGAATCCATCCGCTCGATCGGCCAGAAGCCCGAAGACGTCCGCGCGATCCTGCTGACCCACGCACACATCGACCACATGGGAGCGGTCGAGGACTTCCACCGCCGCTTCGCGACCCCCGTCTACGCCGACCCGATCGAAGTCCACCACGCACGCCGCGAATACCTCGAACAGGCCGGCGCCGACGACGTGGACAAGGGCCCGATGCCGCAGACGCAGGAGTGGTGGGAGAAGGTGCAGAAGGTCGGCGCGACCAAGGAACTGAAGATCGACGACGTCAGGCCCGTCGGCGCCGGACCGCTCGACATCCCGGGACGGCCGATCGCGGTGCCCACCCACGGCCACACCTCCGGTCACGCCGCCTTCCACCTGCCGGACTCCCGCGCCGTGATCACCGGAGACGCCCTGCTCACCGCGCATCCGACCTCGCTGTTCGACGGACCACAGCTGTGCCCCTGGTTCTTCGCCCATTCGCTGCAGGACGCGCTGGCGGCACTGGACGCCCTGGAAGTCCTCGACGCCGACGTCATCCTTCCCGGCCACGGCGACCCCCTGCGCAGGGACATCGCGGAAGCCGTCGGCATCGCCCGCCGGCACGCACACGACAGCGGCTACGACCCGTCACGGAAGGCATGAACCCCATGGCACGCATCGACCTCCCCGACCCCGCCACGATGCCGGACGCGGACCGCGCCGCATACGACCGATTCCCGGCGAACCTGACCCGCGGGCTGCTGCGCACGACAGCCGAGATCGCCGACGGCTACCTCTCCCTGGGCACGGCCTTCCCACGGTCCCCCCTGGACCCGAAACTCCGCGAGATGGTCATCCTCCGGGTGGGCGCACTCAGCCACAGCGCCTACGAGCGGATGCAGCACATCGGCATCGCCCGGTCCGTCGGTGTCACCGATGCCGAAGTCACCGCACTGGAAGCCGGCCGCTTCGACGAGTTGACCGAGAAACAGGCGGCCGTCCTGCGGTTCGTCGACGAGTTGTACGCCACCCCGAATGCCACCGCCACCTTCGATGAGGCCATCAAGGCGCTGGGCGAACAGGGAGTGGCCACGGTCACCCTCCTCGTGGGCCACTACATGATGACCGCACGGTTCCTCGAAACCCTCGGCATCGAACTCGACGCCGAACCCACGAGCTGGGAATCGGCCCGCACGTAGGCACCCGACCGGGGCCGCGGCCTCGTGGAAGAAGCCGCCCCCGTCACTCCGTCACCCGTACCGGCATGCGCCTGGACCGGCCCTTGAAGAGACTGTCCGAGCAAAGGGTGCTTGAAGAGACCTTCCGAGCAGGGGGTGGGGGCCGGGGAGAGTTTCCCTTTGCGACTGTTTCTCCTTTGTAGCTGTTTCTCCTTTACGGCTGGTCGGTCCATCCGTATCGCCGGTGGTGCACGGCGGCCTGATCGCAGGAGGTGAAGGGTGCTCGCGTATGCCAAAGCGCTGGGTGCCGGAATCGGCCTCGGAATCATGTACGCGCTGATCAGGGTGGACTCACCGGCACCCCCTCCGGTCGCCCTGACCGGACTGGCCGGCATGCTGATCGGCTTCGGCCTTCTCGAAGCCGTCGCATGAGCCGCACCATCGTCCGCTACGCGCTGTCCCTCGGCGCCGGGATCCTCGCCGGATTCCTGTGCCGGCTCATGGGCGTGCCCACTCCGGCCCCGCCGTGGATCGCGCTGGTCGGACTGCTCGGCATCTTCCTCGGCGAATCCGGAGGACGAACGCTTCTCACCCGGCTGCGCCGCCGCTCCGCCCCGTCGTCCGACGCGCCCGCTCCGGACGGCGGCGAGTCCGCCCGCCGCGCCAACGGCCGAAAGAACAGAAGGGCATAGCCATGCTTCCCGTGACCTACTATCCGGTCGCCACCCAGGAACTGTTCCGGCACAACAGTGAACGGATCAAGGGCAAGCCGTACGCCCAGTACTTCAACGGCGACCTGTGGCTTCACGACGACGTGATGCCCTTCATCCAGCGCCCCATGCCCTCCGACGCGGCCCTCACCACCTCGCCCGAGGACCTCAACACCCTGCTGGACGCCGGATACCACAAGGTCGAGACCGGCTTCTGCGTGACCGACGACGGCCACCCGTACGTCACCAGCCTCACCCGCTTCCCCGGCTGCACACCGGAGATGTTCACCTGGTGGTTCTGGTGGCATTCCGTCGAGCCCGAGCGCTACTCCCTCTGGTATCCCTACAACCACCAGCAGGCCATCCCCCGCGACCAGGACGTCCTCACCCGGCCCGGTGTCGCCGACGTCGACCGCTACCTCGGCAACACCCACGACATCATCGAGTACATCGGCCCCCTGCGCTCGGAACTCACCATCCAGTTCCGCCACCCCACCGAACTGGGCTTCGACGCCGACCGCTTCGCCCGGTCGGACGTCAGCGCCCATGCGTGCGGCAAGCTCAGCATCAACAACGGCCTCATGCTTCACCTCGTCCGTACCACGGCCGACGGTTTCGAACTGCGCAGCCGCTACATCTTCGACCGCGGCAAGACCTACAGCACCGCCGAGGAACGCGCCGAGGCACTCGGCTTCGCCTACGAGATGCTCCTGCACGACCAGACCGAATTCACCCACCTGTCCACCTTCCTGGCCTCCATCCACCAGGAATTCGGCACCCGGGGATGAGCCGCCCGGGGGCACCCGGGCGGCGCCGAAAGAGGAACGTGCCGTTGCCACGCGATACGGCGAAATCGCGGTCCGCCACGAGGTGACCGTCCTCGTCGCGCCCCTCAACGAACGGCTGTGACCGGCGCATTCACACCGCGCCCGGGCTACTCCAGCCACGCCCCATCGCGCATCACCACCCTGCCGCGAAGTTCCGGTACTCCGCGCCAGGCGCGCACTGTCTGCGGCGCGACGCACACGTACAGGAAGGGGGTCTCTTCCGTACGCGGATCCCAGCCGAACTTTCCCGCGAACGCGTCTGCGGCATCATGTGGCACTTCCCGCGCGGGATAGCACTTCGCCTCTCCTTGCAGCAGCACCACGTCGAAGGAATCCGGTAGCGCCAGCCGTACGCGCGGTTCCTTCTGCACATTGCGCGCGGTCGCGGAATTCGCGCCGGTACACATCCACACTGCCTGCCCGTCCCACAGAAACCACAAGGGCACCTGATGCGGACCGTGGTCGGGGTGGGCCGTCGACACCCATATGTCGCGCTCCGAGCCGAGCCGCTCCAGGGTGTCCCGCCTGCGCTCCGCCGTCGTGCGGCGAATGATCTCCGTAGCCTGCATGGGCGCCGACCTTAGCCAGCAGGCTCACCGCGCGCATGAGGCGCAGGCCCTAAGCCCAGAGGCGGACCATCACCAAGGCGCCCGACGGCGTCGGGCGCAGACGGGAGCCGTCGGGCGGTGTTAGCATGCACGCGTGATCATTGAGGTTGACAGACTGTAGCCGCTTCGAAGGCGGCGTTCCGGGTGCATGTTCGCCAGATGTGGTGAGTGTGCTGCACCGCGTTTTCCGGCGCGGGGTCGCTTCCGTGTGTGCTGTCACCTCTTTCCTTGGGCCGTGAGTGTGATCTCCGGCCCTCTCGTGGCGACCGTTTCCTTCCCTCTGCGCCGTGCGCGTCTGCGGTCTTCTCGTGGAATGTGACGGGCTGTCGCTTCGTGCGGTGCCGTGGGCGTTGTCCCGGCCTTCGAATCTTCGAATCTGTTGTTTCGTGCGGGCTGCCCCGGTCGGCTTCGGCTGCCGGAGGTGATCGTGCCTGCTCGCCTGCTGCGACCCACCGCGCCGCAGGGGCCGGCGTTGGTCTCGTAGCCGGCCGCTTCCCGTCACTTTTTGACATGAGGAGAGACACCGGTGTCACGTCACACGCATTCCGGCTTCCCCTTCGACCGCGCTCCTGGCTGCCCTTTCGACCCACCGCCGCTCTACGCCGCTCTGCGCGCGCAGGCGCCGCTCGTGCGGGTCCGGATCTGGGACGGGCAGACGCCCTGGCTTGTCACGCGGTACGAGGATCAGCGGGCCGTGCTGGCCGATCCGCGTTTCAGCGCCGATCCGAGCAGGCCCGGATTTCCTTCGCCGACCGAAGGGTTCAAGGACCGGAGCGGTCAGGAGGCGCAGGCGCTGAGCATGCAGGACGATCCGGAGCATGCCCGTCAACGCCGCATGCTCACCGGGAGTTTCACGGTCCGGCAGGTCGCCGCGATGGCTCCTCGGCTGGTGCAGATCATCGACGATCTGCTGGACCGGATGGAGGCCGCCGGGCCGCCGGCCGACCTGGTCGAAGCCTTCGCGCTGCCGATGCCTTCCCTGGTCATCAGCGAACTGCTCGGCGTCCCACGGCAGGATCACGCCCTTTTCCAGCGGTCGGCCGGCACGTTGATCTCCCGGGAAAGCAGCGTGCAGGAGTTCACCGCCGCTCGCGGCGAACTCGCCGGATTTCTCGGTGATCTGATCCGGCGCAAGGACGACGATCCGGGTGACGATCTGCTCAGTTCCCTGGTCGTCACGCGTATGCGCACCGGTGAACTCACCCCCGAACTCCTCGTCGAGACGGCGATGACGCTGCTGGTCGCGGGGCATGAGACCACCGCCAATCAGCTCGCCCTCGGGACGTTGGTGCTGCTGCGTCATCCCGAGCAGCTTGCCGTCGTCCGGGACAGTGACGACCCCGCCCAGGTGGCGTCGGCGGTCGAGGAACTGCTGCGTTACCTGTCCATCACGCAGAACGGGCTCTCCCGGGTCGCCACCGAAGACGTCGAGATCGCAGGACACATGATTCGCGCGGGTGAGGGAGTGCTGGTGCCGAACGCGGCCGGGAACCGTGATGCGGCTGCCTTCCGCGAGCCCGACCGGTTCGACATCGGCAGGCCCGATGTGCGCGGACACCTCGCATTCGGCTACGGCATCCACCAGTGCCTGGGACAGAACCTGGCACGTAAGGAACTCCAGCTCGCCTACCCCGCGTTGCTACGCCGCTTCCCCGAGCTGCGCACCACCCTGCCCGACCAGGACATCCGCTTCAAGCACGACATGATCGCTTACGGCGTGCATGAACTGCCTGTCAGCTGGTGAGCGGGGCTTCTCGCGGTCCGCGAGGCCTGCGATCTGTGTGATCCCCCGCTGCCCGCGTGCTCCGAACTGCGTGTATTTCGCTGCCTGGGCGCTACCGCCCACGTCCTTCCTGCCGCCTGAACGCTCCCACCGGCGCGCTGGGCTCTGCCGCCCGCGTGGCCGAGGCGTGCCGCCGTGCGGCCCACATCTGTCCAAAGAGGAATTCATGAACGCCCGCCCTGTGCCGGACGACGATCCGCAACAGCCCCCTACGACTCCACCACCCGCCACCGGCCCGGCAGCCTCAGCAGCGTCGACCGGTTCGACGGGCTGCACGGCTTCGACGACCTCCGGCGCTCCTGTGACCCCTGCATCTCCCGGGGCATCCGGGACTTCGGCGGACCCGGGGGCTCAGGGGGGTGCGGCGAATCCGGCTGCCCGGCCCGCTCCCGTGCCGTTCGACCCAGAGGCAGCACTCGTCCTGGGCCGGCTGGGTGATCTGCGCGGTGCCGAGCCATCGTCACCAGCGGACGTACCACGGTGGCGTGCGCAGCTCGCCGAGGCCGCCCCCGATCCCGGACTGGAGGAACTGCGCGACGGCGGAAAGTTCGAGGTGGCCGAGCGTGCGGCGCCAGGACCGGGCGGAGCGCCGGACGTCCCCCTGCTGATCGCCCGCCCGGCAGGACTGCCCGACGGCGCGCCCGTCGTCTACCACCTGCACGGCGGCGGCATGATCGGCGGGACCGGCCGCACCGGTGTGCCCGGCATCCTGCACGAATGGGCCGCGCCCCTCGGGACCATCGTGGTCAGCGCCGACTACCGCCTGGCCCCCGAGCACCCCTACCCGGCAGGCGTCGAGGACTGCTACGCGGGCCTGGTGTGGGTGGCCCGGCATGCCACGGAGATCGGCGGAGACCCGGGGCGGATCGTGGTGGCGGGCGGCAGCGCGGGCGGAGGGCTGGCTGCGGCCGTTGCGCTCATGGCGCGAGACCGGGGCGGGCCCCATCTCGTCGGCCAGTTGGCCATGTGCCCCATGCTCGACGACCGCAACAACACGTTCTCCGCCCAGCAGATGGCCGGCCGCGGCGTGTGGGACCAGCGGGCCAACGAGGTCGGCTGGGCATCACTGCTCGGCGACGCCCACGGAACCGAACGGGTTCCGCCGTACGCGGCGACCGCTCGCGCCACGGACCTGTCCGGCCTGCCACCGGCTTACATCGACGCCGGTGCCGCCGAAACCTACCGCGACGAAAGCATCGCCTACGCCCATCGCATCTGGCAGGCCGGAGGCGATGCGGAACTTCACGTCTGGTCAGGCGGGTTCCACGGCTTCGATCAGATGGCCCCTGACACCGCGGTCGCCCGCGAGGCCCGTGAGACCCGCGTCCGCTGGCTGCGCCGCATCCTCAGCCGGTGAGCCTGCGCCGGGCGAACCTGCGCCGTGGCCGGTGAACCCGCACCGTATGCCTACGCTGTGTTGTCCCTCGGCTCGTGGCCTGATGCTCTCCGGATGACTGATCGTTCGGGGTGAGGTTGGCGGTCGGCGAAGGCGTATGAGGCGCGGAGGCGTATGAGGCGCGGTGATGACGCGAAGCCATGGCCCCGGTCGGCGTATGGCCGCCGGGGCCGTTGGCCGGCGCACCGTGTCAGACGTCTGACGCTGTCTGACGGCATCTACCGTGGCGCGGCAGTCTGTCGCAAGTGGCGGCTCACGTCGCCGACCAGGCGGATGTCGACGTGCCGTTCGGTGAAACGCCACCGGCCATCGCGACACCCGAAACGATCACGGTACCGGCCGGCCGCAATGGGCTGCAGCGGCAGGTCGGGCAGAGCCTGCAGCACCGTGACACAGGAACGTGCCGACGCCGTGCCGGTCCCTTGCTCGACGTCGATGACGACGTTGGAGATGACGTGCTGGGTCCGCGGTGTGCCATCGGCGTGGATGATCACGGTGTCGTGGAACATCTTCGCGATCGCCTCCCGACCACTCACCGGTCCGCCGCTGCCGACGAACGTGGCATCTGCGAGCAGGAGACCAAGCCCCGCAAAATCACCGTCGTCCACAAGCTCCGCATACCGCGCAAGCAGACTCTCAACCGCTCGGTAGCTCGATGCCGGATCGGTGGGTGTGGCGGAGGGCGAGGGCACGGTCTGTCTCCTGGTACGAGGGCGTCGTTGGCGTCTGCTGCCCGTGATGGCGACCAGGCAGCGGGCGCGCCGAAGCGGCGATAGGGCGTTATGGCGATCCGGCGATCCGGCGATACGGCGACCATTCTGCGTCTGCAGGCACAACTGCTCGCGATTGCACCGCCGTTCAGAGGTCAACCGACCCGCTAAGCCTGCATGCGGATGAGGCTACTGGTGTCCCTCGTTGCAAACCACCGGTGCGAAGGCCCACGGGCACATCCCGCCTGATCACCTGGCCTGTACGGGCGAATGGCGCTCGGTGGAAGCCGTCATGGTTGCTGTACTCCGCTGCTGTACCGCAAGATCCCGAGCGGGGTGACTGTGGACCGCGACGTACTCATTCGACTGCTGGCTGGGGGCGCTGAGGCCATGACCGCGGCGCGCGACGCGCTGCTGGCAGGTGGCACCTGCACACTCTGGGAGGGGGTAATGCCCGCGGGCACCCTCGCCCAGGTCTACGAACGCCGCCTTCGAAGAACTCGCCGGATCGGCCAAGAGACGTTGGGGCTGGAGCAAGCGGTGCAGCGTCTCCGTCAGTACGAAGGAGCCGTTCGACTCGGCCGCGTCGACGCTTCCGTCGGCCCATGGGCCTTCATGCTCTTCCTCGACCCGGAGGGCCGGTCCGTTATCGCGTGCACTGGTGTCAGGCAGCGGAAAGGCTGACCTCCGGGTTGCACGTTCGGTTGGGCCTCCGAAGCGTCGGCCCATGGCTCGCCCCTGGCGCCGTGTAGGGATACCTCCGCTCGCGTGGAGTCGACTTTCCGGACTCGCCCCGGCCCGGGGCGTCGGCTGATCGGGGCGCCTCCGTTTGCGCGGAGTGGTCCGCAGCTTTCCGATGTCGGCCTTCGCCGTCTGCGGTTCATCTCCGGGCGTGCGTCCGCCGCAGGCGCCACCCGTGCCGCTGCCCGACAGTGCAGTGGGCATTTCCCCTTCGGGCGTGAGGGTGGGAACTGGCCGGTGCGGCTTACATCTTGTGGGGCGGACAGAGGTTTCACGCATCACGGCGGGAAACCGTCGCATCCTTCACAGCCGGAAGGGGGCTTGTGGCCATGGTTTCCAAGTCCGGGCCAGCGGATCAGATCTCGGGCGAGGACGTGCGGCGCGCGATCGGTGAGATCTGGAGACAGGTGCTGCGCGTCGAGAAGCTGGGCGACCGCGACAACTTCTTCGAACTGGGCGGTCATTCGCTGACGGCCTCGCAGATCATCTCCCGCATCGAGCGGTCGCTGCACGTCGAGGTCCCGATGGGCGAGTTCTTCGAGCGGCCCACCGTCGAGCAGCTCACGGAGTTCGTCCTGCGGTGTCGCGGATACGAGGGAAGTGCGCAGGCGTGAGCACGGGCATGAGCGCGGACACGGCCCTCTCCTCGGCCCAGCAACGACTGTGGTTTCTGTGGCAGTTGCGGCCCGACGGCAATGAGTACAACGTGCCCAGGGCCACCCGGCTGCGCGGCGAGCTGGACAGCGACGCCCTGCGCCGGGCTCTCGACCGGCTGGTGGCGCGGCACGACGCGCTGCGCGCCTCCTTCCCGACCGTGGCCGGTGCGCCGGTGCTGCGGATCGCCGCCGAGGCGAATGTGCCGCTGCCGCTGACCGATCTGAGCGCGCTGCCCACGGCCGAGCGGGACGCGGCGCTCGACGAGGCGGTGGCCCGCGCCGCCCTGGCGCCGTTCGACCTGGTGCACGGCCCGGTGCTGCGCGCGGAACTGATCCGTCTGGCCCGGGACGACCACGCGCTGGTCCTCACCTTCCACCACATCGCCGTCGACGGCTGGTCCATGGGCATCATCGACCGCGAACTGGCCGTCCTGTACGCGGCCATGGCGTCCGGCGGCGGCGACCCGCTGCCCGCGCCGGCACGCTCGTACCGCGACTGCGTCGCCGCCGAGCAACGGCTCCTGGCGGGGCCCCGCCGCCACGAGGCACTGGACCACTGGCGCGCCGAACTCGCCGGCGCACCGCTCGAACTGGCCCTGCCGACCGACCGGCCGCACCCCGCGGCACCGAGCTTCGCGGGGGACAGCCGTGTCTTCCCCGTCCCGCCCGAACTGGCGGAACGCGTCGACGCCGTCGCCGCCGGTCACCGCGTCACCCGCTTCATCACCCTGCTCAGCGGCTACGCGGCCCTGCTCTCCCGGATGACCTCCGCGCCCGACCTGGTCATCGGCGTACCGGTCAGCGGCCGTACGGAGATGGAGGTCGAGGGCACCGTCGGGCTGTTCGTCAACATGATGCCGGTGCGCATCCGCTGCGCCGCGGACACCACCTTCGGCGCGCTCCTGCACCAGGTGCGCGACACCGTCCTCGCCGGGCACGAATTTCAGGACCTGCCCTTCCAGCTGCTGGTCGAGGAGGTGCAGCCGGACCGCTCGACCGCCCGCCACCCGCTGTTCCAGACGGTGGTCACCTACGAGGACCTGCCCGCCGACGGCACCGCGCTGCCCGGTCTCGACGCGTCGCCGCTGCCGATCCCGACGCGGACGGCCAAGTACGAACTGGCCCTGCATCTGGCGGGCAACCGGCAGCGCACCGAGGCATGGGTGGGCTACCGGACGGACGTCTTCGACGGCCGCAGCGCCGAGCTGATCGGCGACCGCTACCTCCGCCTGCTGTCCGCGGCCCTCGACGATCCGGACACCCCGGTGTCGCGGCTGCCCGTACTCGGGTCCGAGGAGGAGCGGATGCTGCTCACCGACTGGGCCGGAGCCCCGGAGCGGGCGGCACGGCACGCCGGGCGGGAGCGGGTCGACCAGCTCGTCGAGCGGCAGGCGCGGGCCCACCCGGACGCCGTGGCGGTACGGAGCGACGACGGCACCTTGACCTATGCCGAACTGGACCACGCGGCCGACCGGATCGCGGCCGGGCTGCGCGCGGCGGGCGCGGGACCGGGAACCCTCGTGGCGACCTGCCTGCCGCGCGGCGCGGACCTGGTCACCGCGCAGCTCGGCGTCCTCAAGAGCGGCGCGGCCTATCTGTCGCTCGACCCCGCACATCCCGCGCCCCGGCTGACCGCCCTCCTCGCCGAGGCGCGTCCGCTGCTGGCGCTGACCGGCCCGGAGCACCGCGCGGGCCTGGAGTACGGGCGGGTGGAGACCCTCCACTCCCTGCGGGATGCGGCGGACGCACCGAACGGCCCGCCCGCCGCACCCGCCGGCCTGGATGATCTCGCCTATGTGATGTACACCTCCGGATCGACAGGACGGCCCAAGGGCGTACTGGTCGAACACCACGCGCTGGCGAACCTGGTGGCCTGGCACCGCGCGGAGTTCGGCATCGGACCGGGCGACCGCTGCACCCTCATCGCCGCCCCCGGATTCGACGCGTCCGTCTGGGAGACCTGGTCGGCCCTGACCGCCGGCGCCACCGTGGAAGTGCCCGCGGCCGAGACCGTCCTGTCGCCGTCCGAGCTGCGCTCCTGGCTCACCGAACGGCGGATCACCAGCGCCTTCCTGCCCACGCCTCTCCTGGAGCGCATGCTCCAGGAGCCCTGGCCCGCCGCGTCGGCCCTGCGGTCCGTGCTGACCGGCGGCGACCGGCTGCACGGAACGGGCCGGCACCCGCTGCCCTTCCGGCTGGTCAACAACTACGGCCCCACGGAGAACACCGTCGTCGCCACCTCGGGCACGGTCCCGGCCGACGGCGGCGAGCGCGACACCCTGCCCGGCATCGGGCGGCCGATCGCGGGTGCCGAGGCGTATGTGCTGGATGCGGAGTTGCGGCCGGTGCCGGTGGGGGTGCCCGGTGAGCTGTACCTGGGCGGGGAGGGGCTGGCACGGGGGTACCTGGACCAGCCCGCGCTGACCGCGGACCGGTTCGTGCCCCACCCGTTCAGCAGGGCGCCCGGCGCGCGGCTGTACCGCACGGGCGATCTGGTGCGCCGGCGGACGGACGGGAGCCTGGATTTCCTGGGCCGTAACGACCATCAGGTCAAGATCCGGGGTATCCGGGTGGAGCCGGGTGAGATCGAGAACGTGCTGCGCGCCCACCCCGGCGTCCGCGACGCCGTCGTGGCGGCCGTGAGTCCGGACGGCACCGCGGAGCCCGAACTCACCGCCTATCTGGTGCCCGCCGACGCGTCCGGCGCCCCCGACCTCGCCGCGCTCCACGACCACATGACCCGGCACCTGCCCCGCCATATGCACCCGCGCCGCTATCTCCTCCTGCCCTCGGTGCGGCTCACCGCCAACGGCAAGGTCGATCGCACGGCGCTCGCCGAGGGCGCCCGGGAACTCGCCCCGCCGCCCGCCACCGCCCACCGGCGCGCCAGGACACCACTGGAGCGGCTGATCAGCGACGTCTGGGCGGGGGCGCTCGGCCACGAGTCCTTCGGGACGGACGACAACTTCTTCGACGCGGGCGGCCATTCGCTGCTGCTGGCGTCGGTCCGCGACCGGCTCACCGCCGAACTGGGCACCCCGGTGCGGATCGCCGACCTCTACGCGTACCCGACCATCGCCACCCTCGCCCGTCAGCTGTCCGGCGCCCCGGGCAGCACCGCCGAGGAACGGCCCGCGGGCCGCAGCGGCGGGGACGGCGGCGCCGAACGCCGCCGGCGCGGCGCCGCCCGGCTGACGGCGATGCGGGCGCGGACCTCTCACGGAAGGGCTGAACGACAGTGACCGCCGAGCACATCAACGAGCACGTCGAGGCGGCGGGCGTCGCATGCGACGACGAGGCCGACGACACCCTCATCGCCGTCGTCGGCATGGCCTGCCGCTACCCCGGAGCCGTGACCCCGGAGGAGTTCTGGCGCAACGTGGCGACCGGCGTCGACGGCGTACGGACCCTGACCGCGGACGAGTTGCGGGAGTGGGGCCAGGACCCGGAGCAGTGCTCCGATCCGCGCTATGTCCGCGAGCACGGTGTCGTCGAGGACATCGGCGACTTCGACGCCGCGTTCTTCGGGCTCTCGGAACGCGACGCCGATCTGCTCAATCCGCAGCACCGGATCTTCCTGGAATGCGCCTGGGAAGCGCTGGAACGGGCGGGATACGACCCGCTCGCGGTCCCGGGCACCACCGGGCTGTACGCGGGCGCCGGACGCAACGGCTACGCCGCGGTGATACGGGGCAGGGCCGACCGCTTCCCCGGCGTGGACGACCTCACCCTCAGCCTCGCCAACGACCCCGAGCACCTGTGCACCCGGGTGTCGTACGCCCTCGGCCTGACCGGACCGAGCGTGGCGGTCATGACCGCGTGCTCGACCTCGCTGGTCGCGGTGCACACGGCGAGCCTGGCGCTGCTGGCCGGTGAGTGCGACACGGCACTGGCGGGCGGGGTCACGCTGCGGGCGCCCCGGTCCGGATACCGGCACCGGGAGGGCGGGACCATGTCACCGGACGGGCGCTGCCGGACCTTCTCCGAGGACGCGCGGGGCATCGTGGCCGGGGACGGCGCCGGGATCGTCGTCCTGCGCCGGCTGCGGGACGCGATCGAGGACGGCGACCACATCCACGCGGTGATCCGCGGCTCGGCCGTGAACAACGACGGCCACGACCGCGCCGGTTACACGGCCCCCGGCGTCCGCGGCCAGGCGGAGGTCATCCGCCTGGCGCACCTCGCGGCCGGGGTGTCCCCGGATGACATCTCGTACATCGAGGCACACGGCACGGGCACGCCGGTCGGCGACCCCATCGAGGTGACCGCGCTGGCCCAGGCGTTCGACGCGGACGGCACCGGCGGGCGCACCACGCGGGACACCGGCGCCGAAGAGCCCGTGGCCCTGGGCTCGGTCAAGACGAACATCGGGCACACCGACACCGCCGCCGGAGTCGCGGGCCTCATCAAGACCGTCCTGGCGCTGGAGGACCGCACGCTCCCGGCCACCTTGCACTTCACCGGGCCGAACCCGCGGATCGACTTCGCGGCCACGCCCTTCGGCGTCACCACCCGGACCCGCAAATGGGAGACCAGCAGGCTGCCGCGGCGGGCCGGGGTCAGCTCCTTCGGGATCGGCGGCACCAACGCGCACGTGGTGCTGGAGGAGGCGCCCGACGCCGTACCGGCCGCGCTGCCGCCCGCCCCCGCCGAGCAGCTCCTGGTCCTCTCGGCCCGCACACCCACGGCCCTGGACACGATGGCCGGGCGGCTCGCCGAGCATCTGCGCGGGCACCCGGAACTGCCGCTGGACGCCGTCGCCCGGACCCTCCAGCGGGGACGGCACGCGTTCGGCCACCGCCGTCACCTGGTCTGCGCCGACCGCGCCCAGGCACTCGCGGCGCTCGCGGCACCGGCGGACACGTCCATATGGCCGGAGGGCGAGCCGGACGGGATACCGGCCGTCCTCGCGTTCGCGGGAGCCGGCGCGTGGGAGACCGGCTCCGTCCGCCGGCTGTACGCGTCCTACCCTGCCTTCCGGGACGCTGCCGACGCCTGCTGCCGGGCGACGGCCGCGCCTCTCGGCCGGGACGTCCAGCGGCTGCTGACCACGGACGAGGCGGTGGCCGGTCCGGAGCCGGAGCGGGTGGCGCGCTTCACCGTCGCCTACGCGCTGGCCCGCACGCTCATGGACTGGGGGGTGGCTCCCGCATCCGTCACGGGGCGGGGGCAGGGCGCCCTGGTGGCCGCGAGCGTCGCCGGGGCGCTGCCGCTCGCCGACGCGCTGCGGATCGCCGACGCGGCGGCGCGGGGCGCACAGCCGCTGCGGGACGCGGTCCGGGCGGCCGCCTGGCGCAGCCCCGAGACGCCCTGGACCCATGCCGGCACCGGCGCACCGGTGAGCCTGGACGAGGCGGCCGACCCGGGCTTTTGGACGGAGCTTGCGGAGCACACACCGCCGCGGCCGGCCGACGCTCCTGCCCTGCCGGCGGGAGCCGATCGGCTGGTGCTGGAGATCGGGCCGGGGCGGACCGCCGACGCCCGCGCCGCGCTGCTCGACGCCGTGGGCCGGGCATGGTGCGGCGGCGCGACGATCGACTGGGACCGCCTGCACACCGGGCCGGACCGAAGCCGGGTGCCGCTGCCCACCTACCCCTTCGAGCGGCGGACCCATCTGGTGCGGCCCCGGCCCGCACCCGAGACGGCCCGCGCCCCGGAAACCGCCAGCGCCCCGGCGGAGACGGAACCGCCGGGGCCGGGCGCGCCCGAGCCGGTCGAGCAGGCCCTCCTCGCCCTCTTCCGGCAGGTGCTCGGCACACCCGAGGACCTCACCGACCCGGACTTCTTCGAGCACGGCGGGGACTCCCTCGCCGCCGTCGAGCTGCTCGCCCTCATCGAGGAGCGGTTCGGGGTGGGGATGTCGCTCGACGACGTCTTCGACCACCCGACGGTCAGCGACCTGGCCCGCGTCATCGAAGGGAGCCTCACATGACGGACCTGACAGCTCCCGCGACCGGACCCGCCGGCACGGCGGACGCGCACCCGTCCCACCCGGCTTCCTTCGCCCAGCGGCGCCTGTGGTTCCTGGACCAGCTCGACCCGGGCAACGCCGCCTACAACCTGGTGGCCGCCCTCCGACTGCGCGGACCCCTGGACACCGAGGCACTGCGCTGGTCCCTGAACCGCGTCGTTGACCGGCACGAGGCGCTGCGCACGGTCTTCCGGGCCGACGGCGAAGGCGAGCCCCGGCAGCATGTGACGCCCCGCCGCCCCCTCGCCCTCCCGGTCACCGACCTGACGCCGCAGCCGCCGGAAGAGCGTGACGAGCGGGCCCGGACGCTCATCGAGACGGAGACCGGGCGGGCCTTCGACCTCGCCACGGGCCCCCTCATCAAGGCCCAGGTGGTGCGCCTGGACCAGCGGGAGCACGTGCTCGCCGTCGTCTGCCACCACACCGTGTGCGACGGCTGGTCCATGGACCGGCTCTTCGCGGAGCTGTCCGAGCTGTACGCGGCGCGCACCGCCGGGCGCGCCCCGGCCCTGGAGCCGCTGCCCCTGCAGTTCGGGGAGTACGCGGCCCGGCAGCGCGGCGAACTCGCGGGCGCCGAGGCCCAGGCCGCGCTCACCCACTGGCGGACCCGGCTGCACGGGGCGCCGACGCTCCTTGAGCTGCCCACCAGCTTTCCCCGCCCCGCCGTTCAGGGCTTCGACGGCGCGACGCACACCGTGCCGCTGAGCCCCGGGACCTGGCAGGCGGTACGGGCCGCCGCGGCGCGGCACAAGGCCACGCCGTTCATGCTGCTGCTGTCGGTGTTCGCCCTCCAGCTCTCCCGCCTGTCGGGCGCCGACGACCTGGTCATCGGCAGCCCGAGCGCCGGGCGGGCCCGGCCCGAACTCGCCCCCTTGATCGGCATGTTCGTCAACACCTTGCCGCTGCGCATCGACCTGTCCGGCGAGGTGACGTTCGAGGAGTTGCTGCGCCGGGTGCGCCGCAGCGCCCTGGACGCCTTCCCCCGGCAGGACGTACCGCTGGAGCGGATCGTCACGGAGCTGGGCCCCGAGCGAGCGCGCAGCCACGACCCGCTGTTCCAGGCGATGTTCGCGCTCCAGCAGCCGCTGTCCGCGCCCGAACTGGCCGGGCTGGCGACGGACATCTTCCCGGTGAGCCCGCGGACGACCTTCACGGACCTCTGGCTGGAGATCCGGCCCCACGCGGCCGGCCCGGACGGCCCGGGCGGCGCGGACTGCTGCTTCCGCTACCGCACGGAACTCTTCGACGCGGAGACGGTGGGCCGCCTGGCGCGGCAGTACCAGCACCTGCTGCGCACCGCGCTGGACGCCCCCGGGACCCGGCTGTCGCGGTTCTCGCTCACGGACGGCCAGGAGACGGCCCGGCTGCTGCGCCAGGGGAACCGGAGCGCACAGGCACACCCGTGGGACGGCCCGGTGCACGAGGCGATCGACCGGCAGGCGCGGCGTACGCCCCGGGCCACCGCCGTGGTCTTCGCGGACGAGCGGCTCAGCTACGCGCAACTCGCGTGCCGGACAAGCCAGTTGGCATGGCACCTGGCCGCACACGGCGCCGCGGCGGACACCCCCGTCGCGGTCTGCCTGCCCCGCGGCACCGGCCTGGTCACCTCGGCCTTGGCCGTCATGGCGAGCGGCAGCGCGTATCTGCCGCTGTCGCCCGAGGACCCGCCGGCCCGGCTGGTGCGGATGCTCCGCGCGGCGGGCGCCGCCCACATCCTCACCACGCAGGAGCTGGCTCCCGTCCTCGCCGACGCGGGCGTGCCCGTCACGGCCGTGGACACCTTTCCCTGGGAGGAAGGCGGGTGGCCGGACCGGCCCATGGCCCCCGGCCGGGCCGGCCCCGACCACCTCGCGTACGTCATCCACACCTCCGGATCCACCGGAGCCCCGAAGGCGGTGGGCGTCCCGCACCGCGGACTGGCCAACCGCATCCACGGCATCCAGGACACCCACGGTCTGGACGCCACGGACCGCGTCCTGCACAAGACTCCCGTCACCTTCGACGTCTCCCTGTGGGAGCTGCTGTGGCCGCTGACGGTGGGGGCCACGCTCGTCGTGGCGGCGCCGGGCGGCCACCGGGACCCGACCTACCTCGTCGAGCTGATCGAACGCGAGCAAGTCACCACCGTGCACTTCGTGCCGCCGCTGCTCGCCGCCTTCCTCGAAGAGCCCGGGCTGCACCGCTGTGCGTCGCTGCGCCGGGTGCTCTGCAGCGGCCAGGAGCTGCCCCGCGCCACCCGCGACCGCTGCCTGGAGCGCCTGCCCGCCCGGCTGTTCAACGCGTACGGGCCCACCGAGGCGTCGATCGAGGTGACCGAGGAGGAGTACGCGCCGAAGGCCGCCGGGGGAGGGGCGCCCGATCCTCGGGTCTCCATCGGGCGGCCGATCGCGGGTGCCGAGGTGTATGTGCTGGATGCGGAGTTGCGGCCGGTGCCGGTGGGGGTGCCCGGTGAGCTGTACCTGGGCGGGGTGGCGTTGGCCCGGGGGTATCTGGGTCAGCCGGCGCTGACGGCGGACCGGTTCGTGCCGCATCCGTTCAGCCGGACGCCCGGTGCGCGGCTGTACCGCACGGGCGATCTCGTGCGCTGGCGGGCCGACGCGGGTCTGGATTTCCTGGGCCGTAACGACCATCAGGTCAAGATCCGGGGTATCCGGGTGGAGCCGGGTGAGATCGAGAACGTGCTGCGCGCCCACCCCGGCGTCCGCGACGCCGTCGTGGTCGCCACCCGCCCGGACGGCGCCACGGGGGCAGGGCTCACCGCGTATCTCGTGCCGTTCGAAACCGACGGACCGCGGCCGGCGCCGGACGCCGACGCCCTCGTCGCCGCGGTGGACGGCCGGCTGCGCGCCTCGCTGCCCGGGTTCATGGTCCCGTCGCGGACCGTCGTGCTGCCCCGCCTCCCGCTCAACGCGAGCGGCAAGGTCGACCGCGCCGCCCTGCCCGAGCCCGCCGCCCCCGCGCCGGCCCCGGCGACCGTCCGCGTGGCACCCGCGGACCACGTCGAAGGCACGCTCGCACGCATCTGGTCCCAGGTGCTCGACCGGCCGGGGACCGATGTCACCGAGGACTTCTTCGCCCTCGGCGGGGACTCCCTCAAGAGCATCCAACTGGTGCACCGGGCGCGGGAGGCCGGACTGTCCCTGCGCGTCGGCGACATCTTCCACCACCCCACCGTCCGCGACCTCGCGGCCCATGTGCGGCGCACGGCCGCCCCCGCCGAGCCCCGGGAGGACCGGTGAAGAGCCCCTGGCTGCTGCGCTTCCCGCCGCGCCCCGACGCCCGGGTGCGCCTGGTGTGCCTGCCGGGGGCGGGCAGCGCGGCGTCCATGTACCACCCGTGGTCGGCGCTGCTCCCCGAGGAGGTGGAGATCTGCGCCGTCCAGCTGCCGGGCCGCGGCGGGCGGTTGCGGGAAGCCGCGTTCCGCCGGATGGAACCGCTGGCCGACGCCCTGACCGAGGTGTTGCGCGCCGAGTGCGACCGCCCCGTGGTCCTCTTCGGCCACAGCCTCGGCGCCCTGATCGCGTACGAGGTGGCCGCGCGGCTGCGGGAGCTGCCGGACACCTCGGTGGCCGCGCTGATCGTCGCGGCGCACAAGGCGCCCCATCTGGGCAGCGCGGAGGTGTCCGGCCACGATCTGCCGGACGAGGAACTGCTGGCCTTTCTCGACCGGTTGGGCGGCACGCCCGCGGGGGTGCTGGCCCGGCCGGACATCCGGCGGCTGGCACTTCCCGCCCTGCGGGCCGACTTCGAGCTGGACTTCACCTACGCGCATCGCGAACGGCCCCCGCTGGACATCCCCCTCAGCGCGTTCGGCGGCACGGACGACGCCCTGGTGCCGGAATCCGAACTCGTCGCCTGGGGCCGGCACACGGCGCGTGCCTTCCGGGCGTGGCACCTGCCCGGCGGCCATTTCTTCCTCACCGGTCCGCACGGCGCCGACATGCTCACCCGGATGCGTGCCCAGCTGCTCACCCTCGCCCGGCCCGGCCTGCCGGACCACGGCACACCCCGCACCGGAATCCCCCGCACCGGAACCGTTCACACAGGAGAGGACCGAGTTGCCCATGTTTGAGGACGATGAGGACCGCCGGTACACAGTGGTCCGCAATCACGAGGACCAGTACTCCGTCTGGCCGGCGGACCGCCCCGCCCCGGCCGGCTGGGAATCCGTGGGCGTCACGGGCCCCAAGTCCGTATGCCTGTCCCACATCGATACGGCGTGGACCGACCTGCGCCCCCTGAGCCTGCGTTCCTGACGAGGAAGAGATCCCACGTGCTGGCACAACTGACGCTGCACCGGCTGTTCGAGGAACAGGCGGCGCGCACCCCCCACGCGCAGGCCGTGACGGACGGCCGGCAGACCCTGACCTACCGTCAGCTGGACGAGCGGGCCGCCCGCCTGGCCTCCGCCCTCCTGCGGCACGACCCCGCACCGGGCACCCGGATCGGCCTCTACCTGCGGCGCGGGGCCGACGTGGTGGCCGCGGTGCTCGCCGTCATGAAGGCGGGCTGCGCCTACGTACCGCTGGACCCCGCGTATCCGGACGACCGGGTGCGCTACATGGCCCGCGACGCGTCGCTGGACCTGGTGGTGACCGACCAGGACGCGGCCGCGGTGTTGCCCGACGCCACCGTCATCACCGTCGAGGACGCCGTACGCTCCCAGCCTCCCCTGGAGGGCGGCCGGGTGACGGTCACCCCGGACATGCCCGCCTACGTCATCTACACCTCCGGGTCGAGCGGCGACCCCAAGGGCGTCGAGGTGTCCCACCGGAACGTCACGGCCCTGCTGGCGGCCTGCGACCGGGTGTTCGCGCTGCGCGGCGACGACGTGTGGACGCTGTTCCACTCGCCCTGCTTCGACTTCTCCGTCTGGGAGATGTGGGGTGCCCTGGCCCACGGCGCCAAGCTGGTCGTGGTGCCGGCCGAGGTCGCCCGTTCGCCCGAGGCGACCCTCGACCTCGTGGTGTCCGAGCGCGTCACCGTCCTCAACCAGGTGCCCTCGGTGTTCCGCTATCTGTCCCGGTCGGCGGTGGCCCGCGCCGAGGACACCGCCGACCGGCCCGCAACGGCCCTGCGGTACGTCATCTTCGGCGGTGAGCCGGTGGATGTGGACGCCGTCCGCGCCTGGCGCCGGCTCCACGGCACCCGTACGGAGTTCTTCAACATGTACGGCATCACCGAGACGACGGTGTTCGCCACCTGCCGAAGGCTGCCGGAGAGCGAGATCGACCCACGGCCGACGACCGCCCCCGACGCCCCGGCTCCCACCGGCGCGGCCGCCGACCCGGAGCTGAACATCGGACGCCCGCTCGACGGCTTCGAGGTGGTGCTGCTCGACGAGTGGGGAGGCCCCACCCCGCCGGGGAGGACCGGCGAACTCTGCCTCGCCGGTGACCAGCTGGCGATCGGCTACCTGAACCGACCGGAGCTGACCGACGAGCGCTACCCCCTCCTCGACGTGGCGGGCACCGGCGAGGCACGGCGCTACTACCGCAGCGGCGATCTGGCCGTGGCCCGGCCGGACGGCAGCTGGGAGTACGCGGGACGCGCCGATGACCAGGTGAAGATCAACGGCTACCGGATCGAGACGGGCGAGATCGAGGCCGCGCTGCGCACCACCGACGGCGTCCAGGACCTCGTGGTGCTGCCGGTCACCAGCCGGATCGGCGAACGCATGCTCGCGGCCTGCTACACCCCCGGGCCCGGCGTCGACCAGGAGGAGCTGGGCGCGCGCCTGGCGGCCCGCGCCGCCGCGGCGCTGCCCGGCTACATGGTGCCGCGCCGCTTCGTGCCCGTGCCCGAACTGCCGCTGAGCCCGTCGGGCAAGACCGACAAGCGCGCACTCGCCGCACACGTGTCATGACCCACACCGGAGGCCCCATGACTGACGCGACCGGCAACCGGCCCCACGGCCGTGGCACCGGGTGGTCCGCGCCGCACGACGCCCTGCCCCTGTCCGCCGTACAGGAGGCCATGTGGATCGCCTGGCAGCGCGACCCCGGGACACCGGCACACGTCGTCCCGCTGGTCCTGGAGGTCAGCGGCGACCTGGACACCGAGCGGCTGCGGGCGGCCGTCACCGAACTGGCCCGCCGCCACCCCATGCTGCGGGCCCGCGTCGAACCGGGCGCCACGGGAACCCGCCTGACCTGGGCCGGGGCGCCTCCCGTCCCGTTCGCGGTCCGTGCCGTCGACGCGGCCGCCGAGGAAGCCGTCGTGGCCGCCCGCCGGCCCCTCGACCTGAGCCGCGGCCCGCTGGCCCGCGCCGAGGTGCTGCACTGCCCGGACCGCACCGTGGTGCTGCTCACCGTCCACCACCTGGTCCTGGACGGCACCTCGGTACCGCTGCTCCTCGACGACCTGCGCCGCGCCTACGCCGGAGACCTGCTCGGCGGGCCGGACGCCCCCGGCCCGCTCGTCGCCCACGCCCGGCGCTCGTGGGAACTGGCCCTCGGGGACGACGGCGCGCCGCTGCGCGCGTACTGGCGCACCGCGCTCGCGGGAAGCACCGCCCCGGCCCGCCCGCTGCCCGTACGGGCCGAACCGGCCGGCTACCGCCAGTGGCCCTGTGCCATCGACCCCGAACTGGTCCGGCGCGCCCGGAAGCTGGCCCGCGAACTGGACGTCACGTACTTCACGGTCATGTTCGCCGCCCTCTTCGTCACCCTGCACCGCCACACCGACGCCGACGACCTCATCGTCTCGGCGCCCTACCACGGACGGCGCGATCCGGCCCTCGCCGAGCGGGTCGGCTGCTTCGTCAACGTCCTGCCCTACCGCGAGCGGCTGTCCGGCGCGCGCACCTACGCGGAGCTGCTGACCGGCCTGCGCGCCCAGGTGCGCACCGGCACCGCCCACGGTGAGCTGCCGCTGCCCGCGATCCTGCGGGCCGCGGACCTGTCGGCACCGGACGAGCGGGACCGTACCCACCAGGTGGTGCTCTCGTACACGCAGTTCGGGAACCACCAGGGCACCGGCGGGCGCGGCGCCGACGTGAGCCGGATCGCGCTCACCGGCGGGGACGCACGCGGCGAGCTGCGCCTCCTGGACCTGGCCGATGTGGCGGACCACCGGCTCACCGCCCTGCTCGTCGAGGACGGCCGCGGCAGCCGCATGCTGTGGAAGGACCCGCACGGCACGCTGGGCGCGGACCTGCTCGCCTCACTGGCCCGCGACCACCTCGCCGTCGTGGCGGACATGGTCGACGCCCCGCACCGCACCCTCGCCGAGGCCCAAGACACGCTGCCCGCGCTCGGCGTTCCGCCCGCGTCCCCGGGCCCCGCGGCACCCGCGCCGGCGGTCGCGGACGGGCCGCGACCGGACGGGCCGCCCGCACCCGCACCCGCGGCCCGCACGCCAGTCACCTCCCTGAACTCGCCCACCGCCGCCGCGCTCGCCGAGATCTGGCAGCAGGTCCTGGGCGCGCCCGTGACCTCGGTCGAGGACTCCTTCTTCGAGATGGGCGGGCACTCCCTGCTCGCCACCACGCTCCTGACCCGGATCGGCTGGCGCTTCGGCGTCGAGCTGTCCTTGCGCGAACTCTTCGGCCACCCCGGCTTCAGCGAGCTGGTCCGGGCCATCGACGCGCGCCGGGCCCCCGCCCCGGCCGGGGACCGGGCCCGGGACCGGCCCGCGGACGCCCCGGTGGCCCGCCCCACGCCCGGCGAGGCGTTCCCGGCGTCCGGTTTCCAGGAGAGCATCTGGCTCGCCCAGCGCCTGGACCCCGTCCACGCGACCTATCACGTACCGCTGTCCTGGGAGGTGACGGGAGACCTGGATCCGGCGGCGCTGCACCGCGCACTCGCCCTGCTGATCTCCCGGCACGAGATCCTGCGCACCCGCTTCGTCGACCGCGACGGCCGCCTGTACCAGGACGTCACCGAGCCCTGGACGCCCGACGTGGAGCATGTCGACCTCACCCGGTGGAGCGCGGCCGAGCGTGAGGTACGGCTGCGGCGCTGGGCGGCCGACGCCGCGCACGACCTGGTGCCGCGCAGCGGACGGCTGCTGCGCGCCGCGCTGTTCACGGTGGCGCCGCACCGCCACGTCCTGGCGTTCTGCGTCCACCACCTCGTCCTCGACGGCGAGTCGGTGCCGCTGTTCGTACGGGAACTGGAGCGCTGTTACGCGGCGGCCGGGCCGGCGGCGGCCCTGCCACCGGCGCCCCCGCACCAGTACCGCGACCTGGTGGCCGCCGAGCGGAACGGCTCGCCGGCGGCCGGCCTCGCGTACTGGCACGACCGGCTGGCGGGTGCCCCCAGCTCCCTGGACCTCGGCGCACCCGCCGTCCCCGAGCCGCCGGGGAACCTCGGGCTGCGGCTGGCGCCCGGCCTGGCCGGGCGGCTGCTGCCCGTGCAGCGCGCCGAGAAGACCTCGGCCTTCATCATCCAGGCCACCGCGGTCGCCGCGGCACTGCACCGCTGGACCGGGCGGGAGGACCTGACCTTCGGCATCCCGGTGGCGAGCCGTGGCGAGGCGGGATTCCAGGACGTCATCGGACCGTGCCTGAACACGCTGGTGCTGCGCTCCCGCTGCACGCGCGAGACGTCGCTGGCCGCGTTGCTGCGGGCCGTCCGGGAGGACGTCATCGCGGCCTTCGAACACCGCGCGACCCCGTTCGACGACGTGGTGCGCGCCCTCGCGCCGACGCGCTCCCGCGGGCACACCCCGTACGTCGATGTCCTGCTCAACAGCGTCAGCCTTACCCGCTGGTCGGGGACGCTGGGCGCGGCCGAGCTGACTCCGGTGGACTTCGTCGCCGCGCGCACGGAAACCAGTAAGTTCCCGCTCACCCTCACCTTCGCGGAAAACGGCACCACGCTACGGGGCTCGCTGGCCTATCGCGGCGACCGGATCAGCGGTGTGTCCGCCGGGGAACTGGCGGATGAAATCTCCGCGGTTCTCCATGAATTCGGTGCCCTTCTCCGGCGGCCGGTGTTCACTCCGCAGCCCCTCGAACTCTCGGGAAGGAAACACGAGAACTCATGAATGCATTCCGGTTCGGGGTCAACCTGAATTCCGCGACGGGACACCGGGAATGGACGGAAAAGTGCCGTGCCGCGGAAGCGCTCGGCTATGACGTCCTCACGGTGCCGGACCACCTCGGTGTGCAGGCGCCCTTTCCCGCACTGGTCGCCGCCGCCTCGGTGACCGAGCGGATCCGGGTGGCCCCTTTCGTGCTCAACAGCGCCTTCTGGAACCCGGTGCTGCTGGCCCGTGAGGTGATGACGACGGACCGGCTCACCGACCGGCGGCTCGACGTGGGGCTGGGCACCGGATACGTCCGCGCGGAGTTCGAAAAAGCCGGCGTGGACTGGGGCACGGCCAAAAGCCGGGTGAACCGCCTGGAGGCGACGGTCGTCGAATTGACACGGCTGCTGGACAATCCCCGTGAACTCGGCGACACCCAGCCCCCGTTCCGGCCCCCCGTGGTGATCGGCGGCAACGGTGACCGGGTGCTGCGGCTGGCCGCGCGGCATGCCGACATCGTCGCGTTCACCGGCGCCGCCCTCAAACCCGGCGCGCGTCGGGGTACGTTGGAGCTGCTGGACGCCGCCGCGGTCGCGGAACGGGTCGGCTGCTTCGAGCGAGCGGCCGGGGAGCGCGCCGCCCGTGTCGAGCGCAACATTCTGGTCCAGGCGGTGGTGGTGACGTCCCACCGCCGGGAAGCGGCCGAGGCGTTGAGCCGCCGGATGCCCCACCTGACGGCCGAGCGGGCGGCGGACGCACCCACGGTGCTGATCGGTTCTGTGAAGGAGATCACGTCCCAGCTCTTGGAACGGCGCGATCGATTCGGTTTTTCGTACATCAGTGTGCATGAATCGGCCATGCGTGATTTCGGGCCGGTGGTCGAAGCGCTCGCCGGACGGTGATACGGCGGGAGGTGGTGCCGGGGTCGAGGAGGGTCAGGGCCCGGCGCTACCGCCGAAACGGGTGACTGAAAACAATCACCCCGAAGAGGTCATCCCAGGTCAAAGTTTAAAACGGATTATCCGAATACAGGATTCCGCTTGGGTTACATTGGCTCCGACCACATGACCCGTGCATGCGAGGGGTTGCCGGAATGCGTCAAGCACGCACGACACATTCCGGTACGGCATGACACGGCCCCGCGCAGCGGACTGCTCTCCCGCCAGGAGGGGCGGCCCGATTGTGCGGGGGCCCTATCAAGGGGGAATCCTTGGGAAGCTCGATCGCCGTAGCCGTGCTCGCCGATGACCCCATCACGGAAGAAGGGGCCATTGTGCGGTTGGCGTCGTACGAGGAGATAGCGCCGCGTTCCCTGGACTGCCGGACCGCCGACGTGCTTCTGGTGCTGGCCAACGAAGTGACCGGGACCATGCTGACGAGGGTGGAGCGCGTGGGCCGCGAGTGCGCCCGCAACGGCCGTCGGCTGCCCGTCGTGCTCGTCGCCAATGAATTCCCGGAACACTCCATGCTGCGCGCGATCGGCCTCGGACTGGTCAGCCTGCTGCACCGGCGCAACAGCAGCTTCGACGCCGTGGTGCGCGCCGTCGTGGCGGCCGCGCCCGGCCGCGCGAAACCGGGCGACGGCGTGCAGCAGCGGCTGATCAGCCAGATCCACGCGCTCCGGGACAACGCCCTGGTACCGCACGGCCTCAACGTCGCGGGCCTGGTGGCCAGAGAGGTCGAGGTGCTCGGGCTGCTCGCCGACGGTCTGAACACCAAAGAGGTGGCGGAGAAGATCGGTCGCTCCGAGCGCACGGTCAAGAGCGTCATCCACGATCTGGTGGCCCGCCACAATCTGAGAAACCGCACCCATGCCGTGGCCTTCGCCCTGCGTACCGGCGTGCTGTGACCCGACGCGCCCCGGCGGCCACCTGCCCCGGGAGCCCTGTATCGGCTCCCGGAGGTGCCGCCGCCCCCCGTGCCGCAGTTCCGCGCCGAGCCGGCCGCGCCGGTGGCCGGCCGCCACATGATCTGCGGGCGATCAACGTCAACGAAACCGCCCACCACACCTGCGAGTTGGTCGCCACCCACCGCTGGCCCCGGCACATCCCCGACCTGCCGGCGCCGCACGATCGCACGGGTGCCGGGGGCGTGCCGGCGTACGTTGGTCGGAGATTCTTGAACAGTGCGGTAGATCGCCTGCTGGGCCGGGGCGCTGATGCCGGGGGGCAGCTCGCCGGTCACCTCGGCCTCGATGCCGCCGGCATTGAGCGTCCGAGGGCGCGCCGCGGGGTGACCGATGAGTTTCCGCACGTCATGGCGTCTGAATGGGCGGGGACGGATGTCTCCTTGCCCGAGAGGGAAGTGGTGCGCGATGAGGTTGGTACTGCAGGAGTTCCTGTCGCTGGACGGCGTCTCCCAGGGGCCTGGCTCCCCGGACGAGGACACCAGCGACGGGTTCGCCCGGGGCGGCTGGTTCGTGCCGCACCTGGACGAGGCGTTCGACCGGGTGGCCACCACCTGGCTCGGCACGGCGGACGCGTTCCTGTTCGGCCGCCGTACGTACGAGAACTTTGCTCGGGACTGGCCGGAGATGACCGACCACCCGAACGCCCGCATTCTGAACGGCTCGCCGAAATACGTCGCCTCCCAGAGCCTGGTCAAGGCTGAGTGGGAGCCGGCCACGATCCTGTCCGGCGACGTCCCCGCCCAGGTCGCCGAGCTGAAGCGGCAGCCCGGCCGCGAGCTCCAGATCCACGGCAGCGCCCGGCTCGGCCGGTCCCTGCTGGCCGCCGGCCTGATCGACGAGCTGCGGCTCGCGATCGCCCCGGTGGTCGTGGGCAGCGGACGACGCCTGTTCCCGGCCGGCGGCACCCCGGCCGGCCTGCGCTTGTTGCACCACGAGACGACGCCGAGCGGAATCGCGGTGCACGTCTACGAGTCGACGGGCCTTCCGGAGTACGGGACGTACGGGGCCGACGCGTAGGCGCCGGACCGGACTGATCGAAGCGGGCCGCCGGACCCAGGGTCTCCCCGGTCATCCACCGACCCCTTCGAATCGATCATCCAGGACCAGGGCGTTCGGTCAGGATGCCTGTGCCTGTGCCTATGTCTCTGCGGGCGGTGAGGAAGGCGTCCTGTGAACGGCTTGCCGGACTGCCGCGAACGCCTCCGCGAAGTCCAGTTCGGTGCCGGACGGTTCCGCGGCAACCGGCGGGCAGGGCCCGGTGGGCTCCGCCGTGACCAGCATCGATGTCGTATCGCCTATCAATCAGGTAGTAATGCGAATGCGCCCGGGAGTATTCAACGGCAGCAGTTGAGAGCAGAGTTCGGGTCGTTGAAGTCAATGCATCCGGGGGACACACGTGAAAGCAAGAAACAACCGCGCCAACCGCCGGCGTTGGGCGCGAAGCAGCCTGGTTGCGTCGGTGCTCACTGCCGTCGTCGTAGGACTCTCCGCCCCAGGCACACACGCACAGAGCCCTGATCCGACGTCGCAACGGAGCGCCTCGGTCGCCGCATCCGCCGCGAGTGGCCCGAAGCACTGCGCCGTCGTCATCAAGAAGGTCGAGCCGGGGGAGGCGGAGTCGGAAGTCGTCTCGCAGCGGTGTGCCGACAGCGCGTCGGCGCTCAACGCGTCGGCGCCCGGCACCGCGGCCGACACACAGTTGTTCCGGCTGTACGGGGCGCGCGACTTCACGGGCACCGTGTACACCATCTACGGCTCGGACGGCCCCTGTGACGGCGCCGGCTACAGGTACCCCACGCTGGGCTGGGCGTACAACGACTTCGCGTGGTCGATTGAGCTGGCTGATCCCTGCAACACGGCCAACGTCCACGAACACGCGAACTGGGGCGGCGCGGTGGCCCGGGTCAACGGAAAGATGTCCGACCTCGGCTACCTCGGCGGTCGCGTCAGCTCGATCGCGGTCTGGCACAGCTGAGCGCTGCCTCGTAAATGATCTGGACATGCTGGTTGACCAGCATTGTTTCCCGGTCATTCGGCGTGCTGCAGATCATTTGCGGGACAAGCCTCAGGGCAGTCGTGGCCCTGCAGATCAGCCTGCTGCGGGCCGTGTAAGCACTACGCATGGGGGAGCTGTGCAGATACGCACGACCGTGAAGAAGGCGCTGGTGGTGGGATCGGCCACGGCGGCGCTGGCGACACTATCGGGGGCGGTGGCTCCGGCGGCTTCGGC
Source organism: Streptomyces sp. NPDC000404 (assembly GCF_040300365.1). Taxonomy (NCBI): domain Bacteria; kingdom Bacillati; phylum Actinomycetota; class Actinomycetes; order Kitasatosporales; family Streptomycetaceae; genus Streptomyces; species Streptomyces sp. NPDC000404. Next base: position 84,676 of record NZ_JBEPDN010000021.1, on the reverse strand, counting down.
CAGTCCGATTCCGCCGGGCCCGGCAGACTGCGCGCCGCCGCACCGCAAGTACCACATCATGAACAAGGAGAGCGGCGGGATGGAAGGCACGGTGGCGATCAACATCAACGCCTGCGGCCGATCCGACACTGCCGCATGGGGAGAGATCATCACCGAGGCGGAGGCCGGCGACAAGGTCGGTGTCTTCGGCGGCACGGTACTGGCGTCAGGCCCGGAGACGGTCGACCTGCGGGCGGACCGGCGGGTGATGACGACGCGGATCGACTACAAGCAATGCCTGCCGGTTCCAGTCGACTGGACCAATGTGGCGTGCATACGCTGGGCTTCGTGGCTCGTGGAGCACAGCATGATCAAGACACCGGATGGCAAGCTGTCGTACTTCGAGAAGATCACGCAGCTTCCGGTGTACGGACGCGACCCGAACCGGTGGCCGGGCAATGCGTGGCGCATCGACACCGAGTAGCCGCGTCGCAAGCCACGTCGGCGCCGCACCGTGTGGTGCGGCGCCGACGCGGCGTCACTCGTCCCATGCCGGTGCCTCACCCGCTGCACTCGGTGGACTCCGCAGAGCCGACGCCGAGCTGCGCGATCCGCCTTGCGCCACACCCGCTCCCCAGCCCGGCGGTGGCCCGGACTACCGGGAGCCCGCCGCAGGCCGCTGCTTGTAGAAGGACTCCTCCAGGTAGGCGGCCTCGTGCGGCTGGTAGGGCTCCTCCAGGTAGGCGGCCTCGTCTTCGTCGAGTTCGACGTCCACCGCGGCGACCGCGTCGGCCAGTTGGGTCGGCTTGGTGACCCCGACGATGGGCGAGGTCACCGTCGGGTGGCGCATGACCCAGGCCAGGGCGACCTGGGCCGGGGACAGGCCCCGCTTGCCCGCGATCTCGTGGACGCGGTCAGCCACTGCCTGGTCCCCGTCGCGGTAGAGGATCTTGCCGCCCGGGTCGGTCTCGGCACGCGCGGTGGTGGTGTCCCGGGCCCGCGTCAGCCTGCCCCGCGCCAGCGGGCTCCACGGGATCACGCCGATGCCCTGATCGGCGCAGAGCGGGAACATCTCCCGCTCCGCTTCCCGGTGGATGAGGTTGTAGTGGTCCTGCATCGACACGAACCGGGTCCAGCCGTTCAGGTCAGCCAGGTACAGGGCCTTGGCGAACTGCCAGGCGTACATGGAAGAGGCTCCGATGTAGCGGACCTTCCCGGACTTGACCGCGTCGTGCAGCGCCTCAAGGGTTTCCTCGATCGGGGTGTCGTAGTCCCAGCGGTGGATCTGGTACAGGTCGATGTAGTCCGTCCCCAGTCGCTTCAGGGAGGCGTCGAGCTCGGCGAAGATCGCCTTGCGGGACAGCCCGGCGCCGTTCGGACCGGGGCGCATCCGCATCCAGACCTTGGTGGCCAGAACGACCTCATCGCGCCGGGCGAAGTCCTTGACCGCCTGGCCGACGATTTCCTCGCTGCTTCCGGCGCTGTACCCATTGGCCGTGTCGAGGAAGTTGACGCCGCTCTCAAGGGCCTGCCTGATGATCTCCCGGCCGGCGTCCGCGCCCAGCGACCAGGGCTCGCCGCCCCGGTCCGGCTCGCCGAAGCTCATACAGCCGAGGGTGATGGCGGAGACTTTCAGTCCCGTCGTCCCGAGTCTGATGTATCGCATGCCTCCGAACCTAGGCGTCGGAGTGCGCTCCAACGCAAATATGTCTCGGCCCGGAATTCGGAGGCGTGAGGAACGGGTGCTCTATCGGGTTTCGGCTGTTTCGACCGGACGTACCGGAGCATCCAGCCGACGGTGCCGGGGGATGACCCCTGCGTGGCCGAAGAGACGGGTGCGGACGCGGACGACGCTCATGCCTGGGATGAGCGGCTGGGCTGGGCGTTCGGGCTGATAGCAGATCATCCGGCTGCGAGGGGTGCGGCACGCGCCGGCCGTCGCCCTGCGGCTGAACGGCGCGAAGAACATCGCCTCCGGCCGTCCGCCTCCGGTCGTCGCCGCCATACGCGTGACGCCCGCCGCCCCCTCACGCCCCTCGGCCTCGCCTGAGCGCGAAGTGGACCTCACCCGACTCCGCCGAAGCCCTGAGGGCTGTCGCGGAATAACTTCAGGCTCCGCTCTTGATCAGGCGGGCTTTCTCGCGAGGCCGTCGAGTGGAATGGCGCCTTGGCGTCCGTGAGTTCTTTTCCGACGGCTCCCTGGGCCGCTCAGGGGTCGAGCGGGTCCGGCGCATGCGTTCTCGGTGTTCTCGCAGGCCGAGAACGAGAGGTATCGCCGCCTCAGATGGTCGGGGTGTCGTCAACAATCGGCTTGTGAACCTCAATGACCGGCTTCCACCCGGTGGAGAAATTGAGGAAGTCCGCACGGGTGGGGTAGGTGTCGAATGCGCGACGGTCACGCTTGGGGCTGTCGCTCGCCTTGCGCCCCCGGGGAATCTGCTCCTCGAAGATGTCGACCTTCACGTCGGGAACCTCCTTGAGGCCCTGGCGCCAGATCTGCACGACGTCGGCGCCGAAGGCCTGCCGGGCCGCGGCGTAAAGGGCCGTGAGGGACCCCTTGTCCCCACCAGGGACGAAAAGTGCCAGGTCCAGCACGACACCGGCGGACTGGAGGACCTCGATGGTCGCCGGGCCGTTCTCGTCGGCCAAGTAGATTCCGGCGTCATTCTCGTCGTCGGGAAGGCAGGAGACCTCTTCCTGGAATACGGTCCTCGCCGTGATCGAGCCGCCCTCGAAATCCTCACCGGGCTTGGTCAGGAAAGCAGGGACATAGCAGTCGGGAAGCTTGAGTTCTGCCGTGTTGGCGGAAATGAAGAGCTTGTCTTTCACGCTGAGATTCGTCACCTCTTCCAGAGAGAGGCGGCGGGCGGCGATCTTCTCCGTGTTCACGATTTCCCTTTCAGGTCGCATTGTCCCTACGGACAAGGACGCTATCACGAAACCGCGAGGTCAACTGCCCAGCATTCTCTGGGTAGATGGCCTCCGTCGACCTGTACGGGAGATGCCGAAGCGAGTGCCGATCGGCCGGGAACGCGCATCCGCCAGGTAGTGTCCCTCGTCGTGCTGTGGGGGATCAACTGGCGGTTGCATTTCGGTGCGTTGGGTGGCACGGAGGAAGTAAAGAGAGTTTACGGAAGATATCGCCCATATCTCCTTCGGAGAGGTGGTGGCGCGATAAGGCGATCCATTCGTCGTGCATCTCGAAGAGCGCAGCGGAAAGCAACCGGATGTCCGGCAACGCAACAACGGAGGCCCCCGTCGGCAACATCTGCGTGAAGCGCGAACCGGAAGTCGCGTACCACCGCGCCCTCTTCGGTCAGGAGCCCCAGTTCTGAGGTGTGTCGCTCATCGTGAAGCGCAGCCTGCCGCCCTTCAGCAGGTCGGCGTGGCGCAGCACGGGCCGGTCGACGCTCTTGCCGTTCAGGAACAGCGACCTGATGTAGGGGGCGCTCGCCGCCCCCTCGGCGGAGATCACCAACGGGCGGGAAGCGCCGGGCAGGTGAACGTCGGCCCGGTCGAAGAACGGGCTGCCGACCGCGTACGTCGCCGATGCCGGGTTGACCGGATAGATGCCCAACGAGGACAGCACGTACCAGGCGGACATCTGCCCGCAGTCGTCGTTGCCGCTGAGGCCGTCCGGGCGGTTCGCGTAGTTCGCCCCGGCGAGCTGACGCACCGTCCTCTGCGTCTTCCACGGCTGGCCCGCGTCGTCGTACAGGTAGGCGACATGGTGGCTCGGCTCGTTGGTGTGGTTGTTGTGGCCGCCGGCGAAGTAGCCGTCCAGCCAGGACGTGAACTTCTTCTCGCCGCCCATCAGGCCGATCAGGCCCGGCACGTCGTGCAGGACGTCCAGCGTGTAGACCCACCTGTCACCCTCGGTCCAGCTCCAGGTCTCGTCGCCCCAGGAGCCGTCGAGGTTGCGAGGCCGCAGGAAACCGGTGGCCGGGTCGTAGAGCTTCTTGTAGTTGGCGCTGCGCCGGAGGAACATCCGCGCGTCGTCGTTCTTGCCGACCGCCTTGGCGACCTGGGCGACCGCCCAGTCCTCGTATGCGTAGTCCAGCGTGCGGGACGCGGATTCGGCGGTGCGGTCCGCGGCGACCCAGCCGTTCTGCCGGTACGTGGTCAGGCCCGCCCGGGCCTCCACCGGAGTGCCCTCCTGGCGGTCGTAGTAGGACAGTTCGGTGTCCTTGTCCGGCGGGGTCATCGCGTCCTTGTACACCGCCTCGTAGGCGAGTCCGCGGTCGAAGCCGGTGAAGCCCTTGGCGATGGCCTCGGCGATCACCGAGTCGGCGTTGGTGCCGACCATGATGTTGGTCTCGGTGAGGTTCTTCCACATGGGCAGCCAGCCGCCCTCCCGGTAATCCTGCAGCATCGACGTGACCATGCCGTCGATCCGTTCGGGGGCGAAGAGCGTCAGGAACGCGTTCTCGGCGCGGAAGGTGTCCCACAGCGAGTAGCCGGTGTAGCTCGTGCCGGAGTGGACCTTGTCGTCGTACGCGCTGTAGTAGCGGCCGTGTTCGGAGTTCTCCGACGGGTACTGCAGGGCGTGGTACATCGACGTGGAGAAGATCGCCTGCTGGTCCGCGGTCGCGCCGTGCAGGGTGACCCGGTTCAGCTTGCGGTTCCACTGCGCCCGGGTCTTTCCCGCGGTCTGTTCGAAGGACTGGCCGTCCGGGGCCTCGGCGGCCAGATTGGCGCGTGCCTGCTCCGGCGAGATGAACGACGTCGCGATGCGCACCTGGACGGTCCGGGTGCCGGAGGGAAAGCGTACGTACGCGGACAGGTCGCCGTCGGTGCGTTCGCCCTGGCCCTCGTGCAGCGTCGCGCCGGTGGCGGTGCCGTAGCTGTCGAAGGCGGTGTCGAAGCGGGCGACGAAGTAGCCCTTGAAGGAGGGGGCCTTGAAGGGGCCGAGGTTGCTGTCCTGGCGGTCGGGGTTGTAGCCGGTGATCTCCCGGGCGGCGGGGTCCACGTGCACGTTGCCGGTGATGCCCGAACGGGTCGCCTGTACCACGAAGTTGGCGTCCGCGTCCGCCGGATACGTCGTACGCAACAGGCCCACGCGTGACGTCCCGGTCATCTCCGTCGTCAGCGTCCGGCCCGAACCGGCCTGCATCCGGACCGAGTAGCGGTCGGGCGCGGCGTGCTCGTCGGCGTGGCGGAACGGCAGCGCCCGGTCGTCGGCCGCCGTCTTCACCGCCCCGATGCCGGGCATTCCCGTCACGTAGCCGGAGTCACCCATCCAGATCGCCGGCTGATGGGTGCCGATGAAGCCGCTGATCTTCTTGTCGTCGTAGTGGTACGGGGTGCGGCTGACGTAGTTCTGCCGGGTCATCGGCGACCAGCGGGTCATGGCGAACGGTGGGGCGGTGCTCGGGATCATCCCGCCGTACTCGCTGTCGCTCTCGCCCGATGTGCCGATGAATGGGTTGACCAGGTCCACGTCCGCGCGCCCGGCGTCCGCACGCCCGGCGGCGGCGGACGGCGGCGGTGCGGACGCGGCCACCCATGCCGTCGTGACGACAAGGGCCCATGCCAGGATGGCCGGCCGCCTGCGCCGCGGGCGGAGGGGGCCCGGGGCCGGGGATCTGCCGTGACGCATGAGACTTCCTCCATCGATGTGAGGTCGCTGCCGGAGTTCCGTGCGGGGGCGCGCGGGGGCGTGCGGCACGCCGCGGCGGGGAGGCTCAACCGCGCTGGGCGCGGATGAGGTCGCGGTACCACGCGAAGGACGCCTTCGGGGTACGGACCTGGGTGTCGTGGTCGACGTGGACGAGGCCGAAGCGCTGATGGAAGCCCTCGGCCCATTCGAAGTTGTCGATCAGGGTCCAGGTGAAGTAGCCGCGCACATCCACTCCTTGGGCCACGGCGGCGTCGACGGCCCGCAGATGGGTGTCCAGGTAGTCGATGCGGTCGGGGTCGTGGACGGTGCCGTCCGCGTCGACGACGTCCTCGACCGAGCAGCCGTTCTCGGTGATGTAGACGGGCGGGAGTGCCGGGTACCGCTCCTTGAGGCCGACGAGCAGTTCCCGGAGACCGTCGGGGACGACGGGCCAGCCGAAGGCGGTGTGACGGTAGCCCTCGATGGGCGCGTCGTCGAAGGGCAGCCCTTCGGAGGCCGGCGCCTGGATCCGGGTCGGGTTGTAGTAATTGATGCCGAGCGCGTCCAAGGGAGCCGAGATCAGCTCCAGGTCACCGTCCCGGACGGAGCCGCCCAGGGTGGCGTCCGCCCCGAAAGGCGACAGGTCGGGGTACCTGCCCGTGAAGATCGGGTCGTTGAACAGGCGGTTGTGCAGCGCGTCGTAGGCGTCCGCGGCCGCGCGGTCGGCGGCCTCGTCCGAGGCGGGCCACACCGGGGTGCAGTTGTTGGCGATCATCACCTGGAGGCCGCGCGCCCGCAGCTCCCTCAACGCCAGGCCGTGGCCGAGCAGTTGGTGGTGGGCGACCGGGAGGCAGTCCAGGAACAGGGCGCGGCCCGGCGCGTGGGTACCGAGACCGTAGCCCCAGACCATGTGGATGAACGGCTCGTTGAGCGTGATCCACTTCTGGACGCGGTCGCCGAGCCGGTCGGCCGTGAGGGCGGCGTATTCGGCGAAGCGGTGCGCCGTGTCGCGGTTCAGCCAGCCGCCGGCATCCTCCAGGGCCTGCGGGAGGTCCCAGTGGTAGAGGGTCGGGACGGGCTCGATGCCGCGGGCGAGCAGGCCGTCGACCAGCCGGTCGTAGAAGTCCAGGCCCCGCGGGTTGGCCTCGCCCGCGCCGGTGGGCCGGATCCGGGGCCAGGCGATCGAGAAGCGGTAGCCGGTGAGACCCGCCTCGGCCATCAGCGCGAGGTCCTCCTCGTACCGGTGGTAGTGGTCGCAGGCCACGTCGCCGGTGTGGCCGTCGCGGATTGTGCCCGGCCGGGCGGTGAAGGTGTCCCACACCGACGGCCCGCGGCCGTCCTCCTCGGTGGCGCCCTCGATCTGATACGACGCCGTGGAGGCGCCCCAGATGAAGTCGGCGGGGAGATGGTGCAGTGTCATGTCTGACCTCCTGAAACATGAGCGCTGCTCATGTTAACTTCTCCGGATGGGATGATGGAAGCGTGAATCACGACCGCAATGCAGGGATGCTGCGCAGGACGCCGGTCCAAAGGCGCAGCGCCGAACGCTTCGAACGTCTGCTGGACGCCTGCGCCCAACTCCTGGACGAGGTCGGCTATGCCGGACTGACCACGAAGGAAGTGGCCCGCAGGGCCGACGTGCCCATCGGCACCCTTTACCAGTTCTTCTCCGACCGGGAGGGGCTGATCGGCGCGCTCGCCGTCCGCAACCTGGAGTCCTTCCTGGCGCGGGTGGCGGGCCGCCTCGAACGCGAGGAGCCCGAGGGGATCGCGGGCATCGTGGAGGTCACCGTCGACGAGTTCGTCACCATGCGCCGGACGATCGCCGGGTTCGGCGTGGTCGACTTCGGCGCGGTGGGACAGGACCACGTCCTGGAGGCGACCTTGGACAACAACACCGCGGTCGCCGGCAGGCTGCGCTCGTTCACCGCCTCCCTGGCCGGGGGGCAGGACGACGCCGAAGTCGACATCGCGGTGCGGGTGGCGCTGGAGTGCGCGGACAGCGTGCTGAAACTCGCGTTCGCCACCGATCCGCAGGGCGACGCCCGGCTGATCGCCGAGTGCAAACGCGTCCTCAACAGCTATTTGCACGACCGGCTCCGATGACACCCGCCGGCCCGGCTCACCGGACGCTCCTGATCTTCCAGACCAGGGCCGCGCCCAGGACGGACATGCCCGCGGAGCAGAGGAAGAGCGAGCGGTAGCCCCCCGGACCGCCGAGCACGACCGAGGCGATGGGCGGGACCAGCACGTAGGGCAGCGACGTCATCAGGTTGGCCAGGGCCATGTCCTTGCCGCGGTCCGCCGAGGCGGGGAGCACCTCGGTGACCAGAGCGGTGTCGACGGCCAGGTACACGCCGTAGCCCAGGCCCAGGACGACGGCCGCGACCAGCGTCACGGTCCACGTGGGCGCCAGCGCGAGGGGGATCGCGGCGACGGCCATCGTGAAGCCGCCGAGGAAGACGAGCATGCGCCGCTTGCCCAGCCGGTCGGAGAGCCAGCCGCTCAGCACGACCGTCGAGATCGTGGCCACGCAGTTGACCCCGATCACGATGAGCAGGCCGTCCACCGTGGACCGTCCGGGGAACAACTGCTCGTAGTGCAGGACGTCTTCGAGGAAGTACGGCAGGTACAGCGTGCCCGTCCCGTAGCCGAGGCCCATGAGGAACCGCGAGCTCATCGCCCAGACGAAGTCGGGGTGCGCGCGCGGACTGATCCGGTAACCGCGCAGGAAGATACGCAGCGAGAACGGGTCGCGGTGCCGGCGGGGAAGGGGGGCGTCCTTCATCCTGAAGGCGAACAGCAGTATCAGCAGCGGGAGCGCGGCCATCAGCAGGTACTGCGCGGGGAATCCCGCGACGAGACCGAGCAGCAGCCCGCCCGCGATCAGGCTGCCGGCCTGGGGAACCATGGCCCAGCCGAGCACCACGCCGCGCTGCTCCACCGGGACCTGGTCGGGCACCACCGGGGAGAGCCCGGCGCCGATGACCATGAACGAGGCGGAGAGCACGAGGGAGCCGACCGCGACCCCGGTGACCGTCGTCTGCAGGCCGGTGCCGACCAGCGCCGCCATGCAGACCAGCGAGCCGATGACCAGCCACGGCCTGCGGCGGCCGAACCGGCCCGTGGTGCGGTCGCTGAGGGCGCCGGCCAGCGGTGCGATGACGATGCCCGAGATCGCACCCATCATGCTGACCCAGGCGTAGCTGCCGACCTTGCCCACCGGGTCGATCTCGGCGATCTGCTCGGGCATCAGGAACGTGGTCGGCACCTGCATCGGCAGGAACATCCCGACGTTGGCCAGGACGAACAGAACGACCCAGCCGGAGCCGACCTTGCGGACCGGCTCGGCGAGGACCTGCGGGCGCTCGGGGGCGAGGCTCATCGGGGCACCTTCCTGAGGTGGACCAGCTCGCTCGTCCGGTCGAAGGGCAGCAGCGGCGGCAGCCCGTGGCCGAGCAGGACGGCGCCGGCGTGGACGGTGCCGGTGTCCTCGTCCCGGTAGCGGGCACCGGGGTCGAGCGCCTTCAGCCGGGTGCGGGCGAGTGGCCGGGTGGGTGCGGACGGCTGGAGCCGGAGGACGACGACCTCGTCCTCGGTGAGGTACTGCACCGCGTCGTGCTCCAGGCGGTACTGGACGCCGCCGTGCACCACGGGCCGGATCCGCTTGTACTGCCCGACCAGCGTCCGGGCCCAGGCGAGATCCTCCTCGCCCCACTTTCCGAGGTCGCCGCCGATGCCCATCGCCCCGGCCATCGAGACATGGAAGCGGTACCGGATCGACGTCTCGCGGGCGGTGAAGCCGTGCGGGCTGTCGGTGACCCAGGCGCCCATGGTCCGGGCGGGCAGCAGCTGGCCGTGGCCGTGCTGGATGGCGACCCGGTCGACGGCGTCGGTGTTGTCCGACGTCCAGACCTGGTCGGCGCGGGCCAGCACCCCCAGATCGGCCCGGCCGCCGCCGCCCGCGCACGACTCCAGGTACAGGCCGGGGCGGGCGGCGCGCAGCCGGTCCATCACCTCGTAGACCCCGTGGGTGTGCTCGATCCAGACCCGGTCGGGGTCGGCGGACCCGGGCTGTCCGGCCTCGCTGAAGGGCCGGTTCATGTCCCATTTGAGGAAGGCCACGTCCAGCTCGGTGACGGTCCTCACGAGCCACTCCACCGCCCATTCCCGGACGTCGCGGCGGGCGAAGTCGAGCACGTGCTGATGGCGGCGCTGCGTAGGGGACCGGCCCTCCTGGTGGAGGATCCAGTCGGGGTGCGTACGGAAGAGGTCGCTGTCGGGGTTGACCCCCTCGGGCTCGACCCACAGGCCGAATCCCATGCCGAGCGCGCGGACGTGATCCGCGAGCGGGCCGAGGCCCTTCGGGAAGCGCTCGGGGCTCGGCCACCAGTCGCCGAGCCCGGCCCGGTCGCTGGTGCGGGCGCCGAACCAGGCGTCGTCCACGACGAAGACCTCGACGCCGATCCCCGCGGCCAGCTCGGCCAGCTCCCGCTGCTGCCGTTCGTCGATGTCGAACTCGGTCGCCTCCCACGAGTTGAAGATCAGGGGGCGTTCGGCGGGGCGGGCGGGGAGCACCTGGCGTTCGACGTACGCGTGCCAGCGGCGGCTGGTGCCGCCGAAGCCGTCGGGGGCGTAGAGCCCGGTGAAGACGGGGGTCTCCAGACGCTCACCGGTGCCCAGCTTCCACACCAGCCCTTCGTGTCCGAATCCGCCGGTCCAGGACGCCCGGCCGTAGGGGTCGCGGCGCAGCGTGATCCGGCGGCTGCCGCTCCAGGCCAGGGCCGCGCTCCAGACCTCGCCGTGCTCCTCGGCGGCGTCGTGCGCATCGAGCATCAGCCAGGGTCCGGCGTGCGGTCCCGTGATGCCGAGGCGGCTGGTGAACACGGTCTCGCCGACGGGCACCCGGTCGCGCCGGAGCTGGCACTCCCGGCCCCATTGACCCACCACATGGCTGACCCGGTAGTCGTCGCGGGCGGGCAGCGTCCAGGCGGCGGAGTCGCACCGCAGGACGTCGACCGGCTCTCCCGCGGTGAGGACGGCCCACCGCTCGATCTGGTCATGGCCGTCCCTGATCCGGTAGTGGAGGTCGAGTCCGAGGGAGCGGACGCGATCGGTGAAGGAGAGGGTGAGCAGCCCCTCCTCGACCGTGTGCGTCACGAACCGCCAGGCGAAACCGCGGACACCGTCGCCGAACCGGACGGTCAGCGACGGCACGCCGAACCGCAGGCCGCCCTCCACCCCGTACTCCTCACCGCCGGGATCGTCGCCGCCGGGGTCCTCGGCGGGCAGGTCGGCCGCGACCGCGACGGCCTGCTCCAGGGTCAGCGGCCGGCCCCAGTGCACGTGCCGGGGGACGTCGCCGGCGTCCAGCTGGAAGGCGTAGGAGGTGCCGGGGGTGCTCAGCAGCCAGAGGCGGGCTGCGGGGTGATGAGTGATCACACCGTTCCTCAAATATGAGTGGGGCTCATGTTCTGCTCGTACGGTAGGCAGACGAGCCTGCGATGCCAAGCCCCTGGCGGCCGGAAGATCACCGGGGCCGGCCGGATCGGGGGAACCGATCCGGCCGGCCCCGGCCCTGGACGGCGCCGCACGGGCGGCTCAGTCGGCGTGGATACCGACCTCGCGCAGCGAGTAGCCCCACCGGGTGCCGCGCTCCAGCCCCTTGACGCGCACGTAGCGCGCCCGGGTTTCGGCGAACCGTGCCGTGTCGAGGCCGCCGTCACCGGAGTCCGTGGACCACGCCGTCCTCCAGTCCGTGCCGTCGTCCGACAGCTCGACGCGGTACGACTTCGCGTACGCCGCCTCCCAGTCGAGGGTGACGCGCCTGACCGGCTTCACGGATCCGAGGTCGATCCGCAGCCACTGGTCGTCGTTCCACTCACTGGCCCAGCGCGTGCCCGTGTCGCCGTCGACGGCCTTGCCGGGCGCGAAGCTTTCGAACGGGTTCCACCACTCCGAGGAGGACGCCGAGGCGGTCGCGCCCGAGGCCAGGTTCTTCCCGGGCCGGTACTTCTCGGTGTTGGCCCAGGTGCGGAGGTAGGACTCGGCGCCCGAGAACAGGTCCTGGACGACCTCCTCGCCGCCGACGTTGCGGATGTCCTGGATCCAGTCCGGGACCATGCCGTAGTGCGCACCGCCGGCGGTGTTGAAGTCCCAGGTGCGCTCGCCGGTGGTCTGCTTGTCGATCACCGAGCCGCCGTCCACGCTGCGGAAGGGGTACGTCACCGGGGCAGGGGCGTCCGCGCCCCGCGGAGCGGGCCAGCCGCCGACACCGTTCATGTCGGTGCCGTAGCCGTAGCCGACGTGGTACTTGTCGCGCAGGTCCTTGGTGCGCGCCGCTTCCCCGATGAAGCCCTTGGACTGGCTCATGTACTGGGCGGCGAACCCGCCGAGCCTGTAGAGGCGTTCGGTCCAGCCGAGGTCCATCCAGCTGTGCGAGGAGATGACGCCCGGGTACTTCTCGGACTCCAGGATGTCGAGTGCCTGGCCGACGCCCTTGACGCTCATGTGGTCGAGTTCGAGCATCATGTTGCGCTTCATCATGCCGCGCACCGCGTACGCGCCGAGGTCGGTGAGGCCGCGGGTGTTGCACTGCGCGCCCGACGCGTAGGCCGGGACCTTCTCGCCCTCGGGCAGCCGCTTCTCCGCCTCCGGCGCCGGCGCGTTGCCGATGGGGTTGTCGTGCTGCGGGCCCCGGCAGTCCTCCGTCTTCCAGTACGTGCCGGTCGACAGGAACTGACCCACGTTGATGGCCGTGCCGAGCGCGCCGGAGTCGTAGCGCACCCCGCACAGGGCGTTGTCGAACTTGTGGCACAGGAACATGCTGCTGACGCCGAGTTCCTTCAGCTCGTCCAGGCCGCGGTCGATGTCGTCCTTGCCGCACTGCGCGACGTCGAGGATCTGCTTGCAGCCGAACGGCTCCGAGGTCTCGACGCCCAGGACGACGGCCAGCTTGCCCTGCTCGATGACCTGCCTGGCCTGCGCGCTGTCGGTGACGATCCGGAACCAGCCCTTGCCCGGGCCGCCGTACATCTTGTCGATGAAGTCCTGCATCTCGTACGACTTCTTCGCCTCGAGGCGGATGGCGGTCATCTCGTCGCAGCTGCGGTCCTTGAAGAAGTACACCGAGCAGATCACGCCGTTGGTGACCAGGTCGTTGACCAGCACCCGCTGGCCGCCGCGCCAGGCCCGCTCGATCCCGGCGTAGTAGTTCTGCTGGTGGGTCAGCGAGTCGTGGGCGGGCCAGTCCTTGAAGGTGGGCCACCCGGTGGGGTCGTGCCTGCCGTCGCCGCCCTTGGTGATCATGTCGAAGATGGCGAGCGAGCCGTCGGGGTAGTGCTCGGGGCAGTCCTTGAGCGCGTCGGCGACGCCCTGCTCCGAGAACGGCTTGCCGCAGATCAGCCGGCCGCCGAAGCCCTCGTTGGACATGATGTGGTCGTGGGCGTCGACGAAACCCCGCACGTTCCCCCGGGAGTCGGTGCCCTTGAAGGGCTCACCCGTGACGTTGATCCCGGCGTCGGGCGTGGGCCGCGCGATCGGATCCCACCAGGGGGACTGCGCCGCGGAGCTGGGCACGGGCCCGAGCATCAGGGACATCGCGGTGAGGAGCAGGAGGACCGCCGTGAGGGATCTGCGTCTGCGGCGCGGCGGGTGAAAGATGACCATCGTCGTGATCCTTAAATGTGAGAGGTGCTCACGTTTTGCTCAGACGATAGGGAGGCGAGCCCGTGACGCCAACCCCTCTGACGGGGCCGGCGCCGGGAAAGAGGCAAGGGGACGCGGCTCCGCGGTGGTGTCACACCAGGTCACGGCCCGGTGCATCGCTTGACCTCGGGGGGAACGAATGGCCTATCGGTTCGGGACAGATCACTGGAGCGCCACGATGAAGCCACTGGTCCGCAACGCAGCGCTGAACGGCTACATGGAGCTCGGCGAGTCCCTCGGCGTCGATCCGCGCGCCCTGATGAAGCGCGTGGGACTCGACCCGGTCGGGCTCGCCGTCCAGGACCGGTGGATATCCGGCACCGCCGTCACCGACCTCCTCGAACTCTCCGCCGTGGCCGCCCGCCGCGAGGAGTTCGGTCTGCTGCTCGCCGAGCGTCGCCGCTTCTCGAATCTCGGGCCCATCAGCCTCGTCCTGCGGGAGGAGCCCGATGTCCGCAGCGCCCTCCAACTCCTGATCCGCCACGAGCGGATGTGCAACGAGATGATGCGCAGCCGGCTCACCGAGGCGGACGGACTCGCCACCGTCAAGGTGAGCCTGGAGCTCGGTGAGGCGCACCGGGCCCGGCAGGCCATCGAGCTGGCCGTCGGAGCCTTCCACGGATTTCTGCGGGTCTTCCTCGGTGCCCGCTGGCGGCCGGTGTCCGTGTGCTTCACCCACGGAGCCCCGCGCGACGTCACCGCACACCGGCGTTACTTCGGGCCGGTGGTGGAATTCGACCGGGAATTCAACGGACTTGTCGTCCACGCTGCCGCGCTCGACACCCCCAACACGATGTCGGACCCCCTGCTGCGCGGCTACGCCCGCCAGTATTTCGAGTCCATCGCGGTGACGTCGGAGACCACCGAGCTGGACCGGGTGCGCGAACTGATCGAGGTCCTGCTGCCGACCGGGCGCTGCTCGATCGAACAGGTCGCGGGGAGCCTGGGCGTCGACCGCAGAACCGTCCACCGGCATCTGGCCGCGTCCGGCGAGACGTTCTCCTCGCTCGTCAACGCCACGCGCGCACAGCTCGCCGAGCAACTGGTGGCGAACCCGCGCCGCTCCCTGACGGAGATCTCCGGCCTGCTCGGCTTCTCCGCCCCCAGCGCCTTCTCCCGCTGGTTCCGTGACCGGTTCGGCGTCAGCGCACGCGAGTGGCGCGCCCGCCGGGAGGCCGGCCCTGTCCCCAACTGACAAGTCTCCTGTCACCTCTGGTGAAGCGCGGCACGTCACCCGCTCCTAACGTGGCCGTACCGCAAGGAAAACCGCAGCTCCCGCGAGCAACGGCCTTGCGAACACACCGAGTTGGCCCGACGGCGACCGGCGGTCCCTCAGGCCGTCGCCTGCGCTCACCAGGAGATGACCCGTGCACTTCCTCGATGACTCCCTGCTGCCCGAGAACCAGGAGAAGCTGGTGATCCAGGCCGCTCCCTACGGCCCGGAGTGGCTCCCCGGCGACACCGACGACCTGCCCCTGACCATGGACGAGCACGTCCAGGCCGCCGTCGACTGCTACCGGGCCGGCGCCACCGTGCTCCACATCCACGTACGCGAACTGGACGGTCACGGCTCCAAGCGCATGTCCATGTTCAACGAACTGCTCGCACGGCTGCGCGAGGCCGTTCCCGACATGGTCCTGCAGATCGGGGGATCGATCTCGTTCGCCCCCGAGGACGAGGGCGCCGAGGCGAAGTGGCTGAGCTACGACACCCGTCACCTGCTGGCCGAACTCACCCCGCGCCCCGACCAGGTGACGATCGCCATCAACACCAGCCAGATGAACATCGTCGAGATCATGTCGGACGACGACCTGGCCGGCACCTCGATCGCCAAGCCCGACTACTACCGGGCCTACCGCGACATGGTCGTCGAGGCCGGTCCCGACTTCTACCTCGAACACCTCAAGCGCCTGCACGACAACGGCATCCAGCCGCACTTCCAGCTCGCCACCATGGCCCAGCTGGAGACCGTCGAGCGCCTCATCCGCAGCGGCGTCCACACCGGCCCCCTGGTCCTCAACTACGTGGCCATCGGCGGCGGGTTCGCCGGGCGCCACCCGGCCGATCTGATCGAGTTCGTCCGCCGGGTCCCCGACGGCGCCGTTCTCACCATCGAGTCCTCGATGCGCGCCGTCGCCCCCATGAACGCCATCGCCATCGCCCTGGGCGTCCACGTCCGCGTGGGCAACGAGGACAACCTGTGGGCGCGCAAGGGCGAGCGCATGAGCTCCGTCCGGCAGGTCGAGCAGATGGTGCGGATCGCCGACGCTCTCGGCCGCGACATCGCGAGCGGCGCGGAGGCCAAGGAGATCTACCACCTCGGCGAGGACTACGCCGACACCGACCAGACCCTGACCCGCCTCGGCATGGTGCCCAACCGGCGCCCCGGACAGCGCGGGTTCATGCTCCGCGACACCACCCGCTGACCACCACCGAACGAAGAGAGCACCCCGTGGCACACGCCATCCGCTTCCACGAGACCGGCGGCCCCGACGTCCTGCGACGGGAGCAGGTCACCGTCGGCTCACCGGGCCCCGGACAGGTCCGCGTCCGGCACGAGGCCATCGGCCTCAACTTCGCCGACACCTACTTCCGCACCGGCCTCTACCCCGCGCCGCTGCCCGCCGGTCTCGGCGTCGAGGGCGCCGGGGTCGTCGAGGCCGTCGGCACGGGCGTCACCCACGTCGCCGAGGGCGACCGCGTCACGTACACCGGCAGCCCGCTCGGCGCCTACAGCACCGAACGGATCATGCCGGCCGCCCCGCTGATCCGGTTGCCCGACGGCATCGACTGCGAGACCGCCGCCGCGATGACCATGCGGGGCCTCACCGCTGCCTACCTGCTGCGCCGGATCCATCCGCTGAAGCCGGGGGACACGATCCTGCTGCACGCCGCCGCCGGCGGTGTCGGCCTCATCGTCTGCCAGTGGGCGAAGCTGCTGGGCCTCACCGTGATCGGCACGGTCTCCACGCAGGCCAAGGCCGAACTCGCCCGGGCCCACGGCTGCGACCACACCATCCTGTACCGCCAGGAGGATGTCGCCGCGCGCGTGCGGGAGCTGACCCGTGGCGCAGGCGTGCCCCTCGTCCTCGACAGCATCGGCAAGGACACCGTCGCCGGGTCCATGGCCTCCCTCAGCCGCCGCGGCCTGCTGGTGTGCTTCGGCACGGCGTCCGGCGTGCCGCCCCTCGACGCGATGCAGCTCGCCGTCCACGGCTCGCTGTTCGTGACCCGGCCCGCGCTGGCCGACTACATCGCCGAGCCGGCGGAGCGGGACGATCTGGCCGGCGAGCTGTTCGGCCATGTCGCCGCCGGCCGGATCGCGATCCAGATCAACCAGCGCTACGCCCTCGACGACGCCGTGGCGGCGCACCGTGCGCTGGAAGCGGGCCGCACCACGGGTTCGTCCGTCCTGCTCCCCTGAGCCCCCGAACACTCCGAGCCACCCCGCCGTTTCGAGCCCCCGAACCGCAGGAGCGCACCCATGACTCAGACCTCCACCCGGACCCGGATCCAGGCCGAACCGTTGACCTGCACCATCGGAGCCGAACTGCACGGCGTCCAGCTCGGCGACGCCACCCGCGACGACGCACTCTTCGCCGAGATCAAACAGCTTCTGCTCCGCCACAAGGTGCTGTTCCTGCGCGATCAGGACCTGACCCGGGCCGAGCACGTCGCCTTCGCCTCCCGCCTCGGCCCGCTGGAGGACCACCCGGTCCTCGGCAGCGACCCCGAGCACCCGGGCCTCGTCCGCATCTACAAGGACCTGGACAGCAAACCCGAACACTACGAGAACGCCCTGCACTGCGACGCCACATGGCGCGACTGCCCGCCGATGGGCGCCGTGCTGCGCTGTGTCGAGACCCCCGAGGTGGGCGGCGACACGATCTGGGTCAACATGGTGGAGGCCCACCGCAGGCTCCCCGAGCACATCCGCACGCAGATCGCCGGTCTGCGTGCCCGGCACAGCATCGAGGCCAGTTTCGGCGCGGTCATGCCGAGGGAGGAGCGTCATCAGCTCAAGGCCCGCTACCCGGACCCGGAGCACCCGGTGGTCCGCACCCACCCGGAGACCGGGGAGAAGATCCTCTTCGTCAACGCCTTCACCACCCACTTCGTCAACCACCACACTCCCGAGAACGTACGGTTCGGCCAGGACCACGCCCCCGGCGCGAATCTCCTGCTGAACTACCTGATCAGCCAGGCGGCGGTCCCCGAGTACCAGGTCCGCTGGCGCTGGACGAAGAACAGCGTGGCCATCTGGGACAACCGCTCCACCCAGCACTACGCGGTCCAGGACTACTGGCCCGCCGTCCGCAAGATGGAGCGTGCCGGGATCGCCGGTGACCGGCCCTGCTGAGCCGGTGACCCGCCGCTACGCGTGGCTGGTGTTCGCCCTCAGCTTCGGACTGCTGCTGTCCGACTACATGTCGCGGCAGGTCCTGAACGCGGTGTTCCCGCTGCTGAAGGCCGAATGGGCGCTGTCCGACGCCCAGTTGGGGTCGTTGAGCGGCGTCGTCGCCCTGATGGTCGGCGTGCTGGCCTTCCCGTTGTCGCTGCTCGCCGACCGCTGGGGCCGGGTCAGGAGCCTGGTCGTGGCCGCGGTGGTGTGGAGCCTGGCGACCCTGGGCTGCGCCGTCTCCGCGAGCTACGGCCAGATGTTCCTGGGCCGCTTCATGGTCGGCGTGGGGGAGGCGGCCTACGGAAGCGTCGGCATCGCGGTGGTGCTGAGCGTGTTCCCGGCCCGCCTGCGGGCCACCCTCTCCGGCACCTTCATCGCCGGCGGCGCCTTCGGGTCCGTACTCGGCGTGTCGGCCGGCGGGGTCCTCGCCCAACATGTCGGCTGGCGCTGGACGTTCGCCGCCATGGGCCTGTTCGGACTGGCCCTGGCCGCGGTCTACGGCATCGTCGTGACGGACCGGAAAACGGCATCGACCGATGCCGGAACGGGCGGCGCGCCGGACACCGAAAGACCGCTGCGGACGCTCCTGCCGCGGCTGTTCTCCCCCGTCTCCGTCCTGTGCGCCTACGTCGGCAGCGGATTGCAGATGTTTCTCGCGATGGCGCTGCTGGCCTGGATGCCGAGCTTCCTCGACCGCTCCTACGGCCTGGCGCCCGCCGAGGCCGGACTCGCCGCCGGCGCCTTCGCGCTGATCACCGGGGTCGGCATGGTCGGCGGCGGCATGGTGTGCGACCGGCTGGGGCGCCGGAACGCCCAGCTGAAATGGACCGTCGCCCTCGTCTGCAGCGCCGGTTCGCTCATCCTCCTCACGGCAGGGTTCCACCTCCCTCCCGGCGCACCGCAACTCGTCCTCGTCGGCCTCGGCACCTTGCTGTCCAACGCCACGGCCGGACCTGCCGCCGCCATGGTGGTGAGCCTGACCCCGGCCGCCGTCGCGGCGACGGCCATGGCCACGCTCACCCTCGCCAACAGCCTGCTGGGCCTGGCACCCGGACCAGCGGTGACCGGAATCCTCGCCGACCACCTGGGCCTGCCCGCCGCCCTCCGCATCATCCCGCTCGTCTCGCTGGTGGCGGGCTCGGCCTTCGCGCTCGGCAGACGCCATCACGACAAGGGCCTCGTCCCGCTCCCGGGCCGGGCCCTGCGAGAATCGGAGCTCCCGACATGAACCCCACCCCCACGGTCGTGCTCGTGCCCGGTCTGCGTGACCACGTGCCCGACCACTGGCAGACGGTACTCGCCACCCGGTTCGCCGGAGCCGTGACCGTGCCGCCCGCGGCGGACGCCCGGCTCAGCCGCGACACGCAGGTGACGGCCTTGCACGACACGCTGTCCCGGATCCGGGGACCGGTCGTGCTCGTCGCGCACAGCGCCGGGGTGCACACCACCGTCCACTGGGCGGCCCGGCACCACCGCCCGGTGCGCGGCGCCCTGCTCGCGACGCCGCCGGACTTCGACACCCCGCTGCCCGCAGGCCACCCCGCACCACGGACCCTGCGGGAGAACGGCTGGCTGCCGACCCCGAGGACGCCGCTCCCGTTCCCCGCCGTCGTCGCGGCGAGCACGGACGACCCCATGGCCCGGTTCGGCCGGGTCGTCGAAATGGCCCACGACTGGGGCAGCCGCGTCGTGGACCTCGGCCCGGTCGGACACCTCAACCCGGCATCCGGATACGGGGACTGGCCCCAGGCCCTGGACCTCCTCCGGGAATTCGGCTGCCGCCCGGCCCCGGACACCGAGGCGTCCGCATGAGCGCGCACCACCGCGACACCGCCGGCTTCCTGCGGCGGCAGGAGAAGCAGGTCGCGGCGGGCAGGGAGCACACCCGCCCGCGGATGTCCGGACGGATCCCGTCGCCCGCCTTCACTCCGTCCATCTGGGCGCGCGCAGCCGCACCGCGTATCCGCCGTCAGCCGTCGGCCCGGAGGTCAGGGTGCCGCCCAGCAGCTCGGCGCGTTCGCCGAGACCGATCAGCCCGTGGTGGGAGCCGGGCAGGGGCAGGGCCGGGCGGTCCGGTCGCGTGTTGGTGACGTCGACGCCGAAATGCGTCGCGTCGTGCCACAGCCGCACGGTCGCACGGGCGCCGGGGGCGTGCTTGCGTACGTTGGTCAGGGATTCTTGAACGGTACGGTAGACCGCCCGCTGTGCCGGGGCGCTCAGGTCGGGGGGCAGCTCGCCGGTCACCTCGGTCTCGATACCGCTGGTGTCGAGGAGCTGACGCAGGTCGGCGAGGGTGGGTTGCGGCGTGAGCTCGACGGAGCGGCGGCCGGAGGCGCGCAGCAGGGTGACCATGTGCCGCAGTTCGTCCAAGGTGTCGACGCTGAGCGTGCGGATGGTGCGGGCGGCGTCCTCGGTGTCCGGGTCCCGGGCCGCGACCTGGAGCGCTCCGGCGCGTACCGCGATCAGGCTGACCTGGTGGGAGACGACGTCGTGCATCTCCCGGGCGAGCTGGGTGCGCTCGCGGGCCAAGGCGGCTTGGGCGTGCAGCTGCCGTTCGTGCTCGCGGACCTCGCCGATCTCCACCAGCCGCAGCGCGAGGTCACGCCGGGCCTGGACGAGCTGGCCGAGCAGGACCGGCGCGGCGGCGGTGGCCAGGGTGTAGACGAAGCTGATGAAGGTCCAGGTGCGGCCCTCGAAGCCGGACAGCGGCCAGGGCACCGTGCCGGCGACGGCGGAGACGACGGCGCAGGCGGTGATGAGCCGGCGGTTCCGGGAAGCGTCGGCAAGGGTGTACAAGGCGGCGAACGGGACGACCACCAGGTCGGCGATCACGGTGGCCGGGAGGGTGAGGAGGAACACCAGCAGCGGATGGCGCCGTCGCAGGGCGAGCGCTCCGGAGGCCAGGGCGGTGAGCGCCAGGTGGGCCGGGGTCGGCGCGGCGGGGTTCATGAGCCAGGCGTCCAGAGCGGCGAGGACGATGATTCCCGCATCGATGAGCCAGTGGGGCACGGACCGGCGGGTCACCGCTGCCCCTCCGGTCCGTCCAGCAGCCCGGCCCGTTGGGCCAGGAGCGCGGCCTGGACGCGGCCGGCGACCCGCAGCTTGGTGAGGATCGCGCTGACGTGATCCTTGACGGTGCCCGCGCTGAGGTGGAGGCGCGCGCCGATGTCGGCGTTGGACAGGCCTTCCGCGATCAGGACCAGGACGTCGCGCTCCCGGTCGGTGAGCCGGTCGACGCGGGCGGCCTCGGCGTCGCCGATACCGCCCTGCTCGGGATGGTCGTGCAGGAGGGCACGGGACGCCCTGGGGGAGAGGACGACGCCGCCCGCCGCGAGGGTGCGGACCAGCTGGGGCAGCTGGTCGGGTTCGGTGTCCTTGAGGAGGAACCCGGCAGCGCCCGACCGCAGTGCGGTGAGGATGTACTCGTCGGTGTCGAAGGTCGTCAGCATCGCCACCACCGGCCCCTCGGGCAGGGTCCGCAGCGCGCGCAGCACGCTCAGACCGTCGACGTCGGGCATGCGGATGTCGAGCAGGACGACGTCGGGGTGTGCGCGCCGTACGGTGCCGACCGCGTCCCGGCCGGTCGATGTCGCGACGACCTCGATGTCGTCCGAGGCGTTCAGGATGAGCTCGAAGCCGGACCGGACCAGCGCCTCGTCGTCCACCACCACTACCCGGATCAATGCGCACCTGCCTCGCTGTCGCACTCGCCCACGGAGCACCTGATCGTCTTCGTGCCGACCCTAAGGGCTGACCCGTGCTCCCCGGCTGACGCCGCGCGCCCGCCGGGGAGCACGGGACAGCCCCTGGAGGCGGTGGCCGCGCCACGGCCCCTGCGGCCGGGTGCGGCGATCGAGCGGCGGGGTACGCCCGGCCGTTCGGCGGGCGGGCACGGGACGCCCACCCCTCGGAGGCATCGCCGCAGGCATGTCGCGGAAGGCGGGGGAAGAGACCGGGTACCGCTGGTCGACGGGGTGATACCCGCCAGGTGGGGGGTGCGCACCGGACATCCGCCGGGTGTCCGAGGGGCTGCGTGCTTCCCGAACCTGGAAGCATGCATCAGACCTCACTTTCCGCAGCGGCTCCCGCACCGCAGCCGGCCGGTCACCCGGCCGGGGCGGCGACGGCTGCGGCCCCCGCCCGCGGCACGGGCCGGCTGGTCGGGGTGGACCTCGCCCGGGGCCTGGCGGTCTTCGGGATGTTCGCGGCGCATGTGGGCACCGACCCCTCCGAGGGCGGAACCACAGGCTTCCTGATGGAGCTCTCCCACGGACGGGCCTCGGCGCTCTTCGCCCTGCTGGCCGGCTTCTCGGTCGTCCTGATGACCGGCCGCCGCGCTCCCAAGACCGGGCGCGAGGGCCGTCAGGCCGTCGTCAAGGTCCTCATCCGGGCCGCGATCCTGCTGGTGCTGGGCACGCTGCTGACCATGACCGGCACTCCCGTCGAGGTGATCCTCGCCTACTACGGGTTGTATTTCGTGCTGGTGCTGCCGCTGTACCGGCTCGGCGCCGGGCCGCTCGCCGCCCTCGCCGTCGGCACGGCGCTCGTGCTCCCGCAGGTGCGGTTCGTGGTGGCGGGAGCGATCGAGAGCGGCGGTCCGGGAGCGGGCGGTCTCGGTGGCGGCCTGGTCGATCTGCTGGTCACCGGCAGTTATCCCGCGCTGAGCTGGCTGCCGTTCGTCATCGCCGGGATGGCCGTCGCCCGCCTCGACCTCGCCTCCACGGCGGTCCGCCGCCGCCTCGCGCTCACCGGCGCCGCCGCCGCCGTCCTCGGCTACGGCGGGTCCTGGCTCGCCCTGCACCTGGTGCCGGGCGCCGCGGGAGCCCTCGCCGGGGCATACGAGTCCGGTACCGGCACCGGAGCGGTGATGTCGGCGTGGTGGTCGGACATCGCGGGCGATCCGGTCCACGACACCCCGGCCTGGCTGCTGACCGCCGTACCGCACAGCGAGACCACGCTGTCCATCCTGGGCAACACGGGAGTCGCCGTGCTCGTGCTGGTCGCCTGCATCGCCGTCTGCGACCGTCCGGCTTCCTCCCGGCGCCTGGCCCAGCCGGTGATCGCGGTCGGCACCATGTCCCTGACCGCGTACGTTTTCCACATCGTCGCGATCAACCTGCTCGGTTTCGAGGAGCTGCCGGGCGAACCCCTGCCGGTCCTGATCGCATTCACCGTGGTGACCGCGCTGTTCGCCGTCTCCTGGTCACGGCATTTCCCGCGCGGACCGCTCGAATCCTGTCTCCACGGCGCCACCCGGATCGCGCGGCACATCAGGTGAACCGTGCGGCCGATGCGGCGGCACCGCTCCCCACCGGCGCCCCGGCAGCGAAGCGAGCCGGGGCGCCCAGGGTGGCGGGCGCGGCCACCGGGAGCGGGCGGGGCGGCCCGCCGGGGGCGCGTGGGCACACGGGTGACGCTCCGGCCGCCCAGGGCGCGTCACCCTTCGGTGCGCCGCCCTCTCAGCCCTCCAGGAGAGCGCCCATCCAGGCTTCGATCGCGTCCGGAGTCCTGGGCAGTGCCGAGGACATGAGCTGAGCCCCCTCGGCGGTGATGACCAGATCGTCCTCGATGCGCACGCCGATGCCGCGCAGTTCGGGCGGCAGCGTCTCATCGTCCGGCTGGAAGTACAGCCCGGGCTCCACGGTCAGGACGTTGCCCTGCGCCAGAACGCCGTCCAGGTACGCCTCGGCGCGGGCCTGGGCGCAGTCGTGCACGTCCAGGCCCAGCATGTGGCCGCTGCTGCACAGCGTGTAGCGGCGATACCGGTCGCCCTCCGGAGACGTGAGGATTCCCCACTCGGCCAGCCCCTCGGCGATGACCCGCATCCCCGCACGATGGAAGTCGCGGAAGGTCGCCCCGGGGCGCAGAGCCGCCATGCCCGCTTCCTGTGCCGCGAGGACCAGTTCGTACACCTGGCGCTGGACGGGGGAGAAGCGGCCGGACAGGGGCAGAGTGCGGGTGATGTCGGCGGTGTAGAGGCTGTCGGTTTCGACCCCGGCGTCGAGCAGGAGGAGCTGGGCCGGGTCGAGCGGGCCGTCGTTGCGGATCCAGTGCAGGACGCATGCGTGGGCACCGGAGGCCGCGATGGTGTCGTACCCGGTGCCGTTGCCCTCCGCGCGGGCCCGCAGGTGGAACACGCCTTCGATCCAGCGCTCGCCGCGCGGGTGGGCGAGGGCCCTGGGCAGTGCCCGCACCACGTCGCCGAAGCCGGCGGTGGTGTACTCCACGGCGAGCCGTAGCTGCGAGACCTCCCACGCGTCCTTGACCAGCCGCACCTCGCTGAGCGCTGCGCGCAGCTCGGGATCGGTGGCGGCATGGCGGCCGGGCGGCAGCTTCCCGGAGCCGTCGAGGGGGGTGCAGCGGATGCCGGTCAGGCGCTCGGTCTCGTCGAGGTCGGGCCGGCGCCCCACCCAGAATTCGCCGTGGCGGCGGTCACGGTAGAACTCGTCGCTGCCGACGCGGCGGGGGGAGCGGGGCCGGATGTGCAGAACCGCCTCGTGTCCCGAAGGCCCGCTCGGCTCCAGGACGAGGACGTGACCCACCTGATCCTCGCCGGTCAGGCCCGTGAGATGGGCGTACGCGCTGTGCGGACGGAACCGGTGGTCGCAGTCGTTGGAGCGGACGCTGAGCTCACCGGCGGGGACGATGAGCCGTTCACCGGGGAAGCGCGCGGACAGGCGCGCCCGCCGTTCGGCCGTCAAGTCCGTGACGGGGAGCGGGGTTTCACCGATGGACGGGCTCCCGGCCCAGTCGGCCGCCATGAACGCGGCCAGTTCCGGGGACACGGGGAGGTCGTGGCTCGTGGTGTTGAGGCGCCCGGAGGCGGGTCGTGCGGGCAAGCCGGCCATGGGGTCTCCAGGGGGCGGGTGCCGCACCGGCTGAGGTGGCGGCAGCGGGTCCGTGAACGCTCTCCGGACCTCGGGCGGCTCCGGAGGCATCAGTGCAATGTCACATTGCCAGATCCCTCGGCGCGGCGGTACCACGCCTTTCGGAAATCCGGGGGAGAGCGGTCCCGGTGTAGTTCGCCGCGAGTTCCGCCGCCGCGTGCGGTGAGGAGGCGAGGCGGTCCAACTGGGCCTGCTGGAGGCGGGCATCGAAGGAGGACTGGTCCGGCGCGGTGTGGAGCGCCGTCGTCAGGACGTACGAGAAGTGCTCGGCCCGCCATATGCGCCGCAGACAGATGTCGGAGTAGGCGTCGAGCAGTTCCGTGGAACCCGAGTCGTACAGCTCGGCGAAGGCGGCGGCGAGGACCGTGACGTCGGAGGCGGCGAGGTTGAGACCCTTGGCCCCGGTCGGCGGGACGGTGTGGGCGGCGTCGCCGGCCAGCAGGATCCGGCCGTACCGCATCGGTTCGGTGACCCGACTGCGCATCGGCAGAACCGACTTGGCGGTGAGGGGGCCGCGGTGGAGCCGCCAGGAGGTGTCGGCGCCGAGCCGCAGGTCGAGTTCGTCCCAGATCCGGTTGCCGCTCCAGGCGTCGGGGTCCTCGCCGTTGGGGACCTGGAGGTAGAGGCGGCTCACCGACGGGGAGCGCATGCTCGCGAGGGCGAAGCCGCGAGCGGAGTGGGCATAGATCAGCTCGTCGTAGGCGGGTGGGGCGTCGGCGAGGACGCCGAGCCAGGAGTAGGGGTACGTGCGCTCGTGCACCCGGGTGGCTCCTGCGGGGACGGCGCCGCTGACCACGCCGTGGAAGCCGTCGCACCCGATGACGTAGTCACAGGTGAGGGTGCGAGGCTGTCCCTCGTGGGTGTAGTGGACGACGCAGCTGTCCGAGTCCGCTCCCTCCACCGCGTGGACCGGCGCGTCGAAGTACAACGGCGCACCGTCCCTGAGCTGAAGGGCGATGAGGTCCTTCACGACCTCGGTCTGGGCGTACACCCACACGCGGCTGCCGTCCGTCAGGGACGGGAAGTCGATCCGGTGGCGGACCCCGCCGAAGCGCAGCTCGATGCCGTCGTGGGGCATGCCCTCCCGTTCGAGCCGGGCGGCCGCGCCCGCACGGCGGAGCGTGTCGACCGTGCCCTGTTCAAGGATTCCGGCGCGCTGGCGCTGTTCGACGTAGCCGCGGTCACGGCTCTCCAGGACCACGCAGTCGATGCCGCTCCGGTGGAGCAGACGGGCGAGCAGCAGTCCGGCGGGGCCGGCTCCGACGACGGCGACGCGGGCACGGACGGGACGGTTCACGGGGTCACTCCTCGGAGAACGCGGTGTCGAGGACGCGTTGGGCGACGGTGAAGGCGGCGTTGGCGGCGGGGACGCCGCAGTAGACGGCGGACTGGAGCAGCACCTCGCCGATCTCGTCCGGTGTGAGGCCGTTGGTGAGGGCCGCGCGTACGTGCAGGGCGAGCTCGTCGTGATGACCGCCCGCGGTCAAGGCGGTGAGGGTGAGGCAACTGCGGGTCCGGCGGTCGAGGCCGGGGCGGGTCCAGATCTCGCCCCAGGCATACCGGGTGAGGAAGTCCTGGAAGGCGGCGGTGAAGGGGGTGGTACGGGCGGTGGCCCGGTCGACGTGCGTGTCGCCGAGGACGGCACGCCGGACGGCCGTTCCCGCCCGGTGGCTGCCGGACGCGCCGAGGTGGTCCAGGAGGGCCGCTGCCACGGCGTCGGGGCGTTCGGCGCCGGCCAGATGCGCGGCGCCGGCGATCTCGGTGAGAGAGGAGCCGTCGATGCCGTCGACGAGTTCCCGGGCCTGGGAGGGCGGGGTGACCGCGTCCCGGCGGCCCGCGATCACGAGAGCCGGGGCGGTGATCAGACCGAGCTGGTCCCGCAGGTCGTAGGCGGCCAGCGCGTCGCAGCAGGCGGCGTAGGCATCGGGGGCGGTGGCGGCGAGGTCGGCCAGCAGCGCCTTGCCGAGGGGCGTGCCGGCGGTCGACCGGTCGGCGAACCAGCGCCGCGGCGTGTCGGGCAGCAGCGGTCCGGTGCCGTGCGAACGGACCTGCCCGGCACGCTCGCGCCAGCCGGCCGGGGGCCCGAAGCGGGCGGAGGCGCAGACGAGGGCGAGGGAGGTGAGGCGTTCGGGGTGATGGACGGCGAGGTGGGCGCCGATCGCGCCGCCGAGGGAGATGCCCGCGTAGTGGAAGCTGTCCCAGCCGTGGTGGTCGGCGACGTCGAGGACGAGCGAGGCGAGGCGGCCGACGGTCGTTCCGTGCGCGGCGGGCGCGTGCAGGACGGCTGCGGGGGAGGCGCCGTGCCCGGGAAGGTCGTAGCGCAGGACCCGGTGCCCGCGGGTGAGGGCGGCGAGTTGCGGCTCCCACACGCGCAGGGACGTGCCGAGCGACGGCCCCAGGATCAGCCGGGCCCCGTGGAGCGGACCGTCGATACGGTGGTGAAGGACTGTCACATGATCTCCTCGGTGGTGCCATATGCGGCAGGCCGCTCCGCGAGGGCGCGGTCGACCAGGAGGGGGCCGCAGCCGAGATAGCGGTCCGGAGCCGCGAGGTCGTACCAGACGGCGTCGGGGACACCCGCGAACGGCGGTGAGGCACGCAGGACGTCGGCGAGCGGGAGGCGTTCCGCCCTCGCGCGCGACGCGGCGTCGGCGAGCAGGGCGCGCAGCGGGACGTCCCCGGCGTAGGGGGCGAGCGCGACGGCGAAGCGCTCCGACACGATCGCGCCGCCGGTGACGTCCAGGTTGGCGCGCATCCGGGCGGGATCCGGACGCAGCTCCGCGGAGAGTTCGGCGGCGCACCGGGCCGCGCCCCCGGTGAGCCGGAGGGCCTCCCGCAGGGTGTGCCACTCGGCGTGCCAGGCACCCGCGGGGCGTTCGTCCTCCGCGACAAGGGCCCCCTGGAGCACCGCCGCGAGCCCGGGGACCTGACGGGCGGCAGCGGCGATCAGGGTCGCGGCGACGGGGTTGGACTTGTGCGGCATGGCGGACGAGGCACCGCCCGCGCCCACGCTCAACTCCGCGATCTCACTCCGTGACAGCACCAGGACGTCGGCCGCGAACTTGCCGAGGGCGCCGGTGGCGAAGGCCAGGACTCCGCCGAGGTCGGCGACGGGCGCGCGCAGCGCGTGCCAGGGCAACGCCGGCTCCGCCAGCCCCGTCTCCTGGGCGTAGACGGTGACCAGACGCAGGGCGGCCTCCGGGGTGGCGGACTCCGCGAAGGCCGCCAAGGTGCCGGCCGCGCCGCCGAGTTGCGCGGGCAGCGAGTCGCGTACGGCGGCCACCCGCCGCCGGGCGTCCCGCAGCAGCGAGCACCAGCCCGCCGCCTTGAGCCCGAAGGTCGTCGGAACGGCGTGCTGGGTGAGCGTGCGTCCGGGCATCGGGGTGTCACGGTGCCGCGCGGCCAGTGCGGCCGCCTGTCCGATGGCGCGGTCCAGATCGGTCAGCACCAGGGCGCAGGTCCGGCGGGCGACCAGCATGGCCGCGGTGTCCAGCACGTCCTGGCTGGTGGCGCCGCGGTGCACCTGGCCGGCCACGGCGGGGCCCACGGCGGTCCGCAGCGCGGCCACCAGCGGGAGCACCGGGTTCCCGGTGGCTTCGGCCTGCCGGGCGAGGTCCGCCGGGTCGAAGGCGTCGGCACGGGCGGCGGCCGTGACCGCCGACGCGGCGGACGCGGGCGCGAGGCCGAGGCGGGCCTGCGCACGGGTCAAGGCGGCCTCGGCGTCCAGCATGGCCTGGAGGAACGCGCGGTCACCGGTGGCCGCCTCGGCGGCGGACCCCGCCCGTACGGGAGAGAGCAACCCGACATCGGCGCCGTCGCGGGCGTCAGCGGAAGTCAAGGAACACCGTCTCCCGGTCGCCCTGCAGGTGGACGTCGAACCGGTACCTGCGGTCGCGTTCGGGCACGGCGAGCAGAGTGCCCCGGCGATCCTCCGGCAGGGCGCCGAGCACCGGATCGTCCGCCAGGGCGTCGGCGTGCTCCGGCAGATGGATCCGGGTGTGGAGGTGGTGCAGCAGACCGCGGGCGAAGACGGCCACGGCCACATACGGGACGGCGCCTTCCGGGTGCGCGCCCGGTGCGAGGGTGCACACCGCCCAGTGCCCGTCCCCGTCCGTGGGCACGCGGGCGAACCCGGTGAAGCGGACGCCGTCACGGCCGACGGCCCGTCCGGTCACGGGGTCCCGGCGCAGCGTTCCGGGGGCGCCCGCCGTGGATCCGGAGGGGTCGGCCTGCCAGAACTCCAGGAGCGCATCCGGCACCGGTGCGCCCGCGCCGTCGTACACATGGCCGTGGACGGTGACGGCGCCGGGCTCCCCGGCAGGGGCGAGGTCGCCGCCGCGCGCGAACGGCAACGCCAACCCGTGGAAGGGCCCCACGGTCTGCGACGGGGTGGGCGGCAGGAGGGGGGCCATCAGTCGCGTCCTTCCTCGAACCAGGTGGCGGCCGGGCCGTCGAGGACGATGTCCCAGCGGTAGCCGAGGGCGTGGCCGGGCGTGGAGAGGTCGTGGTCGTAGGCGGCGATGAGCCGGTCCCGGGCGGCCGGGTCCGTGACGGACTGCAGGATCGGGTCGTACGGGAGCAGCGGATCGCCGGGGAAGTAGAGCTGGCTGACGAGGCGCTGGGTGAACGCCTCGCCGAACAGCGAGAAGTGGACGTGGGCGGGCCGCCAGGCGTTCGCGTGATTGCGCCACGGGTAGGCGCCGGGCTTGATCGTGGTGAAGGAGTAGCGGCCCTCGCCGTCGGTCAGGCAACGGCCGAAACCGGTGAAGTGGGGGTCGAGGGGCGCCGGATGCCGGTCCGCCAGATGGGCATAGCGCCCGGCGGCGTTGGCCTGCCAGATCTCCACGAGCTGGCCACGCAGGGGGCGGCCCCGGCGGTCCAGGACGCGGCCGGTCAGCGTGATCCGTTCGCCCAGGGGCTCACCGGTGTGCTGCCGGGTCAGGTCCCGGTCGGGGGCGGCCACGTCGGTGGTGCCGAACACGGGGCCGGTCAGCTCGACGGCTTCGGGATCGCGTGGGTGCACCGGCGCCTGCTTCGGGTGGCGCAGCGCGCTGCTCCGGTAGGGCGGGAAGTCGCGCGGCGGGTGGCCCTGCCAGGCGCCGTCCGAGGCGGCGCGGGCCTGGGCGCGACAGATCTGGACGTCCATGTCCCGCTGGGAGGGGAGCGGGGGAGACGGAGGTGTCGTCATGGTGTCAGCGGCTTTCGTATTGCGTCGTGGACTGCTCGGCGTTCGAGTCCCGCGGGGTGTGGGTGGCGAGGCCGTCCGGACGGGCGGCGGCGAGGGCGTCCGCGGAGCGGCCGAAGGGGGCGCGGACGGGCGCGACGACGTGGACCGCAGGCACGGTTATCGCAGCTCCTCGGGGATGCGGAGCTCGGCGGCGGTGGCCGCGAGAAGGTCATCGGCGCCCACCTCCGGGGCGCGTTCGACGAGGACGAGGCCGTCGGCGGTGACGTCGAGGACGCCCAGGTCGGTGATGATCCGCTGGACACAGGCCCGTCCCGTGAGCGGCAGGTCGCAGGTGGTCACGACCTTGGGGCGGCCGTCCTTGGTGGTGTGCGTCATGAGCACGATGACGCGCCGTGCACCGTGCACGAGGTCCATGGCGCCGCCGATTCCGGTGACCGTCTTGCCGGGGACGGCCCAGTTGGCGAGGTCGCCGCCGGCGGACACCTGCATGGCGCCGAGCACGGCGGTGTCGATATGACCGCCGCGGATCATCCCGAAGGACAGGGCGGAGTCGAAGTACGACGCGCCCGGCAGGACGGTGACCGTTTCCTTCCCCGCGTTGATCAGGTCCGGGTCGATGTCCTCCTCGGCGGGGTACGGACCGGTCCCCATGATCCCGTTCTCCGAGTGCAGCACCACGCGCACCCCGTCGGGCAGCTGCTCGGGGATGAGCGTCGGCAGGCCGATACCGAGGTTGACGTATGTGCCGTCGCGCAGTTCACGAGCGGCGCGTGCGGCCATCTCCGTTCTGGTCCACGCCATCAGTTCGGCTCCTTCTTGACCGTGCGCTTCTCGACGGCCTTGGCCGCTGCCTGTTCCGGGGTGAGCCGCACCACGCGCTGGACGAAGACGCCGGGCAGATGAACGGCGTCGGGGTCGAGTGCGCCCGGTTCGACGAGCCGCTCGACCTCCGCGACGGTGACCCGCCCCGCCATCGCCGCGAGCGGGTTGAAGTTGCGGGCGGACTTGGTGAAGACGAGGTTGCCCTCGGGGTCGCCGACGGCCGCTCGCACGAGCGCGAAGTCGGTACGGATGGCGTGCTCCAGGATGTGTGTGACGCCGTCGAAGACGCGTCCCTCTTTCCTGGGGGACGCGACGGCCGTGCCGCCGTCCTTGTCGTAGCGCCAGGGCAGACCGCCGTCGGCCACGAGGGTGCCCACCCCCGCCGGGGTGTAGAACGCGGGGATGCCGGCGCCGCCGGCCCGCAGCCGTTCCGCGAGCGTGCCCTGGGGAATCAGCTCCAACTCCAGCTCACCGGCGAGGTATTGGCGGGCGAACTCCTTGTTCCCGCCGACGTAGGAGGCGGTGACGCGGTCGATGCGGCGGGCCGAGAGCAGGACGGCCAGCCCCTCGTCCAGGGCTCCGCAGTTGTTGGACACGACGTGGAGCCCGGTGGACCCCCGGTCGTGGAGCGCGTCGATGAGTGTCTTCGGTACGCCGCTGAGGCCGAAGCCGCCGACGGCGAGTGAGGCGCCGTCCGCGATGTCCGCCACCGCCTCGGCGGCCGTGGCCACCACTTTGTCCATGGCCTGTCGGTTTTCCTTCCGGGAGTGCCGGCCGGCCGCGCGGCCATGGGCCGCGGTCCGTCGCCGGGCGCGGGTCAGGCGTAGTGGCGGTGGACGGCCCGTGCCACGCACACGGGCTTGTCGCTGCCCTCGGCCTCGACGGTGAAGGTCATCTGCATCTGGACGCCGTTGCCCTTGACCTTCTCCACGGCGTCGACCGCGCCGTGCAGGCGGATCCTCGCGCCGACCGGCACGGGATGGGGGAACCGGACCTTCTCCAGGCCGTAGTTGACGCTCAGGGAGGTACCCGTGATCTCCAGCAGCTCTCCGAACAAGGGGATGATCAGGGAGAGCGTGAGGTAGCCGTGGGCGATGGGTCCGCCGAAAGGGCCTGCCGCGGCCCGCTCGGGGTCGGTGTGGATCCACTGGTGGTCATCGGTGGCGTCGGCGAAGGTGTTCACCCTCTCCTGGGTGATCTCCAGCCAGTTGGTGCGGCCGAGGTCGCTTCCGGAGAGGGACATGAGCTCTTCGAGGCCGTTGACGTGGGTGGGCATGGTGTCCTGTTCTCTCGGGGGTGCCCGGACGGTGCCGGGTTACGGGTGGGAGGGGTTCGCGGGGGGCGTGGTGCGGGCCGCGGGCAGGGCGGACTTGACGACCTTTCCCGTGGCCGTGCGGGGCAGGCTGTCGGCGAAGGCGACGGTCCGCGGGATCTTGTACTTGGCGAGCCGGCCCCGCAGATGTTCCAGGATCGCCCGATCGTCGAGGTGCGCGCCGGTCTCCAGGACGACGACCGCGTGCCCGACCTCGCCCCAGATCTCGTGGGGCACGCCGATGACGGCGCACTCACGGACGGCGGGGTGGGTCAGGACCGCCTCTTCGACCTCGGCCGGGGAGACGTTCTCGCCGCCCGAGACGAACATGTCCTTGATCCGGCCGACGACGTACGCGTAGCCGTCCTCGTCGGTGTGTGCGAGGTCGCCGGTGCGCAGCCGGCCGTCAGGGGTGAAGGCGGCCGTGGTGTCCTCGGTACGTCCCCAGTAGCCGGTCATGACGGTGGGCCCGCTGACGAGGATCTCCCCGCGCTGCCCGGGCGCGGCGGCGCGGCCGTCCGGCAGCACCACGCGGGCGTCGGTGAAGAAGTGCGGCACTCCCGCCGAGCCGGCCTTGGCCGAGGCCTGTTCCCGGTCGAGGAAGAGGACGCCGGGGGACGCCTCGGTCATGCCGTAGCCCTGGCTGAAGGCCAGGCCGCGGGCGAGGTAGGTGGCGATGGTACGCGCCGGCACCGGCGCGCCCCCGCAGATGAGGGTCCGCAGGCCGGACAGGTCCGCCGTCGCCCACCGGGGCCGGGCGGCGAGGGCGTCGTACATCGTGGGGACGCCGAACATGCAGGTCACACGCTGCCGTTCGATGACGTCCAGGACCTGCTCGGCGTCGAAGGCGCCGAGCAGCACCACCCGGCCGCCCTTGAGGAGGGTGGGCAGGCACGTCATGTTGAGCCCGGCGGTGTGGAACAGCGGGGCGGCGACGAGGGTTACCTCGTCGCCGGCGAGGTCGGTGTCGACGAGGACGTTGACGCTGTTCCAGATGATGTTGGCGTGGGAGAGGACGGCGCCCTTGGGGCGTCCCGTGGTCCCGGAGGTGTACATGATCATGCAGGGGGCGTCGGGGGTGACGGTTTCGTCCAGCGGTGCCGTCCCCGCGCCCGCGAGCAGCTCCTCGTAGCCGACGGCATCCCCCGCGGCCAGGCCGATGCGGTGCCGGATCCCCGCCTCCCGCGCGGCGCTCGCGGCGGCGCCGGCCTGCTCGGGGCCGTGCACGAGGACGGTGGCCCCCGAGTCGGCGAGGCAGTACGCCAGTTCCGGGGCGGCGAGCCGGGTGTTGAGCGGGACGAAGACGGCACCGAGCACGCCGGCCGCGAACAGGGTCTCCAGGAAGGCCGGATGGTTGGGGCCCAGGTAGGCGACGCGGTCGCCGCGGACGGTTCCGAGGGCGCGCAGCGCGTGGGCCAGGCGCAGCACCCGTCGGTGCAGTTCCCGGTAGGTGAGCGCCTCGTCCCGGTGGACGACCGCGATCCGGTCCGGTGTCCTGCGGGCCCGGCGCGCGGGCCAGGAACCGATGCCCTGGTTCAGCACGACGTCTCCCTCAGTCCTTGGCCAGGCCGAGCAGGCGGGCGGCGTTGTCCTTGAGGATCTTGGGGCGGACCTCGGGCCTGATGTCGAGCTTCGCGAAGTCGGCGAGCCACCGGTCGGGGGTGATGACCGGGTAGTCGGAGCCGAAGAGCACCTTGTTCTTGAGCAGCGTGTTGGCGTACCGCACCAACTGCGGCGGGAAGTACTTCGGCGACCAGCCCGACAGGTCGATGTGCACATGCGGCTTGTGCGTGGCCACGGCCAGCGCCTCGTCCTGCCAGGGGAACGACGGGTGGGCCAGGATGATCCTCAGTTCCGGGAAGTCCACGGCGACGTCGTCGATCAGCAGGGGGTTGCTGTACCCGAGCCTGATGCCGCCGCCCCCGGGGACGCCGGCGCCGATACCGGTCTGCCCCGTGTGGAAGAGCGCGGGGACACCGAGCTCCTCGATGGCCTCGTAGAGCGGGTACGCCATCCGGTCGTTCGGGGCGAACCCCTGGAGGCCGGGGTGGAATTTGAAGCCGCGCACTCCGTGCTCCGCCACCAGGCGTCGGGCCTCCCGCACGCCCGCCCGGCCCTTGTGGGGGTCGACGCTCGCGAACGGGATGAGCACGTCGGCGTGGGCGGCGCAGCCCTCGGCGACCTCCTCGTTGGCGATGCGGGGGTGGCCCGTGGCGTGCTCGGCGTCGACGGTGAACACCACCGCGGCCATGCGGCGTTCGCGGTAGTGGGCGGCGATCTCGTCGATGGTCGGCTGCCGGTGGCCGTGTGCCTTGAAGTACTGCTCGGAGGCGCCGAGGAGTTCGGGACTCAGGGCACCGTGACCGGTCCGGGAGATCTCGGCGTGGGTGTGGACGTCGAGGGCGGTGAGCGCGTCGACGTCGATCGGCTGGTCGCCCATATCAGACCTCCGGTGCCTGCGGAGCGGGGATTCCGTACGTTTCGGGCTCGGCCCCGACACCGCTGTGCCACCGCGCGCCGATCTCGTCGGCGCTCCACCCGCCGTCGGCGAAGGCGACGGACTTCTCCGTGGGGTGGGCCCACAGCGCCAGGCGGTCCCCGCCGATGCCGATGGCCTGGCCGGTGACGTCCTCGGCGGCGTCCGAGGCCAGGAAGGTGATCAGACCCGCCACGTCCTCGACGGTGCCGAGGCCCTCGTCCTTGCGCAGCCGGTCCGGCAGTGGAGTGCCGGTGCGCTCGGCCTCCGCGATGACAGGGGCGAAGGCCGGGATGGTCTTGGTCATGTCGGTGGCCGCGACGGGGATGACGGCGTTGACGGTGATACGGGCCTTGGCCAGTTCCATGGCCCAGGTCCGTGCCATCGCCACCACTCCGGCCTTGGCGGCCGCGTAGTTGGTCTGGCCGAAGTTGCCCCGCTGCCCGGCCGGGGAGGAGATCAGGACGAGACGGCCGCCGGTTCCCTGTGCGCGCATCCGGATCGCGGCGGCGCGGGCGCAGGTGAAGGTGGCGCGCAGATGGACCTTGACGACCGCGTCGAAGTCGTCGTCCGCCATCTTCCACAGCACGCGGTCGCGGAGGATGCCCGCGTTGGTGACGAGTACGTCCAGACGCCCGAATTCCCGTACCGCGGTCTCGACGAGTTGCTCGGCCGCCGCCGTGTCGCCCACGGCTGCCACGACGCCCACGGCTCTGCCGCCCGCCGAGGTGAGGGTGCCGACCGCGGTGTCGACCGCGGTGGGGTCGATGTCGTTGACGACGACGGCGGCTCCGGCGGCTGCGAGGGCCTGGGCGTATGCCAGACCGAGTCCGCGTCCGCTTCCGGTGACGACGGCGACCTTGCCCTGGAGATCCATGACTGCCCTCTTCGCTGAGATGTGTGGTGGTGCCCGGGTGAGGCCGGTGGCGTCGGGCGGGCACCCACCGTCAGATCGACAGGAATCCTGTCGGTTGCTTCAGTGTGGTCATTCGTCAGGATTCCTGTCAATGCCCTAGAGTGGGCCGATGAGATCCAGAACGGCACCTCGGGGAGGCACGGCATGACGGAAGGCGCAAAGTCCGCGGCCGTCGAAAAGGGCGAGACGGGCCCGTCGTTGCTCTATCTGCTCAAGCGGGCCGAGCTGGTGGTGCGCGCCCGGTTGGAGGAGCTGCTCAAGCCCGCGGGCGTCACCGCCCTGCAGTACACGGCACTCACCGTCCTGGAGCGACAGGACGGGGTGTCCGCCGCCCAGTTGGCCCGGGACTCCTTCGTGACGGCCCAGTCCATGGCCGACATGGTGCGCGCCCTGGAGGGCCGCGGCCTCATCCGCCGTGAGCCCAACCCCCGCAACCGGCGCGAGAAGGTCATCCTGCTCGCGGACCCGGGCCGCCGGCTGCTCGCCGCGTACGCGGAACCGGCCCGGCAGCTCGAAGAACGCATGGTCGCCGACCTGCGGTCCGATGAGGTCGCACAGTTCCGCGAAGCGTTGCGGCGCGCCCACCGGGCGCTCTCCTGACGCCGGGAGCGCTCCCAGGGCGGGCGGCGGCGCGCCCGGTGGGTGCCGGGCCCGTGCGGAGGCCGGACCCGGGCCGGGCGGACGTCCGCCCGGCCCGGGCGCCGGTGATCACCCCGGCAGCCGGCGCTCCGGTGCCGCGGGGGAGGCGTGCCACCCGCGCCCGGGAACGGAGCTGAGGAGCAGCCTGGTGTAGGGGTGTTCCGGCGCGTCCAGCACCCGGGCGGTCGGCCCCGCCTCCACGGCCCGGCCCCCCTTGAGCACCAGGACCTCGTCCGCGACGTGCCGGACCACGGTCAGGTCGTGCGTGACGAAGAGGTAGGAGACCTCCGCCTCGCGGCGGATCGTGGCGAGCAGATCGAGGATCTGCGCCTGGATGGACACATCCAGCGCCGCGACCGCCTCGTCCAGTACGAGGATCCGCGGTTCGACCGCGAGGGCACGTGCGAGCGCCGCCCGCTGACGCTGCCCGCCGGACAGCCGCCGGGGCAGTGCCGTCGCCTCACGCGCGCCGAGGCCGACCTTTTCCAGGAGTTCACGTACCCGCGCCGTGCGGGCCACGGGGGTGAGCCGGGTGTGCAACCGCAGCACCTCGGCCACGCAGTCCGCCACCGTCACCCGGGGATCCAGCGAGAGGTACGGGTCCTGGAAGACCATCTGGATCTCCCGGGCCCGGGCCAGCCGTTCGCCTCGGCTGCGGGCCCGCGCGGAACGGTCCCGGCCGTCGAGGCGCACCGTGCCGCCGTCGGGGCGCTCCAGTCCGACGAGCATCCGTACGGTGGTGGTCTTGCCGCTGCCGGACTCCCCGACGAGAGCGAGGCAGGAGCCCGGAGCCACGGTGAACGACACATCGTCGACCGCCTGATGGCCGCCGTACCGCTTGCGCAGCCCCTCGACGACGAGGCCGTCCGCCGCGGTGGTCACCGTGGTCCTCTCGGTCCGCTTCACGGCGTGATCCCTTCGTCGGCGCGATGGCATGCGGCGAGACCGTCGCCGTCCCACGCCAGTTCGGGGGGCTCCTCGGAGCAGCGCGGCAGGGCGTGGGCGCAGCGCGTGGCGAAGGCACATCCCGGCGGGGCCTCGGCGAGCGAGAGCGGCCGGCCGGGGAGGGGCCTCGGCGGCGGCGCGTCCCGTTCGATACGGGGCGTGCAGGCGAGCAGCCCCGCCGTGTACGGATGACGCGGCCGGTCGAACAACTCGTCCGTGCCCCGCGTCTCGACGATCCGGCCCGCGTACATCACGTACACGCGGTCGCAGATCGCAGAAGCCAGTTCGAGGTCGTGCGTGACGAACAGCAACCCGGTGCCGCGCTCGGCCCGCAGCCTGGTGAGGAGCGCGATGATCTCCGCCTGGGTCGTGACGTCCAGTGCGGTGGTCGGCTCGTCGGCGATGAGCAGCGCGGGCTTTGCGGCGAGCGCCGCGGCGATCACCACGCGTTGCAGCATGCCGCCGGAGAACTGGTGGGGGTGGCGGCGCAGCGCGCCCCGCGGATCACGGATGCCGACCGCGTCGAGCAGTTCCTCGGCCCGTGCCGTGGCCGCCGCGGCGGGGGTTCCTGCCGCGCGCAGCCCCTCGGTGAGGAAGTCCCCGATGCGCCGGAGCGGATTGACGCAGGCACGGGGGTCCTGGAAGACCATGGCGACCTGCCGGGTCCGCAGCGCGGTCAACTCCGCGCGGCTCATGGTGAGCACGTCCCGGCCGGCGACCCGCACCTCACCGGTGACGCGCGCGCCGGGCGGCAGCAGGCCGAGGACGCTGCGGCAGGCCACCGACTTCCCGGAGCCGGACTCGCCGACCAGGCCGACGGTCTCTCCCGCAGCGACCCGCAGGCCGACCCCGGCGAGGATCGGACGCGCGGCCCGGTCACCGGGCAGCTCGACGCCGAGCCCGTCGATCTCCAGGACCGGTGCGCCGGGGGGAGGAGCGCCGGCGTCGTGCGCGGGGTTCTTCTGCTCGGTCATGCGGTTCACCGCTCCCGCCGTGCGATCCGGTCGGCGAGCCCCTCGCCGACGATGCCGAATGCCACCACGGCGAGCACGATGCAGGCCGAGGGCGCGAGAGCGGGCAGCATCGCTCCCTGAAGGACGGCCGCCTGACCGTCGTTGATCATGGCACCCCAGTCGGCGGCCGGCGGCTGGACCCCGAAGCCGAGGAAGGACAGCGCCGCGAGGTCCATCAGCGCGTACCCGAAGTTCATCGCGGACTGCGCGAACACCGTCGGCGCGATGTTGGGCAACAGATGCCGCACACAGATGGTCCAGCCCGACCAGCCCTGCACCCGGTAGGACTCGATGTAGGGGCGGGCCATCTCCTGCCGGGCGATCCCGCGCACCAACCGGCCCACGTACGGGGTGTAGGCCACGGCCATGGCGGTCACGGGCGCCGCCATGCCGGAACCGGCCACGGCGACCAGCAGGATCGCGAGGAGCAGCCCAGGGAACGCGAACACCAGGTCCATCGACCGGGACAGGAAGGTGTCCGTCCAGCCGCCCCGCCACGCCGCGGCCGCGCCGAGCACGGTGCCGACAGCGGTGGAGACCCCGATGACGAGCAGCGGACCGAGCAGTCCGGTGCGCGCACCGTGGATCAGCCGGGAGAGGATGTCCCGCCCGGACTGGTCGGTGCCGAGCAGATGGTCGCCCGAGGTCCCGGCCAGGCCGGCCGAGAGGTCGAGCGCCTCGGGATCGTACGGAGCGATGACCGGGGCGAACACGGCGACCAGGACGAGCACGGCGAGCACCGCGACGGAGACCGTGAACAGGGGGCCCTGGCCGAGCAGCCGCAGGCCGCGCAGGCCCGGACGGCGAGGCGGCGCGAGGGAGGCGTGCGCCGCGGTGATGGGTGAGGTCATGAGGTGCCTTCCCCCCGGAGGGACAGACGGGGGTCGATGAGCGGGGCCAGCAGGTCGACGACGACGTTCACCACGGCGAAGGCCGCCACGCTGAGCAGCGTGATCGCCTGGACGACGGCGAAGTCCTTGGCCGTCACCGACT
Organism: Streptomyces sp. NPDC000404; assembly: GCF_040300365.1. Taxonomy (NCBI): domain Bacteria; kingdom Bacillati; phylum Actinomycetota; class Actinomycetes; order Kitasatosporales; family Streptomycetaceae; genus Streptomyces; species Streptomyces sp. NPDC000404. The sequence continues at coordinate 45,798 of NZ_JBEPDN010000021.1, read as the reverse complement.
GCACGAGCAAGGACCCGAGCCCGGAGACGTTGAAAGCGGTCTCGACGATCGACGTGCTGATGAGCAGTCCGGCGAACATCGTCCCGCCGACGGTGACGACCGGGCCGAGCGCATTGCGCAGGACGTGCCTGCGCACCACCGTCCGCCCCGCGATGCCGCGGGCGCGCGCCACCTCGACATGGTCACGGCCGAGTTCGTCGAGCATCGCCGAGCGGGTCACCCGCGCGAGCAGTCCCGCGAAGGACAGGGCCAGGGCGAAGGCCGGGAGCGTCAGGTGGTACAGCCGCTCCGGCAGGCCGGAGGGCGTGCCGCCCGGACCGGGGAACCAGCCCAGGCGTACGGAGAAGACGGCCACCAGCACGATGGCGCCGACGAACGCGGGTGTCGCGGTGGCCACTCCGGTACCGATGAGCACGGTGCGGTCGAGCAGCCCCGGACGCAGCGCGGCGCCGATGCCGGCGGCCACTCCGAGCAGGGTCACGAGCAGCGCGGCGTACCCGATGAGCAGCAGCGTCCCCGGCAACCGGGAGCTGATGAGGGACGACACGTCCTGGTGGTACTGGGCGGAGACACCGAAGTCACCCCGCAGCGCCGAGCCGAGCCACTCCGCGTACTGCACGGGCAGCGGGGCGTCCAGGTGGTACCGGGAGCGCAGCGCTTCCACCGCCTCCGGGGTCGCCGGCCGGCCGTGCAGCAGGAAGGACACCGGGTCGCCGGGCGCGAGATGGACGGAGCCGAAGACCACCAGGGAGGTCACGAACAGGACGGCGACCAGGCCGAGCAGCCGCCCGGCGAGAAAACGGATCATCGCTTCGCCGCCCCGATGGTCGCCGCCCACGGGTAGTAGAGCTGCGCGATGCCGGTCGGCGCGCCGGTGATGCGGTTGCCGAGGAAGACCGTGTACGGGGCCTCGTACAGCGGGATGATCGGGAGTTCCCGCACGGCGATCCGCTGGAGTGAGGCGGTCAGCGCGGCGCGCGCCTTCGGGTCGGGTTCGGCGTTCGCCTTGTCGAAGGCGGCGTCGAACCCGGGGTCGGAGTACTTCCCGTAGTTCCCGAAGTCGCCGGTGCGCAGGTACTGGTAGAACTCCAGCGGGTCCGGGGTGTTGTCGTAGCCGTTGGTGACCACCAGGTCGAGACCGGCGCGTGCCGACGGGTCGGTGAAGATGCTGCCGTACGAGTCCGGGGAGACGGTCCTGAGCCGGACGTCGAGGCCGATCTGCCGGCCGGCCGCCTGCACGGCGTTGGCGACGACGCTGATCTCGGGGGAGAACGAGCTGGTCGCCATCGTGATCTCCCGGCCGGCCGCGCCGGCCTCCCGCACGAGCTTCTTCGCCGCCGCGACGTCGTACGCGGGCTCCGGAAGCGAGTCGTGGTACTCGCCGGTCTTGTCCGGGAGCAGCGCCCAGGCGCCGCGTGCCGCCGGAGCCCTGGCGGGGACGCCCACGCCGCCCGCCGCGGCCTTGACGATCCCCTTGCGGTCGAGCGCCATCGACAGGGCCCTGCGGACCCTGACGTCGCCGAGCGGGCCCTTGAAGTCGAGCACGGCGAGATCCGCGGCCGCCGTGTTGGGGCCGAACAGCACCTTCCCCTTGCCGCTGCCGCGCAACTGGGCCAGGGACGAGGGCGCCAGCAGATAGCCGCCGTCGGCGGTGCCGGAGAGGAACGCGTTGGCGCGGGCCGCCGGATCCTCGATGAAGGTGAACGTCACGGACTTCGACAGGGGGCGAAGCGAACGGTCCCAGTAGCCGGGGAACTTCTTCAGCGTCAGGTGGTCGCCGCCGGCCCACTTGTCGAAGGCATAGGGGCCGGTGCAGTTGACCCCGCCCCCCGCGGTGCCGTACTCCTTGCCGGTCTTCTTCAGGAAGGCGGCGCTCTCGACGGTGCCGGGCGACGCGGCCATCAACTCGTGCAGCAGGACGTCGGGCCTGGAGAGACGGATCGTGACCTCCAGCGGGCCGGTCTTGTCGATGGCCTTGACGTTCTTGAACGCCGAGGCCCAGGGCGAGCCGACGGCCGGCTTCCGGTGGCGCTCCAGGGAGGCGACCACGTCGTCCGCCGTCATGGTCGTGCCGTCGTGGAACCTGACGTCCGGGCGCAGGGTGTAGACGAGAGTGCGCGGGTCGGGGCGTTCGTATCCGACGGCGAGACCGGGCTCGATCCTGTGGTCGGGGGTGACCCGCATCAACTGCTCGCAGACGTTGGCGAGGACGGTGTTGGGCGGGTAGTCGTAGGCGAGGGCGTAGTCGAGGGTGTAGGGCTCCGCGTAGAGGGACCAGGTGACGGAGTCCAGTCCGCCCTTCGCGCGAGGTGAGTGCGGGCCGACCCGGTAGTGGGCGGCTCCGGCCTGCTGGGGGAAGTCGGCGCCGGAACAGGCGGTGGAGGCGGCCGCCAGGGTGGCGGTGCCGGCGAGCAGGGCGGCGGTTTTGCGCAGGCGCATACGAACCAACCCCTTTACGGGTGTTGTGACGGGCGCGGGGAGATGGAGTGAGTATTGATGCGGGAACGTTCCCGCACAAGGCTTTGCGGGAACGTTCCCGTGGAGGTCACGAGGGTGGCACCATCACCTGCATGACCGAAGCCCCACGCCGGCCCGGGAAGCCCCCGCGCGTCCGGCTCGTCGATGTCGCCCGGGAGGCGGGCCTGTCGAAGACCACCGTCTCGGCGGCGCTCAACGGCACCGGACGCCTCTCCCCGGCCGTACGGGAGAAGGCGCGTGAAGCCGCGCGGCGCATGGGCTACCGGCCCAACGCCACCGCACGTCAACTGCGCGCAGGACGCGCCCGGTTGATTGGATACGTGGTCGGGGAGAGGGCCCACGCCCCGTGGACGTTCCTGGAGTCCCCGTACTTCGCCCAGCTGACCGGTGCCACCGCGGCGACCGCGCTCCGGCGGGGCTACGCGGTGGTGCTGCTGCCCGCCGGGTCCTTGCAGCAGGAGTGGGCCGACCTGCCGCTCGACGCGGTGGTCGTCGCCGATCCCGTCGCGGGTGACCGCATCGTCGACGATCTGCTCGCCGCCGGGATCCCGGTGTTCAGCGACCGCTCCGTCGAGGGGCGGGCGGGCGCCCACTGGGTGGATGTCGATGCCTCCGCGGCCATCCGCGGGGCGCTGGACCATCTCCGGCAGGAGGGGGCCCGGCGCCCCGCGATGGTGCTGCCCGGCAGCGCGACCGGCTTCCACGCGGGGGTGCTCGCCGCGTACCGCGACTGGTGCGCCGCGCGCGCCCTGCCCGAGCGGATCGCCCACACCGCGACGCCCGGGAACGGGCCGGTCATCGCGGCGGTCGAGAGGGCCCTGACCGGGTGCGAGAAGAGCGGACGACCCGACGCCCTGCTGGTGGTCGCCGAGGCGAGCCCGCCCCTCGTCCTGGAGGCGGCCCGCCGCAACGGTTACGAGGTCCCCCGCGACCTGCTCCTGGTGTGCGTGAGCGAGGACATGACCGCCGAGCACACCCGGCCGACCACGACCACGCTCAGCCTGCGGCCCCAGGAGGTCGCTCGCGTGGGCACCGAACTCCTCATGGCCGTTCTGGAGGAGGGGCGTACGGAAACGTCCGGGGTATGGGTACCCAGCCGGCTCGATGTGCGGGAGTCCTCGCGGCGCCCGCGGTCCGGCTGAACGGTGTGGCGGCAGGGGCCGCCCCCTGCACGGTCCCTGCCGCCACGGCACGGGTCAGGCCGAGTGGACGAGGCGGCCGCCGACGTACGTCCGTTCCACCCGCGCCTGCGCGATGTCCTCCGGGGGCGCCGTGAAGATGTCCCGGTCGAGGACCACCAGGTCGGCGAGGTGTCCGGCCCGCAGGCTGCCCGCGTCGTCCAGGCCGTTCACATGGGCGCTGCCGGCGGTGTAGGCGGCGACCGCAGTCTGGAGGTCGAGCCGCTGCTCGGGCAGGAAGACCCGGTCGTCGGCGGTCTCCGGCTCCCTGCGGTTCACCGCCACGTGGATGCCTTCGAGCGGCGCCGGGCTGCTCACCGGCCAGTCGCTGCCGGCCGCCAGGGTCGCGCCGGCCCGCACCAGATCACCGAACGGGTACTGCCAGGAGGCGCGTTCGGGCCCGAGGAACGGGATGGTCAGCTCGTCCATCTGCGCCTCGTGGGCGGCCCACAGCGGCTGGACGTTGGCGATCGCGCCGAGCCGGGCGAACCGCGGTACGTCGTCGGGGTGGACGACCTGGAGATGGGCCAGGTGGTGGCGGTTGCCGCGCCATCCGTTGGCGGCGAGCGCGGCTTCCACGGCGTCGAGGGCCTCGCGGACCGCGCGGTCGCCCAGCGCGTGGAAGTGGACCTGGAAATCCAGCGCGTCGAGGCGCGTGACGTACTCGCGCAGCGCGACGGGGTCGACGAAGCTGAGGCCGGTATTGGCGGTGGCGCAGCCGCAGCCGTCGAGGTACGGAGCGGTCATGGCGGCGGTGAAGTTCTCCGCGATGCCGTCCTGCATGATCTTCACGGACCCCGCGCGGAACCTCCCGTGCGGCGACTCCGCGCGCCGGGCGACCAGGTCATCGATCTGTTCGGCGCCACGCTCCCGGTCCCACCACAGGGCACCGGTCACCCGGGCGGTGAGCGAACCGTCACGGGCCGCCGAGAGGTAGGCGTCCGACGGATCGGGCTTGCCGCCGAACACACCGAGCAGCGCGTCCTGCCAGCCGGTGACGCCGAGGGAGTGCAGCAGTTCCTGCGCGCGCAGCAGCCCGGCGAGCCGCTCCTTCGGAGTGGACGGCGGAATCAGCCGGGCGACCAGGGCGGTCGCGCCCTCCTGGAGCATTCCGGTCGGTGTGCCGTCCGGGTCCCGCTCGATCCGTCCGTCGGCCGGGTCGGGGGTCCGCGCGGTGACCCCGGCCAGTTCCAGCGCCCGGCTGTTGGCCCAGGCGCCGTGGTGGTCCCGGTTCGTCAGGAGCACCGGGCGGTCCGCGACGACCGAGTCCAGCAGCTGCCGGGTGGGCATCCCGCCCTCGAAGCTCTCCAAGGACCAGCCGCCCCCGGTGATCCACGCGTGGTCGGGATGGGCTCTCGCGTACGCCCCGATCAGGTCCAGGTACTCGGCGGCCCCGACCGTCCCGGTCAGGTCGCACTCGGCCAGCTCGACCCCGCCGTACACGGCGTGCACGTGGGCGTCCTGGAATCCCGGGAGCAGGAGCTTTCCCCGCAGGTCCACGACCTCGGTGGTGCGACCGATGAGGTCGCGCACCTCGTCGTGGCCGACCGCGGCGATCCGGTCGCCGACGACGGCGAGCGAGGATGCCCGGCTGCGGGCCGGGTCCGCGGTGAAGACGGGCCCGCGGGTGAAGACCAGATCGGCTGTGGTCATGGACGCTCCAGAGGACGGGGGGACAGCGGTCGGCGCGGCGCAGGGAGCCTCGGGGAGAGGGGCGCCGCGGAAGAGGAGGCGGACACCATGCAAGAGCGGGACGATCCGCACGTCAATGGTGTTGACGTAAGGTCGCGGCATGACCGACCGAGTGGTTCCCGAAGGCAGGCGGCAGCGCCGCAGGCCCACCAAGCAGGGCGCGGTGCTCTCCGAGCGGCTGATCGTCGAGACCGCGCTGAACCTGATCGCATGGCACGGCGCCGAAGCGCTCTCCGTACGGCGGCTCGGCGCCGCGCTGGGCGCCGACCCCAGCGCGCTGTACCGCTACTTCCGCAACACCGACGCCCTGCTGCTCGCCGTCGCCGACGAACTGATCGGCCGCGCCCAGCAGGGCTGGACCCCGACCGGCTACTGGCGGGCGGACCTGCGCACCATCGGTCTGCGGATCCACGCCTCGTACTGTTCGAATCCCCAGGCCGCGCTGCTCGCGGCGCACCGGACGACCGGCCGCCCCCACGAGATCCGCGCGGTCGAGACGGTCCTGGGCGTGCTGCGGGAAGCGGGCTTCCCGGACGGGCTCGCGGTGCGGATCTACCACGCCTTCGTGGACCAGGCCCTGGCCTTCGCCGCCCAGGACGCCGCGGCTCTCGCCCTGCCGCCCGCCGCCCGGGCGACCGACGCCGAGGTCTGGCAGGAGGTGTACGGGAGGCTGACGCCCGACACGCACCCGCACATCGCCGCTGCCTTCCCGCTGCTCGCCGCGGACATGAGGAGCAGCGGATATCCCTTCGCGCTGGAGCTGATGCTCGATGCGGTGGCGGCGCTCAAGCCCGCAGCCGATGCGGGGTAGCGAGGGGAGCGCCGCTTACGTCAACGCCATTGACGTTGAGGATGAGGGTGGATCTCATGGGCGGCACTTCGGAGGGCCCGCGCCCCGGCCACCTCCATGATCCGAAGGAGCCCGCCCCGTGAACCCTCTCGCCTCACTCGCCGACGCCGTCCCGACCCCGTTCTGGCTCGACGATCCGCAGCGCCCGGAACCGCACCCCACGCTCATCGGCGGCACCCGCTGCGATCTGCTCGTCGTCGGAGGGGGCTACACCGGCCTGTGGACCGCCCTCGTCGCCAAGGAACGGGACCCGGACCTGGACGTCGTGCTCATCGAGGCCGACCGGATCGGAGGCGCCGCCTCCGGCCGCAACGGCGGATTCTGCGAGGCGAGCCTCACCCACGGACTGGGCAACGGCCTGCAGCGCTGGCCCGACGAGATCGGACTGCTCGAACGGCTCGGCCGCGAAAACCTCCAGGCGATCGAGGACACCCTCGTCCGGCACGACATCGACTGCTCCTGGGAACGGACCGGATCCCTCGTCGTCGCCACCGAGCCCTACCAGCTCGACGGCCTGGCCGAAGAGGCCGAGGCATCCGCCCGGTACGGCGGCAACCCGCTCCTGCTCGATGCCCGGGCCGTCCGGACGGAGATCGATTCACCGACGTTCCTCGGCGGCCTGTGGGCCAGGGACGACGTGGCGATGGTCAACCCCGCCCGGCTCGCCTGGGGCCTCAAGCGCGCCTGCCTCGGCCTCGGCGTCCGGGTGTACGAGCACACGCCCGCCACCAGGCTCGACGGCCACGGCACGGTGATCACCGTCCGCACCCCCTACGGCCGCGTCACCGCCCGCAACGCCGCGCTCGCCACCAACGCCCACCCCTCGCTGCTCCGCCGCCACCGCCTGTACACCGTGCCGGTGTACGACTACGCGCTGATGACCGAGCCGCTGACCGAGACGCAGCTGGCCTCCGTGGGCTGGCGGAACCGCCAGGGCTTCGCGGACTGCGCCAACAAATTCCACTACGTACGGCTCTCCGCCGACAACCGCATCCTGTGGGGCGGCTACGACGCGGTCTACCGCTACGCGGGCCGGGTCCGCGCCGAACACGACCAGCGGCCCGAGACGTTCGCCACCCTCGCCCGGAACTTCTTCACCACCTTCCCGCAGCTCGAAGGGGTCGAGTTCACGCACGCCTGGGGTGGAGCCATCGACACCAGCACACGTTTCTGCGTCTTCTTCGACACCAGCCACCAGGGGAAAGTCGCCTACGCGGCCGGATTCACCGGTCTCGGGGTCGGCGCCAGCCGCTTCGGCGCCGAGACCATGCTCGACCTGCTCGCGGGCACCCGCACCGAACGCACGGGTCTGGAACTCGTCCGCCGCAAGCCCCTGCCGTTCCCGCCCGAGCCCGCCCGCGCTCTCGGCATCGGCATCACCCAGTGGTCCATGGCCCGCGCCGACCGCCATCAGGGCCGCCGCAACGCATGGCTCAAGACACTCGACCGCTTCGGCCTCGGCTTCGACAGCTGACCACCGGCCCCCGGGACCGGCTTCCCGGCGGCGGGGCGGTGCCGTGGATCCTCCGTGTGATGTCACCGGTCCTGCGCTGTACGGAGCGGTGCCCGACGAGGCCGCGGTGGCACTTGGCGCAACGCAGAATTCCGGAGAGGAAGTACCGGACCACCGGCGCCACGCCTGCCTCGCTCGGCTTGATGCCGGCCTTCTGGCCTTGGATCTCGCCGTCCTGGGCGGCGGAGAGATGCTGGCGGGCGACGCGGCGTGCGGTGTCTTCGGAGGACTTGAGGGCCGTCACGCACATCATGCGGGCCATGCGCCGGTCGTTGTCGTTGATCAGGTTCATGCGGCCGCCGGTGACTCCGGTAACGGGGCGTTGGGCGTATTCGACGATGTCGATGAGGTCTTCGAGGTCGCGTGGCTGACGGACGAGCCGGTCGGGGGCGTAGAAAATGACACCGTCGATCACCCCGAGGGTGAGGTCGGCGAGCTGCTGACGGAACTCAGGCCGTAGGACAACCCAGTCGATGGTGCCGTCGGGCTTGGTGATCTTGCGCTTCTTGAGGGCGGAGGTGTCGGCTCCTGGCGCTCGATGGTCCCGATCCCGGGCACTTTCCGACGAACTCCGCGGTGGGGCGGTGTGCCGTGAACCGTCCGTGGAATCCGCGGCTTCGCCCATGGATACTGATGATCATGCGCGTTGACTTCGACCCTGCCGAGATGCCCCGTACCGACTTCTACCGGCTGCTGACCGCCACGGTCGTGCCCCGGCCCATCGCCTGGGTGTCGACGGTCACCGCGGACGGCACACCCAACCTGGCCCCGCACTCGTTCTTCACCATCGCCGCCGTCGCCCCGCCCGTCGTGCAGTTCACCTCCGTGGGCCGCAAGGACTCGCTGCGCAATGTCGAGGCCACCGGTGAGTTCGTGGTCAACCTCGCTCCCGAGGGGCTCGCCGCGCAGGTCAACGACACCGGGACGAACTTCCCGCACGGTGTCAGCGAGTTCGAGGCCGCGGGGGTCGCCGCCGAGCCCAGTCTGCGGGTCGGGCCGCCGCGGGTCGCCGACTCGCCGGTGGCGCTCGAATGCGAGCTGCACAGCACGTTGCGGATCGGCGACTCCACCGTCGTCTTCGGACGCGTGGTGCACGCCGCGGTCGCCGAGGAGGTGCTGGTCGACGGGCATGCCGAGATCGGCCGGCTGCGGCCGCTGAGCCGCCTCGGCAAGGACGAATGGGGCACGCTCGGCGACGTCCGCGAGCTGTCCCGCATCCGCCACGCCGACTGGCAGGGACCGGCCGCCTCCGGCTCCTGACCGGCGGAGGGCGCGCGTCCGGCCGCGGCCGGACGCTGCCCTGGGGGCCCCTTACCGCGCCTCGCCCCCGGCGGCCGGATGGCCGCCCCGGACCCGGAGGCCGCCCAGCAGCTCCCGGGTCGCGGTGGTCACCGCGTCCACCGCCTCGTCGAACGCCTCGCGGTTGTGGGCGGCGGGCGCGCGGAAACCGGAGACCTTACGGACGTACTGCAGGGCCGCGGCCCTGATGTCGTCCTCGGTGACCTCGGGGGTCATGGGCGGGCGGAGCGTCTTGATGCTGCGGCACATGCTCCCAGTCTGCCTCCGTCCGGCCCCGCCGGTCAGCCGGACGGAAGCGGCTGCGCGCGCCACCCGGAACGAAGCGGATCCGGGTCAGCCGAGGCCCGTGACCCGCATCGTGATGTTGAGCCGCCCGCCCCGCAGCCCGCACGCGGGATCGCCGCTGCCCGGATACACCTTCGGCACCCCGTGGTACGCGAACCGGGACGGGCCGCCGAACACGAAGAGATCCCCGGACCGCAGCTCCACATCGGTGTACGGCTTTGCGCGGTTCTCGGTGTTGCCGAACCGGAAGACGCAGGTGTCACCGATGCTCAGGGACACCACCGGCGCCCCGGACCGCTCCTCCTTGTCCTGGTGCATGCCGAGCCGCGCCGCCTCGTCGTAGAAGTTGATCAGCGCCGTGTCGGGCGTGTAGCCACCGCCCGCCGCCGCGTCCCCGTACGCCTCGGTCACCGCTCGCCGCCCCAGCTCCACCATCCAGTCCGGGAAGGCGGCCACCTGCGCGCCGTTCACATCGTCGGCGGTGCGGGTGTACGCGTACGGCTGCCAGTGCCAGCCGATGCAGACCGTCTGGACCGACATCACCCCGCCGCGGGGCAGCTTGGTGTGCCGGATCGGCACCGGGCCGCGCGCCCACTCCCGGCACGCCGCGACCAGCTCCTGCTGCGCCGGCAGGTCCAGCCAGTCCGGGACGTGCACCGCCCCGGGCGCGAGCTGCCGACGGACGCGCGGTGCGCCGCCCGCCGGGGCGCCGAGCCCCTCGAACCCGGGCAGTGGCGTCGTCATCGGTATCCCTTCACTCCGGGTGGGCTGGTGCCGTGTCCCTTCCAGGCTGCCACCCCGACCGCACTACGCGGGCGGCGCCGGCAGGGTGCGGGTGACCCAGCCCCGGTCGATCACCCAGGTGTGTCCGTCGGCGGTGGCGCCCCGCATGCCGTCGAGGGTGCCGGGGCCGACGAGCGCGGCGAGCCGGGAGTCACCGAGGGCCGCGAAACCGACCGTACGGGCAGGGTCCCAGCCGGTGCTGTGCCGCAACCGCCGGCTCATCTGGGCCCAGCCCGGTGCCGTCGCGGCGATCACCCAGGCATCCGGCTCCGGAGCGGTCAGCCGGTCGGCGAACCGGAGCCATGAGGCGGCTTCTTCCGGCCAGTCGACGGTGGCCCACACCTGCCGCCCGGCCGCCCGCCACGCGCCGGCGAACGCCCGCGCCGCCGCGGCCGACGCCGCGTCCCGGCTGTGCCCGACGACGACCGCGTCGATCCGGTGGCGGCGGGCACCCGGCGGCTCCGTCAGCAGGCCGAGCACCGCGGCCAGTTCCGCGTCCGTGTGGTCGGCGGGTGCGGGGACGCCGCCGAGCTGCGCGGTCACCTCCGCCGCGGCGAGCAGCGGACTTGCCGCGCGCCGTCCCTCTCCGCCGCGCGCCGACATCGCGTCCTCCTCGTCCGGGGCCCGCGCGGGCGTCCCGGCGGCGCCCGCCACCGGAACCCCGACCGGCCGCTGCCGCCTCCTGCCATGGATGTTCACACCTCGATTCTGCGCCGCGGCCCGGCGGCGGACCGGCGGAAATCCGCCATGGTGATCGGCCGCCCCGACGGCTCGTCATCCCCGCCGCGACGGTGACGATCACCCGCCTTCCGGCCCTGGACACGGCGCGGGCGTCCGCCGTATCGTCCGCCGGCGTACGCCGTGCAGGCCGCCCCTGAACGACGTACCCGCCCTACGTAACGGAACCCGTCGGCGGCTGGACGCCCCGGCGGCCCGCTCCGGGGCGGCCGGAACCCCGCTCCACGCCCGGGACCTGGGACTTCGTGAGGGACTGCGGTGTCCGAAGGCGCCGCGGCGGCGGGAGGTTCATACTGCCGTCGAGGGGCGGCGCGGCCGGCGGGCGACCGAACGCGGCGGATTGTCGTTAGTGAGGCGTTAGCGCCCCGTTAGCCACCTGCCAGCGCCCCGGGGCACGCTGGCCGGGCAGCCGATTCGACCGTGCGTACCCACGCAAGGCGGGTACCCACCCACCACCCGAGGGGGAGCCGCATGTCGCTCACCAGCAAGGCTCTCGGCCGCGGCCGCCGTCTGGCAGCCGGGTCACTGATCGCCGTCGCCGCGCTCGCACTCACCGCCTGTCAGGACGGCTCCGGCAGTTCCGGTTCGCACGCCGCCCCGGCCTCGTCGCCCACCGCCGCAGGTCAGGACGCGCCCCGGCCGTCCGGTGGCGAGACCGGTCCCGCCGGCGGACCGAGCGCCGGAGCCAAGGAATCCACCGCGCCCGGCGACACCCCCGGAGCGGGCGACGCGACCTCCGCGAGCCCCGGGCACCACCAGGCCGAGCCCAGCCCGGGCACCAAGGAGGAGCCCCCGTCCGCGCTCGCCGCCTCGGACCGCTGCACCTCCGACCAGATGTCGCTGAGCCTGGGCGCCCCCGACGCCGGCGCCGGCAACTTCCGCTACCCGCTGACCTTCACCAACAAGGGCAAGAAGGCCTGCACGCTGCGCGGATACCCGGGCGTCTCGCTGATCTCCCGCGACGGCGGCAAGATCGGCAGGCCCGCCACCCGCGAGGGCGGCGCGGGCGGCGCCGTCCGTCTGGCGCCCGGCGCGAGCGCCCACGCCCTGATCCACACCGTCAACGAAGGCGTCTCCGACACCCCGTGCTGGAAGCGCGGCGCCTACGTGTACGTCTACGCGCCGGGCTCGAAGGAGTCCATGACGACCGGCAGCGGCAACCTCCGGGTCTGCGGCGGGGAGTTCACCGTCACCGCGGTCGAGCCCGGCACCTTCAGCTGACGCGGCGCGTCCGCCCGATCCGGCCCCACGGCGCGGTCACCCCACCGGTGACCGCGCCGTCCGCATGCGAGGGGGGAGCGGCCCGGAAGCGCCATACCACTCCGCCGCTCCCGCATTCCCGAAATGCGCCGGGCGCGTAATTTCCAAACCGTACGGTCTGGAAATTACGGCGCTCCGTACGCCGATGAGGCGCCCGAATGCGACCTTCCGGGTGCCCGTGTGCGGGCATCGCACAGAAAACCAGACCGCGGCGTCCCATTCTCCGGGAAATCCCCCGAAACGGGCGTGGCACAATCCGGCCGTGACTACCGAACACGGCCTTCTCGCCGGAAAAGTCGTTCTGATCACGGGGGCCAGCAGCGGCATCGGCGCCGCCGCGGCACGGGTCTTCGCCGCCGAACAGGCCACCCTCGTGCTCGCCGCCCGGCGCACCGACCGGCTCGCCGAGATCGCCGCCGAGCTGCGAGAAAAGGGCACTCAGGTGGAGTACGCGCCGACGGACGTCACCCGGCCCGACGAGGTGCGCAGGGTCGTGGATCTCGCGCTCGACACCTTCGGCCGTCTCGATTCGGCGTTCAACAACGCCGGGGTCGGCGGCGACCAGGACGCCATGCATCTCATGGACGACACGGTCTACGAACAGATCATGGAAACGAATGTCCGCGGCACCTGGAATTGCCTGCGGTACGAAATACGGGCGATGCTGCAAAACCCGCGCGGCGGCTCCATCGTGAACAACAGCAGCGTCGGCGGATTGCAGTCCATTCCGGCCGCCGCACCGTACGTCGCGTCGAAACACGCCGTCGCCGGGCTGACCAAAGCCGCCGCGGCCGAATACGCGAACCGGTCCATCCGCGTCAACAGCGTCGCGCCGGGCACCACCCGCAGCGAGATCATCGCCGACTGGTTCGCCCGCAACCCGGGGCTGGAGCCCCGGCTGCACGCCGCCACCCCGCAGGCGCGCACCGCCCGCGCCGAGGAGATCGCCGAGGCCGCGGCCTGGCTGTGCAGCGACCGCTCGTCGTTCGTCACGGGAGTGGTGGTGCCGGTCGACGGCGGCTTCACGATGGTGTGAGGCGACCGCCCCGGCGACGGCCGGAGCGCCGCGGTCCGCGGGTCGCCGCCCACGGCCCACCGGCCTCCGCCCGCCGGGGGCGGCGTTACGTCAGCGTGCTGCGGAAGACCTGCCGGTCGTGCTGGTAGCCGCGGACCACGACCCGGAAGCCGTCCCCGCCGGCCTCGCCGCCGTCGGTCTCCGCCTCGATCCAGCACGGCGCGTCGAACTCGACGTACTGGTTGAACGCCGACGTGACCGTCCGGGGCACGAACGAGGCCGGCGCCGTCAACCGCGCCGCCTGATGGGCGGATTCGATCAGCACCAGCCCCGGGATGTGGTCGACCGGGTGGTCGTACAGCAGCCGGTTGGCGAAGTCGCACCGCAGCTGCCAGCGCCGGGCCCGCTCGGTCGGTGACAGCGTCACCTGAGCCGGGTCGTGGCGCCCCACCCGCTCGGGTGCCACCGGCGCGGGCAGCGGCGGCTGGTCCCGGACGGCCTCGACGTGGCTGCCGCGCAGCCGCCGGTAGACCGCCGGGGCGATCCACTCGTAGTCCGATACGGCACTGCCGATCCGCACGCCCTCCGGGGTGGTCAGCTCCATCTCCATGCGCATCTGCGGCCGGCGGGTGCCGCGCCGGCCCCGCTCCGTGCCGCACACGTGCACGACGAGGTCGACCGGTACCCCCTCGGGGGGCTGGAAGGACGGCTCCAGACGGAAGTTGAAGGTCCGCAGCAGCACCGCGTGGTTCAGCGGCGCCCCGAGCTCCGCATGGGTGATCAGCAGGCCGGCCTGTCGGATGGTCTGCGCCACGAACAGCGGCTCGTGGCGCACTCCGCCGCGGGCCCCGGCTCTGGTGAAGCCGGGCCAGCGTGCCGTGAGGGCGAATTCCCTTTCCCCGCGCCGCTCGCATCCCGTCAGAAAGACGGAGTCGTCGAAGCTGAGATGGAGGAATTCCTTGCGCACCGCGGAGGTTGCCCGCTCCGGCGCATCGGGCTGACGTGAGCTGTGCGGCAGTTCAGGCCGGCCGGAGTGGCTCGGTATGAGCAACATTTGGCACTCGACTCCCCTGATGCGGTGGTCTGTACTGAACCGGCGGTTCCGGCAAATGCTAAGATACGTACTGCCCGGTTTTCTTTGCAATGCGTCGCTGCAGATAATGACGAACCGGTGCTCGGGCCCACCGGGACCCCGGCTCGTGCGATGCCGGTGGCACCGACAGCGACAGATGAATGAGGTCTCCTGATGGCGCGGCAGGCGCGGGCGATCCAGACCCGGCACACGATTCTGGAGGCGGCCGGAGAGGTCTTCGACGAACGTGGCTACGACGCCGCGACCATCGCGGAGATCCTCAGCCGGGCGGGCGTGACCAAGGGCGCCCTGTACTTCCACTTCACCTCGAAGGAGGACCTCGCCCGCGGCGTGCTCGGCGAGGCGCTGACCGTCGAGGGCGTCCTGCCGCAGGACTCCAAACTGCAGGAATGGGTCGACGCCGGCATGGTCCTGGCCCACCGCCTGCCCCGGGAGCCGCTGCTGCGCGCCTCCATCACGCTCTCCGCCGACCAGCACGCCCGCGCGCTCCTCGGCACCTCCTGGCCCGGCTGGATCGACTACCTCGGCGCCCTGCTGCGACGGGCCAAGGACCAGGGCGAACTGCTGCCGCACATCGACCCGCAGGAGACCGCGGCGCTCTTCGTCGGCGCCTGGACCGGCGTCGAGGTGGTGAACTCCGCCATCTCCGGCGGCAGCCTCGAAGCGAAGATCGCGGCGCTGTACGACCATGTGCTGCCGGGCGTGGCCGTCCCCGGAGTGCTCGGCCGGCTGGACACCGCCGTCGACCGCGGCGCCCGGATGTGGCGCGCGCACCAGCGCTCCCACGGCGCGGACACCCCCGCCTCCTCCGTCTGAACGCCCCCGCCGCGGCGGGGGATTCACCCGCCCGGCTGGCGGACCAGTGCCGGGGCCGTCCGCGCACGGCCCCGCGGCGCCCTGCGCGGACCGGACGGCTCCGGGGACTGCGACGCCCCGGGGCCCGCCAGTATCGGCAGGAACGACCGCCACAGGCCCGTCACCGCGGGCGGGGCGAGCCAGCTCGCGTCCTCCCGCGCCAGCACCTCGAAGCCGGTCGTCGCCCCCACCAGCGCCGCCGCCGACTCCTCGGCCACCAGGCCCGGCACCAGCAGGTCCTGCTCCCCGGCCCGCCGGAGGAGTTCGCATACGCACACATGCCAGTGTGCCCGCAGATCGGGTCCGGAGCGGTGCGCGGACTGGCAGTTGAGACGGTATCCGGCGCGGGCGACGACATCGGTGGCCAGCTGCCGTGCCAGGACATGCGTGGTGTCGACGAGTGCCTGGAGCGGATCGGGGGTGAGGTGGCGCACGGTGCGGGTGGCCTCGCGCAGCGTGCGCGCCGCCTCCTCCTCGACGGCCGCGGCCACCGCCGCCTTGGTGTCGAAATGGAAGTGCAGCGCGCCGGTGCTCACCCCGGCCCCCGCACTGATCTCGCTGAGCTTCGCCCGCGGGTAGCCGTGCTCGTCGAAGGTCCGGGCGGCGGAGCGGATCAACGCCCGCCGGGTCTGCACGGACCGGGGCTGCCGGCTCATCGGGCACCTCCCGGGGCCCGGACGCACCGGACCGGACCGGACGCCGCGCCCGCGAGGCGGGACGCGGGGATGGGAGGAAGAGGCAGGTGGGGGCGGCTCATGGCCCCATAAAACCAACGCCCCGGTCTGATTTCCACCGCCCGGAAGAGTGGTCGCGGCACGGGATCCCCTGTGCGGAAGGGGAGTTGGGGAGGGGCGCGGGGCCGGTCGGGGAGGCGTAGGCGAAGCGGTCGGCAGGAGGCCTCCGGAGGGATGCCTCGGCTCGGCCTCCCGGCGCGGTGCCTGATCCTGTCCGCCCGGCCCGGCCGGGCCTCGATGCGGGCCTCGACGCGGCGCTCCGGTCGTCCGGTCCTGTCCGGTGCTCCGGGAACCCGTCGCAACGGCCCCTCGCCCGCCCGCGGAGCGGGACGCCATGGACGAGTCCCGGCCCGCCGCACCGCGGGCGCGCGCCCTGCGGGCAGTCGAGGGAACGGGCGCGGCGCGGGCCCCGGCTCGTCACGGGTCGCCGGGCGCGTCGGCCGCAGCGGTGCGAGCATGACACATGGCCTTTCGTGAGCCGGGCACACCGCGGGAACGCCGGTTCTCCGCGCGGTACCTCGTGCTGATCCCGATCACGCTCATCTGCGCCGTCACCGTGATCGACAGCCTCTTCCCGCCCGAGGTGCACCTCGGGCCGCTGCTGGTGGCCGCCCCCACGTTCACCGCGGCGTTCGCCGGACCGCTGCTCACGGGGGCGATCGCGGCGCTCGCCGTCGTCGCCCAGGTCGTCATCGGGTTCATCAGCGGCGAGCCGGCCTCCCGCAACCACCAGGTGCAGATCGCCGCGCTGATCATCGTCGGCACCCTGGTGGTGCTCTTCACCGTGGTCCGCGACCGCACCGAGAGGCGGCTGGCCACGACCCGTTCGGTGGCGGCCGTCGCCCAGCGGGTACTGCTGCGCCCGCCGCCCGCCCGCAGCGGCCCCCTGGAGATCGCCTCGCTCTATCTCGCTGCCGAGGAGGAGGCGGAGATGGGCGGCGACCTGTACGCCGCCGCCCGTACGGACGACAGCACCCGGCTGCTCATCGGCGACGTCCGCGGCAAGGGGCTGCCCGCGTACGGGCACGCCGCGCTGCTCCTCGGGGCCTTCCGGGCGGCCGCACACCGCAAGGCGTCGCTGCCGGCCCTCGCGACCCATCTCGACGGCGCGATCCGCTGGGACGCCGCGCAGTGGGGGAGCGACGCCCCGGACGAAGAGGAGGTCTTCGCCACCGCCACCCTGCTCGACATCCCCGACCGCGCCGCACAGGTCCACACCATCACCTGCGGACACCCCTCGCCCCTGCTGCTGCGCGACGGGGAGGTGCGCACCCTCGGTGCCCGGCACGGCGCCCTGCCGATCGGCCTCGGCGGTCTCGGCGACCCCGGCGGCCCCGGGCCTTTCCGGGTCGACACCTTCCCCTTCGCACCGGGCGACCTGCTCCTGCTCTTCACGGACGGCGTCACCGAGGCCCGGAACGCCGAGGGCGTCTTCTACCCCCTGACCGACCGCGCCGCCGCATGGGGCGGACACGGCCCGCGCGAGGTCCTGCGGCTGCTCCATGCGGATCTGCTGACGTACACCAGCGGACGGCTCGGCGACGACGCGGCGGTCCTCGCGATCCGGCGCGGAGGGGCGCCGTAGAGGCCCCGTGCGGGCCGCAGCGGCGCGCACGGGGCCATCGGCGAGCCGCCCCGGCTCGCCGCCGGCCGCGCCCGGGCGCCTACGGGACGACCAGGATGCGGCCCTGCTGGGCCCGGCTCTCCAGCAGCCGGTGGACCTCGGCGGCGCCGGTCAGCGGCAGCCGGGCGTGGACCGCCGTGCGCAGCAGCCCCCGGATCGCGTACCCGGTGAGTTCGGCCAGGTCCTTGCGGGCCTGCTCGGGGGCGGCCGCCCGCGCGGCCAGGAGGGAGAAGCCGGTCACGGATCTCAGGGCGAACAGGTCGGCGACGGGGACGCTGCCGAGTTCCCCGCTCGCGGCGCCGTACGCCACCAGCCGCCCGTAGGGGGCCAGTACGTCCAGGCTGCGGCGGAGGATGTCGCCGCCGGCCGCGTCGAGGACGACGTCCACGCCGCCGGGCGCGGCCGCGCGGACCTGCTCCGGCCAGTCCTCGTCGGTGTAGTCGATGCCGATGTCGGCGCCGTGGGCGCGGGCGAAGTCCAGCTTGGCGGCGCCGCCGGCGGTGGCGATGACCGTACCCGCCCCGAGCACCTTGGCCAGCTGGACGGTGAGGTGGCCGATGGCGCCCGCGGCGGAGTGCACCAGGACGGTCTCGCCGTGCGCGAGCCGCCCGGCGCGCAGCACGCCCAGCGCCACCGGTGCCACCATGGGGAGCGCGCCGGCCGTGCCCGCGTCGAGCCCGTCGGGCACCGGGACGAGCCACTGCGCGTCCGCCACGACCAGATCGCAGAACGCGTCCTCGCAGGCCGCGGCGGTGCGTTGCCCGATCAGACCGGGATCCGTGCCCGGCCCGACCGCCTCGACCGTGCCCACCACATCGCCGGTGAGGGGGCGGGGGAAGGGGCGCGGGTAGAGCTCCGCCTGGGCCATCCCGCGCCGGAGCTGGGTGTCCACGAAATTGGCGCCGATCGCCTCGGGCCGGATGAGCACCTGCCCCGCCTCCGGGACGGGTACGGGGGCTTCCTCCAGGGCGAGGACCTCGGGGCCACCGTAGGAGTGGTAACGGATACGTCGCATGACAGCTCTCCCTGCACAGCGCACGGGTTAAACTGGACCGGCGGTCCAATTGGACCGTACTGGACCGATGGTCCAGTTGTCCACGGGGTTGGTCGGCCATGGCCGCGGTCCCGGAGGAGGGGAGAGGTGATGACCGAGGTCCGCCGCGAACGCGCCGATGCGGCCCGCAACCGGCGCGCGATCCTGGAGGCCGGCGAGCGGCTGCTCGCCGAGTACCCCCCGGAGCAGGTCTCGATGGAGCGCATCGCCGCCGCCGCCGGGGTCGGGAAGGGCACGGTGTTCCACCGCTTCGGCAGCCGGGCCGGGCTGATGCGGGAGCTGATGGTCGAACGCGCCCACGCCCTGCGCGAGGCGGTCACGGACGGGCCCCCGCCGCTGGGCCCGGGCGCCGCTCCCCGGGACCGGCTGCTCGCCTTCCTCGACGCGGTCGTGGACGTGGTCGGCCGCAACAAAGGGCTGCTGGCCGCGCTCGGCGAGACGGTAACGGCCTCCTGCGACGCCCCGGACGACGCGCGCGAACAGCACTCCGTCTACGGGTTCTGGCACGGCCACCTCCGCGCGCTGATCGCCGAGGAGCGCCCCGACCTGGATGCCGAACTGCTCGCCCACATCCTGCTGAGCGCCCTGCAGAACGGGCCGGTCGTGCGCCTGCTGGGGCAGGGGGAGGCCCAGCGGCTCGGGGCATCGCTGCGCCTGCTGGCCACGGGCGCGCTGGAGGCGTGACGGCCCGGGCTCACCGGCGGAAGGCGGGGCGCCCCGCCCCTACGGGACCGCCTCGGGCCTGAGCCCGAGGCGGTCGGCTACCGTCCCTCCGTCTCGAAGGGCGCTCAGTCGAGGCAGAACTCGTTGCCCTCGATGTCCTGCATCGCGATGCACGACTCGTTGAATCCGTCGGCGACCAGCACCTGCACGCAGGTCGCGCCGAGTTCGGTCAGCCGGGCGCGTTCGGCCTCCAGCGCGGCGAGGCGCTCCGCCCCCACCAGCCCGGTGCCGACGCGGACGTCGAGGTGGACGCGGTTCTTGACGACCTTGCCCTCGGGGACGCGCTGGAAGAACAGCCGCGGGCCCGCACCGGAGGGATCCACGCAGGCGAACGCCGAACCCTGCCGCTCGGGCGGCAGCGAGCGGTCGAAATCGCCCCAGGAGGCGAACCCCTCCGGCGGCGGCGGAACGACGTACCCCAGCACCTCGCACCAGAACCGGGCGACGCGCTCGGGGTCCGCGCAGTCGAAGGTGATCTGGACCTGCTTGATCGATGACATCGGCGCACCATAACAGGGCGCCCCGCGGTTCATCTCCCGCTGTGGACAAGCGGGTTGCCGGACGGGCGGGCGGGCGCCGCCGGCCGGCGGTGTGCCGCACGCCCGGAAGGGGCGCGGAGCCGGTGGCCGCGGCAGGCGAAGGGCCCGGCCGGAGTCGCCCGGCCGGGCCCGCGCCGTGTCCGACGGATCAGCCGTTCACCTGGGCGGAGAACGGGCACACCCAGTCCGCCGGCTTCGGGCGGCCCGAGTAGCGCCGGGCCTCCGACAGCTTCTCGTACTCCAGCAGGTTGGGGTTGATGTCGCCCTGCAGGTCGATGTCCTGCTTGCGGATCTTCTCCTGGAGGCGGTCCCAGAGCCCGGCTGCCTTTATGCGGTCGAACTGCTCGTGGGAGTTGAACGCCAGCATCGGGAACGGAGGGCGGCGGCCGACGCGGACGTGCGTCTCGTGCAGCCCGATCACGAAGAACGGGTGCCCGGCGACGCTGAAGGCGAACGCCCCGGACTGCGGGTCGTGGTCGTACCCCTCGGCCCAGCCGTGCGTACGGCTGTCGTGGTCGTGGACGCCCTGCAACTGCTGCCACATCAGCCGCTCGAACTCGGTCTCCGGCACCTCCAGCGGCCCGGAGAACGTCGCGACGAAGCTGGTGAAGGGCTTGGCCGTCCAGTCCACGGCCGCCACATACGCCTCAAGATCCTCCGCCAGCTGCCGCGCCGCCCCTTCGTCACCGAGCCAGGTGTAATGGCGATGGGTGATCCCGCCCTGCCGCCAGGCCGAACGACCGGCCAGGCAGGCGAACGAGTCACCGAGCAGGAACTGCCCGACCACTTCGGTGGCGGAGGGGGCGTCAGCCAGCATGTTCACGACCTTCGATGAGAGGTGCCCCGTGGCGGGGATGACCGTGGCAGTCAAGAACGATCACGCCCCCGGCGTCAAGAAAACGCCAGAAGTGCCTGGTCGGCCATGGTGCACAAGAGGTCCTGGGCGGCGCGTCCGCCTGACCCCGTCAAGAACCCTGCTTCGCGGGACCACATGGACGCGGCGGCGGGGGGAGAGCGGAGGACTTATGGGGCGATACGCGCCGGGTGAAGCGTGGACTGATGTCCGGTCATATTGGTGATATAAGCCGCACTTGAGGGTGGGCAAAGCTCTCGCGCGAGGCAAATCGCGTCGTGTAGCGGGACGTTCGCGGAACGCTGCGGCACGGCACGACGGAATCCGGCGACACGGACGCGCGCAGCGCAGCGGCGGTGCGGCGGCGGAGGTTCGATCAGAGGTGCGGAAGCCGTGCCTCCTCTCCGCCGAAGCTTTCCGGCCGTGCCCGCGCAGCCGCCGGTTGCGGCGGGCGGGATCGGAAATCGACGATCGGCGCACCGCGTACCAACCGGCGCCGCCCGGTGGGTACTTCCTTCGGCAAGGAGCCTCTGTGAGCGACCGGACCAGCCTCACCCCCGATGCCGCACGGCAACTCGCGACCACCACCAAGACCACCCCCCAGATGCGCGGCATCACCCCGCGCTACCTCCTGCGCGCCCTGCCCTGGGTGGACGTCGAATCCGGCGTCTTCCGCGTCAACCGCCGCCGCACCTATGTCCTCGGCGACGACCGCATCAGCACCCACCACGACGGCGGCACCACCCGCGTCGTCCCGGGCGACCTGCGCGAGGTGCCCTACCTCCGGGAGGCCGACGACGCGCTGCTCACCGAGCTGGCGGACGCCTTCACCGAGGTCGCCTTCGACGCCGGACAGATCCTGGCCGCGGAGGGCGAGGCGCACGACCGGCTGTGGGTGCTCTCCCAGGGCCGCGCCGAGAAGCGGGTGAGCGGTCGCTACGGCGAGGACGCCCTCCTCGAAGTGATCGCCGACGGCCAGTTCTTCGACCTCGACGCCTGGAGCCGCACCACCGCGCTGCCGTACCGCGTCAAGGCGCTCACCCCCGGTGTGGCGCTCTGTATCGACCGCGCCGTGCTCACCGGGCTCTGTGACCGCGCCCCGGAGGTACGGGCGGCGCTCGACGCCTACCTCGCCGACGGCGTCCTGCCGGGCACCGAAGTACCCGTCGACCTCAGCGCCGGGCACCACGGCGAGCCGGAACTCCCCGCGACCTACGTCGACTACGAGGACACGCCCCGCGAGTACCACATGACCCTCGCGCAGACCGTGCTGCGCGTCCACACCCGGGTCTCCGACCTCTACAACGGGCCCATCGACCAGACCCGCGCCCAGGCCAACCTCACCGTGCACGCCCTGCGCGAGCGCCAGGAAGCCGCCCTGCTCAACCACCCGGAGTTCGGCCTCTTCCACAACGTGGCCCCCGGCCAGCGGGTCCAGACCCGCACCGGCGCCCCGACCCCCGACGATCTCGACGAACTGCTCACCCGGGTCTGGAAGCAGCCCGCCTTCTTCCTGGCCCACCCGCGCGCCATCGCCGCGTTCGGCCGGGAGTGCACCCGCCGGGGCGTGCCCCCGGTGATCGACAACAGCTTCGGCAGCCCGCTGCTCACCTGGCGCGGTGTGCCGCTGCTCCCCTCCGACAAGGTGCGGTTCTCCGGCGGCGCCGGTGTCGGCACCACCGAGATCCTGCTGATGCGCGTCGGCGAGGCCGAGCAGGGCGTGGTGGGGCTGCGCCCCGCGAAGGTCGAGGACGAGGTGGAACCCGGCCTGGCGATGCGGAACATGGGCGTCGACGGCAAGGGCGTCACCTCGTACCTGATGACGGCGTACTTCAATGCGGCGGTGCTGGTCGAGGACGCCCTCGCGGTGCTCCAGAACGTCGAGGTCTCCCACTACCATGACTACTCCTGACCCGCTCCGGGGCTGGCGGCCGGGCCGGCCACCGGAACCGTCCCCGAACCGCGAGACCGCGCCCGCCACGCCCGCGCCGGCTCCCTCCGGTCTCCCAGGCCGGCGCACCGGCTTCTCGCCGGAGGCGGCGCGTGCGGACTTCCCGGTCCTGCACCGCACGGTGAACGGCCACCCGTTGGTCTGGCTGGACAACGGCGCCACCACGCAGAAGCCGCGCCAGGTCATCGAGGCGCTGGCGGCCTTCTACGGCTCCGCCAACTCCAACATCCACCGCGGCGCGCACACCATGGCCCGCGAGGCCACCGAGGCGTACGAGGAGGGCCGGGCGGCCGTCGCCGAATTCCTGGGGGCGCCGTCGCCGGACGACATCGTCTTCGCCCGCGGCACCACCGAGGCGGTCAACCTCGTCGCGCAGAGCTGGGGGCGCACCCACCTCGGGCCCGGCGACGACATCCTCGTACCGGTCCTGGAGCACCACTCGAACATCGTCCCCTGGCAGATGATCGCCAAGGAGACCCGGGCCCGCGTGGTGCCCGTACCGCTGCGGCCGGACGGGCAGATCGACCAGCGCGCCTACGCCGACCTGCTCTCCATGCGGACCCGGATCGTCGCGCTCAGCCATGCGTCGAACGTACTCGGCACCGTCCCGCCGGTCCGCGAGATGACCGCGCTGGCCCACCGCTACGGCGCCAAGGTGCTGGTCGACGGGGCCCAGGCGGTGGCGCACTTCCCCGTCGACGTGCAGGAGCTGGACGCCGACTTCTACGTGTTCTCCGGCCACAAGCTGTTCGCTCCCACGGGCATCGGCGCGCTCTACGCGAAGCCGGACGTCCTGCGGGAGATGGAGCCGTGGCAGGGCGGCGGCAACATGATCGAGTCGGTCTCCTTCGACCGGACCACCTTCGCGCCCGCCCCGCACCTCCTGGAGGCCGGCACCGGGCACATCGCCGGCGTCGTAGGCCTGCTGGCCGCGCTGAACTGGCTGACCGCCTTCGACCAGGACGCCGTCGTCGCTCACGAGACGTCCCTGCTGGCCCACGCCCACCAGGCGCTGGCGGACATCCCGGGGCTTGAGGTGCTGGGCTCGGCGCCGGAGCGGATCGCGGTGCTGACCTTCACCCTCGCCGGACACGACCCGGCCGAGGTCGCGTCCTGGCTCGACCGCGACGGCATCGCCGTACGGGCCGGCCACCACTGCGCCCAGCCCGCCCTCGCCCACTACGGCGTGCAGAGCGCGGTCCGCGCCTCGCTCGCGCTCTACAACACGACGGAGGAGGTGGACAAGCTGGCGGAGTCCCTCAGGCGCCTGCAAGGGGCGGACTGAGCTGCGGCTTCCGGGCCTACGCGGCGCCCGGCAGCGGTCGGTGGCGCACCGGCCGCTGCCGGGCCGCGGGCCAACGGCCCCTACCTGAGGGCGTCTTCCTCGGTGGACTGCCAGGAGGTGACGCGGGTGCTCGGATTGATCTGCAGTCCGGCCGGGCCGGGGGAGGAGACGGCGGTGTGGCCGTCCGTGCCGGTGTTGCCCTTGCCGGCGAGCGTGACGTCGAAGGTCTTGGTGCGGTGGTTCTGCGTCGACTCGGTGCGCGCCAGGGTGATCGCCGCATAGGCGGTCCTGCCCGGCGCCAGCACCACCACGGCCTGCGGCTCGGTGTCCGGGGCGACCGTGAGAGTGTGACCGGCGACCGGGTCCGCGACGAACGGCGCGTGGTACATCGAGCACGGCGTGGAGCCGTTGTTGGTGGCCGTCAGCAGCGCCGCCGACGGCTTGCCGGCGGCTTCCTTCAGGGCGAACTCGGTGGTGCCGAGTACGCAGCCGTCACCGGCGGCCCCGGCGTCGC
Source organism: Streptomyces sp. NPDC000404 (assembly GCF_040300365.1). Lineage (NCBI taxonomy): Bacteria > Bacillati > Actinomycetota > Actinomycetes > Kitasatosporales > Streptomycetaceae > Streptomyces > Streptomyces sp. NPDC000404. Next base: position 21,482 of record NZ_JBEPDN010000021.1, on the reverse strand, counting down.
TCTTCGGGTCCCTGGCCGGCGCGGCCGACGACGGGGCCTGGGCGTCGTCGCTCCCCTTCGCCGGCTTGCCGGGGGAGCTGTCGACGGCCTTGCCCGCGCCGCCCTCGGACCGCGTGGCCGAACTGCTCGCGGAGCCGGACGCCTTCGCCCCGTCCGCCCCTCCGTCACAGGCGGTCAAGGAGAGGGAGAGTGCCACGGCGGACGCGAGTCCGAGCGCGGAGCGGGTGCGAAGTGCGGTGCGCATGATGGTGGTACCCCAGGAGGAACGGATGGTGCGGTGGATCGTGCCGCCCACAGCATGCGTTCCGTTTCTCGCACTCCACCAACGATGAGTGAATCTTTCACCCATGCTTTTCCGGAGGTGTGTTCGGTGTGAAGGGTGAAGATCCTGGTCAGGGCAGTAGACGCAGCCGCGGGGGCGGTGGAGTCTCGTCGTCGGGCCCTTCGGAGGACTCGGGCTCGGGCTCGGGGGTGCGCCGCCTCTCGTCGTCGGAATCGGGTTCGGGGTCCTTCGGATGCCCTTGAAGAGCCGCCATCGCAGCTTCCAGCGTTTCCTTCGTCACCTGCATCCGGATCCGGGCCAGCCGTTCCAATTCGCTTCTCGACACGGTGTCAGCCTAGTGGGCTGGCCTGGACCTGTCCTTGATCGGGTCGTTCCCGCACACCGGATCGCTCCTTCCTCCTCATCGGCGCCCGCCGCGCGCCCTCTTTCTGCCAACTCCTCCCTCTGACAACACCATTGACGCCCGGATGGTTGCCTGCCGCGTGTACCGGAGGTGCGATCGTGCGCGCATCGCCCCCGAACCGCCCCAGCCGTCGATGCCACCGTGCCTCCGGCCGCGCCCCGTCCGTGACAGCATCGGCGTATGCAGTACCGCCACGCCACCGAGGCCGACGCGCCCGCCATGGCCGCGCTCTTCGCCGCCAACCACCACGACGCCCTCACCCCGGAACACCGCGCCGGTCAGGGCTTCGTCCAAGGCAGCCTGGACGAGCGCGGGTTGCGGGCGATGGCCGGGCGCGGGGAACTCCTCCTCGCGGACGACGACGGGCAGGTCGCCGGGCTCCTCGCCCTCTCCGCCCCCGACGGCCTGCCCGCCCCACCGCCCCCGGTCCGTGCGCTGCTCGCCGCGCAGGACACCCTCCGCTGGCAGGGCCGCCCGCTGCGCGCGGTGCGCTGGCTGCTGTACGGACCGCTGGTCGTGGACGCGTCCCACCGGGGCCAGGGCGTCGCCCGGCGGCTGTTCACCCTGGCGTGCGGCGCCGCCGACGGCCGCGCGGACGCGCTCGTCGCCTTCATCGAAGCCGCCAACCGGCCGTCCTGGCGCGTCCACGTCGACGGCTTCGGCATGACGCCCCTGGGGGACGTCGCCGTGGGCGAGCGCGTCTACCACGTGGTCGCGGTGGCGCCCCGAACGGCCGCGCCGGAGCGCTGACGGGCGGCGCCGCACAGGCGCCGCCCGCCGGGGCCACCCGCCGGGACCCGGGCGCGGGCCCCGGCCGGACGGCCTCAGAGCGCGGAAAGCTCCGCGAGCAGATCATCCAGGCCCAGCGAACCCTGCGACAGCGCGGCCATGTGCCACGCCTTCAGGTCGAAGGCGGCGCCGTGCCGGGCGCGGGCGGCCTCGCGGCCCTGGAGCCAGACGCGTTCGCCCAGCTTGTAGCCGATCGCCTGCCCGGGAATGCCCTGGTAGCGGACGACCTCGCTCTCCACGTAATCGGCCGGGCGGCTGCAGTGCGCCGCCAGGAAGGCGTGCGCCAGCTGCGGCGTCCACGTCTCACCGGGGTGGAACGGCGAGTCCGCCGGGATCTCCAGCTCCAGATGCATACCGATGTCGATGATCACGCGGATCGCCCGCATCATCTGCGCGTCCAGGTACCCCAGCCGCCGCTCCGGATCGGTCAGGAAGCCCAACTCGTCCATCAGCCGCTCCGCGTACAGCGCCCAGCCCTCGGCGTTGGCGCTGACCATGCCGCAGGTGGTCTGGTAGCGCGAAAGATCGTCCGCGACCTGCACCCACTGCGCCAGCTGCAGATGGTGCCCCGGCACGCCCTCGTGGTACCAGGTGGTCACCAAGTCGTACACCGGGAAACGGGTCTCGCCCATCGTGGGCAGCCAGGTGCGGCCGGGGCGGCTGAAGTCCAGCGACGGCTGCGTGTAGTACGGCGCGGCGGCGCTGCCGGGCGGCGCGATCCGCGACTCGACCCGCCGCACCTGCTCGGACAGCGCGAAATGCGTGCCGTCCAGCTCCGCGACGGTGTCGTCCATCAGCTCCTGGAGCCAGCGCCGGGTCTCCTCCACGCCCTCGATGTGCGTACCGTTGCCGTCCAGCCAGGCCAGCGCCTCCCACGGGGTGGCGGCGCCGGGCAGCACCTTCTCCGCCTCGGTACGCATCTCCGCCAGCAGCCGGTGGAACTCCGACCAGCCGTACGCGTACGCCTCGTCGAGATCGAGGTCCATCCCCGTGTAGTACCGCGCCAGCCGCGCGTAGCGCTCCCGGCCCACCACGTCCGGGGCGCCGGCGACGGCCGGGGCGTAATCGGTGTGCAGCCAGTGGCGCAGCTCCGCCAGCGCCCCCGTGGCCACCGCAGCCGCCTCCTCCAGCTCGGTCCGCAGCGCCTGAGGACCCGGCGCGACGAACTCGGCGAACCAACTGCGCGCACCCGCACCGATCCACTCGTCCAACTGCTCCACGACCGTGGCGACCTGCAACGGCCCGGCGGGCAGCGCACGGCGCAAACCGGCGTCGAGAGCGGCGCGGTACCCCTCCAGCGCGTCCGGCACGGCGCGCAGCCGCCGGGCGATGGCCGCCCAGTCCTCGTCGGACTCGGCCGGCGTGAGGGTGAAGATCTCGCGGACGTGGTGCAGCGGCGAGCCCAGGTTGCTGACCGCCCGCAGGCCCTCACCCGCCTCGTGCACCGCCAGCTCCGCCGTCAACCGCTCGCGCAGCAGCCGGGCGCAACGCTGCTCGACCGGGTTCGCCGCCCCCGGCAACGCCTCGGCGACCGCGAGGCGCTCCAGCGTGGTGCGGGCCAGCTGGGCCAGGGCCTCCTGCCCGGTGGGCGACAGATCGGGCAACCGGTCGGAGGAGGCGGCATCACCGAGGTAGGTGCCGGTGATCGGGTCCAGCGCGATGAGGGCGTCGACATAGGCGTCGGCGACCTGACGGGGCAGCGACTCGTCGGAGGTGTGGGTGTTCGACATACGGCCATCCTCGTACGCCCCACCCGTCCGCGTCACGAATTTCGGCCGGGGCGGACAGAGGTCACACGGGCGGACGGAACGGCGGAACCCGCCACGGAGCGGCTGCCGTGCCCGCTCCGGCGGCAGACGGCGGTCGTAGAGCCAGAGGGAGCGGGCCGGGGCCCGTTCATCTCGACGAAGTAGCCGGTGGCCTTCGGCGGGCACGACCGGGCCCCGCACGGCCCGGGTGCGCGACCATGGAGCCATGGAGACCGACGCGCCCGGGGAGCCCGGCCCCACCGCGGAACGAGACGCAACCATCGAGATCGACGTACTCGTGGTACCGGACTGCCCGAACCGGCAGCTCGCCGAGGAGCGGCTGCGGCAGGCGCTGGACGAGACCGGTCTGCGCGCCGCCCGCCTCACCACCCGGACCGTCACCGACGGGACGACGGCCGCGCGGACGGGCTTCACCGGCTCCCCGACGATCCTGATCAACGGCCGCGACCCGTTCGCCGAACCGGGCGCCGTCCCCTCCCTCACCTGCCGGATGTACCGCACCCAGGACGGCCTGGACGGCGCACCCGCCGCCGCCCGCATCCGGGAGGCGCTGCGCGCGGCGGCCGCGGCCGGCGGGGGAGCGTGAACGTACGGGCGCGGTGCCCGCCGCTCAGGTGCGCCGTGCGTCCCGCGCGGCCTGCTGCGCCTTTTCGAGGTGTGCGGCGAGGGTGGTGGCGCTGGTCACCGCCTCGCCGACGCACCGTGCGGCCTCGGCGGCGTGCTCCGGGTTGCGGGCCGTCTGTTCAAGAACGGACGATGCGCGGCTCAGCAGCAGCGGCATGTGCTCGGAGATCTGCTGGAGGTACTTGAAGACGCGGACCGCGTTGTCCGCGTTCTCGAAGGCTCCCCGGCCGTTGGTCAGCTCCTCGGCGAGGTAATTGATCTTCCGGGCGCCTTCTTTGACCAGGTCGCTGGGTTCGTACGTCATTGCTGCCCCTCGGGTTGACGGATCACCGCCATTCTTGGGTGAACTGCCGGGCGGGGGAGCGGCGTTCGGCCAACGCGATCGGGACCTGCCGCGTGGCCCGTCCGGCGTCACGGGGCCCGCAGCCCCGCCACCCATGGCATGATCACCTCATGACGTTCTCCCGAAAGGCGTATGCCGCGTAGACGGCCCGGGCGCCTGCGCGCCGAACAACAGCCACGCCATCCCTGCATCCGCCATCCCCGTCTGCGGCGCCCCTTCCCCGTAGCCTGTCACCCGCCGCCCTCGCCGAGGTCTCCCGGGTCGAGCGGGACCGCAACTACCTGTGGCAGGGCGTGACCGCCGCCGCCCTGCTGCTCTGGCGCGATTTCGTCCGCGACCCGGCCCGCAGGCTCTGGACCGAGGACAGCGGGTGCGGGGAGTGGGGATGCTGCGGCAGCCCGTTGGAGGCGCGCGCCTTCCTGGAAGGCGTGCTCCGCGGAATGTCCCGCCGCCGCTCCCGCGAGCTGAGAGCCGTCGTCGATGCCCTCGACGACGCCTACTGACGCGGTGCGCCCCCCCCCGCGTCCCGCCGCTCCGCCCGCCGCGTTCCCGCGGAGGCGGACACCGCCGTACCGCGCCTACTGGACTTGAGCAGCCGTCGCCTGCCGCGGCAACTCCGCCAACAGCGCGCGGATCGCCGGGCTGGCCTGGGCGCTCCGCCGCCAGGCCGCGTACACCTCCCGCTTCGGCGGTTGCCGCAGCGGCCGGACGACCAGCCCGTCCGGCAGGGGCGGGCGGGCGAGGCGCGGGATCAGCGCGATGACCTCACCGGAGGCGACCAGCGACAGCTGGGTGGAGAAGTCGTCGATCAGATGCCGCACCTCCGGCTCCTTCGGCAACTCCGCCACCAACCGCCGGAACCACTGGTGGCACACCGTGTGTGGCGGGCTCGTCGCCCAGACGTGGCCGGCCAGATCGCCGGCGGCCAGCGGCGAGGCGTCCGACGCCAGCGGATGCGTGCGGTGCATCACGATGTCGCCGACGTCGGTATGGAGATGACGCTGCGTCAGCGACGGCGGCAGAGGCACGGGCAGCCCGTCGACGTCGTGCAGCAGGGCGAGATCGGCGGTGGCCGCGTCGACGCAGTGTAGCGCCTGACCGGGCTCCTGCTCGGTGATGTGCACCCGCAGCTCCGGGCAGCGCTCCGCCACCCGCGCCATGACCGGCGCGAGCAGCCCGCGGATGCCCGTCGAGAACGACACCACCCGCAGCGTCCCGCGCGGCGCCCCCTCCGCCACCGACCGCGCCGCCTGCGCACAGCGCTCCAGCGCCTGGAAGACCTCGGGCGCCGCATCGACGATCGCCCGCCCGGCCAGCGTCAGCACCACCCCGCGCCCCGCCGGCGCCAGCACCGGCACCCCCACCTGCCGCTCCAACCGCTTGATCTGCTGCGACACCGCCGAAGCGGTGAAGCCCAGCTCCTCGGCCGCCCGCGTCAGCGTCCCCAGCGCGGCCACCGACCGCAGCGCCTGCAAGGCCCCCACATCCATCATGAAGCCACACTACGCAGTACCCACGAAAAAGCATCGATGGACCGGCGGAATCGCACCGGGCAGGATCGCCCCATGAGCGACCCACAGCGCACCCCCGACCAGCTCTTCGGCTCCAACCTCGTCGCCATGGCGACCCCGATGCAGCCCGACGGCACGCTCAGCGCACCAGGGCTCACCGCCCTCGTCGACCACCTGCTGACCACCGGTTGCGACGGCATCGTCGTCGGCGGCACGACGGGGGAGTCACCCACCTTGACCCCCGCGGAGACGACCCACCTCATCCGCACCGTCGCGTCCCTGGCGCGCGGCCGCGCCCGCGTCGTCGCCGGCGTCGGCACCCACAGCACCGCCGAGAGCGTCCACCGCGCCCGCGAGGCCGAGGCCGCCGGGGCGGACGCCCTGCTGCTGGTCTGCCCCTACTACTCCCGGCCCACCCAGGACGGCGTCCGCGCCCACTGCACGGCCGTCGCCGACGCCACCGCCCTGCCGGTGATGCTCTACGACGTCCCGGCCCGCACCGGCATCACCCTGGAGGCCGCCACCCTCGTCGACCTCGCCCGCCACCCCCGCATCCGCGCCGTCAAGGACGCGAAGGGCGACCTGTTCGAGGCGATGACCGTCATGGACCGCACCCCGCTCGCCTACTACTGCGGCATCGACGAACTCAACCTCCCCTACCTCGCCTGCGGCGCCACCGGCCTGGTCAGCGTCGTCGGCAACGTCGCCGCCGACCGCAACGCCGACCTCATCCGCGCCGTCCGCCGCGGCGACCTCGCCACCGCGAAGGCGATCCAGGCGTCCCTGATCCCCTTGACGGACGCCCTCATGCACACCTCCCAGGGCGCGATCATGGCCAAGGCCGCACTGGCCGAACGGGGCGTCATCCCGCACGCGACGGTCCGCGGCCCCCTGAGCGAGTCCCCGACGTCCCACCTCCAGGTACTGAAGGAAGCGCTGACCACCTTGGCCGTACCGGCCTGAAGCTGACAGACCGTCAACCGGCATGCCATGGAGGGCCGTTCCGTCGAGCCCGTGCCCCGGGCGCGGGCTCCGGGGCGCGGCCCCGGCCCCGGTCCGTATCCTTGTCCCGGGACAACCCGGAGGTGAGGACCCATGGCGCGGCGGTCGACCGTCACGAGCGTGCAGATCGCGCGTGAGGCAGGGGTGGCGCAGTCCACGGTCTCCCGCGTCCTCAACGGCGGAAGCGTCGCCCCCGAGACCCGGCGCCGGGTGCTGGAGGTGGTCGCCAAGTACGACTTCCAGCCCAGCCAGGCCGCCCGCAGCCTGGTCGGCGCCCGCTCCGGCCTGATCGGCGTCGTCATCCGGGACCTGACCAACCCGTTCTACCCGGTCATGGTCAAGGCCATGGAGCGCGTCCTGCACGAGCACGGCATGCGGCTGTCGCTGGTCACGGACGTGATGACCGCCGAGGAGGGGCTGGCGCTGCTGCGCCGCGAGGGCGTCGACGGCGTCGTGTTCACCTCCGCCGTGCAGGACGAGCCCCTGGCACACCGCATGATCGGCCACGGCATCCCCGTCGTCCTGTGCCACCGCACCCTCGACGACTTCCCCGCCGACCAGGTCGAGGCCGACAACGACACCGCCGGGGAACTGGCCGCCGCGCACCTGCTGGACCTGGGGCACCGGCGGATCGCCATGGTCTGCGGGCTGGCCGGGGCGAGCACCGCCCGGCAGCGCGGCCACGGCTTCCGCAAGCGGCTGCGCACCGCCGAGGGCGTCACCCTCACCGAGATCGACGGCGCCTACGACTACGCCACCGCGTACGAGGCGGTCACCGCCCTGCTCGCCGGCGCCGAGCCCCCCACCGCGCTCTTCTGCCACAACGACGTCATGGCGTACGCGGCCCTCAACGCGGCCGCCGCCGCGGGCGTCGCGGTGCCGGACGAGCTGAGCGTGGTGGGCTGCGACGACGTGCCGCTGTCGGCATGGGAGCGCATCGCCCTGACCACGGTCCGCCAGCCCCTGGAGCGCATCGCCCAGGTCGGCGTCGAGCTGCTGCTGGAGCGGCTGGACCACCCGGAGCGGCCGCACCGCCACGAGGTCCTGCCGGTGGAGTTCGTCGGACGTTCCACCACCGGCCCCGCCTGACACCGGCCGGCGCCCCGTCGCGCCGGACCTGAATTTTTCCCCGGCCACACCCCTTGACCGCTGTGCCCTGCGGTGCTCATGCTGTGGATACGTATCCAATGGATACGTATCCATCACGAGCGAAGGAGCTGGGCGTGTCCCGCACCCTCAAGGCCGCCGTCACCTCGTCCACCGCACCGTCCGGCAACGACGCCGTCGGGCGGACCGTCCGCGAGCTGATCGCCGACGTGCGCACCCGCGGAGACGAGGCCGTCCGCGCACTGTCCGCGCGCTTCGACCGCTGGGAGCCGGAGTCGTTCCGGCTGGGCGACGAGCAGCTCGCCGAGATCATCGGCACGCTCGACCCGCAGGTCATCGAGGACATCAAGACCGTCCAGGCCAACGTCCGCCGCTTCGCCGAGGCGCAGCGCGACTCGATGTCCGAGATCGAGGTCGAGACCGCGCCCGGCGTCTTCCTCGGTCACCGCCATGTGCCGATCCGCTCCGTCGGCGCCTACATCCCCGGCGGTCGCTACCCGCTGACCGCCTCCGCCCACATGACGATCGTGACCGCCAAGGCCGCCGGGGTGCCGCGGGTGATCGCGTGCACCCCGCCGATCCGCGGCGAGATCCCCGCCGCGACCGTCGCCGCGATGCACTTCGCCGGCGCGGACGAGATCTACATCCTCGGCGGCGTCCAGGCCATCGCCGCGATGAGCGTCGGCACCGAGACGATCACCCCCGTGGACATGCTGGCCGGTCCCGGCAACGCCTATGTGGCCGAGGCCAAGCGCCAGCTGTTCGGCGAGGTCGGCATCGACCTGTTCGCCGGGCCCACGGAGATCCTGATCGTCGCCGACGACACCGCCGACCCGTTCGTCGTCGCCGTCGACCTGCTGTCCCAGGCGGAGCACGGCCCGGACTCGCCCGCCGTGCTGGTGACGACCAGCGAGCGGGTCGCCGCCGAGGTGCAGACGCACATCGACGCGATCCTGCCGGGCCTGCAGACCGGTGACATCGCCGGGCAGGCCTGGCGCGACCACGGCCAGATCATCCTCGCCGACGACCTCGACGAGGCCTACCGCGTCGCCGACGGATTCGCCTTCGAGCACGTCCAGATCCTCACCGCGCACCCCCGCGAGGCCCTGGAGAAGATGCACGCCTACGGCGCCCTGTTCCTCGGCGAGGGCACCTGCGTCTCCTACGGCGACAAGGTCATCGGCACCAACCACGTCCTGCCCACGCGCGGCGCCGCCCGCTACACCGGCGGCCTGTGGGTCGGCATGTACCTGCGCACCGTCACCTACCAGGAGGTCCGCGACCCGCAGGCGTCGGCCGACCTCGGTGTGCTGTGCGGCCGGGCGGCCCGCGTCGAGCTGTTCGAGGGCCACGCCCGCTCCGGTGACGTCCGCGCCGCCAAGTACGCCGGCGCCACGCTGCCGTGGACCGACCACTACGAGGCCGCCGCCCGCTCCTGACGCCCGTCCCCGCCCCACTCGCCCCCGATCAACGGAGATCCCATGGCACCCGCCGCCACCCCGACGCCGGAGCAGATCCGCCGCCGGTCACTCCAGTCCGGCACCATCGGCGCGATCGTCGAGTGGTACGAGTACACGATCTACGGCGTCGCCGCCGCGCTGGTCTTCGGGAACCTGTTCTTCCCGGACCTCTCGCCCGGCGTCGGCCAGATCGTCTCGCTCGCCACCTTCGGCGTGGGCTTCCTGGCCCGCCCGATCGGCGCGTTCGTCGCCGGGCACCTGGGGGACCGGATCGGGCGCAAGTCCACCCTGGTCCTGACGTTCTCGGTGATGACGGCGGCGACCGCCGCGATCGGCTTCGTGCCGACGTACCACCAGATCGGGGTGGCGGCGCCGCTGCTGCTGTGCGTGCTGCGGCTCGCCCAGGGCTTCGCGGTCGGCGGCGAGTGGGGCGGGGCGGCCATCGTCGCGGTGGAGAACGCGCCGCGCGCCCGGCGCGGCTACTTCGGCGCCTGGCCGCAGATCGGCGTCTCCGCGGGCCTGCTGCTGGGCACCGCCGCCGTGTCCTTCGCGTCCTGGGTCTCCGGGGACGCCTTCGACGAGTGGGGCTGGCGCCTGCCGTTCTGGCTCAGCGTCGTCCTCGCCGGCGTCGGCTTCTTCATCCGGCTACGGGCCACCGAGAGCCCCGCGTTCCTCGCCGAGAAGGCCAAGATGGACGCCGAGCTGGAACGCCGCAAGGCGCCCGCGGCGGTCCTCTTCCGCCACCACCGCAAGGCGCTGCTGATCACCGTCTTCGGCCGCTTCGCCGAGGCCGGGAACTACTACCTGTTCACCACCTTCATCCTGTCGTACGTCACCACCACGCTCCATGTGCCCCAGAGCTACGGGCTGACCGCGTCGATGATCGGCGCCGCGGTCAACATCGTGATGATCCCGGTCTTCGGCGCCGTCTCCGACCGCATCGGACGGGTGCGGACCTTCCTGATCGGCGGCGCCCTGATCGCCGTCACCACCTGGCCGGTCTTCGCGCTGGTCGGCACCGGCCGCCTCTGGGCGATCGTCGGCGGCGTGGTCCTCTTCCTCGCCCTCGGCCACGCCATGGTCTACGCCCCGCTGCCCGCGCTGTACTGCGAGATGTTCCCCACCGCCGTGCGCTACTCCGGCATCTCCATCGGCTACCAGATGGCGTCGATCCTCCTGGCGAGCTTCACCCCGGCGCTGGCCGGCGCGATGGTCCTATGGGCCGGCGGCAGCCTGTGGATGGTCACCGTGTTCGTGATCGCGACCACGCTGATCGCCATGGCGGCCATCGCCTGCGCCCCCGACCACCGGGGCCGCGAGCTGGACGAGATCGGCACCGACCGCACCACCGCGCACCAGGCGCCGGACCTCGTCCCGGCCGCGGACTGAGCCGCACCACCCGCGAGTGGGCTCACGGATGCCGTCACGGAGTTAGCTCCCAGGCGCGGTATACATTTACACGCGGTAAGAAATCTCATGCATGTACCGTCGTGTGCAAGTATTGGCCGAGGGTGCTGAATCTGGAGGTGGTCACCCCATGAAAGCGATCGCACTGGACGGCTACGGCGGCCCGGAGGCCCTGCGCCTGACCGAGCTGCCCGACCCCAAGGTGGCCCCCGGCGAGGTGCTCATCCGGGTCAGGGCCGCCGGCGTCAACCCGGTCGACTGGAAGCTCGGCGCGGGAAATCTCGATGCGCTCATGGAGACGCATTTCCCGCTGGTCCCGGGCTGGGACGTGGCCGGTGTCGTGGAGCGGGTCGGCTTCGACGTCGAGGAGTACGCACCCGGCGACGAGGTCTTCGGCTACGTCCGCAAGGACACGGTGCAGCTCGGCGCCTATGCCGAGCTGGTCTCCGCACACGTACGGATGCTGGCCCGCAAGCCCGCCGCCCTGTCCTGGGAGCAGGCCGCGGGCGTGCCGCTCGCCGGACTGACGGCATATCAGGCGATCAAGCGGATCGGCATCGGCACCGGTGACACCGTGCTGGTGCACGCCGCCGCCGGCGGGGTGGGCGCCTTCGCGGTCCAGATCGCCGTGGCACTGGGCGCCCGGGTGATCGGCACGGCGAGCCCCGCCAACCACGCCTTCGTACGGGAGCTGGGCGCCGCGCCGGTGGCATACGGCGACGGGCTCGTGGAGCGGGTGACGGAGCTGGCACCCGGCGGCGTCGACGCGGCCCTGGACTTCGTCGGAGGGGAGGCCGTGGACGCCTCGCTGCGCCTGCTGAAGCAGCCCGGCCGGCTCGCGTCCATCGTCGAGTCCGAGGCGGCGGCCAAGGGCGGGCACTACGTCTGGGTCCGCCCGGACCCGTCCGATCTGGCGGAACTGGCCGCGCTGGCGGAGGACGGCAAGCTCACCGTGCACATCGAACGGACCCTCCCGCTGGCGGAAGCGGCCCAGGCATGGCGCCTGAACAGCGAGGGCCACACCCGCGGCAAGATCGTCCTGTCGGTACCGGGGAACTGAGCCGCCGGGACTTGCGGGTGGTGCCTGCGGCCGCCTCCGGGGACGGAACGGGCGCGGGCACCACCCGCGTGGCGCGGGCACCCGCCGCGGAAACGCCCTTCCCTGCCCTCGCGCCCGAGCCCGTTCCCGCCGAGCCGCCCCGGCCGCATCGAACGTGCGATCCGGTGGAACGCCGGATGGCCGAGAGACCCGCTGTTACTGTCGAAGGACAGACAACTGGGGGTAACACCATGACCATTCGCTCCGGACCGCTGGCCAAGGTCGCAGCATTCCTTCTGCACGGCCGCCGCGCCCGCCTGAGCCACCCTGACGCGCATCGCCCCGCCCGGCCCCACCGGGACACCGGTCTCGCGATGCACTACCGGCCCTCGTCGCCCTCGGCCGGCAACTTCGGCAACTCGACCACCTTCTGAGCCCGAGCGGCACCCGCCCCGGCCCCGGGAAGCCGGAGCGGGCGCCGCTTGCCGGAACGCGGAATTCTCCGGGCGGCGAGGCTCCGGACGCGGACCGCCCTTGATCACACCCGGACCGCTGACGCCCGCTCCACGCACTCCGCGTGCAGCGGGCGTCAACGGCTTCCGGCGGCCGCCCACACCAGCCGCGCCTCACATCCGCGCAGCCCCCGCCTTGATCGCCTCGCGGATCCGGTTGTACGTACCGCAGCGGCAGATGTTGCGGATCTCGTCGAGATCCGCGTCGCCGATCTCATGGCCGGCGGCCCGGGCCTGCTTCACCTTGGCCACCGCCGCCATGATCTGCCCCGGCTGGCAGTAGCCGCACTGCGCCACGTCGTACTCGATCCAGGCCTCCTGCATGGGATGCAGATCCGCCTCCACCGTGTCGGCCAGGCCCTCGATCGTGGTGATCTCGTCCTCCGCCGCCACGTCCTTGACCCGCACCGAACAGGGATTGAACGCCTTGCCGTTGATATGTGACGTACAGGCCTTGCACACGTTGATGCCGCAGCCGTACTTCGGTCCGGTGACGCCCAGCACGTCGCGCAGGACCCACAGCAGCCGGACGCTGTCGTCGACGTCGACGGTGACGGGCTTGCCGTTGAGGATGAAGGTGTGCGTGCTCATGAGGGCTCCTCAGAAGGTGTGGCTCAGGCCGTCGGACGGCGACTCGGGGACGGGCGGGACGAACGGTTTGACCTCGAAGGAAACCCTGCCGTGGTTGATCGGGAAGCGAGTGGGCACGGTGCCCGTCGCCCGGGCGTACGCGCACGCCACCGCCGCCACGGACGCGGCCACACCGGCTTCCCCGGCACCACCGGGCTGCTGCGAGTCCGAGGGCATCACGACACACCGGAAGTCCGGAGGAACGTTCCACTGCCGGGTGTAGAAGTAGTTGTCCCAGCTCGCTTCCAGGAAGTGCCCCTCGCGCAGATGCAGACTGCTGGTGAGCGCCAGCGCGATCCCGTCCGAGACCCCGCCCATCATCTGGGCCTCCAGCCCCTTGGGGTTGATCACCAGCCCGGCATCCACCGCGATCACCGCCTTGGTCACCCGCGGACCGGCCACCCCGTCACGGACCTTGCGGTTCACCGTCCCGGGCCGGCAGTCGATCTCCACGAGCACCGCGGTCGCGCCCTTGTACTCACTGTGGACCGCAATACCCTGAGCCATGCCTTCGGGCATCGTCCGGCCCCAATCGCCCACCTTGGCAACCTTCTTCAGCGCCGCCTTCACCCGCTCGTGCTTGAGGAACGCCAGCCGGAACGCCAGCGGATCCTTCCCCATCTTCGCCGCGAGCTGATCGACCACCAGCTCATTCGCGCACGCCACGTCCGGCGAGTAGATGTTGCGCATGCTGCCGGTGTTGAACCGCCCGTCCGCCTCGCTCAGCAACTGCGTGACGACACCGAAGTGGTAAGGGAGTTCCTGGGTCAGGGTGAAGATCGTCTCGGAGAACGCCAGCCCGCCCAGCCCGCCGGGCAGCCGGTCGATGGACGCCGTGATCATCTCGCCGAGCCCATGGCTGAAGTCGGTGACCACGCTCGTGTGCCGCTGCTCGAACGACAGCACCTGCCCGCCCAGATACGACGCACGGATCCGCGACGTCGCCATCGGGTGCACCCGCCCCTGCCGGGGCTCGTCCGCACGGTGCCACATCAGCTTGACCGGCTTGCCCATCGCCTTGGACACCTTCGCCGCCTCGACGGCCGCATCCCCGAAAAGCTTGTGCCCGAACGACCCACCGCCGGTCACCACATGCACCGTCACCGCACTCATCGGCAGCCCGACGCTCTTCGCGATGTCCCCCTGCGCAACAATCGGCGACTTCAGCCCCGCCCACACCGTCGCACGGTCCGCCCGCACATCGGCAATCGCACAGTTCGGCTCCAGCGCCGCACTGCTGCGGAACATGAACGTGAAGTCCGCCTCGACCGTCTTCGCCAGCACCGGAATCTTCGGAACCGCCAAGGGCAACTCCGCCTTCCGCAGCCGCGCCAGAACCGTCGCGTCGGACTCGCCCTCCACCGAGCCCGCCGCCCACTCCACATCGAGCGCCCGCACCGCATCGATGCACTGCCCGAACGTCTCGGCACGCACCGCCACCCCGGTGTCGACCAGCGCCACATCCGTCACACCCGGCATGCCCAGCACCGCCGCCTCGTTACGGACCGACGTCGGCGACCCGTTCAGCGTCGGCGCCCGGCAGACCATCGTCGGCAGCGCATCGGGCACCTGAAGATCCATCGCGAACTTCTTCTGCCCCGTCACCGCGAGCCGGGCGTCATCCCGGCCGTGCGGCTTCCCGATCACCGCATACCCCGACGCCGGCTTCAGCTCGGCCTTCACCGCCCGCACCTTGCGGCTTGCGGCCTTGACCGCAAGCGCACCGTAGGACAGCGACGAACCGCCGGGCGCCGATATCACCCCGGCCTTCGCCTCCAACTGCGCCACCGCCGCGCCCAGTTCGATCGCCGCCGCCTCCAACAACGCCTTCCGGGCGATCGCCGCGGCAACCCGCACCGGCGTGAACATCGAAACCGTACTGTTCGACCCACCGGTCATCTGATTCAGCAACAACTCCGGCCGCGCCGGCGCCAACGTCACCCGGACCTTCTCGACCGGCAGATCGAGCTCCTCCGCAATGATCATCGCCATCGATGTGGTGATGCCCTGACCCACCTCCATCCGCGGCAGCTCGAACGACGCCGTGCCGTCCTCGTTCACCACGATCTTGATCAACGCGGAGGTCGGCAGCGCCGCATCCGTCTGCAGATCCTCCAGGTCGTACAACTCCGGAATCTGCGGCACCGACGGCACCGCAGCATGCGCAGGCGCGCCCAACCCAAGATCCGCAGCAACCGCAAGCGTGGCACCGGCCAGCACATACCCCATGAACGCACGGCGCCCCATCGGCACACGCTCACCGCGCCCACTGCTGTGACCACCCCTGGCAGGGACGTCGGTCATCGGCGTTCCTCTCTGCTCCCAGTTATCCGATTCGACCCCAACTGCCCACCCCGGCAAGGACCGTGACGGCAACTCCGGCAACAGGCGCGGCAGAAAGCATGGGGGGCACCATCATGCTTGACCCTTACAGGTGCGGAGAACCTCGGGTCCCTCAAGATCTCCGGATCTTCCCCAAGATCCCAAGATCCCCGGATCGCGGATCGCGGATCGCGGACCGGGAGGCGGGGGGCGGGGAAAAACGGCGGCACCATGACCGTCGAGCGGGCGCGATCTGGTTCGGCAACGCCGCACGGAGGGAACCAGGTCCGGCCGTCGGCCCTGCCCGCCGACCCGCGCGCGGCCTCGCGCCGGAGCCTGCGCCTGCCCGGTGCCGACGGCATCCAAGCCCTCCGCCCCAGGTCACAGAAGTGCACACGGCGCACCTGCGCCTCGATGGCCCCGGGTGCACCCTGGACCGGGGGCACCGGGACGAACACCCGGGCGTATTGTTTAACAATGAACAACATGCACCGCGCGGGGTACCTGCCTCACTCTGCGGCATGACCCGACACACGGTGTGAGCAGAAGACGGCGAAGGAGTCGGAGCAAGTGAAGGCTGCACGCTATTACGACCGCGGTGACATCCGGATCGAGGACACCCCGGAACCCACCGTCCGACCGGGCACGGTGGGCATCGACGTCGCCTACTGCGGGATCTGCGGGACCGACCTGCACGAGTACCTCGACGGGCCGATCTTCGTCCCGCCGGCCGGCCACCCGCACCCGGTGTCGGGCGAGTCCGCGCCCGTGACCCTCGGCCACGAGATGTCGGGCACCGTGTACGCGGTGGGCGACGGCGTCGAGGACCTGAAGCCGGGCGACCGCGTCGTCGTCGAGCCCTACATCCTGCGCCCCGACGTCGACACCAGCGAGAACAACCCGACCTACCACATCTCGCCCGACATGAACTTCATCGGGCTGGGCGGCCGCGGCGGCGGACTCGCAGAGAAGATCGTCGTCGAGCGCCGCTGGGTCCACCCGGTCGGAAACGTCCCGCTGGACCAGGCAGCCCTCATCGAGCCCCTGTCGGTGGCGTACCACGCGTTCGAGCGCTCGGGAGCGAAGGCAGGCGACTTCGCCCTCGTCGGCGGCGCCGGCCCCATCGGACTGCTCACCTGCGCGGTCCTCAAGGCGATGGGCGTCAAGGTCGCGGTCTCCGAACTCAGCTCGCTGCGCCGGCAGAAGGCCCTGGACGCCAAGGTCGCCGACCACGTCATCGACCCTGCCGTCTCCGATGTCGCCGACGAGGTCCGGCGCCTGACCGGCGGCAAGGGCGCGGACGTCGCATTCGAGGCCACATCCGTCAACGTCGTCCTCGACACGCTGTTCGACGCGATGAAGCCGGGCGGCGTCATCACGGTCATCTCGATCTGGGGCAAGCCGGCATCGATCGACATGCAGAAGCTGGTCCTCAAGGAGGTCGACCTGCGCGGCACGATCGCCTACGTCAACTCCCACCCGCAGACCATCAAGCTCGTACAGGAAGGCCGCATCGACCTGGCGCCGTTCATCACCAAGACCATCGGCCTGGACGACCTCGTCAGCGAAGGCTTCGAGACCCTGATCCACCACAACGAGACGGCCGTCAAGATTCTGGTGAACCCCCGCGCCTGACCCGCGCCGGGACGGCCGAGCCCTCGGATTCCGCCGCCTTCCGGCCGTGCCCGGTGGTGGGATGAGGGCAGGGGCGGCCCGGTCGTGATGGAGCTGCATGGCCGCGTTCAGGCCGGCCCGGCGGCGACGATCTCGAACAGCGCCTGGTCGACATCGAATCCAGCGGCCTGGTCCGGCAACGCTCGACCAGCCTTTGACGCCCCTCGTATGTCAGGGGTGCGTTCTTGTGGCTCACCCGGATTACCCCTTCCGTACCCGGGTCGAAGGCCGTGCCGGCGCAACTCGCCCTCGGAGGTGCTGGCCGGTCATCGAGTCAGGTGCGTCGAGAAGTCCCCGCGGCGTGCCTTGGTAGAGGAGGGTCCCGCCGTTGTGGCCGGCTCCTGGACCGACGTCGATCACGTGGTCGGCTCGGGCGATGACGCGTTGGTTGTGTTCGATCGCGATGATGGTCGCACCGTGGTCTACGAGGTCGTCAAAGAGTGTGAGGAGGCGGTCGACATCGGCGCCGTGCAGGCCGGTGGTGGGTTCGTCCAGGACGAGTCGGAGATCCTCTGTGGTGGTGGTGTCGGCGAGGTGTCTGGCGAGGAGCAGCCGTTGCCGTTCGCCGCCGGAGAGAGTGTCGACGCTTTGTCCGATGGTGAGGTAGTCGAGGCCGACGCGGCTCATCCATGACAGGCGCCGGCGGATCGATTTGTGTTCGCGGAACAGCTCGACCGCGTCCTCTGGGTTCATCGTGAGGACGTCAGCGATGGTGTGGCCGTGATATCGGGCCGCGAGCGCTTCGGGATTGAAGCGCACGCCTTCGCAGGCGTCGCATTCGGTGCGCACGTCGTCGAGGAAGGAGAGGTCTGTGATGACGACTCCCTTGCCCTTGCAAACGGGGCAGGCCCCGCGGGCGTTCGCGCTGAACCACGGTGCGGGCAGGCCGCTGGCGGCGGCGAACACAGTCCGGATCGCCTCGGCGATGCCAAGCACGGTCGCCGGGGTGGACCGGATGCCGCCACGCAACGGCGCCTGGTCGACGGCGACGAAGTCCGGATGCTGGCGTGGCAGTTCGTCGACGAACAGGGTGCTCTTACCCGAGCCGGCGACACCGCTGACCGCGACCAGGACGCCGAGGGGAACGTCGAGGGTGATGTCGCGGAGGTTGTGCCGGCGGGCGTTGCTGATCCGCACCTTCCCCGTCGGCGCGCGCGGGCTGGTGTTCAGCGGGACGGCCTGGCGGAGGAAACGCCCCGTTGCAGTGTCCGTAGCGGCCAGGTCTTCCGGTGCTCCTTCGAAGGTCACGATCCCGCCGTGAGTTCCGCCGCCGGGCCCGAGGTCGATGATGTGGTCGGCTGCATTGATGACGGCCGGGTGATGCTCGACAACGAGGACCGTGTTGTGCGCGTCGCGAAGTCGTGCAATGAGATCGAGGAGTCGCTGCACGTCGTGGGGATGCAGTCCGGCGCTGGGCTCGTCGAAGACGTAGCACACGTCGCTGAGCGGGCTACCGAGATGCCGAACGATCTTGACCCGCTGCGCCTCGCCACCGGACAAAGTGGAGGACTCCCGGTCGAGGGACAAGTACCCCAGCCCGACGAGCTCGAGGGCGTGGAGGCGTTCAAGGACCATCGTGACCAGTGGCGCCACGGTCGGATCATTCACCGAGGCTGCGATGTTGTGCAGGTCTGTGATCGGAAGGTTCGACCAGTCGGCGATCGACCTGCCACCGATCAGGCTGCCCCTTGCCGCGTCGTTGAGCCGAGTTCCGTCGCAGCCAGGACAGGCTCGGCGGAAGACGACGTGGGAGAGCGCCGATTTGACCTCGTCGGTCAACCGCGACGCAGCCTTGCGCAGATAGGAGTTCCGCAGTCGCGGGATGACGCCGTCGAACGTCCCATGCTTGGGGTAGCCCGGCAGCGGGTTCGTCAGCTTGATCTCTTCGGCGTACAACAGCGTGTCGACGACGCGTCCCGGCAGACTACGCAGAGGTGTGTCCACATCGGCCAGTCCGGAGTCCACCAGCCGCTTCCACCGGTACGTGCCCGGCTCGAACGTAGGAAACCGGATGGCGCCCTCCCGCAGGCTGAGCGACCGGTCGAGTAGCCGGTCGAGGTCGATGTCATCGACGACGCCGAGCCCCTCGCAATGCGGACACATCCCGGTCGGGTCGTTGAACGAGTAGGCCGGGGAGAAGCCCGCGCTGGGGCACCCGACCCGCGAGAACAACAGCCGCAGCATCGGAGCGATGTCGCTGGCCGTGCCCACGGTCGACCGTGCGCTGCCGGTGAACCGCCGCTGATCGATGATCGTGGTGAAGGTCAGCCCGTCGATTCGGTCGACGTCCGCCGCCGGGTGCTGCGGCAGCCGGTTGCGCACGAACACCGGATAGGAACCGGTCACCAGGCGGTCGGCCTCGGCGGCGATGGTGTCGAAAGCCAGCGACGACTTCCCCGACCCCGACACTCCGGTGAACACCGTCAGCCGATGCTTGGGCACCCGCACAGTGACCTCTCGGAGGTTGTGCGTGCGCGCTTTCTCGACCGTGATCCAACGTGCGCGGTCAGGGAATCGTTTGTGGGCCATGGAACGACGCTACAAGCAATTGTGGCCATACCATTGCCACAATTATTTCGATAAGCGACGATCGAGAGGACGCCATGGCGACACCGGTCCAGCGGGCACTGAAGTTGCTGTCGCTGCTGCAGTCCGGCCGGCGGTGGACCGGTGAGGATCTCGCCCGAGCGTTGGAGGTGCCCGGCCGCACGCTCCGACGTGATCTCGACCTGTTGCGCGAGATCGGGTATCCCGTCCAGAGCACTCGCGGGCCCGGTGGCCACTACCAGCTCGTCGCGGGCGCTGCGCTGCCGCCGCTTATGCTCGACGACGACGAAGCCATCGCCATCGCCCTCGGGCTGCGCTGGGCAGCGGCGGGAGGCACTGGAGTCGAGACCGTCACCGAGTCCGCTCAACGTGCCGGGGACAAGCTTCGACGGGTCCTGCCATCGGCCCTGCGGCACCGCACCGAGCAAGTCCTCGCCGCCGTCGAATTCGCTCACACCACGCCCCCACAGACTGACAACGCCGTCCTCCGCTCACTGGCGACAGCGATCTCCAAGCACGCCCCCGCCACCTTCGACTACCAGGGAAAGGCGGGCTCCTCGCGGCGCACGGTCGAGCCGATGCGAATGGTCCAGATGCGCGGCCGCTGGTACCTCTACGCCTGGGACCGAGACCGCCACGACTGGAGGAACTTCCGTGTCGACCGGGTCGGCACGCCTCACATCGAGGCAGCGAGATTCACCCCGCGCGCCCTCCCGGCAGACGATCTCGCACGCCACCTCCAGGACCGCTTCCACGGCCCCAAAACCGTCCGCATCGTCCTCACGCTCAACGCCGACGCTCGTGACGCCGCTAGCAGGCTTCACCGGATCGACGGTGAACTCGAACCGATCGATGACCACCACTGCCGCTACACCGCCCACGTCGACTCCTTCGAATGGATCACCGTCGTCCTAGCGGCCACCGACATCGAATTCACCATCGACGAGCCCACCGAATACCGAGACTTCCTCAATATGACTGCGCAACGCCTACTACG
Source organism: Streptomyces sp. NPDC000404 (assembly GCF_040300365.1). Classification (NCBI taxonomy): domain Bacteria; kingdom Bacillati; phylum Actinomycetota; class Actinomycetes; order Kitasatosporales; family Streptomycetaceae; genus Streptomyces; species Streptomyces sp. NPDC000404. The sequence continues at coordinate 1,063 of NZ_JBEPDN010000021.1, read as the reverse complement.
CGCAGTCTGACGTCGGTGCCAAATAACAAACCATCGATCAACATTTCATTTCGTCAACAACCTCCTGACGCGCAACAACTAGACGAGACAGATGATTCTGGAGCGCAGATTTCAGAACGCATGGTGTCTGCTTATTGACGTAGTATGGGGGTCGTGAATCGAGTGTGGGAGGGGGTGTCAGGTGCCGGATAGGAACATTGAGTTCGGTAAGTTTGGTGCCCGGGGGGTTAAGGGGTTTGAGGCGGTTGCGAGGCAGTTGGACAGGCTAGCTGGTTTTGTTGCTACGCCTGTTACGGTGCGTCGTGGTTTGATGGCGCGTTTGCATTATTTGACTCGTTCTGATCATGCTCGTGCTGCTGCGCGGGAGGCTGGGTTGACGGTTACGGATCGTACGTTGAAGGCGTGGCTGGAGGGTAAGCGTGCTCCCAGCCGGCGTAACTTGGCTCGGATCGAGGAGGCTTACCGGGCGGTGCGTCGGAAGAATGTTGCTCGGTATCTGCTCGGTCGCCTCAATCGTGGCGGGCGTGGGACGCGGGTGGAGTTTCATCCGCTCAATCAGTCGCAGGTCAGCCGTCCTCATCAACGTGTGGTGGCATACCGGACGTTGAATGTGCGTCACTGGGATGCTGTGGTTCGGGCGTGGGCGGACAATGATGACGATGCGCTTGATCATGCCTGGTTCGACGGCGTCACCATCGAGCTGGGTAGTGACTACGGTGCGTATGAGTATGTGACCAACATCGGGTTCGCTGCGTGAGGCCCGGGATTATTTTTGACAGGTCGTCCGGAAGTTATCTGACGGTAATAAGCTCTCAGTTTTCGATACCGAACATACGCGAGAAGTTGTGCGGTGAAATGGCGTCTACCTGCAATGGATTCTTGAGCTAAAACATTATTAAGTCAGCAACATTTCCTACTGTTTGATGGGCCGTCGAATGAACCGCTAGGCTCCAGAAAGCGACCCTCATCCGTAGCTGGCCGAGGAATTCGCGGAGCGAATTCCTCTCTGTGCCCGAATCGCGGAGCGAATTCGGGCACCAGCCAACGGAGTTGGCTGAGCATT
>NZ_JBEPDN010000020.1:0-117292 GCF_040300365.1 Streptomyces sp. NPDC000404 | reverse complement strand
TAATCCCCCGTCGCCCCCCGGGTGTGGCACACCGTTGGGGGCCCCCCCCCCCGGGGCGGGGCCCCCCCCCCCCCCCCCGGCCCGTTCCCGTTCGTCGACCCGACACGCCGGGCAGGGCCCGTGCGACGAACCGTATGGAGCACTCCAGACGGCGACGCGCCCGGGCCCGTTCCTAGCGTGGCCCCATGTCGTCAGCGAAATGGCCCACCGTCAAAGCCGGGACCGTCGCGGCCGTTTGCGCCGCGACCGTCGCCGTCTCCGCCCTCCCGGCCGCAGCCGCCGGCTTCCCGGGGGACGGCCCCCTGGTGGCCGGCGACGCCCCGGCCACCTCCTCCGCCGCCCGCCTCGACCGCCCCGGCGTCCAGGTGCGCTCCGCACCCGACGTCGACGAACCTCCCGATGTCTCCGCCCTGTCCTGGATGGTCACCGACGCCGACGACGGCCGGGTGCTGGCCGCCAAGGACGCCCACCGCGAACTGCCGCCCGCCTCCACCCTCAAGACCCTCTTCGCCGTCACCGTGCTGCCGAAATTCGGTCAGGAGACCGTGCACACCGTCTCCGAGGACGACCTGTCGGACATCAGCCCCGGCAGCTCCCTCGTCGGCATCCAGGAAGACCACCGCTACACCGTCGCCGACCTGTGGCGCGGCGTCTTCCTCAGCTCCGGCAGCGACGCGGTGCGCACCCTGGCCGCGATGAACGGCGGCTGGGAGACGACCCTGGACGACATGCGGGCGATGGCCGACCGCCTCGGCGCCCGGGACACCGACGTCGAGTCGGCGGACGGCTACGACACGCCCGGCCAGCACTCGTCCGCGTACGACCTCACGATCTTCGCCAAGGCCGGGCTCACCAACCAGGACTTCGCGCGCTTCGCGAGCACCCAGGAGGCGCAGTTCCCCGAGTCGGGCGGCCCGGACTCGTTCGGCATCCAGAACACCAACCGGCTGCTGGTCGGCTCGCACGGCGTGGAGCCCTACCCCGGCCTCATCGGCGTCAAGAACGGCTACACCTCGCAGGCGGGCAACACCCTCGTCGCCGCCGCCCGCCACGACGGCCGCACCCTCCTCGTCACCGTCATGAACCCGCAGTCCGGCAAGAACAACGCGGTCTACGAGGAGGCCCGCTCGCTCCTGGACTGGGGGTTCGACGCCGCGCCGGACATCGAGCCGGTCGCGATACTGCCCGACCGCGTGGGACCGCAGCCCCCGGCCTCCCCGGAGCCGGACGCCGACCGGCCGGCCTCCCACGAGCCCGCCGCCGACCGCGCCGACCGGCGCCGCGCCACCGACCGGGCGGCCGTGCTGCGCGCCGCCGCGCTGGGCCACGACGCAGGTCAGCCGGACGGCTCCGGACCGGGCGTGTGGTGGTTCCTCGCCACGGGCGCGGTGCTGGTCACCGGCTCCACGGTGGTCGTCCTGCGCCGCCGCCGGAGCTGACCCGCCACCCCGGCCGGGCCCCGTACGGACGTACGACCGGTCGGGGATTCGGTGGACCGTGGGGGCGTTCCGGCAGGGGACCCGTGACGCGACTGCCACGGCGGTGATGACTGCCGGGCAGCACTCGGTGTAGCGTCCCGATCAGCTGTCGTGGTTCCGAAGTGCCGGACGCCCGTGTCCCTCACGGGCGTTCTTTCTGTGCGATACCTCTCCGGACCAGGGCGATCACCTCCGGCTGCCGCACCGCGCGGGAGCCGATACGAGCCCCTTGAACGAAGGAGACGTACATGGCCAGCGGAACCGTGAAGTGGTTCAACTCGGAGAAGGGCTTCGGCTTCATCGCGCAGGACGGCGGCGGCGCCGACGTCTTCGCGCACTACTCGAACATCGACGCCCAGGGCTTCCGTGAGCTCCAGGAGGGCCAGAAGGTGACCTTCGAGGTCACGCAGGGCCAGAAGGGCCCGCAGGCGGAGAAGATCCGCGTCGCGGTCTGATCCCGCCGCGCACGGCGCCCGCCCCGCACGCCCGGGGCGGGCGCCGTCGTGTGTCCGGCTCACGGCTCCCGGTCGTTGAGGATCCGCTGGAAGAGCCGGTGGTCGCGCCAGGCGCCGTCGATGTGCAGATACCGCTCGGCGACGCCGTACGCCGTGAACCCGTTCTTCACCAGCACCCGCTGCGAGGCGGCGTTGGTCAGCAAGGTGCCCGCCTCGATCCGGTGCAGCCGCAGCACCGCGTCGGCGGCGGCGCACACCTGCCGGACGGCGGCGGAGGCGAGGCCCTGTCCCACCCGGGCGGCGTCGATCCAGTAGCCGAGCGATCCGCTGCGCAGCGGCCCGCCGACGATGCCGGTCAGCGTGGCCGCGCCGACGACCTCCCCGTCATCGGCCATCAGCAGCCACGGCAGCGCCCGCCCCGCGTCCTGTTCGGCGACCAGCTCCCGCAGCCGGTCGCGCTGCCCGTCCGCCGTGTGGTGGGCCGCGTCGCGGCGCGGCTCGAAGGGCGCCAGGTGCTGCCGGTTGCGCCGCAGCGCACGGGCCAGCGCGGCGGCGTCGGCGACGGTGGCGGGACGGATCAGAACGTCGGGGGCCAAGGCGGCGGACAGCGTCGTCATCGGCTCAGAATAAGCGGCCCACCTGCACCGATGGGGATAACTCGACCCATTGTCGTACGGGCGTGCGAGGATGGCGCGCATGGGGATCTTCAGCAGGCGCGGCGGCAGTGAACCGCCGCCGGTCCACGGGCCGTTCCGCTTCGTCGTCGAGGAGGTCTTCGTCGTGCCCGTGCGCGGGGTGGTGTTCACCGGCCATGTGCTGTCCGGCGCGATATGCAGCGGGCAGCGGGCACGGCTGCCGCTGCCCGCGGGGGTGCGTGCGGTGACGGTCAAGACCATCGAGGTCCGCCGCCGCAGGCGCGGCCGTGCCGCCGAGGGTGAGGAGGCCGCGCTCCACCTCGCCGGGGTCACCGCCGCCGACCTCCCGCGCGACCTCGCCGCGGGCGGCGCCGTGCTGGACACCCGGCCGCTGCGGGGGCTGGAGATCACCGAGGGGTGAGGCCCGGGGCTGTCCGGGACCGAGGCCTGGGCCCGGCCTTGTCCCGACGCCCGGGCCTGATCTGTCCGGAGGCCCGGGCCCGGCCTTGTCCCGAGGCCTGGGCCCTTCCTGTTCGAGGCCCCGGCCCGGCCGGTCCCGAGGCCCGGACAGGCCTCTGGACAGGCCTCTCCCGGACAGGCCGGTGCCGGACCTCGAACAGGCCGGTGGCCCCGTCCGGCCGCGCCGGGGGCGCGACCGCGCGGAGCCACGGAAGGGGCGGGCCGGGCGGGCCGCGGTGGCGGGCGCGGACCGGAGCGTCAGGACGGCCGGCTCTACTGCTGGCCCTTGTCGCCTCCGCCGAACTCGCCCTTCAGGCGGTCCTGGGCCTTGTCGACCTGGCCGCTGTACTTGCCCTGGGTCTTCTCGTCGACGTAGTCACCGGCCTTGTCGACGCCCTTGCCGGCCTGTTCCTCGTGGCCCTTGAGCAGGGACTTGAGCTTGTCGAGCATGGACATGGGTGATCCTCCCTCACGACGATCCCCGTCGGCTCCAGCATCGCGCCCGTCCCGGCACCCCGCATCCCCGCAGCCCGCGGCGCCCGTCCGCGGGGCCGTCACCCGGCCGGGCCACGGATACGGCCTGGGCGGCGCAGCGACGGCCCGTCCGGCGGGCGGGCCGCCCGGGCCCGGCCCAGAATGCACCGGTGACCGATGAACACCGCACGCCCGACGGGCCCGCGCCCCGCCGCATCAGCCGCGACGAGGAACGACGGCGGGCCCGGTCCGCGCTGGCCGGCCGGGCCCGGGACGCGGGGGAGCTGTCCCTGCTGCTGGACATGCTCGACCTCGACCCGGGCCACGACGGCTACCCCGAGGAGGACGAGCCCGCCGCGCCCCCGGACGACGGCCTCCCGCCGTGACGCGGTGCGGCCGTCACGGCGTGCGGCCACCGCGCCCGGACGCCCGCCGCCGGCGTCCCCGTACGCTCATCCCTGCTCCGCCGCCCGCGTCAGCCGCAGCGTGACCAGCTGGAACGGCCGCAGCGCCAGCCGCACCGCGGCGCCGTCCCGAACGAGGCGCGGGCCGTCGGCCACCGGGCGCTCCAACAGATCGGTGACGACCACACCCGACGGCACGAACGACGGGGTGAGCGTCGCGGTGGTGCGCCCGCCGTGCGCCTCGTGCAGCCGCACCACCACATCGCCGCTGCCGTCGTCCGCGAGCTTCACCGCCGTCACCACCACCGCCTCCTCGGCGACGGAGACCAGCGGTGCGACCGGGCCCGCGCCCGTCACCCGCCGCTCCGGCAGATTGATGCGGTGCCCCTCGCGCACCGCGTCGCCGATGTCCGCACCGGGCACCAGCGCGTACCCGAAGCGGTGCACGCCGTGTTCGGTCTCCGGGTCCGGGAAGCGCGGGGCGCGCAGCAGGGAGAGCCGCACCGTCGTCGTGGTGCCCGCCTCGCCCGGAGTCTCCCGCACGGTGCGGGTCACGTCGTGCCCGTACGTCGCGTCGTTCACCAGCGCCACGCCCCAGCCCGGCTCCGCGAGATGGACGAAGCGGTGCGCGCACGCCTCGAACTTCGCCGCGTCCCAGCTGGTGTTGGTGTGCGTGGGCCGGTACAGATGCCCGAACTGGGTCTCCGCCGCGTACCGGTCGGCGTGCAGATCCAGCGGGAAGGCGGCCTTGAGGAACTTCTCCGTCTCGTGCCAGTCGACCTCCGCCGCCAGATCGACCCGGCCCGCGCCCCGGGCGAGCGTCACCGTCTGCACCACCCGGGAGGCGCCGAAGCGGCGAGTGACCCGCACCGTCGCCGCCTCGCCGGACGCCGCCGCGAGTGTCACCTCGTCCGCACCGGTCAGCTCGGTGACGGTGTTCCGGTAGAACGCGTCCACGTCCCACGCGTCCCACTGGTTCGGGAAGTCCGGGTGCAGCTGGAGCAGATTGGCGGCGCCGCCCGGCGCCACGCACTCCCGGTCCGCCACCAGGTCGTACACCGACACCAGCAGCCCCCGCCCGTCCACCTCGGCCCGCAGCACGCCGTTGACCAGCACGAACCCGCCGCCCTCGCGCGGGCGTGCGACCACCGGCCCGCCCTCGGACACCGCGGGGGCCAGCCCGCCGGCGGCGACCTGGGCGCGGGCGTGCGGCGCCGCGTTCGCCGTCAGTTCCCGCTCGCCGTCACCGGCCAGCGCCGCCAGCGCGCCCGCGACGATCTCCTCCAGCTCCGCCGCGACCGCCGCATACGTCCGCGCCGCCTCCCGGTGCACCCAGGCGATCGACGAGCCCGGCAGGATGTCGTGGAACTGGTGCAGCAGCACCGTCTTCCACAGCCGGTCCAGCGCCGCGTACGGATACGGATGACCGGCCGTCACCGCGGCGGTCGCCGACCACAGTTCCGCCTCCCGCAGCAGCTGCTCGCTGCGGCGGTTGCCGCGCTTGGTGCGCGCCTGGCTGGTCAGCGTCCCGCGGTGCAGCTCCAGATACAGCTCGCCCACCCAGACCGGCGCCTGAGGACACTCCGCCTCCGCCGCCGCGAAGAAGTCCGCCGGTTTCTCCCACACCACCACCGGCGAGCCGTCCAGATCCCGCACCCGCCGCGCCTTGGCGACCATCTCCCGGGTGGTGCCGCCCCCGCCGTCCCCCCATCCGGTCGGCGCCAGCGACCGCCGCGCCACCCCCTTCTCCTTGAAGTTCCGCGCCGCATGCGCGAGCTGCGCCCCGGACATCTCGCAGTTGTACGTGTCGACCGGCGGGAAGTGCGTGAAGATCCGGGTGCCGTCGATGCCCTCCCAGCGGAAGGTGTGGTGCGGGAAGGAGTTCACCCGGCTCCAGGAGATCTTCTGCGTCAGCAGCCACCGGGCGCCCGCCGCCTTGATGATTTGCGGCAGCCCCGCGGCGAACCCGAACGTGTCCGGCAGCCACACCTCATCGTTCTCGACGCCGAACTCCTCCAGGAAGAACCGCCGCCCGTGCACGAACTGCCGCGCCATCGCCTCCGACCCGGGCATGTTGGTGTCCGACTCCACCCACATCCCGCCCGCCGGGACGAACCGGCCCGCCGCCACCGCCTCCTTCACCTTCGCGTACACCGCGGGCCGGTGCTCCTTCAGCCAGGCGAACTGCTGCGCCTGGCTCATCGCGAACACGAACTCCGGCTCGTCCGCCAGCAGCGCCGTCATGTTCGACGCGGTACGCGCCACCTTCCGTACCGTCTCGCGCAGCGGCCACAGCCACGCCGAGTCGATGTGCGCATGCCCCACCGCGCTGATCCGGTGCGCCGACGCACCCGCCGGCGCCGCCAGCACCTCCCGCAGCCGCTCCCGCGCCGCCGGTGCCGTGGCGCCCACGTCCTGGAGGTCCACCGCGTCCAGCGCCCGGCCGACCGCCCGTAGGATCTCCCAGCGCCGCGGCGCCTCCACGGGCAGCTCCGCCATCAGCTCACCCAGCACCTCCAGGTCCAGGATCAGCTCCCACACCGCCCGGTCGAACACCGCCAGATCCATCCGCGCCAACCGGTACAGCGGCGCGTCGCCCGCGGTCCGCGGATCGCCCAGCGGCGTCGGGCGGAACGGCGGATCGCCCATGATCACCGGGTTCGACGCCGCCTCCAGATGCCACTCGACGCGCTCGCCGCCGCGCACCGGGGAGCCGACCCGCACCCACTGGTTGCGCGGACTCAGTCCCTTGACGGGCGTGCCGTCGGGCAGGTGGACCAGCGCCTCGCACTGGAACCCCGGCTGCCGCTCGTCGAACCCGAGGTCGAGCACCGCCTCCACGGTCCGCCCCGCCCACTCCCGGGGCACCTCACCGGTCACCTTGAACCACGTCGTCCCCCAGGGCGCGCCCCAGGCGTCCCCGACGGCCACGGGGGAGTGCGGCGCCGCGATCCCCTCCGCCACCGGAACCGGCTCACCCGGCGCGACCCAGGCGGAGACCTCCAGCGGCACGGACGCGGGATACAGCGCGGGCCGGATGCGTTCGTCGAGCACCCGGGCGAGACGGGCTTCGGTCAGGGCGCGGTCGTCGTGCATGCGGTGTGCTCCTAACGTCGAAAGGCGCGCGATGAGAGAGGCGAGCGGCGGGGGCGACCGTGGTCAGCCGGGGTGCCGGGCCGCGGCGCCGCCCGCCACCTCGTCGGGTGTCACCAGCTCCGTGATGCCGCGGGCCGCCAGCCGGTCCGCGTCGCCGGTGTGCTCCTCCAGCACCAGCGCGGGCCGGACCCCGTCGGCCGCGAGCTCGGCCCACGCCTCGAAGACCGGCCCGCCCGGGGCGCACACCGACCGGCGCGGCGCCGCCTCCGGATCGCCGGCGTCGACGACGAGCGCGGTGGTGCGCGGCGCGGGGCGGGGCGGCCGGGCGCGGCAGGCCGCGGCCCGCTCGGCGAGGGCCCGCGCCGCCGGTTTCGCCGCCCCGCCGGTGGTGAACAGCCCCAGCCCGTACTCCAGCTCCGGGAAGTCCGCCAGCGCCCGGTCCACGTCGTGCGAGCACCACCACGTCACGCCCCACACGTCCGCGCAGTCCAGCGCCGCGTCCACGGTGGCGGCGGTGAAGCGGGCGACGCCGTCCGGCGGGATGTGCGGCGCCGGGGCGCCCACCTCCTGGAGCCACACCGGGCGGCGCGGATCGTCGGCCCACGCCTTCGACAGCTCGATCAGATACGCGGCGTGCTGCTCCGTGGCGATGCCGGTGGCGCCGTGGCGCTGCGCCGTCCCGTTGAACACCCAGGAGTGCACCGCCGTCACCGCGCCCAGCCGGGCGGCGTGCGCGGGCGTGAAGGGGTGCCCGTCCCGGTACCAGGCCGCGTCGTAGGCGGCGTGCAGATGCAGCCGCCCCGGCGCCCCGCGCTCGCAGGCCGCCAGCATCGACTCCAGCCACGCCCCGGCCCGCGCCGCGTCGATCCGGTCCGGATCGGGGTGCGGACCGTCCGCGAACTGGTTGAACTCGTTGCCGACCGTCATCCCGAGGAACGCGGGCCGGTCGGCGAGGGCCGCGGCCAGCGTCCGCAGGTACTCCTGCTGTCCCGCGAGCACCTCCGGATCGGTGAACAGGCTCCGGCGGTGCCAGGTCCGGGTCCAGGCGGGCAGGAAGTCGAAGCTCGACAGATGCCCCTGGAGGCCGTCGACGGCGACGTCGAGGCCGCGCTCGGCGGCCGCGTCCGCCAGCTCCACCAGCTGCTCGACGGCGCGCGGCCGGATCAGCGTCCGGTTGGGCTGGAACAGCGGCCACAGCGGGAAGACGCGCACGTGGTCGAGGCCGAGCCCGGCGACGGCGTCCAGATCGGCGCGCACCGCGTCCGGGTCGAAGTCGAGCCAGTGGTGGAACCACCCCTGCGACGGCGTGTAGTTGACGCCGAAGCGCGGCGGGCGGCGATCGGATTCCTGCTCGGGCATCACGGCTCCTGCGGGTCGGACGAACCGGCGGACACGGCCGGACCGGGCCCGGACGCCGCATCCCATGCCCGCACCCTCGCCCGTAACACCGACGGGGAAACCCCGGGACGCGACGAAGGCCGGGAGTGGCGCCCCACGGCGCCGGCGGCCGGCGGAGGACGGCTCCCCGCACGCCGAACGGCCGGTCCCCGGCGCCGCATCGGGCACCGGCGACCGGCCGCCGTGAGGACCGGGCGGGTGTCAGCCGTTGGCGAGCGCCTGCAGACGGCTGACCGAGCCGTTGAAGCGGTTGCGGTCGCCGACCGTCTGCCCGCTGGAGGTGTACTGCCAGATGGTGTGGAATTTCCAGCCCGCCGGCAGCTCGCCCACGGACGAGCCGTACCGCGGCACCCACAGCGGGTTGCTCTTCCCGAACTTCTTGGAGTTGCCGGTGCACTGCTTCCACCAGTTGGTGGAGGTGTAGATGACGGCGTCCCGCTTGGTCTCGGCGCGGTACGTCTGCACGAAGTCCGCGATCCAGTCGATCATCGCGGCCTGGGTCTTGCCGTAGCAGGTCGACCCGTAGGGGTTGTACTCCATGTCCAGCGCGCCGGGCAGCGTCTTGCCGTCCTTCGACCAGGCGCCGCCCTCCTTCGCGAAGTACTTCGCCTGGGAGGCGCCGCTGGAGTGGTCCGGCAGCGCGAAGTGGTACGCGCCGTGGATGATCCCCGCATCGTACGACCCCTTGTACTGCTGGGTGAAGTACGGGTTCTTGTAGGTGGTGCCCTCGGTCGCCTTGACGTACGCGAAGCGCACCCCGCTCTGCCGCAGCGCGGGCCAGCCGACGTTGCCGTTGTGGCTGGAGACGTCGACGCCGTTGACCGACGCGGCCGAGGAGGACTCCGTCGTCTCCGTGTCGTCCGTGTCCTTGCCGCCGGCCCGCTCACCTCCCTCGTGGGCGGCGATGGTGGAGCCCATCCAGTCCTGCTCGGGGTGGGCGGGCTCCTGGCCGTTCCCGGTAGCGGCGACCGCGGCGGTGGGCAGGGCGAGCGGCAGGGCGAGCGCGGTGAGGACGATGAGGGTTCCGGCCGTGACGGGGAACGCACGGCGGACGGGACCGGAACTGCGCAAGGGCATCGAGTGCCTCCGAAAGCCATCGGTGAGGTCGTGTTCGGCAAGGTGTGGCACATATCTGCCGATAAAAAGACGTATACGCTAATCCGTACGCGCCGAAGACCCGATGGCCCATCAGTCCGCCATTCAGCCGGTGGTTCTCACCCGTCCGGCCGCGTCTGACGGCGCGTCGCCGGACTTCGGCCGCCCTGATGTGCAAACGCCGCAGCGGGCCCCGGTGTACGGGACCCGCTGCGGGTTGCGGACGAGGCGCACGCGCCAGTCGCCCCGGTCCGCGGTCTCGGTGTGCGCGATCCGGCGGCAGCGGATCGCGCCCGTCAGCGCGGTGTCACTCCGTGTCAGTAGGCGGAGTTGACGTTGTCGATGGAGCCGTAGCGGTGGGCGGCGTAGTTGGCTGCGGCGGTGATGTTGGCGACGGGGTCGGTGAGCTTATGGGGGGTGCCCTTGACGTGGTAGGTGTCGAAGGTGGGCTGGATGACCTGGAGGAGGCCCTTGGAGGGGATGCCGTTGATGGCGTTGATGTCCCAGTCGTTGACGGCGTTGGGGTTGCCGGAGGACTCGCGCATGATGTTGCGGTGGAGGCCTTCGTAGGAGCCGGGTATGCCCTTGTCCTTCATGATGTCGAGGGACTGGCGGATCCAGCCGTCCAGGTTGTTCGCGTACGACTTCGGCGCGGCCTTGGGCGCGGCCTTCGGGGCGAGCGACGCGCGCTCCATGGAGCGGTTCGCGGCCTCGTGGGCGGCCCGGTCCTGCTTCGCCACCGCGGTGACCTTCAGGCCGTCGGCCACCGACGCGGAGACGTGCGCGGGCTCGGCCTCGGCGGTCGTCGCCTCGCCGGTCACCATCTTGGGCAGACCGTTGGCGCTCACCGGCTTCACCGTGGCCGGCGCGTGCGCGGCGGCGGGCTGGGCGTTGCCCGGGGTCGCGGTGGCGGTCAGGGCGCCGGTCGCGCCCGCGGCGGCGAGCACGGCGACGGCGACCTTCTGGGTGCGGGTGATGCGGGCGTTGCGGAGCAGGGCGAAACGGGACATGCGGTGGTGACCTCTTCCGGATGCGGGACGCGGGGGAGCGGCCGGTGGCGGCGCGTGGAACCGAGGCTCAGGCCGCGCTCGCTCACCTGGCGGGAGGAGTCCGTCGGCACGTTCTCGGTGCTTACGGGATTCATGGTTAGCGCCGTCCCGCACCGGTGGCAATGATGTGACGTACTACCCCTCGTAGTGAGATGAGGCGAAATGTCCGATGTTGCGGGCTTTTTGTCTGGTGTCCTCGGGGGTGTGGTGGCACTACCGGGCCTCGTAGGTGACGTGCGTCCTGTGCCCGGCATCACCCGGCGCCCCCTTCCGGGAGGCCTTGCGTGTTGCCCGGGTCACGCCGGACGCGGGCCCGGATCCGGGAGTGCCGTGCACCCCGGTGTCCCGCGTCGCGGCCGTACGGGGCGCCCGTTGCGGCACAGTCCGTGGGCCGTTCGCCGCAGTGCCCGGACTGTCGCGGTGACGGGGGCGCGCGGCTCGCGGAGGCTGGGTCCGTCCGAGCCCTCGCACCGTAAGGAAGCGTTCATGTTCCGACGTCTGACCGTCCTGCTCGCCGCTCTCTGCACCGCGGGCGCCCTGGCCGCCGGTCCGGCCATCGCGGCACCCGCCGACGACCACGACACGCCCAAGGGGAACGCCGGACCGGCCGTCGCGGCGCCCGCCGGCGACCAGGACACGCCCAAGGGGAATGAGACGCCCGCCGACGACCACGACCTGACGCCCAAGGAGAAGGCCGGTCTGGACGTCGTCGGCAAACTCCTCGGCGGCCTCCTCGGCCTCGGGTCGCTGGGTGGCGGCGCCCTGTAGGTGTCCGCACACGACGGCGAGGGCCCTGTCCGCGGGAAGCGGACGGGGCCCTCGTCGGTGCTCACGGCCGGCCGGTGGCCGGTGGTGCGGTGTCGTCGCCGTCAGGGTGACGGTCGTCATGTCCCACCTCAGTAGGCGGAGTTGACGTTGTCGATGGAGCCGTAGCGGTGGGCGGCGTAGTTGGCTGCGGCGGTGATGTTGGCGACGGGGTCGGTGAGCTTATGGGGGGTGCCCTTGACGTGGTAGGTGTCGAAGGTGGGCTGGATGACCTGGAGGAGGCCCTTGGAGGGGATGCCGTTGATGGCGTTGATGTCCCAGTCGTTGACGGCGTTGGGGTTGCCGGAGGACTCGCGCATGATGTTGCGGTGGAGGCCTTCGTAGGAGCCGGGTATGCCCTTGTCCTTCATGATGTCGAGGGACTGGCGGATCCAGCCGTCCAGGTTGTTCGCGTACTTCGGGGCCTGGCGCTCGGCGGAGCGGTTGGCGGCCTGCTTGGCTGCGTGACCCTGCTTCTCGACGGCGGTGACCTTGAGGTGGCCCGCGGCGGACACCGTGGCGGAGGCGGCCTCGGCGCTCTTGGCGGCGCCGGTCTGGGGCAGGCCGTTGGCGCTCACGGGCTTGACCGCGGCCGGGGCGTGCGCGGAGGTGGCGGGCGCCGCCTGGCTCGGGGCGGCCGTCACGGCGAGGGCGGTGGTGGCACCGGCGGCGGCCAGCACGGCGGTGGCGACCTTCTGGGTGCGGGTGATGCGGGCGTTGCGGAGCAGGGCGAAACGGGACATGCGGTGGTGACCTCTTCTCAGGGGCTGGTGCGGACTGCGGCCTTCGGCGGCGCGGGGGACCGAGGGTCAGGCCGCGCTCACTCACCAGGGCGAGGAGTTCATCGGCGCGTTCTCGGCGCTTACCGGATTCATGGTTAGCGCGGCCCGGCAGCGGTGGCAATGATGTGACATACTACCCCTCGTAGTGAGATGAGGTGAAACGTCCGAAATTACCCCTGTTTTCCCTTGTCGGGACCGGCCCCGGCACGACTAAGCGCCCTCGTACGTGACGTACGCCCTGTGCCTGTCCTCACTCCGCGGCGGCCGGAAAGCGGGGCGCGAGGTGGCGCGGAGAGGTGCCGAAGTGGCCCGCGCCACAAGGGGGAAGGCGGCGGCGCGGATCAGGCGGCCGGGCCCGGCGCCGCCAGCCGCAGCACCGCGTCCAGCCCGCGGACGCCGCCCGGCGCCGCACCGCTCGGCAGCACATAGGAACGCAGCCCGGCGAGGGCGCCGCCGCCGTCCTTGGCGGGGTGGTCGCCGACCATCAGCGCCTGCGCGGGAGCCAGCCCGAGCAGCTCGCAGGCGTGGCGGAAGAGGACCGGATCGGGCTTCTCGGTGCGGTGCTCGAAGGAGTGCACCCAGGCCCCGACGTACTCCGCGAGCCCGTGGTGGGCGAAGGTCGGCCGCAGATCCCAGCCCACATCGCTCACCACGCCGACCGCGATCCCGCGCTCGGCCAGCGCCGCGAGGGTCCGCGCGCTGTCCGCGTACGGCAGCCAGTGCTCCGGCGTCCGCAGCTGCTCGTACAGCGCCTGCGCATACGGCGCGAGCGCGGGCACCGAGGCGTACCAGGTGGTGAAGGCGTGCCGGTGGGCCCGGGCGGAGGTGTCGCGGGCGTGCTGCGCGGCACGCACCGCGGGGTCGGTCAGCCCCGTCGCCAGGGCGGTCAGCCAGGCGTCCACCGTGGCGTCGTCGACGGCGTACGGGACGGCCGCCCGGATGCGGTCGGCGTACGGCGCGATCTGGAAGAGCGTCCCGGAGAAGTCGAAGAGGACCCCGGCCACCGGCGCCGGCGGCCGCGCCGCCACGGCGCGGATCGGGCCTTCGGGTCCGTACTCCGGGAGAGCGGTCATGGACCCTTCCTACCGGGTACGCGGCCGGCGGCGGGCGCGTTTCGCCGCATCCGCCGCCGGCCGCGTACCGGGACCGCCGTGCGGCCCCGGCTCAGACGTACGCCGGTGCGCCGTCCGTCGGCTCGTCGTCGCGGGCGACCGGCGCCAGTGCCGGCGCCGAGGAGAGCGGGCGGTCGGTGAAGAAGCGGGCGGCGAGGTCGGCGACGGCCTGGGGGCGCTCCAGGACGACCCAGTGGTCGGCGTCCGGGATCACCAGGAAGCGGCTGCCGTCCAGGGTGGCGGCGAAACGCCGCTGGTGGGCCGGGGAAGTCACGGTGTCGTGGGCACCGCTGAACACCAGCGTCGGCACACCGCGGAGCCCGCCGGAGAAGTCCGGGCGGTCGGTCACCGCCCGGACCAGCGAGTCCAGCGCGTGCGGGGAGGTGCGGGCCGCATGCAGCATCGACCGCCGCACATAGCGGTAGGCCAGCCGCCGCCGTGTGACGTATCGCCCCTCGTCGAGGCAGAGCAGCCCGTCCGTGGCGAGCGTCGCGAAGGTCTCCACCGCGCCCCGCCGCAGCTCCTCGGCGGCCCGCTCCCAATGGGCGCACTGCTCGTCGCTGATGTGCGACGGGACCCCGCCCAGCGCCAGCCGTGCGATACGGGCGGGAAAGCGCCGGGCGCAGCCGAAGGCGAGGCCGGCGCCGTAGGAGAAGCCGAAGAGGTTGATCCGCGCCAACCCCAGATCGTCGAGGACGTGCTCGATCGCCCGGCACAGCAGCTCGGTGCTCGGGCCCGGCGGCAGCGGTTCGGCGGTGCCCATGCCGGGCAGATCGGCGGTGATCATGTCGGCCACCGGCTTGAACCGCTCCTCCATCTGCGGCCACCCGAACATGCCCTGCAGGGCGCCGCCGAGCACCATGACGGGTTCGGTGACCCCGTCCGGATGGTGCAGCAGCCGGTAGGCGTAGGACACCCCGCCCACGGACAGGGAGCGGATCGTTTCCTCGGACATGACGGTTCCTTCTGTGGAGATCCGCGGGGGCGGCGCGCGTCAGGCGCGGGTCAGGATGAGTGCGGCGTTGTGGCCGCCGAAGCCGAGCGACGTCTTGGCCGCCCAGTCGAAGGGCGCGGGCCGGGCCGCGCCGCGCACGATCTCCAGGGGGATCCGGGGATCGGGCGTGTCCAGATTGGCGGTCGGCGGGACCAGCTGGGACTCCAGCGCGAGGACGGTGAGCGCGGTCTCGATGCCGCCCGCCGCCCCCAGGGTGTGCCCGGTCATCGCCTTGGTGGAGGTGACCAGCGCGTCCTCGCCCAGGACCCGGTGGAGCACCGCCGCCTCGATCCGGTCGTTGACGACGGTGGAGGTGCCGTGCGCGTTGACGTGCCCGATGTCGCGCGGGCCGATTCCGGCGTCCGCGAGCGCGGTGCGCAGCGCACGCTCGATGCCGCGGCCCTCCGGATCCGGGGCGACCGCCGCGTAGGCGTCGCTGGACGCGCCGTACCCGGCGATGCGGGCGCGGACCGTCGCGCCGCGGGCCCGGGCGTGCTCGGGGTGCTCCAGGACGAGGAGTCCGGCGCCCTCGCCGATCACGAAGCCGTCCCGGTCGGCGTCGAACGGGCGGCAGGCGGCCGCCGGGTCGTCGCGGCGGGTGGAGACGGCCTTCATCTGGCAGGCGCTGGCGATCAGCAGCCGGGCGCAGACCGATTCGGCGCCGCCCGCGACGGCGATGTCGCAGGCGCCCGAGCGCAGCAGCTGATGCGCGGTGCCCAGCGCGACGGTGCCCGAGGAGCAGGCGGTGGCGACGCCCAGGCTGGGGCCCTGCGCGCCGAGGTCCATCGCGACGCTGCTGGCCGCGCTGTTGACGACGGCGAGCGGCGCGAGCTTGGGGGAGACCCGGCGGGCGCCGCGCTCCAGCAGCGTGGTGTGCTGCTCGTCGTAGAACGGCAGCCCGCCGTGGGCCGAGCCGATGACGACGGCGACGCGGGCGCCGTCCCAGGTCCCGGTGTCGAGACCGGCGTCGGCCGTCGCCTCCCGGGCGGCGATCACCGCGAGCTGCGCGAAGCGGTCCATCAGCCGCTGGGTGGCGACGCCCAGCACCTCGGTGGTGTCCAGGTCGTCGACGCCGTAGGTGAAGTCGCAGGGCAGATCGGTGAGTTCGGGGCGGTGGCGGACGCCGGCGGGGGTGGTCTCGCCGGTGACGGTGTGCCAGGTGGCCTTGGCTCCGACACCAGCGGCGGTGACCAGCCCCACGCCCGTCACGGCCGCGGCGAACGGCGTGCGGGCCGTCACGCGGCGACTTTGCCGTCGACGGCCGCCACCAGCGCTCCCACGGTGTCCCGGGAGGTGAGCGCGACCTCGTCGAGGTCGACGTCGAGCCGGTCCTCGATGAGCAGCCGCAGCTCCTCCAGGGCGAGCGAGTCCATCTGCAGCTGCTGCAGCAAGGTCTCGTCGCTGACGGCGACCGGATCGACCCCGAATCGCTGGACCAGCAGGGTGTTGACGACTTCTGCCGCGTTCACGTGGCACTCCTCCGCTTTCTTAGGCGCTGTTGCCAACCGCGTCCTGGCGGGGCCCGCCGGCGGCTCCGGCTGGTTCGGCGGCACCCTTTATACGTCTTCGCCCGGAAGACTCCCCAATGGCGTTCGCTCGATGGGGTGAGGGGCTACGCAGGGGGCGCACTCGGGGTGCGCGCCCCTGCCCGCACGGCGCGGAAGGCACTCGCCCCGTCTAACGGCGCGGGGCGACGGGAGGGTACGGGGCGTGGCCGGAATGGGCCGGGTGCGGCGACCGGGCCGGACGGCTCACGCCTCGTCCAGGGTCCGGGTCACCCGGCTCAACAGGGCGCGCAGCGCGCGCAGTTCCTCCAGGTCCAGGCCGGTGGCGGCGAGCATCCGGCGGGGCACCGGCAGCGCCCGCTCGCGCAGCGCGGTACCGGCGTCGGTGAGATGGACGCCGACCGAGCGTTCGTCCTCCGCGCTGCGCTCGCGGCGCACCAGGCCCGCCGCCTCCAGTCGCTTGAGGAGCGGGGAGAGGGTGCCGGAGTCGAGGCGCAGCCGCTCGCCGATGGACTTGACGGGGAGCGGGCCGTCCTCCCACAGCACCAGCATCACCAGGTACTGCGGATAGGTCAGCCCGAGGTCCTTGAGCGCGTCCCGGTAGACCGCGCCGAACGCGCGCGAGGCGGCGTGCAGCGAGAAGCAGACCTGGTGGTCGAGGCGGAGCAGATCGGCGTCGGAGAGCGGGGAGCCGGAGGGGCTGGGGGAGGCGGCCATGCCCCCAGGTTAGCCGCCGGGGCATTGAATCGTGAGCCATTTAGTTGTGTGCAACTTAGTTGTGTGTCATTGTTCTTTCCGGTGGCCGGGACGCGGCCGCCGGAACCGGAGGGAACCCCATGGACGCGCTCTACACCGCCGCCGCCACCGCCAACGGCCGGGACGGCCGCGCCGTCAGCTCCGACGGCCGGCTCGACCTCGCGCTCGCCATGCCGCCCGCGCTCGGCGGCAGCGGCGAGGGCACCAACCCCGAGCAGCTCTTCGCCGCCGGGTACGCCGCCTGCTTCGCCGGCGCGATGGCGCAGGTCGGACGGCAGCTGAAGGTCGACACCGCGGAGGTGTCGGTCACCGCCGAGGTCTCGATCGGCAAGGACGACACCGGTTTCGGCCTGGCCGTCGTGATGCGCGTCGAGCTGCCGGACGCCCTCGCGGGCGAGCGCGGCCGGGAACTCGTCGAGGCCACCCACCGGTTCTGCCCGTACTCCAAGGCCACCCGCGGCAACATCGACGTCGAGCTGGTCATCGAGTGAGCCCCGGGGGGCGGGCGGCGCCGTCGCCCGCCCCCCGGGATCCGCTACGAAGCGGCCCCGCCCTCCTCCCGGCCCAGATGCCGCCACAGGAAGTCCACCTGATGCCGGAGCAGGTTCGCGAAGAGCGCCGGATCCGTCGGGGCGTGGCCCGTGCCGGGCAGCGGCAGCACCTCGTGCGGGCGTCCGGCGGCCAGCAGCGCCGCGGAGAGCCGCAGCGTGTGCGCGGCGTGGACGTTGTCGTCCGCCAGCCCGTGCATCAGCAGCAGCGGCCGGGTCAGCCGCGACGCCTCCCGCGCCAGGGAGCAGGCGTCGTACCACTCGGGGTGCGTGTCCGGATGGCCGAGGAACCGCTCCCGCCAGTGCGTGTCGTACAGCCGCGGATCGTAGGGGCCCGCGCCCGCGACCGCCGCGTGGAAGAGGTCCGGGCGCCGCACCACCGCCGCCACGGCGAGCATCCCGGAGAACGACCAGCCACGGACCGCGACCCGTCCCGCGTCCAGCTCCGGGAACCGCTCCAGCACTTCCGCGAGCGCCGCCGCCTGGTCCTCCAGCGCCGCCGACACGACATCGCCGTGGACCGCGCGCTCCCAGCCGGGGGAGCGGCCCGGCGTGCCGCGCCCGTCGGTCACGAGCACCGCGAAGCCCTGCTCGGCGAACCACTGCGAGACGAACATCATCGGCGCCTGGTCGTCGGTCACCCGCTGGAGCGCCGGGCCCGCGTACGGATCGACCAGCACCGGCAGCCGCCCGTCGCCCGGCCGGTGCCACGACGGCAGCAGGAGCCGGCTGCGCAGCGCGCGCCCCGTCGTCGCGAGCCGCCGCTCGCGCAGCGCCAGGACGGGCCGCTCGGCGTACGAGGCCACCGGCAGATCCGGGCGCCCGGCCCGCGCCACCACCACGGTGGCGCCGGGCCGGTGCGGCTCCCGGGCGACCCGGACCAGGGTGGGGCCGCCGCGCACGCCGGTGTGCACGCCCGGGGCGGTGGTCAGCGGGCGGGCGCCGGCCTCCGGCCGCCAGGTCCACAGCGCCTGCCCGGTCACGTCCGCGCCCGCGGTGAACAGCACCTCCTCGCCGCTCACTCCGAGCACCTCCCGCACCTGGAGCCCGTCGGGGGTGACGGCCGTGCCGCCGACGGTCAACCGCCGTGTGGAGTCGGCCCCTTCGGTGTCCCGGTGCGCCACCAGCGCGCCGGACGCGGTACGCACCGGGGTGCCCGGCACCAGCGTCACCCAGCACGGATCGCGCTGCTCGGCCAGGAGCGCCGTCCGCCCGTCGGCCGGATCGACCGCATACGTCCGCAGGCCGCGCTGGTCCCGGCTCTGCACCGCGGCGAACGGGCCGTGCGCGTCCCAGCCCGCCGCCGTCAGATACGGGAACCGGGCCCGGTCCCAGGTCACTTCGGTGCGGGCGCCGCCGTCGGCCGGTATCAGCCACAGCGTCACCTCCGCGTTGGCGGTGCCCGCCGCCGGATAGCGCACCGTGCGCGGCGGCCGCTCCGGATGCGCCGGATCGGCGACGTACCACCGGGCGACGGCGCTCTCGTCGACGCGCGCCACCAGCAGACGGGAGCCGTCCGGCGCCCACCAGTAGCCCCGGTCGCGGCCCATCGAGGCGGCCGCCGCGTACTCGGCGACGCCGTAGCGGACATCGGGCCCCTCCGGCGCGGCGATCTCGCGGTCCCCGCTGCCGTCCGCGCCGATCAGCCGCAGCGCGCCGGCCGCGAGATAGGCGATGCGGCGGCCCGCCGGATCGGGCCGCGCATCCGACGGACGCCCGGCGGCGGGCAGCCGGCGCACCCGGCCCGTCGCGACCTCCACCGCCCACAGCGCCCCGCCGCACAGACACGCGGCGAGCGTCACCGCGGCATCGGTGGCGTACGCCGTGACGCCGTCGCCGGGCGGGCCCGCGCCGTACGCCGGGTCGGCCGGGTCGAACAGCAGCCGGGTGCGGCCCGAGGCGGTGTCCAGCGCCCACAGCCGGTGCACCGGATCGTCGCCCGAGGCGCTGCGCAGGAAGAGGACGGTGGCGCCGTCGGGCGAGACGGTGAACCGGTCGGGGGCGCCCAGCGCGAAGCGGCGGGTGCGCAGGAACTGGTGCGGAAGGCTCTCAGGTGGCTGCATGGCGCAAAGAATGGAGCATTCCGGCCCCCGGAGTCCTGCGGTTTTGTCCCGCGGCGAATCGACCGGCCGAGGAAGCGCCGGCGCACACACCGCCGCACCCCGGCCGGCGACGCGCTCCCGGGCGCCCCGGGCACGCCGCGTGCGGCCGACGGCTGACCGTCCCCGCACCCCGCGCCCCGCACGTCCCCGTGCCTCGCCCGATCGGTCCGCGCGGGCGCGACAGGCCCCGCCGGCGCTCCTAGGGTCGGCCGTGTGACCCCGCTGACCAGCTCCGGAGCCCCGCCCCCGCCGGGCCGCCCGCCTCGGGCCGCCCGGCCGGGGCACCGTATCCGCGGGGTGCGGCCGTGACCGCCCCGGCCGGCGTGCCGCGCGACATCGGGCTGCGCATCGAGGGCGGGGTGGCCGAACCGGAGGAGCTGGCGGCGATCACCGTGATCCTCTACGCCCGCCTCGCCGTCGCCGTCAGCGCCGACGGCACCGATTGGGTGGTGCCCCCGGACGAGTCCGAATACCACCGGCACCCGCCGCGCTCCGCCTGCTGGTCCGGCTGCTGGTGCTGCGGCTGACCCGCCGACCCGGAAGATAACCGGCATCCGCTGACGAACCCGCCGCGCCCGGCACCCCGTTCGCCCGTCAACCGGTGAATTCCGGCCGGTGACCGGCAGAATCCCCACCGGGCTCCGTGAGCGCGGCGCCGTACAGCCGGAAGCGGAGCGGGAGGCCGGATCGTGGCGGAGCATCGGATGACGGGCGGGGGCGGGGAGCCGGGGACCTCGGCGGCGGTGGCGCAGGAGCGGCGGCTCCGCCGGGATCTGGGGTTCTGGGGCCTGACCGCGATCGGCTTCTCCAACATCGTCGGCTCCGGCTGGCTCTTCGCCGCCCTCTACGCCGCGCAGACCGCGGGACCGGCCTCCCTGCTCTCCTGGATCGGCGCCGGTCTGCTCTGTGCGCTGGTCGCCCTCGTCATGATCGAACTGGGCGCCTCCCGGCCCGAGGGCGGCGGCACCGTCCGCTGGCCGCTGCACGCCGGCGGCCCGCTCGTCGGCACCCTCGTCGGCTGGTCGGTGCTGCTGTCGGTCGGCGGCACCGCGGCCGAGATCAGCGCCATCATGCAGTACGCCGCGCACTATCTGCCCGACCTCTACAACGGGCGGACGCTCTCCGGCTCCGGTGTGGCGCTGGCCGCCGGGCTCAGCGTGGTGCTGACCGCCCTGAACTGGTTCGCGGTGCGGATGTTCGCCCGGCTCAACAACCTCGTCTCGGTCTTCAAGATCGTGGTCCCGGTGATCACCGTGGCCGCCCT
Organism: Streptomyces sp. NPDC000404; assembly: GCF_040300365.1. Classification (NCBI taxonomy): domain Bacteria; kingdom Bacillati; phylum Actinomycetota; class Actinomycetes; order Kitasatosporales; family Streptomycetaceae; genus Streptomyces; species Streptomyces sp. NPDC000404. Next base: position 96,882 of record NZ_JBEPDN010000020.1, on the reverse strand, counting down.
CGTCGCCTCCGGCTGGCACTCCGGCCGCCTCACCGACCACGGCGGCTTCGCCCCGTACGGCTACGCCGCCTGTCTGTCCGCCCTCGCCGGCGGCGGCATCGTCTACTCCGTCAACGGGTTCCAGGCGCCGCTGGACTTCTCCGGCGAGACCCGCAACCCGCGCCGCACCCTGCCCGCCGCGGTCCTCGCCGGCATCGGGCTGGCCGTGCTGATGTACCTCGCGCTCCAGGTGGCGTTCCTCTTCACCGTCCCCGATTCGCTGCTCGGCGGCGGCTGGCACGGCGTCTCCTTCGAATCGCCCTTCGGTCAGCTCGCGCTGATCCTCAATCTGCACTGGCTCTCCAGCCTGCTCTACGCCGACGCCGTCCTGTCGCCCGGCGGCTCCGCGTACGTCGGCGTCGCCCTGGACGCCCGCCACACCTACGCGCTCGCCAAGAACGGCACCATCCCGCGCTACTTCATGAAGGTCGATGCCCGCTCCGGCGTGCCGCGCCGGGCCCTGGTCGTCAACCTCGCCGTGATCGTCCTCTTCCTCCTGCCGATCGGCGGCTGGCAGCAGATCGTGAGCGTGATGGGCGACATGTACCTGCTGATCTATGCCGCGTCGGCGGTGGCCGCCGCCGTCTTCCGCGCCGATCCCGCCACCGTCACCGCCGGCTGGATCCCGGGCCTGCGCTGGCTCGCGCCGCTGAGCTTCGTGGTGGCGAGCGAGTTCGTGTACTGGTCGGGCTGGGAGGCGCTGCGGCTGGCGCTGCCGATGGTCCTCGGCGGGCTGCTGCTCTTCCTCCTCATGCGGCGCCCCGGCACCGCCCCGACCCCCGGCGAACTGCCCCGCCGCCCCCTCATCGCCGAACTGCGCACCGGCGCCTGGCTGGTGTGCTACCTCGTCGCGCTGACCGCCTTGTCCCAGCTCGGCTCCTTCGGCGGCACCGGCCTGCTGCCCGCCCCCTACGACTCCCTCACCGTCGCCGCCTTGGCCCTCGCGCTGTTCTTCTGGGCCGTACGGTCCGGGGTCCGGTACCTGGCGGTCGTTCCGGCGCCGGCTCCCGTGGCGGCGGAGTGACGGAGGGCCGGACGGACGCGGTCTCTCCGGCGCGGGCCGACGGGCCGCCGCGCCCCGGCACCCGGGCGCCCGCACCCCGCCCACCAGGCGAAACCGCCCGCACCGGCCTATCCTGACGGAAGCTTGCGCGTCGGCCCGCCCGGTCGGCGACGGCGACAGGAGGCGGCCCCGACACGCCGCGCGTGCCTCCCGCGGCGGACACGAACCGCACCACGGAGGCGTCCATGTTCCGGCGGCGTCCCGCGCGGGAGCTGAGCGCCGACGATCTGCTGTCGACGCTCGGCCGGCTCACCGCCCAGGCCCGGGCCGGGGCCGAACTCCAGCGCGCCCGGGTCGAACTGGCCGAGGCGCTCCAGCGGGAGATGCTCCCCGCCGCCCTGCCCGGCGTCCCCGGCGTACGGGCCGCCGCCGCGTACGCCCCGGCGCGCAACGGCCTGGACATCGGCGGCGACTGGTACGACGGGTTCCCGCTGCCCGGCGGGCGGCTGGCGTTCTGCATCGGCGACGTGCAGGGCCACGACGTCGAGGCGGCGGCGTTCATGGGGCAGATCAGGATGGGGCTGCGCGCGGTGGCGGGCGGCGGCGCCGACCCGGGCGTGGTCCTCGCCCGCGCCAACGAACTGCTGCTCTCCGTGGACAGCCCGCTCTTCGCCACCTGCACCTTCCTCACCTTCGACCCGGTGACCTGGGAGGTGGTCGCCGCCCGCGCCGGACATCCGCCGGGCGTGTGGGCCACCGCCGACGGCCGGTCCGGCATCGCCGAGGAGACCGGCGGCGCACCGCTGGGCGTGCTGCCCGGCGAAACCTACCCGGTCACATACTGGCGGCTCGCCCCGCGCGGGGCGTTCGCGCTGCTCACCGACGGTGTCGTGGAGGGGCCGTCGTTCCCGATCGAGGCGGGCCTCGCGGAGGCGGCCAGGCGGGTGCGCGACCGCGCCCCGACCGGCGATCCGGCCGATGTCGCCGCGGCGGTGATGGACGTCGCGGAGTTCACCGGCCACACCGACGACGCCGCGGTCGTCGTCCTCTGCTACGACCGGGCGGACCGCGACAACGGGTGAACGGGAGTGCCGCCGTCCGTGGCGGTGACCGTGCGCGCCCCGGACCGTTGCCCGATGCTGGGGTGATGCGCACCGGGAATGTGCCCCCTCTCGCTGCCGACGCCCTGAAGATCCTCGCCCTGGCCGTCGCCTACTTCGCGGGCGCCCGGATCGGTCTGCTGGAGCAGGTGGTGATCGACGGGACGGTGGTCACGCCGATGTGGCTGCCCACCGGTATCGCGCTGAGCTGCCTGCTCGTCTTCGGGCTGCGCACCTGGCCGGGCATCCTGCTCGGCACGTTCCTCGTCATCGCGGGCATCGGCCCGGTGGACGCCGGAATCCTCGGCAATCTCGCCGGCAACACCCTCGCCCCGGTCTGCGCCGCGCTGCTGCTGCGCCGGGCAGGATTCCGTACCGAGCTGGACCGGCTGCGCGACGGGGTGGCGCTGGTGGTGCTCGGCGCGCTGGCCGGGATGCTGGTCAGCGCGACGTTCGGCGCCGGGAACCAGGTGCTCATCGGGCATCTCCCGGCCGCGCAGTTCTGGCCCGCGTGGGCCGCCTGGTGGGCGGGCGACGCGATGGGCGTACTGATCGTCACGCCGCTGCTGCTGGTGGCGTGGCACGCCCGTATGCCGCGGGCGATCCGCCCGGCGCGCGCGGTGGAGGCGGCGGCGCTGCTGCTCGCCGCCGTCGGCGTCGCGCTGCTGTGCACCCGCAGCTCGCTGTCGCTGCTGTTCCTGGTCTTCCCGCTGATCGTGTGGGCGGCGGTGCGGTTCCAGCTGGCCGGTGCCGCGCCCGTCGCGCTGATCGTCTCCGTCCTGGCCATCGCGGCGGCCAACGACCGGGCGGGCCCGTTCGCCGGGCACAGCTTCCTGCTGGTGATGGTCAACCTCCAGGCCCTGAACGGCGCGGCGGCGCTCACCGCGCTGCTGCTCGCCGCGCTCGTCGCCGAGCAGAACGCCGTCCGCGAGAAGATCGAGGACGCCTGCCGGGAGCTGGCCGAGGTGGTGGACCGCCTCGCCCCCGGCGAGGCCGCCCACCGCTGGCCACCGGGCGCGACGGCGGCCCGCCGGCAAAAGCGGGGACGGTGACCGCCGACGTCATCCGGCCGGGACCGGTCCGGGGCGCGCGCCCCCGGCCGGACGCTCCCCGGCCAGATGCTCCGCGGCCGCCGTCGCCAGCGGGCGCACCGCCGGATGCCAGGGGCCCGACCGCGGCCCGCTGAGCACGAGGCGGCGCGCGGCGGGCGGATCCAGCGGCAGCAGCACGAGGTCCGGCCCGATCAGCGGCCGGGACGCCTCCGGCAGCACGGTCACACCGAGCCCCGCCTGCACCATGCCGATCAGCGTGGCGAGGTCACGGACCCGCCGCGCCGGGGCGAAGGGGACGCCCGCCGGGGCGTGGAGGTCCCGCACCCGCTCCTCACAGCCGTCCGGGGAGACCAGGAACGGGTCGTCGGCGAGGTCGGCGAGGGCGAGGCGCGGCTCGTTCGCCAGCGGGTGGTCGCGGGGGAGCAGGGCGCGGTAGCCGTCCGTGGCCAGGGCCAGACCCGGCCCGGGCGGCGGGTCGACGAGGACGGCGGCGTCCGCGGTGCCGCTTTCCAGCCAGTCCGCCAGCTCCCCGCTGTCGCCCTCGAAGACCCGCACCGTGACGCCGGGCAGCTCCGCCCGCCAGTGCCGCAGCAGGTCCGGGAGGAGCCCCCGGCGGACGGTGGGGGTGGCCGCCAGACGGACCGTGCCGCGCAGCGCCCCCTCGCCGTCGGCCGCGATCCGCTCCAGCGCACCGACCGCCGCCAGCGCGGCGCGGGCGTGCGGCAGCGCCCGCCGCCCGAGCACGGTGGGCCGCGCCGGAGCCGCCCGGACCAGGAGCGGACCGCCCAGCTCCCGCTCCAGGGCGGCGACCGCGTGCGAGACCGCCGACTGACTCACCCCCAACTCGTCCGCGGCGGCGCCGAACCCACCCGCCTCCACGACCGCGAGGAAGGCTCTGAGCTGGGGAAAGTTCACGGACATGCGGCGGCCTCATGGAGCGATGACGGGGATGCGTTGGCCTCATGATGCCGGGCCCGGTGAGGCTGGGCGTGCCCGAGGCCCGGTCGTCACGCTCCCCTCGTCGCCCCGCGGCAGACGGGAGTGTGACGACAGCCCGAGGCCGAAACCCGTCCCCTTCCCCCCTCACCGCAAGGAGAAGCCGTGCCGTACTTCCGTGTCACCGTCACCGATCCCGCGCTGCCCACCGACGCGCAACGCGCCCTGGCCGAGGGGCTGACCGCCCTCGCCGTCTCCGTCCTGCGCAAGGACGCCGCGCGCACCCTCGTCCACCTCGACCTCGTCCCGCCCGGCCGCTACCACGTGGCCGGCGCCCCGCTGGCCGACGGCCGGGACGCCTACGTCGAGGGCAATCTGACGCGGGGGACGAACACCGCCGAGGAGCGGGCGGCGTTCGTGGCCGCGGCGGGCGCGCTGCTCGCGGACGTCCTCGGCCCGCTGGCCCGGCGCGGCGTGGCGCTCCACGAACTGGACCCGGACGGCTACGGCTACGGCGGCGAGACGCAACGCGCCCACTACCGCCGCCTCGACCGGTCGTCCGCCACGACGTGAGCGCCCCCGACGGCGCGGTTTTCCGGCGTCCGCCGGAATCATGCGACAGCGATCAGTGATCTGCATCACATGGCGGCGGGTGGCGGAATGTCCGTGCCATTTGCCCGCCGGGTAGTCAATTCGCCTCCCTCTCCCGATAGTTGAAAGTGCGTCCCAGGTCGGCGGGGTGGTGGCGTCTTTCCTGGTCCGGCCCGGGGGCGGATGCCGGGTCGGACGAGGGCGGCCTCTCCGTGTCACCGGATGATCGCTTTCCGTATTTCCTTCCGCACCGCATTGCACGTTTGCCCACCCCCGTCGGAAATCCTGCGGAGGAGGACAGCGAACTCTCCGGCGCCCGCCGCACCACCGCGGCGGGCGCCGGGCGGAAGGAGGGCACGGACGTGACTTTCAACGATGCGCTCGCCCCGCTGGTGCTGCTCACCGCGGTGCGTGTCTTCGCCCCGGACATGCGCCGTCTGACGCGGCGTGCACTGCGGGACTGTTTCCCGACTTACCTGACGTAACGTCAGGTCTGGTGGATACCTGGGCTGCAGGGTGGTCAGACCGGCTGCGGCCATCAAGGTGAGCAGGTGCATGCGGGCTTCGACGGCGTCGACGGGCCAGGTGGCGCGGGCCCGGCCCATCACCAGTGCCGGCGTTCCCGGCGGCCTCTTGGTGCGGGCGAGGAAGTCGGTGACGGTGTTCGTGCCGCGGGCGTGGCTGTGGGGACGGAAGGTAGCGGGCCTGGCCGGGGCGGGAGGCCCAAGCTGTGGCCTCGGTGAGGGAGTGGGCCCACGCCTTGCGGCACAGCACTACACGGGCGCGCTGTCCGCGGACACGTGGATCCCGGTGGGAGTCAATCACCTCGCGGCGCTGGGAACGGCCATCCAACGGGCCGGGGCGGGCCTCCGGCTTCGTACCGCTGCCACTTGTGCCGGACCGTTCGCGCTGACGCCCCGCGACGCTCTGGACCGTGAGTTCGTCGGCCTTGGCCGCCTCCCGCTCCGCCAGTGGTTCCGCGCCGGATCGAAGCCGGGACACGGCCGTGCGTCCGGCAGGGCATCGGGCGGCAGGCCGGCGAGCACTTCGACGATGTGCGGAGCCATCACCGGGCCTGCGCGGCGGCCTCTCCTGACGGGGCACCCGACGCTGTGCGTGGCAGGTGCCGCTGCTCGAGCACGCTGAAGCCGTCGCTGAGCAACAGCACTGCCACATCCACCTGCCGTACGTCGCCGAACGCATCCGACAGCGTGAGCAGGCGCCCGTACAACTCGGTGACAGTGCACGCCTGCCCGTCGAACCGGCCCCGGTCTCCCATGGCCAGCCGGCAGGGCCACACTGCGCTCCTCCCCTCTCCGATCGTCCGCACCTGGCCGGGCCGAACGGCGCCGAGCCGGCTCATGTGCGTTCACGCCGTCCACGAACCGGACCGCCACCGCTCATCCCCGCCCAGGGGGCACCTGACGTGGGCTCACCCGATGGTATAAATTCGAAGTCGAATCGAATTCGGTATCCGGATCTGGCGGCGTGTGCCCACAGCGGGCCGGTGAGGGGCGGCGGAGCAGTGGCCGATCTCTGCACGGGCCGTCAGGTTGACCCATATCGGGAGTTGGGTGGAATGGACGCAGCACAGCACGTACACGAGGAAGTCCGCGACGTCGTAGTCATCGGCGCAGGCATGGCGGGGCTGATGGCGGCCACCACCCTTTCCGGTGAAGCCGACGTCCTCGTACTTGAATCGGCGGATCGGCCCGGGGGGCGCGTCGAGACGGTCCGGCAGGGCGATTACTGGATCAATGTCGGCACCCAGTTCACCGAGGGGACCGGGCCGTTGATCGATGCTCTCGAACACCACGGCGTCGAGAGGGGATCGCTGGCCGGCAAGAGCATGGCGCTGGTCCTCAACGGGCGACTGGTCGACATGTCCGACCCGATCGCGCTCATGTTCCGCACGCGGATGAGTTTCATGGACCGGCTCGGCATGGCGAGTGTCGGCGCCCGCGTTCTGTCTGCGGCCCCGTTCCTGGAGTCCCGCAGTGCTCTGGCGAAGAAGGTGCGGGCCAAGCTCGACCGGCGCCTCGCCTCCTACCTCCTGCGTGGCGTTCGCTCCGAAGTCGCCGAGGCCGTGGTGCGTTCGTGGTCGGGGCAGTGGATGGGGTGCGAGCCCGAAGAGACGGCCGCGACCCAGTTGGTGACATCGATCGGGCTCGCCCTGACGGACCCGGCCAAGGTGCCGAATTTCACCTTGCCGGTCGGCGGCAATCAGACGTTGACCGACATACTCTCCGCCGATCTGGGCGAACGCCTCCGGCTCGAATCGGCCGTCCGGTCCGTGGAGCGGAGCGGAGACGGGGTCGTCGTGAACTACGTGCGGGCGGGCCGCGACCTTCGGGTGCGCGCCAAGCGTGCCGTCGTCGCGGTTCCGAGCGATGTCGCGCTGCGGATCCTTCCGGAACTCCCGCAGGCGTATCGCGAGGCATTCGATGACATTCGCTACGGACGGTATGTGATCGTCGGCTTCTTCACCGACGAGGAGGGGCCCCAGCCTTGGGACAAGTTCTTCGGTGTTTCCACTCCGCAGCTTTCATTCCAGGCGATTTTCAACCACGCTGCGGCCGTTCGTAACGGCGGTGCCCGGAAGCCGGGTGGTGCACTGGCCTGCTTCGCCGGCGGCGCCATGGCCGACCGGTTGTTCGAGCTGCCCGACGAAGAGATCGCCGCTCGGTTCGCCAAGGATCTGCTCTCGGTCTACCCGCAGCTCGAAGGCAAGCTGGGGGAGGGAATTGTGCGACGCCACCACCGTGTGGTGCCCTTCTGGATGCCGGGCGGGCGTGCATCGTTGCCGACCCTGCGGAACCCTCTCGGGCCGGTCCATCTGGCAGGCGACTACCAACTCGACATGCCTTCGCTCGCTGATGCGGCGACGTCGGGTGAGCGGGCGGCGAAGGCGGTTCTCGCGAGCCTGGAGTGATGACGCCGAACGCGTGCCCGGCTCGATCTTCCGGTCACCTGCTCCTGTGAGTGTTCATGGTTGCTGCTCTCGTTCTCCTGTCACTGTTGTTCGTGTGGTCCTTGGTATCCGAACGGCCTGCCCACTGGAGTATCACCGCGCCCATCGCGTTCGCCGTGGCCGGAGTTGCGCTGACTGATGGTGACCGCCCGGCCCCGTCGCTCGACATGGAGACGCACACCTTCCAGACGGGCGTCGAACTCGTCCTCGCGGTGACCATGCCGTCGATGCGGCGGCTTCCCCGTGCGGGCCATCCGGTGGAGCGCTACGTTGGAAAGGCGGGGCGAATAGGGGTCTTGCGGCGGGGTGGCCGGGCATGGCCTGGCGCCGGTGCCATCGGGCGTGGCCAGGGCGGTAATGCTCACCGTTTATCTGCGCCCCTCGGAGTGCAAGCCCGGGGTGGAACGCGAGGCACTCAGTCGGCGGACCCGGCGGACCCGGCGGACCCGGCAGGGGTGAGCGGGTGGAAGGAGTCTGCCCATGCGTATCGTCGTGGACCTGAATCGTTGTCAAGGATACGCGCAGTGCGTGTTCCTGGCCCACGAGGTCTTCAGGCTGAGGGGCGAAGAAGCGCTGTCCTACGAGCCCAACCCCGACGGCGCGCGGCGCCTCCAGGTGAGGCGAGCCGCCGCGGCCTGCCCGGTGCAGGCGATCGTGATCGAGCGCCTGGAGGGTACGGACCGGGGCGCGGCGCCATGACCATGGAGGCAACGCTCAAGGAGCTGGTGCACGGCTTCAAGGCGAACGGCCGGATCGTCATCGTGGGCGCCTCCCTGGCGGGGCTGCGGGCCGCCGAAGCCCTGCGTGCGGAAGGTTTCCGAGGGTCGTTGACCCTCATCGGGGACGAGGCGCATGAGCCCTACGACCGGCCTCCGCTGTCCAAGCAGGTGCTCAAGGGCTGGGTGCCGGCCGACCACACCAAGCTGCCCCGCCTGCGGGATGTGGACGCGGACTGGCGGCTCGGGGTGGCCGCCACCCGGCTGGACCGGGCCAACATGCGGGTGAGCCTGGCCAACGGCGAACAGATCCCCTTCGACCGGCTGCTGATCGCCACCGGCACCCGCGCGCGACAGTGGCCCAAACCGGACGAGGCAGCCCTGGAAGGGGTGTTCACGCTGCGCTCGTGTGACGACGCCGCGCGGCTGCGGCAGGCGCTGGCCGCGGGGCCGTCGCGGGTTCTCGTCATCGGCGCCGGGTTCATCGGCTCGGAGATGGCGTCCGTCTGCCGGGAGCTCGACATCCCGGTGACGGTCGCCGAGCGGGGCCCGGCACCGCTGGTCGGCGCGCTCGGCGGGGTGATCGGCGCCATCGCCGCGAAGACGCAGCGTGACCACGGCGTGGACCTGCGCTGCGGGGTGGGCGTCTCGTCGCTGGAGGGCGACGCGGGCGGGCACGTGCGGCGCGCCCGGCTCTCGGACGGGACCACCGTCGAGGCCGACGTGGTGCTGGCCTCGCTGGGGGCGATCCGCAACGTGGAATGGCTGGACGGCTCGGGGCTGGCGGCCGGCTTCTGGGGCGTCGGGTGCGACGCGGGCGGTCGCGTCTTCGACATCAATGGCGTGGCGACCGACAGCTGCTACGTGGTGGGGGACATCGCCCGGGCACCCCACGTGCTCTACGAGTACGAGTTCCTCGCGATGGAGCACTGGGACAACGCCGTCCTCGGTGCCCAGGTCGTGGCCCACAACATGCTGAGCCTTGAGCCCGACTACTACCCGCATCTGCTGGTCCCGAGCTTCTGGTCCGGCCAGTTCGGCGTCAACATCAAGTCCGTCGGGGTGCCGCCCTTCGGCGACGAGATCGCCTTCACACAGGGATCCGTCACCGAGCGCCGCTTCGTCGCCGCGTACGGCCGCCGGGGGCGCATCGTCGCCGCTGTCGCCTTCGATCAGGGCAAATGGCTGGAGCACTACGCGCGGTTGATCGAGCGGTCGGCTCCGTTCCCGCCCCCGTCGGCGGGCTGGGACCTGCCCGACGACATGCAGCCGATGCCGGCCGAGTTCCCGGAACCGGGCGTGCCGACCGCGATGCCCGAGGTCGTCCTGACCGGTCACGACCCGACCGAGCGGAAGGCCGAGTTCCGCCCTCGGGTCCGTTGACGCATCTCCGGATCACGCATGCCACCGGACGGCGCAACAGGAGGAGAGGAACACCGTGGTTGAGGAAACCCCCTGGCAGCAGGCCCTGCGCTATGCCAACCGCGCCGATCCGTATCCCTTCTACAAGGAACTGAGGAAGACGCCGGTGTCGCGGCAGCCCGACGGTTCCTACGTGGTCAGCACCTACCGGGAGATCGTCTCGCTCCTCCACGACACCCGCATCAGCTCGGATCCCACGAAGTGCCCCCAGCTGGCCTCGATGATGGAGGGGAGCGGTGAGCCGGCCGTGGAGAGCGAGTTCATGGTGCCGGACATCATCTCCTCGGATCCGCCCGAACACGACCGGTACCGACGCCTGATGACGCGGCACTTCTACGGCCCGTCCGACGCACCCGACTGGATCTCCCGCCTGGAGCCCGAGATCCGCCGCATCGTCGACGACCTCCTGGACGGGCTGCGGGGCAAGACCCGCATCGATGTCGTCGACGACTTCGCCTACCCCCTGCCCGTGACCTTGATCTGCGAGGTCCTGGGCGTGCCGAGGGAATACGAAGCGCGCTTCCACACCTGGATCGAATCGGCCCTGGACTCCTTCGACCTCGGCCCCGAGGCGAGTTCTGAGGAGGCGGAGAGCCGGAAGAAGGAGGGTGACGAGAGCTACAGGGAGTTCCAGCGGCTCGTGTCCGGGCTGATCGACCGGTACGCCGAGGAGCCCGGCCCCGGCATGCTCTCGGCGATGGTGCACGACGACAGCCCGGACGGCCCCATGCCCAAGAGCGCCCTGGTCAGCAATGCCATGCTCCTGCTCTTCGCCGGGCACGAGACCACCGTCAATCTGATCGCCCACAGCGTGCTCACCCTGCTCAGGCACCCCGACGCGCTGGAGAAGCTGCGCCGCCGGCCCGAGTTGATCGTCCCCGGGGTCGAGGAACTGCTGCGCTACGAATCCTCCGTCCAGTTCTGGTTCACCCGCTCCGCCCTCGAGGACATCGAGATCGCGGGCACCACCATCCCGAAGGGCGCGCCGGTCTTCCTGGCCTACGGTGCGGCGAACCGCGACCCGCAACGGTTCACCGACCCCGACGAGGTCGACCTCGAACGCCCCGACAACCAGCACCTCGGCTACAGCCAGGGCGTCCACTTCTGCTTCGGCGCTCCGCTCGCCCGCCTGGAGGTCCAGATCGCGGTCGACGAGTTCGTCCGCCGCGTGGAGAACCCCCGGCTGGTCGCCGACCCGCCGCCGTACCGCCGCAACCAGGTCTTCCGCGGTCCGCGCCACCTCCTCGTCGACATCGGCGGGATCCGCGGCTGACCCGGCTCGCGTAAAGCGGGAGGGCGGGGGTCAGTGGGCGGCGCCGAGTTCGATGCACATGACGCCGGCGACGATGAGACCGATGCCCATGCCCATGATTTTGGTGAGGGGTTCGCGGAACAGGATGCGGGCGGCGAGCGCTGCCAGAGCGATGCCGCTGGCGGCCCAGATGCCGTAGGCGGCGCCGAGCGGCATCCCGTTCTGCAGGGCGAGGGTCAAGAAGGTGAAGGCCAGCACGTATCCGGTGCAGACGGCTGTGTACCACTTCTTGGTACCGCCTTGTGAGGCCATCCGCAGCGACAGCGTGCCGGAGAGTCCGGACAGGATCCCGCAGGCGAGGAAGATCCAGTTCATCGCGCCGCCCCTTCCACACGGGTCTGGCGGGCCTGTGCGGCCTGGAGCCCGAGCTCCACGCAGAGGACACCGGCGATGACCAGGGCGATGCCCACGCCCATCGTCGCGTTCAGCGGATCGCCGAAGACGACGCCGGCCGTGAGGGCGGTCAGGGCGACGCCGCAGGAGCCCCAGATGCCGTAGGCGACGCCCAGGCCCATGCCCGAGCGCAGGACGCGGGAGAGGGAGTAGAAGGAGCCGACGTAGCCGACGGCGACGAGGGGGTACCAGACGGGGTGGTCCAGGGCGGCGCGCAGGGACAGGGTGGCGGTGACTTCGAGCAGGATCGCCGCGGCGAGCAGCAGCCACTTCCTCATCGGGATGCCTCGTCCTTCAGGAGTGTTTCGGCGACGGCCAGCAGTTCACCGCGGTCCCGGTCCGGGACGGGGAAGACGCCCGTGGCGGCGGCGGCCCAGTAGGCGTCGGCGAGCAGCCGTGCGGCGGTGAGCCGGGCGCGGGCCGGTCCCGGGAGGGAGTCGGGCAGGGTGAGCCAGGGATCGAGACGGCCGACCCAGGTTTCGGTGAGGGCCTGGCGGTACAGGGCGTTGGAGAAGACCGCGAAGTCGGCGCGGTCGAACTGTTCGCTCAGGGCCACCTCGACGTAGGCACGGATCCGCTGGTGCGGCGAGGCCGCCTCGGGCGCCTGCCCGAGACGGTCCAGCAGCAATGCCTCCCACCGCCCGGCGACGTGGTCGACGACGGCGAGTACCAGGGCTTCCTTCGTCGGGAAGTGGTACATCAGCCCCGGCTTGGACAGCCCCACCTGCTTGGCAGCCGCCTCCAGAGTGATCGTCGCTCCCTCTTCGGCGCGGAGCAGTTCGAGAGCGCCGTCCAGAATGCGGCGCTTTGTATTACTTTTCACGCCGCTACTTTACCATCCGGAAGGTAAAGTGGCGGCGTGGTGGGGCGTAGCACCGAGCCGGCCCCGGGGATCGCGCCATGCGAGGCCGCCGGGCCGGTCGGCCTCCCCGCGGCAGCGGCTTGACGAACCGTCGGCTCAACAAGAGAGACATGTGCACCATGGGATACACAGCAGCCGAGTACGGCGAGGTCAGCGTGCTCGTGGGCGCCGGGCGAGGCGCCTATCCGAACAGCAACTCCCTGCTCATACACGGCACTTCGGCGTCACTGGTTGTCGATCCCTCCCTGTCACTGGTGGAGGGGGCGCCACCCGCGGACGTGGTCCTCGTCAGCCATGCGCACGAGGACCACATCGCCGGTCTCGGGAGCTACGACGTACCGGTCCACGTCCACGAAGGTGACCTGTCCGCGTTGCGCTCACGCGATGTCATGGTCGCCGGCTACGGCATGCCGCCCGAGGCGGCCGAGGGCATCGAGGCGATGCTGAGGGATGACTTTCACGTCCGGGACCGCCCCGACGCTCAAGGATTCGAGGACGGCTCGGTCTTCGACCTGGGCGGGCGCCGGGTCACCGTGGTGCATCTGCCCGGACACACGGCAGGGCACTGCGGCTTTCTGATCGAGCCGGACGGGTTCTTGTTCGTCGCGGACATCGACCTGACGTCGTTCGGTCCGTACTACGGGGACGTCGGCAGCAATCTCGTGGACTTCGAGGCATCGATGCGCCGGTGCCGGGAGATCGACGCTCGCTGGTATGGCACGTCCCACCAGAAGGGCGTGATCGAGGGGGCCACGGAGTTCCGCAAGCGGCTTGACGACTACATGGGGGTGGTGGAGAGGAGGGACGCGGAACTCCTGACGCTGCTCGCGGAGCCGAGGACCGTCGCGGAGATCGTCGAGCACCGGCTCGTGTACCGGCCGCACGTCACGGGCCCGCACGTGGAACCGGTCGAGCGGCGGACCGCCGCCCGGCATCTGGCCCGGCTGATCGAGAACGGGCTGGTCACGGAGGTCGAGCCGGGCCGCTTCCGTACGACGCGGTGACGTTTCACAGAGGCATGAGGCTTCACTCGTGCGGCCCGACGGGGGCGCCGGTGGGGGCAGGCGGTGAGCACGCTGGTGCCACGGACCGGGCTGAGGAGAACACGACATGATGGAGCGCCGCACAGGCGGGGCGCGCCGGGCGGAAAGCGGCGGGGGCGCCGTCGCGCGGCTGCTCGCGCGTCTTGCCGTCCTCGCGGCGGCCGGCACGGTGGTCGTGCTGATGCTCGCCCGTGGGCAGGGCGGATTGCTGATCCTCGGGGCCGGCTTCCTGGGGCTGGTCGTCTGTCTTCCGGACGCCTTCCTCGGCGGCATGCGCGAACGCACCGGGGGAGTGATGGACCCCGGAAAGTATGTACTCGGTCTGCGCGAAGCGCTCCTCGCATCGGATGCGAAGGTCTTCGAGCAAACCACCGTCCAGGCGGTGGAGCCCACCAGGTCGGGCCTCATCGTCACCGTGCCGGAGGGCCACGTCCGCGCCGAGCGGGTCGTCCTCGCCACCAACGCCCACTCGCAGCAACTCGCCATCGCCCCCCCAGCGGCTGGCGGTGCCCGTCTGGGTCAGCATGGTCGAGAAGACGGTGCCGGGCGCCGTGGGAGCGCGCAAGCCGGACGTGGCGATCGAGCGGGCGTGGGGCGGATGGATCGCCATGACACCGTCGTGGTTGCCGGTCGCCGGCGAGGCGACGCGGCACGTCTCCTACCTCATCGCCTGCAACGGCCATGGCCTCGCCCAGCCTCAGACTCGCTCCCACCAGCCCAAGGCCAAGACGAATCCCTTCTTCGCCGCGCATGCCGGTTTGTGCCCTCTGCAGGCGAAGAAGACGGAGGAAAGCGTCGCCAGGCCGGCCGTGAATCCGATGACGGCCACCCCGATCCGCTAGGAAAGAAGGAACCCGAAGAGCAGGGCGGGGACGAGCATCATCAGGCAGCCGGTGATTCCCTCGCGCAGGACTCGGGCCCAGCTTGCCTTCCGCCACTTCCGGGCCTTCGCGGAATGCCCCTGGAGGTCTATGTGCCGAGTGGTCCCGCAGGCTTTCGACTGCATCGGACGGGCCTCCTTCGTGTGCGCGCGGGGCGGCCGTCGGCCCCTCGCCGGTCCATCGTCGGTCCGCTGCCCGGGCAGATGCCGACGCTGCTCTCGATGCTAACCTAAACTCGATTCGAATTCGATAAATGTTGCCGGTGTGGGCACCGACCGGATTCCCGCTGCGCGGAGGGTTCTCGGGGGATTCCGACGCCTGCGCCAGCGGCCTTTGTCACCCAACAGGCGTAGCGGGTAACCCATAGGAAAGGAATCCGGCTTGAACGGCGAAGGCCCCGAAACGGGTAAGGCGAAGGAGCGGTGGAAGGTGAAGGGCGTCGCACTGCGGGTGCTCTTCTACGTCTTCTTCGGATACGCGTTCCTCTATGTGATCGGAACGCTGGGCGCACAGGCCCAGAAATAGGCCGGGAAATAGTCGGCACACGTGAGTGGGAGGGCGCGTGGCGCAGGCTACGTGCCGCCGGTCTCGCCCGTCAGCGCCGACGGCACGAACACCCGGTAGCCCCGCACCGGGTCGTATCCGTGGATCTCCTTGGTGTCCAGGGCGTCCATGAAGTCGAGGATGTCTTTGCTGAACTCCTGGCCCGGGACCAGGATCGGGAAGCCGGGCGGGTACGGGGTGACGAAGATGGCCGACACGACCGGCAGACCGGCGTTGACCCGGCGTCGCGCCTCGTCGGCCGACACGAACTCGCACAGTTCTTCCCGGTACGCCATGTAGTAGGCCCTGCGCATGTCCCCGTCGGCCGTGACGCCGGTGGGGTCGGCGCGGAACGTGGCGTGGAATCGCGAGAAGTCCGGCAAGGGCGGGTGGTCATGGGTGAGCTCACCGGCCCGCAGATCGAAGGCGCGCTTCTGTTCGGGTGTCATATGGCCGTTCGCGGCCTCCAGCTCCTCCGCGATCCCGATCAGCGCCCTCAGCAGGTGGGCGACGGCGGTGCGGGTCGTGCCGATGTTCGTCATCGCAAGGACCGTGTTGCGCGTGGTCTTGTTGACCTGGATGCCCCAGCGGTCCATCAGTTGCACGCGCTTGAACGTGTCGCCGTCGATGCCTGTTGCCGAGATCTCGATGGTCACCCGGCACGGGTCGAGAACGAACTCGTCGATGCCCCATGCCTCTTCCATCGCCACGGGCCCCGCGCGAACGGGGCACTCGGTGCCCCACGGCCGGTACTCGTCAGGGATCAGGTCACTGCTGGAGAGCACGTGGAAGTACTTGGCGAGGAGGGGGTGTTCCGCGATCCGGTCACGGAGTGTCATGGCCAGTTCGACCTGTCGCAGGACCAGCTCGAAGCCTTCCAGCTCGACCTGGCGTCGGCCGACGTCGAGGGACGCCAGCACCTGATAGTTCGGAGAGGTCGAGGTGTGGGTCATGTATGCCTCGTGGAACGCCTCCTCACTCCGTCGCACGAAGTCGTCGTCATATACGTGGATCATCGATCCCTGACGCAGTGAGGTCAGGGTCTTGTGCGTCGACTGCGTGGCGTATGCGCGAATCCGCACCTTGTCCGGGTCCGGGAGCAGCGGCTCGTGGACCAGCTCGTCGTCCGTCATGCCCCGGATCCGCTCCAGGTGCTGCTCGTACTCCCTCCGGTACTCCGCCGTACCGAAGCGTCCGGTCAGCCGGGCCGCGGCCGCCATGGCGGTGCGCCGCCGGTAGACCGGGTGGAAGCGGGCGAACGCGAACCATGCCTCGTCCCACAGGAACACCAGGTCGGGCTTGATGGCGAGACACTCGGTCATCACTCGTTCCACGTCGTACACGACGCCGTCGAACGTGCAGTTGGTGAGCGAGATCAAGGCGACCTGGTCGAGTCTGCCCTCGTCCCGGTACGTCAGCAAGGTCCGCTTGATGTCGGCCAGCGGGATCGCGCCGTACAGGGAATACGCGTCGATCGAGTAGCTGTCGAGGTAGGCGACGTTCGAACCGGCCATCACCTGAGCGTAGTGATGAGACTTGTGGCAGTTGCGGTCCACCAGGACGACATCGCCCGGGGCCACGAGGGCCTGAGTGACGATCTTGTTCGCGGTGGAGGTCCCGTTGGTCACGAAGTAGGTCCGCCGCGCACCGAAGGCGCGTGCGGCCAGGTCCTGCGCCTCCTTGATCGCGCCTTGTGGTTCGAGGAGTGAGTCCAGCCCACCGGCAGTCGCCGATGTCTCGGCCAGGAAGATGTTGAGCCCGTAGAAGTCGCACATGTCGTGGATCCACGGCGAACGGACCACTGAATTCCCGCGCGACACCGGCATCGCGTGGAACACCCCGGCCGGCTTCCGGGCGTAGTCGAGAAGAGCGGAATAGAAGGGCGTCCGGTATCGCTGGGCGATCCCGCGCAGGATCGTCAGGTGCAGATCCAAGACGTCCTCCTGCTGTAGGAAGATCGAGTCGAACTCCCGCCCGACCTGTGTCACGAGCTGTTCGATCGAGGCTTGCTCGATCAGGTAGAGGTCCACCTCCGGCCGTACCTCGCGTACCTGCCGGGCCAGCGCACGGGCTCGCTCCGCCGCGGTGAAGTAGTCGAGATCCGGAATTCCGGCCGGGGGTACGAGCTGGTGCAGCAAGGCCAGGTCGGCTGCCGAACGGTTGCGGAAGTCGGGCCTGACGACGACTGCCTGGATCGACGGGTTGACGAGGATCGCCACCGCCGCGTCGACGAAGCTGGGCACCGCGACGATGTCGTAGACGAACGCGTCCTCGCGACGGCGCAACGCGCTCAGCTCACGGACGATCTTCGCCTCCTCCGCCTCGGAGAGATCGGCGACCACCAGCACGTCGAACCGGGGGCGCCCGTCTTGGGCGGGGTGCGTCGCGCCGGTGCTCCTGTCCGCCGTCCCCGTCACGGCAGCCGCCGAGATCGTCACGTCGCCGATCAGGCTGCGGCCGATCCGCTCCGCCGTCCGGCTCAGTTCGAGGTACGACTCGGATGCCTGCCCGCGCAGCGTTTCGGTCACCTGCCGCCCGGGGTGGCTGAAGTAGGAGGCGAGTACCTCGACGTCCGAGAGAGTCCGGTCGAGGACCGTCTCCGCCTCTGCTCGCTCGGCGGCGCCGAGGTCGGGCGTCGCGAGCCTGCGGGCAATGTCCGCGATCGACCACCACAGATCGGTCTGCAGCTGCGCGACGCTGTTGTAGGCGGAGACTCCCCGCCCGGCCCCCTCATGGCCGGTTCCTTGCGCTGCAGGTCCAGCGGATGCCGTCGGCGGTTCCATGAACATGAGCTCCCAGGTCTCGGGGCCTACAGGGCGATGCTAAGTTCGCCCCCCTGCGGCCGCACCCCGGTCGTCCGGCTGCCGGCCGGGGCGGGCCCTGCCGTGCCCGTGACCGGCAGGACACTTACGAGAACGCAACGGCGCGCCGCCGGCCTGACCGTCGTGCAAGCCGCCGCTCCGGTGAACCCGATCGAACGGGCCCTCGTGTCACCGTGCCGAGTCGGCTGGGGCGGTCGGCACGTCGGGCCGGGGGTTACGTGCGAACCGGCGTGCGGCGGGCTCCAGCGTGACTCCGTGCAGGAGGACGCTGAGCAGGACGGTCGCGCAGGTCACGTTGACGACGAAGGCCGCGTCGTCGCCTGCGAGCTGGGTGTAGGCGAGGACGGCGAAGACGATGGACGTGACGCCGCGCGAGCCGAGCCAGCCGACGGCGAAGCGTTCGGCCCAGCTGAAGCGCGTGCCGGTGAGCCCGGCGACCACGGGCACGACCCGGGCGACGGTGAGGGCGAGCAACGCGTAGCCGAAGACCGCGAGGTCGATTCCCTCGGCGAATTCCTTCGCGATCAGCCCGCCGAAGGTGAACCAGACCGCCAGGGCCATCAGATGGCTCGCGTCGTAGACGAGATCCAGGTTGTTGTCGCCGACGGCGTACGCCGTACGGGCGTAGCACAGGCCGGCCACGAACGCCGCGACGAAGCCGTTGCCGCCGATCAGTACGGAAGCCGCGTAGGCGAGGAACGGCAGGGCCAGGCTCGCCATGCGCAACTCGTCGGGCGTTGCCCAGCCGCCCGCCAGACATCGCCGCACCAGCCAGGCGGCCAGGAGTCCGAGGGCTCCGCCGGCCAGAACCGCGTACCCGGCGCCCTTGAGGGCGTTCACGAGGAGATCGGTGAACGTATCTCCCTCGGCCGTGACGAGATTGGCCACGCAGAAGACGAAGAGGGGGGAGATCAACCCGTCGTTGAAGCCTCCCTCGATGTTCAGCGCCGCCCGCACCCGCAGGGGAACCCGTTCGTCCCTGAGGAACATGAGGACCGGGGCGAGGTCGATGGGCATCACGCAGAGCGCGGCCACGGTGAGGAGCCACCAGTTCGTGCCGGGGAAGAGCAGGGCGCCGAAGAGTACGGCGAGGATGATGGAGCCCGGCAGGGCCAGGCCCAGCAGTCGGCCTCCTCCCACCGTCCTGCCCAGCCGTTCGTACCCGATGGCCTCGGTGGCGTCCGTGAACAGCATCACGGCCAGCACGAGTTCGATGATCCTCTGGAAGGTGTGCGTGTTCATGTCGAGCGACAGGGCAGGGTGTTCACCGCTGGTGAGGACGGTTCCGGCGACCGCGAAGGCGATGGGCGCCGTGATGCTCCACCGGGCGAGCCGCGCTGATACCAGGGACCAGACGAACAGCAGTGACAGGAGGACGAGGACAGCAGCCATAGGAACTCACCGGAGCAGAAGAGTGATGAATAGGGCTTTAGGGGCATCCTCGCAAACCGTGATTCCGGTGTTCGCTCCCACGCGGGTGTGATCGTTCGGCACCCGCCGCCCGTGCTCCGCTCATCCTCCGCTCGTCCTCGGACCGCGCGCCGTATCTGTCACACGGCAAGCCGTCTCTGTCACACGGGCAAGGGAGCCCCCGGGCGGCCAGGTGCCGGCCGGGAGCTCCCTGCCGCGCAACGGTCAGAAACACACCGCTGTCAGTCGTCGCCGCTGCCGACCACGGCGACCGCCCGTATCTCCACCACCAGTTCGGGGAGCGCCAGTTGGGTCACGCCGACCGCGGTCCACGAGGGATACAGCTTGGGGAGGTACTCGTCCTTCACCCGGCCGAACACCTCCATGTCCCCTCGGAGGTCGGTGTGGAAGGTCGACAGGTCGACGATGTCGGCCAGGCTTGCTCCCGCGCCCCGGAGGGCGGACTGCACGCCTTCGAACGCGAGCCGGGTCTGGGCCTCCACGCCTTCGGCGGGTGCCAGAGTGACGTTGTCGACCCCGACCTGTCCCGACACCCAGACCATGTCCCCGACGCGGGTCGCCTGCGCGAAGTGCAGCGTGTCGTAGATGGCCTGGGTGGGGGGCGGATTGATCGGTTGACGCTTCATGTCGTGGGCACGCATGGCGGGGCCCCTTTCAGACGATCTTGCGGAAGACGGGGGAGCGGAACGGGTCGCCCGGGTTCAGCTTCGCCATCTCCTCGACGAACAGGACGCCGTTGCGGGCAAAGGGGTGCCCCGCCACAACCGGCAGGGCACGGAACGCCGCGTCGTCGCCGAAGAAGCGGAGGACCAGCGTGTGACGGTCCGGGCAGCCGGCGTCGACGGCGGGGCCGCTGTGCAGCGAGCGGGGATGGATCACGACGACATCGCCGGGCTCGGTCGCCCATGAGGCCACGTCGTAGGTGTCGGGGTCGAGCGCACGCTCGGCCTCCACGTCCGGCAGGCGGGGCAGGGAGCCGTCACCGAAGAGCGGCTCGGTCGGGTCGTCGGGGTTCGCGAAGGTGGTGCCGTCGTACTGGGTGCCCTGATGGGAGCCGCGGACGACCTCCAGCGAGTACTGCTTGGTGAGTGGCTGGAACGTGATCCACGCGTTGCCCCAGTGCTCGCCGGCCCACGGCAGGTAGGCGGTGTCCTGGTGCCAGGCGCTGCGGGCACCTTTCCCGCCGGCCTTGAGGAACACCTCCTCGGCGAAGTACCAGACGTTCTTCGAGCCCCACAGCTCGGCGAACAGCCGGCCGAAGGGCAGCGAAGACACCAGATCGTCCAGCCGGTCCTTGGCGAGCGGGTTGGCGTTGTCGACGAGCGACTGCTGCTCGGTCCCGTCGAAGAGCTGAGTCGCATGCGGCGACGGGTTGGCCACGGCCCAGTCGAACGCCTCGCGGCACCTGTTCAGCTGGGCTTCGTCGAGACAGCCCTTGATCAGGGCGGCGCCGTCGTTGCGGAACGCTTCCCGTACTGACGTGTCCATCCGTGGTCCTTTCTCGTAACGGTCGCGGTGCGAAAGGAAGGGCCCTGGGAAAGATCCGGGCCCCGGTGCGGTGGGGTCAGCCACGTAGCGCCGAGGCGAAGATCCTCGGCAGGGCGGACCATCGGGGAGCCGCGGCGAAGCCGGCGAGGAGCCGGCCCGTGGTATCCGCGGTGCGGTTGGTGACGAACCATGGCGGCCTGGGGGACATGACCAGCTCCCCATGCGCGATCGCCCGGGGTGCCGGGCGGAACGGACCCCGCACGACCGTGCGCTCCGGCCTGTCCAGCAGAAGGGCGTTGTGCACGACGCCGATACCGCTCTGCACGTCGTCGAGGCTGTGGCCCGGGTAGGCGCCCCAGGTGGCCGTCGCGGTCAGATAGCCGACGCCGGTCCAGGCGTTCAACGCCACGGTTCCGTAGCGGAGTGCGGCGATCGCGTCGTCGAGTGCCGGACCGAGTGAGGCGACGGTGCGGGGGTGCGCGATCAGGTTCGCGCCCAAAGTGCCGGCGAACGACTCGTTTGCCGCGCGCACCGCGTCGTCGAGGAACTGCCGGGGCGATCCGGGAAGTTCGAGAACGGCGAGGACCGGAGCGAAGTACTCGCCCTCCAGGGCCGGACCGGGGTGCGCCGGGTCGAGGCTCTTGATCAGTACCCGGCCCGCGCCGATGTTCTCCGCGTCGGCGTAAGACTCCAGGGCCCGTGCCACCCGGTCGTCGCTGCCCGGGTAGTAGGCGGGGCGTACCGGGGCGTTGGACAGGGCGGCGCGCAGATGGCCGAGGAAGCGGCCCTTCTGCGCCCAGTCGGAGCTGAGGACGACGACCTGGCTCGCCACGCAGTTGTAGCCGCCGTTGTGGAGCTTCTGGGTGGCGATGTGCTCGGCCTGGTAGCGCAGATCCGCCTCGGACCAGTCACCCGGCAGCACGATCGTCGGGGACACGCCGCCCAGTTCGCTGGTGACCGGCTTGTCCAGCAGCGGCCTCCCCGTCTTCTTCCGGGCCGCGCCCTCCTCGCCCGTGCCGAAGACGATCGCGTCATGGGTCGCGGCGCTGCCGGTCATGTGGACATGAGCGACCTCGGGATGGTGCACGAGGTACGTGCCGACGTCGGCGCCGCCGGTGAGGATCCGGACCGCGCCGAGGCCGATCAGCGGGGCGAGCACCTGGCTGAAAATCTCGAAGAGGCCGTCGGTGACCGGGTTCAGCTTCAGGGCCACCACCCGGTTGTTCGCGTACAGCTCGTACAGGACGTCGAGAATCGGGACCGAGGTGATGTTCCCCGCGCCCAGGACGACGCCGACGCCGTTGGTCCGGGCCGGGTGGCGCAGCGCGAGGCCCGCGCGGCTGCGCACGGTCTCCTCCGTGACGCCCGGCGGCATCCACACCTCGGCGCGGAAACCGTTCAGGAGCAGCCGGTCCCAGATGCTGTGCGGCAGGACCCGGACCGCGACCCGCCCGCCCGGCGCCCGGCCGAAGGAATACCCGTCGACGGGGCTGCGGCTCCCCTCCAGGGCCGCGACGCTCGCGGCGAGCGCGCCCAGGGAGGTCAGCACCGGGTACGGTCCGGTGATCCACTCCTCGCCGACCAGCGGACTGTCCTGCGGCAGCTTCTTGTACGCGACGGCCGCGCGTACCCACGCCTCCGCGTGCTCGGCGGTGGCCGCGTGCGTCCGTTCCAGGAGCCGGCGTCGCTCCGCCAGGTCGCAGGCGGCCCAGGCGGCCTCACCGCGGACGAGGTCGTCGACGGCCTGGTTGATCTCCCTCACCCGCGCGGTGGACGGCCGGGACATCGCCATCACACGGCTCCCTTGATGAGGTCGGCCGCCTTCTCCGCGGCCATGATCGTGGGCGCGTTGGTGTTGCCGCGTGGCACCGTCGGGAAGACGGAGGCGTCGACGACCCGCAGGCCCGCCACGTCGTACACGCGCAGTTCGGGGTCGACGACCGCGCCGATGGCACAGGTCGACGTCGGGTGGTACAGCGTCTGGCCGATCCGCCGCGCCCAGTCGAGGATGCCGGCGTCGGAGGAATCGGGGGCCGGCGCTTCGAACGGTCCCGTGACGACGTCGGTCACCGCCTGCTGGGCGGCGATCTCCAGGGCGATCCGGACGCCGGCGACGATGCACTCCTGGTCCTCCTCCGTCACCAGGTAGTTGTGCGTGATCCGGGGCGCGGCGTCCGGAAGGGGCGAGCGCAGGGTCACCGATCCGCGGCTCGTCGGGGCGAGCACGAGCGGGCCGAAGGCGAAGCCGTGCTCGGTGGCCGCGCCGAGCCCCTCCTGGTGGAAGAGCACGGGCGCGGCGTGGAACTGCACGTCGGGGGCGTCCAGTTCCAGGCGGCTCCGGAAGAACCCGCCGGCCTCACCGATGTTGGACGTCAGCGGGCCGCGCCCCTCGCTCTCCAGCAGCGCGGCGTTCGAAGCGGTGGCCGCGCCGATCAGCGACTCGGCGTCGGTGCGGAAGTTCAGCATCGCCATGTAGTGGTCCTGCAGGCCCTGGCCGACCGGGAGGTCCCGCACGACGTCGATGCCGAAGGCGGCCAGGTCGGCGGCGGGGCCGATCCCGGACAGCATCAGCAGCTTCGGGGATGCGTACGTACCGGCCGACAGGATCACCTCGCGCTCGGCGCGGATCACCTCGACGCCGCCACCGCGGTCCACCTCCACGCCCGTGGCCCGGCCGTTCTCGATCACCACGCGGCGGGCGGGAACCGAGGACAGCACGGTGAGGTTCGGACGGACGAGGGCGGGGTGCAGGTAGGCGACGGCCGCGCTGCAGCGCAGGCCCTCCCGCTGCGTCAGCTGGTAGCGCCCGACGCCGAGCTGGCTCGCACCGTTGAAGTCGTCGTTCGCCTGGTATCCGGCCTGCTGCGCGGCCTGCACGAAGAGCGAGGCGAGCGGATGCTCGGACCTTCCCTCGCTGACGGTCAGCGGCCCGCCCACACCGTGGAAGTCGTCCTCTCCGCGCTCGTTGTCCTCGGCACGCTTGAAGTACGGCAGCACCTCGGCGTACGACCAGCCTCTCGCCCCGGCCGCGGCCCAGCCGTCGTAGTCGGCACGACTGCCCCGGATGTAGATCATCGCGTTGATCGAACTGCAGCCGCCGAACACCTTGCCCCGGGGCAGATAGGCCCGCCGCCCGCCGAGGCCCGGCTCCGGTTCGGTGTCCAGATCCCAGTCGAGGCCGGACTTGAACAGCTGCGGGAAGGCAGCAGGGATGTGGATCTCCTGAGCCGTGTCGGGGCCACCGGCCTCGATCAGGGCCACCCGGACCGCGGGATCCTCCGAAAGCCGCGCCGCGAGGACACAGCCCGCGGATCCGGCGCCGACGATGACGTAGTCGTACATGCTCATCCCATCCTTGAGTGAAGAATGCGTGGTGACGAACGACGTGGTGACGAAAGAAGAGCGGAGAGCCCGGGCCGGACAGGTCCTATGCCCGGGGAGCCCGGTGACGTCCCCGCTGCCGGGGCATCCGAGCCGGATCCAGGGTCTGCGTGAGGAAGGCGAGCTGATCGGCCAGCACCCGCTGCTGTCCCGGCCCGGCGTACACGTCCAGATGGTCGACGGGGTACTCGCGCAACTGCGCCCGCTGACCGGTCTTGCGGGCGGTCCGCCGCGCCGCGTCGGGCGGCGCGATGCGGTCGTGCGTACCGACCTGCACCAGGATCGGGCAGGTCAGGCGTCCGACGAAGGCCGTGGGCCGGTTCCCCCCGACCTTCAGCGCCGCGCGTGCGCACACCTCGTTGCGGAAGGCCGGTCCGGCGAACGACGCGGAGATCTCCGCCGCCGCGGTAGTCGAAGGCGAGCACGTCGATGCCGGCGTCGGCGAACGGCTCGGCGTAGTTCAGCAGACCGCTGTCGCGCGTGCCTCCGAAACCGTGCGCCATGGCCACGCAGGGCCGCCCCCTCGGACCGGCCAGGGCGTCCGTGGTGGCCGGCAAATGCCAGGCGGCGCAACTGATGCCGTGGCTGGTGAACGTGATGTCGCGTTTCATCGCGCTCCCCCCTGCCGGGACTCCGACAGCAACGGCCCGGCGGCGGTGAACCTCAGTGCCGGGTCCTCGACGGGCCCCTCACGCAGCCGTTCTACGTCCCTCTCGTAGGCCATCTCGACCGTCCAGGGGCCGCGGGTCCCCGCTCGCGGGAACTTCCCGATCCCTCGTTGGACATAGTTCGAGGTCAGGTTCAGGTACGGCACCCGCTCCAGGTACGGATCGTCCAGCACCGGTTCGACGGTGCGGTAACCGTGGGCCTCCATGTAGCCGAGCAGCCGACAGAAGTGTTCGCTGACCAGGTCGGTCTTGAGCGTCCAGGAGAGGTTCGTGTAGCCGAGGGCGAAGACGAGGTTCGGCACGCCGGAGAGCATCATCGCCTTGTACGCCGTCGTCTCCGGCGGACTCACCGGGTGACCGTCGACCGCCAGCCGGATCTTGCCGAAGGGCGACATGACGAGCCCGGTCGCGGTCACGATGACATCGGCGGTCAGCTCCTGCCCCGACTTCAGCCGGATCCCCGTCTTCGTGAACCGTTCGATGTGGTCGGTGACCACGGAGGCCCGTCCGGCGGAGATCGCCTTGAACAGATCACCGTCGGGCACCAGACACAGCCGCTGTTCCCACGGGTTGTAGCGCGGGGTGAAGTGGGTGTCGACGTCGAAGTGCCGGGGCAGTTGCCGGCGTACGTGGGCGATCAGCAGTCTGCGCATCAGCTTCGGGGCGCGCAGGGACGCCTTGTAGACCCCGCGTGTGAGGAGGATGTTCTTGCGCCGGACGGCCTTGTGGGCGCGCCGGTGGCCGAGGAGTTTCCTGAGCGTGTTGGCGATCACGTCCTCGGCGGGGGACGAGAAGATGTAGCCCGGCGAGCGCTGGAGCATCGTGACGTGACCGGCCACGCCGGCCATCGACGGGATCAGCGTGACCGCCGTCGCACCACTGCCGATCACGACCACGCGCTTGCCCGTGTAGTCCAGGTCTTCCGGCCAGTGCTGCGGATGAACCACACGGCCGCCGAAGTCCTCCACGCCGGCGAACTCGGGTGTGAAGCCGGCGTCGTGGTCGTACATGCCGGTGCCCAGGAAGAGAAAGCGTGCGGTGAACTCGGCGATCTCACCCGTGGAGGAATGGCGGGCGGTGACCGTCCACCGTCCTTGTGCGGACGAGAACTCGGCGCTGAGCACCCGGTATCCGAAACGGATGTGCTCGGCCAGCCCGTACTCGGCGACGGTCTGCTGCAGATAGTCGAGGATGAGGTGCCCGTCGGCGATCGACTTACGGTGAGTCCACGGCTTGAAGCCGAAGCCGAAGGTGGGCATGTCCGAGTCCGAACGGATGCCCGGATACCTGAACAGGTCCCAGGTGCCGCCGAGGGAATCACGTGCCTCAAGGACCGCGAACGACATGACGGGGCGGAGGGCTCTGAGGTGCGAGGCCGCCCCGATCCCCGAGATACCGGCGCCGACGATCAGCACATCGACATCCGCAGGCGGTGACGTCCGGCCGGCGTTCGTGTTCTTCACTGGTGGCTCCCGCCCGGGGTGATGAGGGGCTGTTGGGTGTGGGCGCGCACTGCATGGATCCTGCCGACGCCGTTCCGGCCGAGCTCGGCCCGGGCGAGCGCGTGGGCGGTGTCGCTGAGCCGGAAGACGGCCTTAGCGCGATCCCCGACGTTCGTCGGATCGACCCGCTCGCGCGCAACGAGGAAGACAGTCGTGTGACGGATGATCTATAGATATCGAATCGACTTCGAGTTTAGAGTTGGTTCGCGTACTGTCAACGCCTTCGGCAGGGGAACGTTTGGACGCCACTGATACGATCTCGAATCGTGTTCGAGAAGAATCCGACAGTATCTGCACCCCGCCGCCCGCGCGTGGTACAGCGCCGGGGGGTGGAGCGCAGGCGAGCGATCCTCGATGCCGCCGAGGCGCTGCTCGGTGAGCAGGGTTACGAGGCCGCCACGCTCAAGGCGATCGGCGAACGGGCGGGCATTCCGACCGCCTCCGTCTACCACTACTTCTCCGACCGGCACGAGGTCGACACCGAGCTCATGCGGGTCCATGTGCGCGAGATGGACGCGCTCATCAGCGCCGAGCTGGCCAGGCCCGATCTCCTCACACTTCGAGACGCCGTCAACGGCGTCATCGACCTCCTGCTCGCGTTCTTCCGCCGACGCCCGAGCAGCGTCGAGCTGTGGTTCGCGGGGGGCCATGGGGTCCTGGAAGAGCTCATCCACAGCTCCGACGCGTCGCAGGCGGACAAGTTCTGGCACTTCCTCACCGAGAAGAGGCTTCTCGCCGCCGACACCCCGCAACTCGTCGTGCGGCTCGCGTGGGCAGCCGGTTACCGGCTCTTCGAGGCGGCGTTTCGGAGTTCCCCGGGCGGCGATGGCGACGTGATCGGCGAAGCCCGACGCCTCGTCGCCGCCTACCTGTCCACCTACGCCTCGCAGGCGCAAAGGGGCGACGCCTGACGAAACGACTCGGCGGCGGCCCTCGTGAGCCCCGGCGCTTGCGTCACCGCGCGTACCCGCCCGCACGGGCCGCGCTGTTTCCGACCTTTACGGTCGCGCCGCACCTTGCGAGGGTCTTGGCGACTCTGCGGACCCTGCCCATTTGGCCCTTCGAAACCGCGACACCGACATTGTCCGTCGGCTCGTAGTCGCACTCGATGTCGAGGCGCCCCATCAGGCTCTCGATGAAATGGGCGGAGTTCTCGGCGAACCTCACGATGGAGGGCAGGCGCTTGGGACAGAGAATGTTGAGCATCTGGATGTCACCGCCGGGGCCGCTGTCACCGTTTCCTCATGCGTGTACCGCGCCGTGGGTGAAGGCTGCGGCCGATCACACTGGAACTCGTATCGAGTTTGAGTATGTTGAGGGTGCGGTGTCAAGGGATCCGGAGTGCGGCGACCACGGCCTGCTACGATGTCGATTCGTGATCGACTTTGCTCTTCCGACCGGGGCGTGGCATGACTAAGCGAAGTGGTGACGGGGCGAAACCCCCTACCTCGACGGGCGGCACACCTGCCGCCCATCAGGCACCGGCCCGGCCGAAGGCCGTACTGCAGCGACGCGGCGTGGTCCGGGTCAAGGCGATCCTGGACGCAGCGGAGGAGATCTTGGTGGAGGGCGGCTACGAAGCCGCCACCCTCAAAGCCATCGGTGAGCGGGCGGACATCCCGACGCCTTCGGTGTACCACTACTTCTCCGACCGCTATCAGGTGGACGCGGCGATCATCAGACGTCACATCGCCGCACTGACCGACAAGCTGGACCGCATCGGCGACGAGGACTTTCGGTCGATCCCGGACGCGGTGGCCATCGCGATCGATCCGATCGTCGACTACTTCCGAGCACACCCCAGTTGCGTCGAGCTGTGGTTCTCCGGGCGTAACGAGACGTTGACCGCCCTCGTCCGGGAGTTCGACGAGCACGTCTCCGAACACTTGTGGAGACTGGTTATCACCCGGGGACTCCTGCGCGCTGATACTCCGCTACTCGTGATGAGGCTGGCCTTCGAAGCCGGCAGCAGCCTCTTCGATATCGCGTTCCAGCAGGACCGGAATGGCGACGAGGCCACGATGACGGAGCTCAAGCGACTGGTGAGCGCCTACCTGGCGACGTACGGGCCGAAAAGTACGGCCGTTGGCGCGGACTGAGGTGCGCAACGGAGCGTAGGAGGACCCACCCGTCCCTCTCGCGCTGGACCACCCAGGAAGCTCAGCCACGAATCAGGGCAGTGTCGTACAAGGCGCACAGCCCAGCCCGCACTTCGTCGCCGTCCCTCTGGGCGCCCAGGAGGTCAGAGGGAAAGCCCGCGGCCCGATAGGGGACTCGGGCTCACGAGAGGATCTCCTGTTGAACGAACAGTGCGGAACGCGACGGGCCCCAGGCCCCCTGGTGGCTCGGTTCGGCGGCGTCAGGCTGCGTCAGGGCTGGGTGGGGTCGTTGCCGGGATGAGGGCAGCGGGGTGACCGTTGCGGTGCCGGCGACCGGCAGTGTTGCGACGCTGCCGAGTGGCCGCGGGGTGTGTCCTGTTGCGGCTCCCGGCGACCGGCCTATGCGCGCGGTGCCAGGAACACCACCGCGTACGCGCCCCCCCCGCGCGGCGGCCTCCCTCGGGCACCCGACCTCACCGTCGCCATCAACCGCTGCGGCGCCCACCAGCTCCCGCACCTCAGGAGTCTCCCCTTGCCCGCTCCCGTCCCACCTCTCGACGGCGCACCACCTCCCGGCCGCATCGTCACCGCCGTCGCGCTCCGCTTCTTCTGCCGCAGCCACGAGCGCCTCGCAGACGCCGCCTCGGCTGCTTCTCCCGCTCTGCACGCCGCGAGCGTGACACCGCTCAGCCCCCGCAGCCACCGGGAAACCACCAGTGCGCGCCGCCAGCCGAGCATCTCCACGGTGGCCCGACTGGAGCGGGCCCAGTACGAACTGGCCCCGTCCGTCGTCCGGCGGCTGCTGGCCACCTACGGGGCCGATGCCGAGCAGACCTGGGAGATCACGCACCTGGCGGGCGACGACGACGGCGACCGGAAGAGCAAGGAGATCTGCGACCTCGGCCCGGGGTGGTACCAACGCCTGGCCTGGTGTGAGCATGCGGCCACCGCCATCCGCACATACGACGCGACGCACCTGCCCGTCGCCCTGCGCACCCCCGAATACAACGACAGCCTCCTTTGGGTAGGACCGCAGGAGGCTCACCGCGGGGCCCGAGCTCTGCCTCTCACGAGTGCCGGCCGCATCACCGGGCTGATCGACCACACCGTCCTCGAACGCCCCCTCGGGGGACCGGCGGTGATGGCGCGGCAACTGGACCACCTCCTCGTCTTCGTCGACCGCGGAGCCCGGGTGCGGATCGTGCCGCCCGGCGGCCCCGCGCTGTGGCGGTGGGACAAGACCAGCGAGATGACGATTTACGGACAGCGCCTGTTCGCCGTAGAAGCCGCCCGCGTCACCTACTACACGGGCCCGACTGCCGGTGGCCCGCTCGCGGAAGTCCTCGACGAAGCAGAAGCCACTGCCCTGTCCGACGACGAGAGCCGCCGGCTCATCGCCGCCGCGGCTAGCCGCTTCCGCAAGGAAACCGAGCTCGGGGAGGCGTGAGCACAACCCCTCGTATCCCTCTCTGGGTCCCTCGACGTCGGCTGTCGGCCAGCGCCCGGGCGAAATTGGTCCGGTGGGCCCCGCTGTCCCGGTGGCCGCGTTCGACGCCGGCGAGGATCTGCCGCAGAGGGTGGATGCGCACCTCGATCCGGCCGCGGTGGGTGGTGTGGGCGCAGCGCGTGAGGGTCTCTGCCCGGGACCAGGGGTCCAGCGCGGGCGAGCGCCATCGATGGTCGGCCAGCCGCCGTCGTCGTTCCAGGCCGCGTCCAGGCGTACCGAGCCGCCGGGTTGGGGACGTCATGCGCACCAGAGTCTCGGGCCTGCCGGGGCGAGCGCACCGTCCACGACGGCCCGTTCGGTCAGGCCCCGGCCCCGGGGGTGCGAGGCCGGGCTGCGCGTCGGCGGTCGGGCACGGGCAACTCCTGCGGAAGCCGGCGGCCAGAATTACGCATGCTCAGCGACGAGCCGGCCTGGTCGGCATCGTCGAGTTGACGACGTTCCAACCTGCGGGGCGGCGTCATGGAGTTCGGCCGGGTGAAGGATGAGTACATCGCCGCGCCCTGTCCCTCGTGGAGGCTGTGGTTGCCGTGGCGGGCAGCGGACCGGTCCGACGCCCGGCTCAACGGGGCGGTTGCGGGGCGGGGTTCACGCACCCCGCGACACGATGTGCCGGAGGCGGGCGAGGTCCTGCTCGGTGATGCCGGCCGGCCGCAGGACGGCGTTCCAGCCGTCGACGTACTCGGCCTTGTACGTGTGACCGTGCCCGGCGGGTACCCCGGTGGCGAACGGGAGGTCGGCGGTGACCTGCCAGAATGTCACGAACGGCACCCAGAACATGCTCGTGAGTACGTCGTCGCCGGCAGGCTCGCCGATCCAGTCGGGCTCGTCGAGCATCAGGTGCGGGCCCCACCAGACGATCGGGTCGGAGGCGTGCAGGAGGTACAGCACGCGCGGGCCCTCCCACGGCGCGCCCGGCGGCGGGATGACCGCCCCGGCGTCGGTGGCGAAGCGCACGGTGCGCCCGCCCTTGTAGACGGGCTGGACCTCCGGGCTGCCGGGCTCGCGGTGGTCGCTGAACCGCCGGAACAGCGTGCTGAAGTTGGGCGGACCCGCGAAGAGCGTGCCCGCCGTGCGGTTGCGCAGGTCGTACTCCCCGCTGAACGCGGTCTCCCCGCCGAACGCCCCCAGACTCTCGCCCGCGACGTACAACCGGGGTCGGTCGTCGGCGGGAAGCTTCGACCACACGTCGTACACCGCGTCGAAGAGCTCACGACCCGCCTCACGGGCCTTGGACTGGTCAACGAGGTATGACATCCAGGACGGCAGGTAGGAGTACTGGAGCGCCACGGTCGCGCAGTCGCCGCCGGTGAGGTACTCGAAGCTGTCGACCGCGGCGGGGTCCACCCAGCCGCTGCCGGTCGTCGTCATGACGAGCAGGGCCCGGCGCCGGAATCCGTCGGTGCGCTCCAGGTCGGCGACCGCGCGAGCGGCCCGGGACTCCGTGGCGTCCGCCGTCTGGAGCCCCGCGTACGCACGGATGGGCGTCGGGGCCCGGCGGCCCGTGAACCGCGCGATATCGACGTCCGAGGGGCCGCCGGACACGAAGGCCCGTCCCTTCCTGCCCAGCGAATCCCACGGCACGCTCGACCCCGGACCGCCCGAGCGCAGGACGGTCGCCGGCTGCCGCACCCCCTCCTCGGTCCGCGTGTCGCGCAGCGAGAACGCCTGGTTCGCCGCGGCGACCAGACCGTCGACGAGCAGGCCGCTGAGGACCAGGACGGACGTGACCGCCACGAGGATCCCACCGACCGCCTTCGCCGCCCGCGCGCCGATCCAGCGCCGGAGCCGGCGAGCCACCCAGCGGTACACCGCCCGGACCCCTCGCGCGGCCGACAGGATCAGCCAGAAGAGCAGGAACGCGAGCGGGAGTGAGGCGATGGTCTGGAGGAGGCTGTACTGCGTCGCATCCAACATGTGGCGGATCTGGTGCTGCCAGTACTGACCGAGCCCGAAGGCGACGCCGAGCAGAACGATCCCGGCGATGCAGAAGGCCCGCCAGGACGACCGCCGGGCCGGACGCGGCCCACGGTCGGCGAAGACCCGCCAGATCCACGCGGCACTCACCCCGAGCCCGTACCCGATTGCGGCGAGAATCCCGGAGATCACCCCCTGGAGGACGCCGCCGCGCGGGAGGAGCGAGGGCGTGAAGGAGAGACACGCGAGCAGCAGAGCTCCCCAGGCGCCGGGGAGAGTGACATACGGCGGGCCGACTCCAGCCGAAGCGGCCCGCTGGGCGGGTTCCCGGTGGCAGACGTTCGGGGGCGGCGTGTCCGCCGCTCCCGGTGACTCCTGGCTCACGACTCCTCCGACCCCATAAATGACGATCGAAGGGAATTGTCCCTCTTTGGCGGCGGCACCCACCAGCCGCCGCTCCGCTCCGCGAGGTCCGGCCGTGGGCGCTCTTATGGGCGTTGATCGAGCCGGATTTCGTCGCGTGACGGGCCGTCCGATCAGGGCCCGGGACGACAGTGCGGGTGCATGATCTGAGAGAGACCGTGAACGCGATCCTCCACGGCAACCGCACACCCGCCGGGCGAACACCCGAAACGAGGAGCCGCCCGCGGCCGTGGAAGTGATCCGGGAGTTCTCGGCCAGCTTCCAGGCCCCACCGCAGAAGCGCATGCACTACGAAGTGCTCACCGCCGGCATGCGCCAGACGAATCGCCAGTCTGACGACGCAGCCGACTGGCCGGGGCGTGGGAAGATCGTCGGGGTAGCGCGGGAAACGATCTTTACGAGGCTCGTGTACGGCCTGGTGAGTGAGTTCCGTCGGTGCCCCCCGTAACAACCCCGCGTGGCCGCCCACTGGGACCTTTGTTCACCACAACCATCGGCGCCCAGCTCGTCTGGGGCTTTCCTTCCCCCGGCTCTTGCACGTCGATGTTCTCGATCTTCACGTCACCGATCTGGATGCGGACGACGGCACACCGGTCATCGACCTGGTCGCGGTATTCCGTGAGATGTTGCCTCGTGGACCGGTCACTCAGCCGCAATGGCCAGCAGAGATGCTGGCCAACTACTGGGCCGATGTCTCGGAGCGCTCACTGAAGCCGTGAGCGTTGCTCAGGGCTCGGCAGGCAGGGACACGGTCCCCAGAAGGTTCTTCGCCGTGGTGGCGGTGAGGGGAACTTCTGTAGGCACCGGAATCATGACCAGCGACGCCGAACAGCGCTGGGCCGACCGCGAGGAGGACATCACCGCCGTCAGCGGCGACCCCTTCGAGGTCGGTCAGGTCTTCGCCCGCCGCTGGACCGAACGCCTCTCGGACACCGTCCACCTCCAGCAGCTCTCCGCCGAGTACCCGCGCATCCCGCACCGCATCGACGGCGAACCCCTCCGCTACGCCGCCCGCTTCGGCCTCCTCGCCCACAAGGACGACCCGATCGACGAGCACGACAGGTACCCGATTCGTGCCGGGTTTGTTCCGGAGAGGTAGCCTTCAGCATCTCGCCGAGGCCCGCCAAGAGCTGGCGATCTCCCCACACAGTGCCCGTGTCCTGATTGATGACATCCGCATCGCATGGTCATTGTCCGTCCGGCCATACGGATTTCCTATCGCGTAGCGAACTCGTACGCAGGACTGCCACCAACCCAAGAGCCCACTTCTCCAGTGGGGGATCACGGTTGGGAGGCGCGGGGCCCGGGAGTAGTGATCATGGGCCGCCCCGACCGCGCCACGCGGGCCGCCATCGCTCAGCGAGCCAGTCCTGATGCTGACCCCATGCTGACTTTATTGATGCTCCGTCAGGTTGTTATGGGGCGAGCCGGCCACGCCGAGAAGGCGCGGCTTGATGGTCGGCGGCTGGGCGACGGTGGCGCCGGCGAGGGGCGGGGTGAGCGTGGGGCGGCCGAATGGCATCATCGTGCCGAGCCCGTCCCACGCCGGCGCCTCGTCTCCCGCGGGAGGCACGAATCGGTCGGTGATCTCGTCCAGCACGTCGTCCGCCCGGCCCGCGCCATTCCGCCACACCTCCAACTTGTCGTCCAGGAAGCGGTCGACAACGCGGCGGGCGCCTTCTACGTCAAAGGCCACGGGCTCACTCCCCGCCCACCGGGCATCCCGCTGGTCGGTGACGTGAAGCACATGATGTCCCAGCGCAACCACCGGTTCCCGGACTCGGGATGAACTCGCCTCGGATACCGGAATTCGCCGTGGCCAGAGACATGCTCAATATCTGTTGGCCGGTGCCGGCATCCGGTCACCTGCTGTCGCAGAGGCAAGCTCGTGCACCACAGTTCTCCAGCATGCGCGCAAGGCGGTGGCCGGTGTTGCGGACAAGCGCCGGTCGAAGAGGTCCAAGAGGCCCGCGACGGAGGCCGCTTCGGTACCGAGCGTGTCGGCGGTCTCCGCGAGGGTTAAGCCCGCGAGCCGGTGCAGGACGACGGCGTCGGCTTCGCCGGCAGGAACGAAGCGGTACAGGGCGCCGGCCGGGGATCCCGCAGTCGCAGTGGCGCGCCGGATGCGGCGGGTGAGCGTGGACCACGCGACGGCGGCGGTGCGCGGGCCGGCCAGAGCTTCGTGCCAGGTGAGCACGAGATCCCCCAGGGCGTGCTGGAGGACGTGGGTGGCGGTGATGCGGTCGGCGATGACCTGGTGGGCATAGCGCTGGTAGGCGTCGTGGTGGAGCTGGCAGAACGCCAAGAAGTCGACGGGCAAGGCCACCGTGACGGAGTCGCTGACTCTGTGACGGGGGCGCGCGGCGGTGGCGCCGGCGGGAGAGGGCAGCAAGGGGTTCCCCGAAGAGCTGAGACGATTGAGAGCGAGTGGTGGTCAGCCGAAGGAACCGGCCGGCAGCCGGGGCCCGTCGTCGCCTGGATCTCGTGGCGTGCGGGAAAGCTCGTCGACGCGTTCCCAGAGCACGCGCAGATCGTCGACGTCGCCGTACAGCGCCCGCGTCAGGTCCCGTACGACCGGCCACCGCAGGCACGGGGTGGGGGGCGAACCGGGGCCGAGAAGCTCGGTGACGTCGTCCATGAGCAGCTGCACGTCAGGGCGTCGCAGCAGCAGGTGCAGGTCGGGCTGGAGGCCGGCCAGGTGCAGACCTCGCAAGGCGCCCTGAAGGGCGTGGACGGCATCCTCATACGTCTGACAGTCGTCATCGACCGCGGGCGGCAGCCCGTTGGCAAGGTTCCACAGGTAGATCAGGTCTCCGGGGTCGGCATCGCAGGCGCGGGCGAAGGCTTCCGTGACCTCCCAGGACGGAGTTCTGTCGCCGACCATGATCCGGTAGACGTATGACGTGGAGACCTCCATGTGCGAGGCCAGGGTCGACATCGGGCGTTCGCCCCACCTGCTGCGACGCAGATGGGACAGGGCGTGGGCCAGACGGCTGCCGGGCTCACCCGGCCGGGAGCGGTTGGCTTTGCCGACGATGACACGTCGTGACGCATGGGGCGTGAGCACCGTCCGGGTCTGGGCGGGGCGGCGCTGTTGGCGCCGCTGGAGCGCCTTGTTGACCTTCTCTTCCGAGAAGTTCCGCTTGAGCGTGCTCTCCGAGACCTGCATGGTCTTGGCGATCTCGGGCCAGGTGACGCCGTTGTCCTTGGCCTGGCGGATCGCGACGGCGATGCCGTCGGCGGTGTCGCGCTGCAGGGCGACGTAGTTTTCGAGGAGTTCAAGAGGCAGGGCAGGCACAGGCTGACGTGCACTGCGGTCGACAGCCTGAGCGCGGGCGAGGGTGGACTTGCCGATGCGTCGGACCGCGTCGTCGTAGAGGCGTTGCGACGTGGCCGTCGTGCCGCTGCGCGTGCGGTAGGAGGCGCTACGGCACTTCGTGCTGCAGTACGTCCGGTGCCGGCCGGTCGCGGGGTGGCTGATGGGGGTACCGCACACAAGACAGGTGCTGGTCTTCGTCATTGAAGTTCCCAAAGCGAACGAAGGTGTGGAGACGGCTCCGCACGGGTCACCGCGCGGAGCTTTCGTCGCGCGAGGGGCGCGATGTGGGCACGCCGTGACGCAAAAGGCACATGAGGGCGCGCCGGAACACAGCAGAACGCGGGCGGGGGTCCGGCAGTCCCGGCTGCCGGACCCCCGCTCCCTCTACACCACCGTCTTGCAGCGCAGATGGAACGCGGAACGGTTCGCGACGGCGGCCAGCGGCGTCGCCACCCCGACGAGGACCAGAGCCGGTGCACCGTAGATGAGCACGAGACCGAGGACTGCGGCGGCGACGAACGCGCCGCCGCCGATGGTGACACGCGTGTCCACAGACGTTTGACGTTGGCAAATGCGGTGCATGCTAGTTTCGAATCCGCTGGTCAGTGCCTTGTGCAGGCAGCGCACCAGACGCGAAGGAAAAGGCACGTACGCCTCCTTGAACTTCGTGATCACGGGTGGTTGAAGGGCCCTGAGGGATGGTTGTCCGCCGAGCTCCCAGGGTCCTTTGGCCCAAAACCCTAGCCCTTTCCGCATACGGAGAGTCGCCAATTCATCACGAAAGCGCGATAGCTGTTCATCGTATGTAAGAAAGCAACGGGCGTCCCGCCCTCGCCCGCGAACAGTGGTTCCCTTGTCGCACATGCCATCCGCCGGGATGGCCGGCTTCGCCATACGCACCTGCGAATGACCAGGCGTCGCTGGTGCCTCAATCTTCGACCGTCGCAAGTGGAATTTCATCTTCCAGTGCAGGTGCACGGGCTACCGTCGCCTTAAGGGGCCCCTGTCCGGCATGGGATGTAGGGCTTCACCTTCATGAAGACCACGCACTCATCTCTCGCTCCCACCACGACCGAAGGCGGAGCGGCCGAAACCCCAAGGAGGCCCACGACCCCCGCTTGCACCCGACGCATGCGCCCTGCCGCGCTCTTGCCCCCGCCCCTGCGCGACGCGGCTGATGGCGTCCACGCGAAGACTCCACCCCACCTGGCCACACTGACCGCAGGGGCCACCGGTCGGCCGGGCCGTAGCTCGACGCGCATCGCCTGCCCAGCCGCCGCTCGAAGCGGTCGCCCGCCACTTCGGCGTCGGCCTTTCCCGGGCGCCGGCTGAGCAGGGAAGATCCATACCCGTGAAGGTTCTGGTGCTGGGTGGCACGTGGTTCTTGGGCAAAGAGGTTGTGCTCGGTGCGCTGCGCCGTGGCTGGGATGTCACGACGTTCACTCGCGGGCGCTCCGCACCTGACGTGCCGGGTACGACCCCGGTTCACGGGCGCGGGACGTCATCGGAGGATCTTCAGCGTCTTGTCGGAAGCGGCCCTTGGGACGCTGTGATCGACACCTCCAGTTCCGACCTGCCGCCCCGGGATGTGCCTTCCCGTAACGAAGGCATCGCCGTACTCGTCAGAATCCCGGCGGGCGGCGGAAGCCGCCGATCACCTCCGCGAGGCGCTGCACGAAGCGGACCGCGGTGCGGTCGTGCAGGTAGGGAGCGATCACCTGGATGCCGACCGGGAGTCCGTCCCGGGTCGCCCCGATGGGTGCCACCGCCGCGGGCAGCAGATTGAGCGCCGATGGCGCGATCCACGGGATCATCTCGCTGGACGGCCGGTCGGTGCCGTTGATCCGTAGGGTGCGCACGGACCAGTCGGGGTCGGGCCGATGGTCGTGGGGGAAGGCGGCCGTGGGGCTCACCGGGCACAGCAGCACGTCGACGTCGCGGAAGAACTCGGCCCAGCGGCGGCGCGAGAGCTGCCGTCGTTGGTCGAGCGCGTGCCAGTCACGGAAGCTGACCGTCATTTCGGGCGCGAACCCGCTCGCCGCTCCCTGCGCCGCGGCGAGCTCCACGAGCCCTGCGTACGACTCGGCGGGCTGCATCAGCCCGGACTGGGCCATCAGCAGCGGCAGGTAGAGGGCCAATGTCTCGTCGAGCCCGACCGGTCCCGGGGTCTCGACCACGGTGGCGCCCTCGGCCCGCACCGCTTCCAGCGCCGCCCGCGTGATCGCGACCAGTTCGCTGTCGACGGGGCAGAACGGGTCGTCGAGCCAGGCCGCGACCCGGAACTCCCGCAGGGTGTCCGGCCTGGCGGCGGGCAGTTCCAGCCGCCAGGCCGGAGCCTGGACGTGGTCGGCTCCGGCGAGGACGTCCAACCCCAGGTCGAGGTCGTCCGCGTGCCGGCCGAGCGGGCCGAGGACCCCCATGTCGGGCTCCGTCAGCGTCCCGGGAGCCTGCCCCATGACGTTCCCGAACCTCGGCACGATCCCGTACGACGGGCGCAGTCCGTAGACGCCGCAGAAGTGGGCGGGTATCCGGATCGAGCCCACCGTGTCGGCGCCGAGCTCCAGGCCGGTCAGCCCCGCGGCGAGTGCCGCGGCGGAGCCGCCGGACGAACCGCCCGGTCCCCGGGTCGGGTCCCACGGATTGTTCGTGGCCCCGTAGATCTCGTTGTAGGTCTGCCAGTCCTGGGAGTCGGCCGGCAGGTTGGACTTGCCGAACACGACGGCTCCCGCGTTCTTGAGCCGCGTGACCGACTCGGCGTCGCTGGTCGGGACGTGGTGTCCCCAGCGGGTGGAGCCCCCCGTGGTCCGCATGCCGGTCACCTCCACGCTGTCCTTGACCGTCATCGGGACACCGTGCAGGGGGCCGAGCTGATCGCCGCGGGAGACCGCGCGGTCGGCTGCCAGCGCCGCGGCCCTCGCTCCCTCCTCGTCCCGGGCGACGATGGCGTTGAGCTGCGGGTTGAGCCGTTCCACCCGGGAGAGGTAGTGGTCGAGCAGTTCGACGCTCGACACCTCCTTCGCCGCGACGGCGGTCGCGAGCTCGCGGGCGGAACGGAAGGCCAGATCGGTATCGGTCATGCGAACCTCAAGGAAAGGATCAGGAAAGGACGGGAAAGGCAGGAGGCGCCGGGGGGATCATGGCGCCGGCTCCGAGGTGTCGGCGGTTCCTCGGTCCCCGGTGGCGTCGAGGCGCGGCAGGTCCGTGGCGGCTGCGGAGACGGCACCGCGGCGGGCGTGGGCGATGCCTTGCCAGCGGCGGGCGGTGGGTGCGGGAAGGCCGAACTGGTCGAGGATCCTGGCGACGGTGTGATCGACCATGTCGTCGAGGGTGCGGGGGTTGTTGTAGAAGGCGGGCATGGGAGGGACGATGCGGGCGCCCGCGCGGCTGAGAGCCAGCATGTGGTCCAGGTGGATCTCGCTGAGCGGGGTCTCCCGGGGGACCAGGACCAGGCGGCGGCGCTCCTTCAGGACGACGTCGGCGGCCCGGGTGATGAGGTTGTCGGCGTAGCCGGTCCGGATCGCGGCGAGCGTCTTCATGCTGCACGGCACGACGGCCATGCCGTCGGTCCGGAACGAGCCGGAGGACAGGACCGAGCCCTGCTCCCCGGGTTTGTGGTGGACGTCGGCCAGCTCGATGACCTCCCGTACGGTGCGGGAGCTCTCCAACTCGACGGTGGTCCGGGCCCAGGTGCTCAGGACGAGGTGGGTCTCGACCTCGGGCAGGTCGTGCAGTGCCTCCAGCAGCCGGACCCCGAAGGGGGCGCCGGTGGCCCCGGACATGGCGACGATGATGCGGGTGGGGCGGGTCATGCGGGGTCTTCCTGTGGGAGTTCGGCGAGGACGGCGGCGCTGCGGCGCCAGTGTTCGAGCGCGGCGAGGTGCCTGCTGGTACGGAAGCCGAGCGGGCTGAGAGGGATGCCCAGGCTGTTGCGCTGGTGGTGGACGGCGGTGCACACGCAGCCCGGGACGTCACCGGCGTCCGGCGACCGGACCGGACCGGACCCGGCGGAGCTTGAGGCGGTGGCAGAGCATCCGGTCCAAGGCCGGCAGCGCGGCGTAAGGATGTCGTCGCGGGTTGGCCCGCGCATCTGACGTGGCGTCAGAGCGACAGGACGTCCTTCCAGCGCTCGCGGAGTTCGGCGCGGTAGCCCTCGTCGACCCGGTTGGCGCGCGGGTACCGGTCCTTCCACGCGTACGGTTTGCAGGCGTCGATGAGCACGATCCCCATGGAGAGGTCGCCCGCCGCCCGCTGGGCCGGTGAGAGCCGGGGGTCGATGGAGGTGGTGGGGGAGCGCAGGATGTGGATCGACTCCGCCGGGTTGACGCGGGTGAACATCGCCCACAGCACGTGGTTGATGTCGGTGATGTCGATGTCCTCGTCGACCACGACGATGTAGCGGTCCACGCTGCCGGGGCGCTTGCGCGAGGCGGCGGCCATCAGGGCGCGCATGGCGTCGCCGGCGCCGGTCTGCTCGATGGAGACGACCATCATGAGCTGGCGGGCGTAGGCCCACACGCCACGAACGTTCTGGACCCCGGACTGTTCCAGGTGCTCCCAGGTCATGGTGGAGGCGTAGAGCGGCACCGCCTGGTCACCCGCCGGGATGGTCGGGAGCATGGGCGGGGCGCCGAGGATGATCGGGTCGTCGCGGTGCAGGATCTGCCGCACGCGCACCACGGGCTCCTGGCCGCTGTGGGTGTAGTAGCCGGTCCACTCGCCGAAGGGGCCTTCCTGGACGGACTCCTCCTCGCGCGGCGGCATCTCGCCGACGATGACGATCTCCGCGTGCGCCGGGACGGGCAGGTCGGTTCCGGGCGCGTACAGCACCTCGACGCCTTGCCCCCGCAGGCCGCCCGCCAGGTCGTACTCCGAGACGCCCTTGGGGGCGGACATCGCGGCGGCGGTGGACAGGATCGGGTCCTGGCCGACGACGACGGCGATCGGGCAGTTCCGGCCGCGGTCCCAGTACTTGTGGGCGATCGCCCGGGCGTGCTGGTTGTCCAGGAACCAGATGGAGAGCCGGTCCTTGCCGTGGACGGAGACCCGGTAGGTGCCGACGTTGACCCAGCCGCTGTCGGGGTCGCGGGTGACGACCATGCAGGAGGTGCCGATGTAGCGGCCGCCGTCGCCGTCGTGCCAGCGCGGCGCCGGAAACGCGGTCAGGTCGACGTCCTCGCCCTCCAGGACGTTCTCCAGGACCGGCCCGGTGGCGACCTCGACCGGCGGGATCAGCCGCAGGTCGCGGTCTTTCCACGCCCGTACGATGTCCAGCTTCGGGGCGTCGGCGGGCAGGCCGAGCGCCACGGCGCTGCGGGCCGGGGTGCCCATGAAGTTGGTGAAGACCCGGAAGCCACTCGGGTAGCCGGGGATGTCGTCGAAGAGCAGCGCCGGCCCTTCACGTTCGGCCGACAGCTCGGTGATGCCACCGATCTCCAGATCCCAGTGCGCCCCCTCCACGCGGCGCACCTC
Organism: Streptomyces sp. NPDC000404; assembly: GCF_040300365.1. Lineage (NCBI taxonomy): Bacteria > Bacillati > Actinomycetota > Actinomycetes > Kitasatosporales > Streptomycetaceae > Streptomyces > Streptomyces sp. NPDC000404. The sequence continues at coordinate 55,995 of NZ_JBEPDN010000020.1, read as the reverse complement.
ACCCTCGCCGAGGGTGTCGGTCAGATGCTCGATGTAATGCCGGAGATCACGGAATGCGGTCATGACCCCACTTTGCGAACGGACCCGGCGGCGCTCCAGCCACCTGCTCGACGGCGCCGGATACCGCCACCGAATACGCTGACGGCCGTGGAAACCCTCGATCTTCAGCTCGTCCATGCCCTCTACGTGGACGGCCGCGCCTCCTTCCGCCGGATCGCCGCGGTGCTCGGGGTCTCCGAGCAGACGGCCGCCCGCCGCTACCGCAGGCTCCGCGAGAGCGGCGCGGTCCGGGTCGTGGGCCGCCTCGACCCCCGCTACCTGGGCCACGCCGAGGAGTGGGTGATACGGCTGCGCTGCGCCCCGAGCGCCGCGCTCGCCGTCGCCCGGGCCCTCGCCCGGCGGCCCGACACCTACTGGATCCGCCTCGCCTCCGGAGGCACCGAGATCGTCTGCCACATCCAGACCTCCGACCAGCAGGCCCGCGACACGCTTCTGCTGGACAAGCTCCCCGCCACCCGCCAGATCACCTCGATCGAGGCGCATCAGGTGCTGCGGCTGTTCCGCGGCGGGGTGGCCGGTTGGCACACACCGATCGCCACGCTGAGCCCGGCGCAGGTCGCCGCACTCGCCCCGCCGCCGCCCGACCCGGCCCCCGTCGACCTCGACGACGGCGACCGGCTGCTCCTGGGCGAGTTGGTCCGCGACGGACGCATGCACCATGTCGCGCTGGCCGCGAGCACCGGCTGGCACGAGTCGACCGTCCGCCGCCGCATCGCCCACCTCAGGGCCCGCGGAGCCCTCTACTTCGGCGTCGACTTCGACGAACATCTGGTGGGCGATTTCAGCCACACCGTGCTGTGGATCTCGGTCACCCCGGCCGGCCTCGACGCCGCCGGCAACGCCCTCGCCCGGCACCCGCAGATCTCCTACGCCGCCGCCACCACCGGCCCCACCAACCTGCTGGCTGGCGTCACCTGCGTCGGCACCGACACCCTCTACGACTTCATCACCACCGAAGTCGGCTCGCTGCCCGGCATCCAGACCGTCCAGACCGCCCCTGTCCTGCGTATCGTCAAACGCGCCGCAGCCCTCACCTGACGACCCCCGGTCCGGCACCGCATCGCTCCGGCCCCCCGGGAGCCCGCGTCGATCGCAGCGGCCGGCTCGGTGCGTGAACCTGCCACCTCGCCGGCCCGTCGGCTGCGGGCGGCCGCTGACCTCCGGCCGATCCCTTCCGGTCGGTTCCGTGAACTTCGGGCGCGGCTCCCGGAGTTCACTCCTGTTTGCGTCCTGTTGCGTGTCAGTGGCCGTTCCTATGGTGGAGGGATGGCTAATGGGGTGTGGCACACCGGATATGGCATAGAGATCAATCTGTCCCTGCCCGACCTCGGTCACCCGGACCGTCCTGATCTGCTCCAGGAGATCACCGCCAGGGTCTCCGAGCGTGACCCGCGGCTGCTCGAATGCCTCGCGCACCACGATGGCCGGGAGTGTCTGTCGGAGTCGGGTGGCAAGTCGCCCTGGATGTTCATCCGCCGGGGCCGCGTGGGCGGGCGGCGCCCGCTTGTCGCCTCGCACCTGCCGATCACGCACAAGGCGACCCCGGCGGAGAGTGCCCAGCACAAGGCCACCAAGGAGCGGATCGTCGAGGCCGCCGGGCGGCATGGTCTGGCCGCCGAGGCCGAGGTTCCCGTGGCCAACCGGCGCAGCGTCTCGGACGCCGTCGTCACCGGGCCCGGCGGCTTACGGATCGGCTGGGAGGTCCAGTACCACCACCTCAGTCCCAGCAGCGTGCACCGGCGCTCGGTCAACGCAGTGGAGCACGGCATCACGCCGCTCTGGGTGGCGAAGGACCGGACGGCTTCCTTGATCGACCGGGCGCCGTGGGCGCGGGTTGACGACATGCCGTGGAAGGACATCGCCGACGGCAAGGAGATGGTCATCCGCGGCGGGTACCGGCACCTCGAAGTCTGGAAGTGCGTACCGAGCAGCGAGCGCCACTGCCTCGTCAGCGACGGCGCCGGTCACTGTGGCGCGATTCACGCGGACTGGTTCGTGCCCGCACTGTGCCTCCCGGAGAAGAAGCCGGTCTTCATCGAGGATCTGGTCCTGCGGAGCGCGACGGGGGAGAGCGTCCCGGTCTACGTGCCCAGCCGAGGGAACGGGCGCGCCGGTCGGCACATGTGGGTCTCGGCCGACGACCGCGCGCTGTGGCAGGAGCTCATCGGCGAGAAGGTTCCCCTCCCGGCGGCCCCGGCCGAGGAGGCGGACGACGTGATCACCTTCGCCGAGCAGGACATCGACCGCACCTGCCGAGCGGGGGAGGAAGGCCGGTTCGTCAGCGACGGCCGGCCCGTCCGCGACCTCGACCAGCCGACCGGGGGCTGCACGCTTCCCCGCATGCCGGTCCAGCGCTCCCGCGACCCGATACGGATCACCGCCGTGGAACGCGCCGCCGCCTCCGCCGCGCTGGGATGCCCGCCGTGGGAGCTCGGACTGTGTGCCGGTTGCGGCCAGTTGATGCGGCGGTACGGCAGGAACGCGGCCATGTACTGCAAGGTGTGCCGGGCCGCCCGCAACGGGCGGTAGCCGGAAACTGGGACCAACGGTGAGGCGCCGGCGGAGGATACGAAGATCACCGTCGGTGCATCACGGTCCGCAGTTCAACAATTACCCAACGCCTTCTCAGTGGGACGCGGCGGCCAGGGCGAGTGAGGCGATGGCCAGGACGAGGTAGAAGCCCGGGAAGCAGATGTTGTGGAAGACCCGCGTCCGGGCGTGCGCGGCGACGGCACCGAGGTAGAACAGCACCAGACCGCCGGCGGCCGCGATGCCGAGCGGCGGGAAGGCAACCAGGCCGATCAGCAGCCCGGCGGCCCCGGCCGCCTTGGCGGTGGCGAGCCACGGCACCCAGTGCGGCGGGACCTTCACCTCGGCGGAGTTGGCCAGGACGAACTCGGCCCTGGCGAAGTCCGCGGCGGCGATTGCGGCGTTGGCGGCGATGGTGATGACGGTGACGATCACGTGGGCGAGGGACATGGCGGATCCTTCTTGCCGGGCGGGTGTTTCCTCGTCCAGCCTCGCCAGCGCCCTCGGCTTGCGTCCAATACCTGCTTCTATAACCTGATGGAATGGATGTGGACACCCGGCTGCTGCGCGTCTTCGCCGCCGTGGCGGAGGAGGGGAGCCTGACCCGGGCGGCGGAGCGGCTGTTCGTCTCCCAGCCCGCGCTGACCAAGCAGATCCGGCAGCTGGAGAACCGGCTGGGCGTGCCGCTTTTCGTGCGGTCCCGGGCCGGCATGGCGCTCACCGCGGCAGGCCGGGCCCTCGCGGCCCGAGTGCCCGGACTGCTGGCCGACTGGGACGCGGTGCTGCGTGAGACACGGAGCGCGGCGAGCCGGGCCGAGCGGGTGCTGCGGGTCGGCTTCCTGGCCAGCGCCGCCAACGAGGCCACTCCCCGCATCGTCGCCGAGTTCACCCGACATCACCCGGGCTGGCGGGTCAGCATGCGGCAGGCAGCCTGGTCCGACCCGACGGCCGGTCTCGGCACCGGCGACGTCGACGCCGCATTGCTGAGGCTTCCCTTCCCCGGGCAGGAACGGCTCCGAGTGACCGAACTGTCCACCGAGCCCCGCTGGGTCGCGCTGCCCTCGGCACACCCGCTGGCTGCCCGCGAGGAGATCCCCTTCCGGGAGCTGTGGGACGAGCCCTTCGTCGCCGCCCCGGCCGAGACCGGCCGCTGGCGGGACTACTGGCTCGCCGTCGACGAACGCGAGGGGCACCCGGTCCGGATCGGTGCCGTCACCGAGCATCCCGACGACTGGCTCAGCGCGATCGCCAACGGTTACGGTGTCGCGCTGGCCCCGGAGTCCACTGTCCGCTTCTACGCTCGCCCCGGCATCACCTACCGGCCCGTCACCGGCGTCAGCCCCAGCCGGATCGGGGTTGCCTGGGCCCCCGAGGACGATGGCAATCCGGTGGTGCGGGACTTCGTGCGGTGCTGTCTGGAGAGCGCCTGAGAAGGCCTTGGGTAAGGGCTGTCCCGCAAATGATCGAGGTGTCGTTCGCCTCATAGATCTTGAGAACGGTCCCCGGCGGAGCCGGGACCGGCTGTCCTCGGCGTCTTCAGGTCGGCGGTCAGCTCCGGCCGTCCATCCGAAGCGGCCGGAGGAGACAGGTCCATGACCAGATTTCACACCTCGCGCGCCGGCCGGAGCACGAAGAGACGGAGGGAAGACTTCGCCATTGCGGATGCCGGTGTCGATGAGGGCGGCGGTCTGCTCGGCCCAGGGCCTTGGTGTGCGAGGCGGCAGGACTGTGCCGGTCTGGATGATGGCGCGGTTGAAGGCGGGCCGGTCGGCGATCGCCGCGCAAAGCCGCGATCGGTGAACGTCTCCATGGGGGTGTGAGCCGATCGGATGCGATGACGGAGCGGCCTTGGTGCCGGCCTTGGTCGGCGGCGGCATCCCGCGCGTCCACCGCGTCCGGCGATGCCTCGTACCACCCCTTTGTGGTTGACCGGCCGGCACAGTTCGCCGGTCGACCACACGAGTTCACACTCGTCCCGCCCGCACTTCTCCGAGCGCTGCTTCGTGTACGCGCTTTCCCGCCGACACTGCTCGCTCTGAGCTCTGACCTCTGACCTCACTCCGTCTGCCGCCCTGCAGCCGCTGAAGACCATGGTCAGCGGCTTGGAGAACTACCGAGACACCGAGCCTTGGAGTGCGTGGCCGCAGACTCCCACGAGTGTCGCGGCCTTATGCAGCCGAGTCCGGCGAGACGATGTCCCAGGTTCCGAAGCGGGTCAGGCCTGCCGATCCTGCCGTCGCCACCGAGGCGTGGTTGTCGAGCTGGCAGCGGTACTGCGGCTCGAATCCACGTGCGAGAGCATGCCGGGAAATCGCGCGTACGAGGCGCCGGGCGTGGCCCTTGCCCCGGTAGGACGGGAGTGTGAGCACACCGAGGTCGGCCAGCGGTGTGTCATTCCACGGGTACATGCTCGCCACGGCGGCCAGCCTCCCGTCCTCGAAGGCGCCATAGACCGCCCAATGATCCAGTTCGACATAGGCGTCTTCGAGGTCCTGCTCGGACGCCGCTTCCTCGAACTGCTTGAACTCCTGGGCGTGGGCCTCCGTGAGCGGTAGGACTGACGGGTCGTCCGGCTCACCGAGCAATGCCTGTCGGTCTTCGTCGGCGAAGTAGAACAGGTTGTCGGCGCCGTGCAGCGAGATGCCGGTTTTCTCCAGCCGCTGCCGGAAGCCTGCCTCGTCGACCGGCTGTCCGTCGTCCAGCCCCAGTGACGCGGCGACCGCCGGGGTGAGCCGGACGCGCGTCTTTCCGTCGGCCGTGGTGAGAACCGTGAGCCGTTCACTTTCCTTGAGGGCGGTGTCGGAAATGACGCTGAAGGCGCCGTCGCCGCAGAGGAACCGACTCGTCGGGGAGGGGGTCAGCCAGAAGTTCGAAACGATGGAAGGGAACACGTCGGCTGCTTTCTGTTGTCTGGGGTCGGCGTCGAGCAGGGTGTGGGCGGTGGCGGCCAGGTGGGCTGTCTTGTGATGGTTGGCCGGAGGGCTTGCGCAGAGCGCGGCCGAGGTCCTGGACGATACGGCGCACGCTCGCCGAGCTTCCGCCGGCGTGAGGCCTCCGGCGGGCGGGCGAGGTCCTCCAGCCCGGCCCGACCGCCGCGGGGACAGCGATGGTCACTGCTGTGGCCCGGGGTTCCTGGCGGTGGCGCGGGCTGCCGCTGCGGTGCGGTGGATGTGCAGCAGCAGCCGCATCATGACTCCGGGGTCGGTGACCTGTACGCGCCCGTCCGGCTGCGGGCGCAGCGTCCTGGCTGCGGAGGGAACGACGGTGCGCGGGCCTACGAGGTTGCAGCGCGCGATGGTGAGCAGTTCCTCGGCGGGGGTGAACGAACTGGGCGGGGATGTGGCGGCATCCGTGGTCAGTACGGCGGTCGGCAGGGCCGGCAGCGGAGAGTCCGTGGACGGCCAGCCGAGCCAGTTCAGGGCTGTGGACCAAGGTCGTGGCAGTGGCCCGTCGGCTTCGGGCAGAACGATCAGCAGCGCGTGCGTGTCCGCCACCAGCGCCCGCAGCTTCTGCACCTGTGGCGGGAGGGGAGAGGTGCCGGGGTCGGCGTGCGCGGGCAGATCCTCGGGCACCTGGCACAGGTCGATGCGTACAGCGCTGGGCCCGGGGTCGGCGAGTGCGCGCAGCAGGAGCTCCCCGAAGGGGTCGGTGGTGGTGCCGGCGAACAGGCCGAGCATGCGTACTTCGTCCACGGTGGTCTCTGTTTCGGTGGGAGGCCGACGGGAGGGCCTCTGGGGCTCCGGTGCATGCGCGGCAGCGCCCCGTCAGGCGCGTGGTGACGCGGTCCGATGTCGCGGTCCGGGCATTCGGAGAGGTGCGGACCCGGGGCGGCGTGCGGGCGTGGGCGGTGCGCCGATCGTCGTACGCCGGCCGTCGCAGTCCCGTGCATGAGGGGCACCGTGCACCGGCACGGCCGGGACTTTCCGCGTCGGGGCCGGCGCGCGGTGCAGGGAGGCCAGAAGGCGCGGTGAATACGGTCGTGAGCCGGAGCTGTCAATGCCGGTCAGATTCCGCCCATGCTTCTGCCGCGTTGTAGAGCTCCCGGACCTGCTCAGGGCGATCATCGGCAGGTAGATCCTGGCTGACCGGATAGCCGGAACGGGCGGTGGCCCAGGCGAGCAACCGGTACGGGGCGCGGAGTCCGTCGAGCTCGGCGGGATCGATGTTCACGCGTTGGCCGGGGACGGCGGGGACGAGCTCGTCGCGTTCGTACACGCCGTCCAGCTGCGCGATCTTCCAGGTGCCGTCGACAGCGCAGGCTCGGTACAGCAGGCGGCAGTACGCGGTCAGTACCGTGGGCACGCCATCAATGGTGGGGTAGGTCTCGACTGCCGCGGGCAGGGAAACGATCGCGCGATCGCGATGAATCCGGGTGGTCGGTGGGCCGAGTCGGTGTCGTGACGGGATCGCTGTCTCACTCAACGTCTTCGATTGGGCGACGAACTCGGGACCGGTGCCTTGGAACCAGCTCAGGGTGACCTGCGAGTCCGGTAGGTAGCAGGCTCGCATCCGCTCCCACCGCCACAGGTCACGGGCCTCCCGCTCCCGCACCACGAGCTGGCTGACCTGCAGGTCAGCCAGGGTGACCGAGGGTTCCTCGAGCTTCTGCTCTGTCATGGTTTCCGCCTTTCGCGGTGGGGGGGGGGAGGCCTCGTCGAGGATGGCGGGGCCGAGAGCACCGGGCCGTGATCGGGGGGGCGCGAACGCGTCGGCACCTCCTCGCGGTGCGGATGCGCCGGCCGCCGCCGGCGGGGCGTTCCCGCGGAGCACGGATCGCATGGGCGGGAAGCTCACCGTGTGAGGTTGGATTTCTCCAGCCCGGCGAGGAGGTCGCGGGGATCGAAGGCCACCCTGATCCGGGTGATTTTCCCGTTCTCGATATGCGTCCACTTCGCCGATGCCGCAGGGGCGGCAACAGACGTGTGCAGGTTGAACCAGGTCATCACGTCCGTGGAATCGGCAAGCCGCGCCCGGACTTCGATCCGGGTCAGGACCTGGCCGAGACCGCGCAGGCCGGTGAGGAATTCTTCGACCCCGCGGGCTTGCCCCAGTGCACCGACGAAATCAACCTCGTCGGCCAGCATGGCCCGGATCGTATCGAAGTCGCCATTCTCCCAGGCCGCGAAATAGGTCTCGTCGATCTGCTCAAGACTGCTCATGACTTGATCATCGAAGCCACCTCGCTATCTGTCCAACAGATAGAAAGGATACGAGCTATCATCAGCAGTTATGGAGGTTCATCAGCTTCGCTACTTCGCCGCCATCGCAGTCGAGGGCTCCTTCACGGCGGCTGCGGCCCGGCTCCACGTCAGCCAGTCCGGCGTGAGCACGCAGCTGGCGAAACTGGAGCGAGAGCTGGGGCAGCGCCTGTTCACCCGGGGCCGTACCCTTGGCCTCACACCGGCAGGGCAGGCCATCCTTCCCCTGGCGCGCGAAACATTGGCCGGTCTGGACGCGATCGCCCACACCGCGGCGGAGTTCGCGGATGCGGTCCGCGGGCCGGTGCGCCTGGGCACGATTCCCGGATGCACGGTTCCGGGATTCCTCGACGTGGTCGCGTGTCTGCGGAGAACGGACCCCGGGATCACTCTCCACGTCATTGAGAACGACACCGCGGAGCTCCAACACGGCATTCTCGACCGCACGTTGGATATCGCGCTCGTCGGCTACGCCGGCACACTCCGAACCGAATTCGTGCAGCACCTCGTCAGCGACGAGCAGCTCCATGTGTTCGCGGCACCGGATGTCGCTCTCGGTCCCCGCCCTCGTCTCGCGGACGTTCAGCGGCATCCCGTGCTGTGCCTGCCATTGGGCAGCGGAATTCGCGCGGCCTACGACCGGTCATGCGCCCGAGTCGGCCTCGAGGCGCGCATCGACATCGAAGCGAGCTCCCCCCTCACGCTCCTCGGCCTGGCCGAACGCGGAGGCGGCGTTGCCGTACTCCCGTCCGCGATAGCGGCCCCCCGAAGCCTCACCGCCACACCGATCAAGGACGCTCACGTCCACGCACGCCTGAGTCTGATCAGCCATCACGAGCAGCCCTCACCAGCCGTCCGTGTCGTCTTCGGCAAACTCGCCGAGGCCGTGGCCCCGAGCCGATAGCCGCAGTTGTCAACAACCCGCAACAACCAGGACCTGTCCGGGCGCTCACGTGATGACGGCCCTGGTGTTCTGGCTCGGACACCGGCTGCGAACCAGCTGGGGGATCACGGGCCCGCCGGCTGTGGCGGCCTGTTCGTCGTGTTCCCTCAGCATCCGCATGACGGTGGCAGGTGAGGGGTGCCGGCCGCGCTTCTTGCCGACGGCGCCTTGTCCGGCGGGGTCATGCTTGCCGACGAGGGGCACCCGCCCCGGGAGCGTCCGAGTCCCTCGTCGGCGCGGTGCTGCCGAGGCGAACGTCTTTTCCCGGTACGCGCGCCGTCGTTCTGCGGGCGCCCGCGGTGCGCTGGTGGGCGCGGCAGGATGCTCTCGATCGAACGCTGAAGGAACCTCTCGGGTTCTCCGGCCTGTCGATGTTCGACTGGCGGTCATCGGCGCGCAGACTGAGACGCGGCAGGAAGGGGGGCCTCGTTCCTGCGTTCAGCCCGCCCTTCGAGTGGGTGGCCCGCCTCGTCGCCCAGGACCGGGACTCCGGCCGCCGCGTGCACCTCAAGCCCAACCTCGGCAAGGGCCACCCCGGCATGAAGCTGCCCGACGAGTACCCCGCCCGACACCACCGCCGCCGCGGCACCCGCCTCACCTTGACCATCCGGCGTCGCACGGTTGAACACCTTCGCGTCGCCAAGCTTCCGGTGTGTCGAGGGAGTCTAGGCCGTCGCGCCCGCTGGTGACTGCTTCACCACCGTGTGAGGCAGTGGACGGAGCGCCGCTGTGGTGTACGCACGCCGGCGTGTGGGCCGTGGATTCTGCGAGGGCAGTTGCGGCGGGGCTCCGCTGCCGACCGATCCGCGAGACGGTTGCGGGCACCCGGTCCTGGCTGAGCGCCGGCGGCCACCCTGTGACACACCCTCGGTTGGCGAAACACGGCATCGCCCCCGAGAAGGGGGAGAAGATCCTCGCTTCCGCATCGGGGGAGGCGCTGGCTAGGAGCAGGGCACGAGTGTGGGGGCATGGCGGGTGATCCAGGCACGGCCAGTCGTCCGGGGCGGCCCGCCAGGAGGCGAGATGCACTTCGGTGGTGGCCAGGCCGAGGTGAGTGGTGATGTCCCAGCCTGCGGTCGAGGCGAGCTCCCAGTGGGGGCGGATGCGGCCATGGGGGAGTCTCGGTGCTTCGGCGGGCAGCCAGGTGACGTCGAGCGGCCCGTCAGGACGAGCGGAGACGCGCTGGACCAGCGTGCCGCGCACGGTGTTCGGCATGGGGTGTACGGCGAGGGTGTGCAGCGGAAGGGATGTGTGAAGGACTGGGGCGCGACGGGACAGGAGGCTCCAGGGGGTGGTGGGTGGTCAGGCCCAGGCGAGGGCGTCGCCGACCGTCGCCGGGAGGTAGTCCTCCTGGCCGTCGTCGGCGATGTTGGAAGATCCCTTCGTTGACCTGCGGTTTTTGTGGGCACTCGTACGTTGACATGCGGTGTGCCGACGTACGTAGTCCTTTCCCGGGAAGTGGCGTCTGCCGTGGGCGAACTGGTGCCGACGGCAGCCAGGAGTTGTCCGGGCGATCAACAGGCGCACGCCTACGGGCGATCAACTCACCAGCGTCTTCGACACCGCGGCCGTGCGCGGACGCCACTGGGGGCCGGCATCCACGCGAATGCTTGTCGGGCACCGCAGTCTCCTCCTGCCGAAGGGACGCCTTGATGTCCCCAGGATCGCGGATGCACGAGCGGTCGCGCCCGCCGCTTCGGTGGGACGGCCATCCGGCTCAGCCTCACCCGGTCCGCGCAGAGACCACGGGAAGAAAGTTCGAGGCTTCCGGACAATGCGGCAGGTCCATAGGCGGTCTTCGCACGCGGTCTCCTGCGCTGAGTATCGGTTCAGTCGGGGAGCCAAGTTCAAGGCGCCGACGACCTCGACGGTTGCCTTCACCTTTACGGGTGAAGTCCCGCCCCCGAAGCGTGGAGGGGTTGCCGTCGGGTAAATCCGCAGTATCAGTGGACGTGAGCAGATGACCAGAAATAAATGGTCCTTCGGCTCTTTGGGGGCGTGCGGTGAGCGTGAGGGAGATGCGCCGGTTCCGGCGTGATCCGCTGGGGTACATCGAGGACCGCGCCCGCCGGAGCCCGGCGGAGGTGTTCCGGCTCCCTTGGGGCGCCTGGTGTGTGAGGGACTCCGAACTGGCGCTCACGGTGCTGCACAGCCCGGTCTTTCACACCGGCATCTCCACGTTCTTCGGGGACATGCTGCCCTCACGGTCCGCCCAGATCGCCGTCGGCCGCGCCGTCCGGAACGTGATACGGGCGCACTTACCCGCCTATCGTCAGCGCCTGGCCGAAGCGGTGGCCGGACTGGGGCCGGTCAGCCAGTGGCCCGCAGCGGGGCCGGCGCTGGTGTACCGGTGCACGGCGGACGCATTGCTGCACCCCGATGCCCCGCCGACGTTGCGGCGACTGATGGCGAAGGCCGTGGCGGGCGGACTGACCGCCCGCCAGCCGTACATGTGGCAGCGGGCACGGGTGGAAATGCTCCGCCCCGGGCTGATGGCCGCGATCACCGAACAGGTGAGGAACCGCCGGGCGGAGGGCTCCGGAGCGAGCGAGCCGCGGGACGTACTGGACGCGGTAATCGGAGCCTGCCCCGAGGGGACCACCGACCAGACCGTGACGGACCTGTACGTGCTGCTGTTCCAGTCGATCGTGGGCAACATCGGCTACGCGGTGGCGTGGGCGCTCCTGCTGGCCTGCCTGCACCACCCGCCCGGCCCGCCATGGCCGTGGCCCACGGAGTCGCTGGTACGCGAGGCCGGACGCCACCGTCCATTCGTCTGGATGGTCGGCCGGCCCGTCCCCCACGCTCTCGAATTCGGCGGCCTGTCGTTCGCGCCAGGCACGGCCCTGTCAGTCAGCCCCTACCTGTTGCACCACGACGCGCACCGCTGGGACCGGCCCGAGCTGTTCCGGCCCGAACGCTGGAACGAGCCAGGCGGGCAAGGTCCCTACATACCCTTCAGCACCGGTCCGTTCACCTGCGCTGGCGCAGCCGTCGCACACAGCTTGATCACCGAGACGATCGCCGTCCTGGCACAGGATGCCCACCTGACCGTCAATGGCGGCGATGCGCGGCCCCTGGTGTCCGGATCCGTCCTCCCCCGCCCCTTCGTCCTGCGGCGGACCCTCAGGACCGCCGTCAAGCCACGCTCATGAAGGGAGGTGAATGACGTGATCGCTGCCATCCGACGCATCATCAGGAACAAGCCCGCCAGCCTCTGGATTCCGGATGTCTGGCTCTAGTAGTCCCGATCTGCAATTGACGGTCCGCACTCCGTGGCCAACGGTGTGCGGACCGTCTTTCGCTCCGACCAGATACACCGCCTGCCTACCTTCGTCCACGCGGCCTGCCAAGCCGCCGGCCCCCCGTACTTGTCTGGCCGGTCACGTAACGGCCGTGTGCCTGGGGTGTTGACGCGGGTACGGGGCGGGGCGATCTGAGCGATGCCGAGTGGGAACGACTCCGTCCGTTCCTGCCCGTCAGCAACAGGCGTTATGGCCGGTGGCGGGACCATCGGCAGGTGATCAGCGGGATTCTGCACCGGGTTCGGACGGGCGTGCAGTGGCGTGACCTGCCTGAACGGTTCGGCCCGTGGAAGACCGTCTACGAACGACACCGTCTGTGGTCGGCTGACGGCACTGGGAACGACTGCTACGCCGCTGGAGAGATCGACTGGGATATCTCGGTCGACTTCACCATTGTCCGCGCACATCAGCACGTGGCCGGAGCCCGGACCGATCCGCCGCCCGCCCCGGTTCAAAGGGTGGGTGAACCGCCAGAACACCAGGACGGGACGCCCGTCTGGCGGAAGTGCTGCGGGAGATGAGGGCCTGGGCCACTCGCGCGGCGGGTTCACCAGCAAGCTCCACCTGAGCGCGAACGGCCGCTGCCGCCCGCTATCCCTGGTCGTCACACCGGGACAGCGGTCGGACTGCACGTAGTTCATACCCGTGCTGGAGAAGATCCGTGTCCCGCGAACCGGTGCAGGCAGACCTCGCACGACGCCCGACAGCCTGGCCGCCGACGGGGCCTATGGCAACGGGCCGTGCCGCGACTACCTGCGCAGGCGCGGCATCCGGTACACAATCCCTGAGAAGACGAACAGTCAGGCCGTCCGCCAACGCATGGGCTCGCGGGGCGGGCGGCCGTCGAGCTTCGACGCGGAGCGATACAAGAAGCGGAACACCGTCGAACGTGCCATCAACAAGCTCAAGCACACCAGAGCGGTCGCAACGCGATACGACAGACGCGGCTACGTCTGCCTCGGCACTATCACCGTCGCAGCACTCGTCATCTGGCTCCGCGCATGATCGACCGGACAACTCCTGGCTCACCGTTCGGGAACGGACCGGCGGACGCGGCTGTCGTACCGGGGGTGCGGCAACGGGCTGCACGGGATCGAAGGAGGAGTCGAGGTGGCCGAGCTGAGCAGACACTGGGGTGGAGCCGGCTGGAGGGCAAGATCCGTGCCGCCGGGCGGCCGTGGACGGTGGGCGACATCGCGATGGTCGCCGACGGCCGGGGATGACCATCACGATGAGGGCGCCCGGTTCGAGTGACCACTCAGATCCGTGGCCCGGGTCGGCCACCGAAGCTGACAGTGGCCGAAGAAGCGGGCTTTTCGAGCCCCCGCACAGCCACTTGAAGGATTCGGGGCCACGCAGACGGATCATGCCCTAGCCTGCTATGGGTCGTTGCTGGCACGCCTGCCCGGGGGGCTGATGGAACCCGCTGCCATTGGAGCTCGTCTCGCTTCGAGTGTCGTTGCTCCGTTAATCAAGAAGCTCTTCGTTTCTGAAGGTCCTGGGGCGGGCTTGGTAAATAAGCCGGTGCGGGTTTCGAGCCTCGTTTCCTTCAAAGGCGAGAAGCGATTCCTCTCTGACGGTGATCTGCACAAGATAGCCGAGGAGCTGGTCAATCGAGCCGCGCAATCCACTGGCGTAGAAGAACTTCTTCCCTCGTATGAGCTGCGTGCCGTGGCGCATGCCGTGGCTGACTCACTGCGGGCCATGGGCTACATCGATATGAATGACGTGCAGGCCGTGCGGCTGGGGCACCTCGCGCTATCGCGACACTTAAGGGCGCAAAGCCCTTCTGCAACTCTAGGGTTATCCAGCGATGCTGTGGAGCTTCACGCGAGTGTGCTCGATACGGCATGCCTGCATATCTTGCACTTCTTCACACAGCGTTCAACCTTTGTGGCGCGTACGCTCGTTGAGAATATTCGCGGTATCGAGGAACTATCGCTCAAGATTGACACCTTGATCGAGCGGACGCCCTCTCCGGCCGATGCGCCCTTCGAGGATCGATACGCCCAATATATTTCCCGGAAGCACGGAAAACTCTCTATCTTCGGCTTGGATCTGGCTGAGTCACCTGAGATCTGGCCTCTTGACGCCGCATACCTCAGTCTTGATGCCGTTGGGAGTGGCGCGGGCGCGTTGCCCGTTGTCCTGCCGGCTGACCATGTGTTGGCAGGAAGGAACCGTGTTCTGCTTCGTGGCGTTGCAGGTTCGGGGAAAACCACGCTGGTGCAGTGGTTGGCCGTTTCCACGGCCCGAAAAGAGCTCGACGAGCGTCTGCTCTATCTCCACGGACTCGTACCCTTCGTCCTCCCTTTGCGAACCTTGACCAGGGGCGGTGCCAAGCTGCCTACGCCTGATGGATTTTTGGCGGCCGTCGAATGCCCTATCGCTCAACTGCAGCCAACGGGTTGGTTCGACAGGGTGCTGCGGTCTGGGCGCGGGCTCATCTTGGTCGATGGGATTGACGAAGTCCCGGAAGCGGAGCGCCAAGAGGCTCGCCGCTGGCTGCAAGATCTCGTCTGCTCTTACCCCAGCAATCGGTGGTTGGTCACTTCCCGGCCCTCCGCAGTGCGGGCAGACTGGCTAGTTGGCGATGATTTCGTAGAGCTGGACATGGCTCCTATGAGTCGCGAAAACGTAGCCGAATTCATAAATCGATGGCATAGGGCTTCTGGCGTCGGTGATCGCTATGCAAGAGACCTGTTGCGCGCTGTTCAGGCAAAACAAGACCTAGGTCGCCTTGCTACGAATCCACTGATGTGTGCCCTTATCTGTGCTTTGCATCAAGATCGCCGCGGTTACCTACCTGAAGGCCGTAAAGAAATCTACGATGCCGCCCTTTCTATGCTGCTTTCCCGGCGTGATCGTGAACGAGGAATTAATAAGCCAGGAACACCGCGCATCAGCGAGGAGCACAATATTCAGCTGGTGCAGAAGCTTGCCTACTGGTTGATCCGTAATGGTCGATCGGAGATGGATCAATCGGACGCGGTCGAGCTATTGACACGCGCACTACCAGCTATGCCGAAGGTGGCTGAGCAGGGAACGCCAGAGGAAATTTACCGGCATCTCTTGGTCCGGAGCGGTCTTCTGCGGGAGCCCAGCGTGGGTACGTTGGACTTTATTCATCGCACCTTTCAGGATTACTTGGGGGCTAAGGCGGCAGTCGAAGGACTCGACTTCGATTTCCTCATCGGGCATGCTCATCTCGATCAATGGGAAGACGTGATTCGCATGTCCGTTGCGCACGCTAGACCCATGGAACGGGAGAGGCTGCTAACTGGCCTCATTGAGCGAGGAGACAGTTCTGCAAGGGAAAATCAGAGGCTTCACCTACTGGCGGCTGCCTGCCTCGAGCATGCGACAGAGCTGGATCCTGCAGTGAGGGCGGAAGTGGAGCGCCGGGCTGCGGCGCTGATCCCGCCTCGATCGACTGAGCACGCCCGTAGTTTGGCCGATGTGGGCCCTATTGTCCTGGACCTACTTCCCGGTCCGCAGAGCCTCTCCGGCGATGAGGTTTACTTCACCGTGCTCTGCGCCACCCGAGTCGCAACCGATGCTGCAATCCCTGTGCTGGCGCAATATAGAGAAATTCAGGACCTCCGTGTACGACGTGAACTTGCTCGCGTCTGGAGTCGATTCGAATGTGACCGGTATGCCGATGAGATCCTCGCTCACCTAGGTGAAGAAGACCTCTATTTTCCAGTATCCACTCTCCAGGAGCTGCTGGCATTGCGTCGCTTCGGGGGGCGCTCGCGTATTCGCGTGACGGGAGAAATTGAAGCGCGGGACATTGTAAGAGTGTGTGCAGGGTATCGCCTTACACATCTCTGGATGGAGTGTGCTGCGGGTTCAACATGGGAGTGGTTGAAGCATCTCCCGAACCTGCACACCCTCACTCTGGAAAATAATCAGATGCTTTTCGATGTCAGCAGCCTGGAAATGATCAAATCGCTGCAGACTTTGCGGGTTCCCGAGGGGGCGCAGCTGATTGGTTCAGAGAATCTACCGCCCTCTACGGAGATCGTCAGAGAGCCACTGAACTTTGCTTGAAGAGCATTCGGGCGACAGATGCAGGGCTGCTGGCGACCGTTGGACCTGGCAGCGAGGGTCGCGGAGAAGAGCTGCGCGGCATCGGCGAAGAGGCGTCTACCAGGTCGGTGCGGGGGGAAGGGAGAGAGGCGCGGTTGACGGTCACCGCTGGGGAAACCCTTCGGGGAGCGGTCGCAGGGGGTTGGGCTGATGCTGTAGTCGCCGAGGCCGCCGTCGGCCGGTGGGACGCGTGGGGAGAGCGGGATCGAGCGGCCTGCACGCGCGCCTCGGTGGTCGGCCCGTTCTCAGCGCTCCGGTGGACGCCGGTGCGCTGGTGGGCCGATCGGTAGACCTCGTAGCCCTTCCGGCTGCCGGCGGCGACGAGATAGATCTCGCGCTGGTGGTTCGAGGTGGGCGGGGCCGGACGGAACTGGATGGCCATCCGGTAGGAGACGGACGGGTCGACGTAGACCTTGTGAAACCCCGCCAGGGGGCCCTTGAGTGGAAGGCAGTCGTCGCTGCCGTGCACCAGGTGCTGCAGCTCCAGCAGCGCCAGGTCACGGATGCGTTCGGGGAGTTTCCGCAGATCCGCGATGGCGTCGGGGTGCGCGGCGAAGGCGAAGCGGGCGCGGCTCACATAGACCTCCCGGGCCCCGGTCGCCGCACTGTTCCCGCCGACGGCGTGCTGTGGGCCTCGACGCCGGCCTTCGGCATGGTGGAGGCGCCGGTCGATCGGGTGAGGGCGGCGCGGGTCCGGAGAGCGGTGGCGTCGTCGCGGTATTCGGGCGGCTGCGGCAGCGGGCCGCTGCGGTGCCAGCCCCAGCTGTTCGGGCGCAGGGGTTGCCAGCACACGGTGGTGGGGACGGGGCGGGCTCGTCGCTGAGGGCGGCGAGTTTGACGTCGTACGCCTCGCCGTTCAGGACGAGGATGAACATCGAGGTGGGGCCGTCCTCCTCGGCCCCGGATGTCTCCGGGGCCGAGGCGCCGTCGGTCGGCTCGGTGGCGGTGGTGTCGGGCGCGGGCTCGGAGCGCAGGCGGTCGAGGATGACGCCGTGCTGGCGGACCTCGGCCATGGTCTTGGCGAGGGTGCTGGCGAGGTCGTCGAGGTCCCCGTCGGGGACCCGGAACGGTTCGGAGTCGGGTGCGGTGGTGCTGGTGTCGGGCATGGCGAGCAGGACCCGGAGAAACCGCGATTTGGTTCGGCCGGGGAAACCCGGTAGTGGGGCACTACATCGCCGTACAGCGTGGGCAATGCGGCAAGGGTGGGGCCAGCAACTCCGCGGTTCGTCTCGCCTGTTGGGGTACGACGCCGTTGCCGAGGGCGGTGAGCTGAGCTGGCCGTCCGAGCCCTGGGGTGGCGGTGACCCAGCCGGGTTCCAGGCCCTGCATCCACTCCACGAAGTCGGCACGGAGCCGTCCGTCCGCCCGCGCCGGTGAGCGGCGGTGCGGGGGCGGGTGAGCCTCTCCCATCGGGCGATGGCGGCGGCGTACGCGCCCCATTGCTGGGCTGCTCCCCGGCTTCCGGAGGGTCTGTCCAGAGCGGCAGAACTGTGTCCGACAGGGGAGGGCGCTTGCCCGGTCGGCATTCCGGGGCGCCCGAACTGCGCCCGCGGTGCGGGGAGGGACGACGCTGCTGTGCTCGGCGGGGTCATGTCCCCGTTGCCGTGACGCTGATTGGGCGAGCCCTTGGCCCCGTCCGACGCTGTCGGCGCCGGCAGCAGGAGCCGCTCCATCTCGTCGGCCAGGTTCGGTCCGTGGCCCCCGCTCTTCCTCTTCGAGGGGCGCTCCGAGCCGCCGTTCTTCGCGGGGTGCCGCCGAGGGCGGCCTGCACCCCCAGGTCCAGGCCGCCGTACCCCGAGCAGAGCGATCCGATCAGTGGAGGGCGCGATGGTGGTCTTCACGTCACCTGCTCCGAGCGGTCCGGGCCGCAGGAGCCGCTGCTGCTGCGGTGGCGGGAGCAGGAGGCGAAGCGGACGCTGCGATTGATGGATCGGTGGCAGGCGGCCTGGATATGCGCGGACGGACGCGAAACTGCTTGTCGGTGGCCAGCAAGATTCTCCCACCCACGGCCGCCTGGCGGAGAGTTACCTGACCACGGAAAGTCTCACTGTCAGACGATGGTCGCCGCCGGGGTGAGACACATTCCCACAGCGGCTCGGAATGGCCGTTCGATGTTTTCGTGGGGCGAGATCGGGGTCTACGGGCCAGGCCATGACTCACCTGATGGCCTGCGCCTGTGCATCGGCCGCTCTCCGGCGTTCGGCCGGAGAGCGGCCGGAGGTGCGCGGGGTCAGTCGAGGGCCAGGAAGCTGCCGACGTTCTCGTCGGGCCGGAACTCGCCCGGACCCAGGGGGTTGAGGACCTTCGTCGAGCAGTTGCCGTCGGGGAAGAGCAGGATGGTGCCGCTGGTCCGGTTGCTGATCGCGGTGTCGGCGCCGAGGCCGGGGTAGCACTTGCCGGCCTGCGGGTCCCGGGTCTGCTTGAACTGGCCGCCGTTCTCCTGGATCACGACGCCGGGCGCGGCCGAGGCAGTCGTGAGGTTGACGCAGGACAGGGCGAGGGCGCCGGCGGTGGCCACGAGGGCCGCGCGCCGGCTGAAGCGCATACGCATGAGGGCTCCGTACTGAGGTTCACAAGAGGGGCACGTCATGGGAGCCCCGAGGCTCCGGACTGCTCTGGCGCCTTGCTGCTCCCGCATGCCAGGTACCCGGGCCGAGGATCAGCCCTCACGACGCGCCCAGCGGTTCACCCAAACGGGATCCGTGTGCAGTTTTTTGCCCGTTGAGGGCGGGCGCCCCAGTTCGCTGTAGCGACTTCCGTGTTCGACATGGCAAAAGCGGGGAACTCGGATGGCCGCCAGCGGGGCCTGCGCGCGAGGGGGTGCTGGCCGTACGAGGGGAAGCAATCTTGGCCGTTGTCACTGCTTCCGCTGCGACGCGCAGGGAGTTGGCGGCGTCGGGAGCCGCGAAGTGTGAGCCTCCTGGCCGTGGTCGGCGGTGCGGAAGAGAACGTCGTTGCCCAAGTTGGTGATCAGCTTGCCGAGTTCGGAAATCTGCCTGGCGACGGAGACGCCGTCGGGCGAGCGGTGCGGGTCTCCCTCGATCGGGAGCTTGGCGCGCTGGGCATCGAAGGCTGAGGCCGTGGCACGCAGCGCCAGGGCGTCGGTGACGCGGGTGTTGTTCATGGCGAACCCCTATGGACAGGGCGAGCGGTGGGCGGGGGAGGCGTCAGCCGTGGCCGCGAGAGGGCGGTCGCACAGGGGCCGGGCTGGGCGCAGGGCTGATCCGGGCCGGGGAAGGTGAAGCGGAGCGCGGGGTGCTGCGCGCGAGGGCGGCATGCACCTGCGCAGGGGGAGGCCGGTTCGGCGAAGGAGCCGGCTCCGCCTCCGGGGTGGGCTGGCCGTTCGCGGATTGCCAGCGGGTACGGACGTCGTCGAGCGGGTCGAGCGCGTGCAGGGCGTGGTTGATGAGTTGCCCGGGGGCCAGGGTCTCGTTCTCCGCCAAGGCGTGGACGGCGCGTGCGGAGGTGGCTGCCGTGCGGGTGACCGAGGAGCGCATCACCCGCGCCCCGAGCCACTCTGCGCTTTCGGAACTCTCGCCGTTGCAGATGGTGGTGAGCTTGTCGCCGGAGAGTGTGCCGCTGGCCAGCAGGCCGCGCCGCTGGGCTTCCCAGAGCAGTGTGATGTGGTCGATGGGTTCGCTCCGGTGGTGGAGCGCGCTGAGGCAGCGGTAGAGCTGCCCGTGGGCCGGGTTGGCGAAGTCGCTCGGCCGCAGCCACCCGACACCTCGACCATGGCTTTCGGCCGCTCGGCCAGGACGGCAAGAAGAAACCGCTCTTCCTCGGCGACCTGTTCTCCGCTGGCCGTCGGCGGCACGGTGGGGAGGGGAGACGGCGGAGCGGCGGCCGCGACCGGGCGCGGCTCGGTGCCCCACCGCCGTGCGAGGTCACCGAGTACCCCGGCGAGAACATCGGCGTGGTGCATCGCTCCCTTGACGTCGCCCCGCAGTGCGTCGGCACGGGCTGCTTGGTGAAGGCGGACTGCGTGTTCCGTGATGGTGCGGTGGATTGCGCCTTCCAGCACCATGCGGCCGTACACCGGGGCGTGTGCGGGGCGCGGGCAGGACTGGATGAGGGTGTGGGCGTACGACGAGGTCAGCGCCCGTACGTGGAGGCTGGCCTCGGCGATCGCATCGGTCACCCATGACAGCGGCACGGGCTGCTCGGCCAGCGCGGGGTGGCCGTCGTTGCGGAGTGTGCGCAGGGCGGCGAACAGCGCTCGGTGGGCCGGCCGGGAGAAGTGATTCGGCGCGAGCCACTTCAGGTGTGAGAGCTGGCCCGGATCGAGTAGGACGGCGCCGAGTACTGCCTGCTCCGCGGTGACCAGTGGGCTCATCGTCGCCCCTTGGCGCCGGAGGCGGCGGCGCCGTTCTGCCGGGCGTGGAGGTCGGCGGCCGCTTGGTCGGCCGCTGCCATCGCCTGGGCGAAGCCGTTCAGCGTGCTGGTGAACGTTGGGTCGGCGACGGGAACGGACCCGGGCCCGCTGACCCACCACCACCGGCCGTCGCGCAGGGCGACCGGCGCGTGTGCGAGCCGCTTGGGGCGCGGAGCGAGCGGCGGGCTCATGCCGACAGCCCGAAGTCGTCGCGGCCGTGAGTCTTCGCGAGGGCCCGTTCGGTGATGGCCTTTGTCGCGCGGGCCGAGGTCGGGCCGATCACCTTGGCGCAGGGCTCCTTGTACCAGGGCCGGAGGCTGAGCATGGCGATGCGGATGCCGGTGGCCAGGAGCAACGCCTTGCCCTTGGGTAGGGCACGGATCGCGTCCGGGGGCAGGACCCGCTCGGTGCGCATGCTCACGGAGGTGGACTTGCCGCTGTTGCTGTCCGAGACGGAGAGGGTCTGCACGTCGTGGTCGCCCACCTGCCTGCTGAGGCGGTCGGCGAAGTCGGGGTCGTCGATCCCGGACCCGACGATCTTGACGGTGGCCGCGGACCAGAGGGCGTCCATGCCGGCCTCGCCCCAGCACCGCTGCCCCTGCCGGTAGGACTGCAAGATCGTCATCGGGATGACGCCTCGGCTGCCCAAGTGGCTGTACAGATCAGGGAGATCGTTGATATGGCACACGTTGGCGGCTTCGTCGAGGACGCACAGGGCGGGCGGGTCGAGTCGTCCTCCGGCGCGTTCGGCGGCGACGACGGCTGCGCGCATGACCGAGTCGGCCGCTGCGGCGATGATCGCCGAGGCGCTGCCGCCGCCGTCCTTGCTGAGGAGATACAGCGTGTCGCGGGACGTGGCGAAGGCGGCGGGCTTGAACTCGGGGAGGCCCTTGTTCGGCGTGACCCACGCGGCGACATCCGGGTCGAGAAGGCAGCTCGCGTACTGCCGACTCGGTTCAAAGATGCCGTCGCGGGTTTCGGTGGCGCCGGAGACGGTGCCCTGGAGCTGGGCGGCGACCGCATGGTGGCCGGCATCGACGAGCAGGTCCACCGGAGTCCGGTCGGACGGAGTGGCGAGCCAGGCCAGGACATCGGTGATCGGGCGCCGGTGGCTGGCTGCGGCGAGGAACAACGCGCCGAGCGTGTTGCTCGCCGCGGTGGACCAGAAGTCGGAGCCGCTCGACTCATCGACGCTCGCGGCGACGAAGTGCCCGGCCAGACGTTTCGCCCCCGCCAGGTCGCGGGCGTCGGCCAGGATGTCCCACCACATCTCGCGCGGGTGATGGGCGATCTGCTGCGGGTCGAGCGTCCAGACCGTGCCGACCTCGGCGCGGGCGTCGAACGTCGCGGTGAACGCATCACCTCCGGCCTTGTTCGAGGTCAGCAGCACCGGCCCGGGAGCGGAGAGGATCGCGGGAATCGCCAGAGCGGAGGTCTTTCCGCTGCGCGGCGCCATGATCGCGACGATCACGTCCTCCCAGGAGGCGCGGACCTCGACACGGCCCGGGGAGAGAGCGCCGACGAGGATGCCGCGGTCGGCCGGAGCAACCTCTTTCCACTCCTTACCGCTCAGGCTCGGCCGCAGGCTCTGGGCCTTGGTGGCGATCTCCTTGCCCGTCAGCGGGGCGAGGTCCGCCTTGCGGGCGAGGCCGTTCGTCGCGCCACCACGCAGCCGCATCCACAAGAGGAGGCCGACGACAGCGAGGCCGATGGACACCAGAGCGGGAATGATCCGCGTGCTGACCAGCAGGGCGGTGGAGTCCAGGTGCGGCCACAGACCGTCGGGATGCAGCAGGGCTTCAACGACCCTGAATTCCACCCAAGGCCCGGTCCCGAAGAGGGAATTGGCGACGTTTCCTGAGAGCCAGGCCAGGGAGCCGAAGGCGAAGGCAGTGCCGAGGACACCGAAGAGGAGGTAGAGGAGCGCGTCGACCCCGGTGGTGGCCGAGGGCGCGCTGGTACGCGGGACGGGCAAGGTGAGTCCTGAGAGTGAGCGCAGGCGGGTGAGGGGCGGGCGCGGGGCGCTCTTCTGCTGGTCATCGAGACGGGGCTCCTGTTCGGGAAGGAAACTGGCGGTCAGAAGTAGGGGCTCTCGGTCGGCCGGTCGGCCGAGGTGGCGGCATCGAGCAACTCGGTGAGGTCCTCGGGCTCGGAGAACCGCTGGTCGATCCACCACCCAGCACGGGTGAGGGTGCGGGCGGTCTCCTCGATCTCGGCCCACTCCATCTCGTCGGTCTCCCCTTCGAGAACCAGCGCGGTGTAGGCGGCGGCCAGGACCTGGTGGCGGCAGCGCACGCCCCAGGCGACGGCTCGCTCGGTCCCCTCCAAAGGAGGCATCCGGTACTGCTGCGACCAGGCTTCGGACGCGGCCTGCTCTTCGGCCTGCTTGGCCTTCAGCCAGGCGGCCCGTTCCTGTTCGTCGCCGTCCTTGGAGGCCCGCCAGCAGTCGGTGCTTATCTGCACTTCACTCGACCGGGTGCATCGGTCTGCGGGCGTCGAATTCCATTGAGATGGAGACGGGAAGCGTGGCACGGTTCTCGCTGTGAGCGACTTCCGGCGAGAGCAAGATCAAGTTTGTGTAGAGCAGGCGCTCTTGGACGCTGATGTGCCGGACAGTGTCGTCCGTGTCGTGCCTGACCTGCTGGGTGAGATCCTGCCTGCCGTTGGGGAGCGACTGGTGGGCATCTACCTGTATGGATCGGCGGTGAGCGGGAGCTTCGACGAAGGGGTCAGCGACGTCGACCTCATGGTCGCGACCGACTCCGCACTCAGCGATGTCGTGGTGGACGCGTTGGCCTCGGCGCATGAACGCTTCTGGGCTGTCCACCCGGACTTCTTGGACAGGATTGACATCGTCTATGCGCCGACCGTGACCCTCTCGGGCACTGTGGGCATGGCAGACGACTTGCCCCCGCTGCTGACCGTCTCGCCCGGATCGCCGCTTCATGCGACCCAGGCGACACAAGAGTGGGTCTTGAACCGCCGTCTTGTCTTCGAGACGGGCGTCACGCTCGCGGGTGCGCCGGCACGGTCCGTTGTTGCGCCGGTCAGCCTCGATGAGGTTCGGGATGCAGTGGCCCGAAAGCTGTACTCCCTGCGGGAGTGGGCTCCGAGCGTGAGGCACCGCGGGGGCCACGCCTATGTGGTGTTGACGACCTGCAGAGCGCTCCTGACGCTGACCACGGGCAGGCAAGTCAGCAAAGCCGAGGCAGCCGAGTGGGTGCGCTGCCGCCAGCCACAGTTTCGCCTGTTGATCGACTCCGCGCTGGAGTGGCGACAAGCACAGGCAGTCCGTGATGAGACGCCACTGCCGGAGAGTTTGGTTTCCCAGATCGTCGACTTGCTGGATCTGGCCTGCGCGTCGGTGGAGGAGGAGTGCCGAGGGCTGCCGTCCGGATGTTGAGCGGGGTTGTTTGGCGCCAGCGGCCCGGTTGCAAGCCGAGCCGCTGGATATAGCCGTGGTCATGGCGAGGGTTCCTTCGGGGGCATGGCGGTGCGTGGGAGCGGGATTCCGAGGTCGACGGTGGGGCGTTGGGTTCGGCGTTGGGTGTCGTCGCGTTTGGCGCGGAGGAGTTGGAGGGTGAGGTCGAGTCCTTCGATCTCACCGGCCCAGCCTTCGGCTTGGGCGCGGGCTCTGCGGGCTCTGCGGGCGGTGAGGTCGGTTTCAAGGTCGTCAAGCCGACTGATCATCTTGGGGCTGACTTGGAGCATGGGACACCGGATGCAGGCGTGTTCGTGCTGGCAGGGAGTGCCGTAGGGGCGTCCGCATGCGCCGAGTTCGGCCTTGCGCTTGTCGAAGTGCTCTTCGAACTCGTCCCATTCCTCGCCGGTGACGTCGCGGTATTCGTGATCGGGGCGGAGCTCGCGGCGTTCGTTGAGGTGGGTGAGGTAGTGCCGGATGACGTCCTCGTCGAACACGGCGACGTAGCCGCGAGTGGTCTGGATGTTGAGGTGGCCGAGCAGTGTGGCGCCGATGTGGATGGGCAGTCCGCTGTTGACGAGCTCGGTGGTAAAGATGCGGCGGAAGTCGTGCGAGGTGAATGTCACCGAGCGGAACGCGGGATGGTGTTCAGCGAGGTCCTTGCAGCACCGTGCGAGCATGTGCAGGACGGTGAAGGGGCTGATCACGCTGCGCGTGGAGCCGATCTTGCGCTGGAACAGGAACGGCAGGGGCGGGCTCCAGACCTTGTCGTGTGGGTCGAAGCGCTGAAGGATCGGGACCGGATTTCCGTCGCGGGTGTGCCGTCGGATGACCGATGCGATGACGTGGAACAGTTCGGCGGACATCGGGATGACGCGCTCGCGGTCGGTCTTGGACGGGCTGATGACCAGGAGGGCGACCATCTCGCCGTTGTTGCGTTGGTAGTGGCGGATGCTGAGGTGGCTGATCTCGCACATCTCCTCGATGCGGGCGCCTGAGTGACGCAGCGTTTCGACCGCAGCCCAGTCCCAGAAGGCTGTCTCTTCCTCTGCTTCAATCTGGACCAGTTGCCCGGTGTCGTCCCGGACGCGGACGGGGGTGCGGTGGCCGCCGCGGGCGAGCGTGCGGTCCTCCTCGGTCAGGACACGGCGGTAGGTGCGTCCGCCGTGGGTGAAGGTCGTGTCGGTGACGGCCGCAGATGCCTGTTCCAGGAGGGTGCGGGTGCGGTCGTAGCGCTCCTCGACGTGTCGGACGAGCAGTGGCAGGAGTGGCTGGCGCAGACGGGTTCGGTCGGCGGACCGCTCGTTGATCCGGCGGCGGCGCTTGGCCAGACCGCGTAGTTCGCTGGGCGGGACTGGGCATGGGGCGACCCAGGGGGCCCATCGTTCGGGCTCGTCGGCGGCCCACGTGTGTAGGTCGTAGTAGAAGCTGCGGACGGCGATGATGATGGTGTCGACCCCGATGCGGGGCTTGCCGTCTTGGCGCACGCCGATCTGCTGGCGCCAGGCGCTGTAGAGGTCGGCCGAAATGTTCAAGTCCGCTTGCTCAGGGTTGATCTCCTCGATACGGGCCCAGAAGAGGTGGGCGACGTGGCGGACGAGGTGGACCAGCGAGGCGTAGTCGGTATCGGACTTGCGGCGGTGGAAATAGTCGAGCAGGAGCCGGCGGACACTCTGGTTGCGGATGCTGTGGCGGTCGACGAGTTCCTCGAGTGTGAGCTGGCCGCGGTGCAGGGCCTGACGCATCGTGGCGGGCGTGCTGGCCGGGAAGTGGCCCATCGCGTGCAGGACGTTCCAGGCGGCACGTCCGGCGAACACGTTGGCGTCCTTCTTGCCGGGCCGCAGAACGGCCTTCGCCGCGCGCGAGGCGTGGGCGTGGTGAAGCAGGGCCGCCGGAGTGAGGTCGGCGAAGCAGATGCCCTGCACCGCGAGCAGGCAGCACACGTCGAAGAGCGCTTCGCGTTTGTGAGCCCAGGAGAAGTCATGGTGGGCGACCTGGACGGCGTACTTCTCCAGCAGGGGATCGTCCTGGGCGGCGATGAACTGTCCCGGGAACCCGTTGAAGTTGTGCTTCTTCACCACCAGCAGCGTCGGCTGGACGACGCGGAGGCAGACCAGTGCCCTGACGCCGACGCTGTGCTTCTGCCCGGTCTGGTTGGCGCCCAGGTCAGCGGCGGTGATCTCGCCGCGGCCCAGAGGGCTGGCATCCCAGCGCTGTTGCCAGGTGATGCCCTCGAATCCGCTCAGGTAGGCCAGGACGCGCCGGGTGGAGGCCCGGTGCTGTTCGGCGGTCCGCGCGGCGGCGTCCGGCGAGGCGTCGTGTGCGAGTTGGCCGATGAGCTGTGGGGTGGCGGCGGACAGATCCCCGAAGGGGCGCGGCAGGGTAGTCACCAAGGCCGGTTGGGCCTCGATCTGGCTTGAGGTGAAGCGGCCGGTGAAGGCCGGCTCGTCGCCGGCGTCGGTGTGGCGACGGCTGCCTCCGGTGGTGGGACGGGCGAGGTCAGCCACCGAACACCACCTCGATGTCCGCGGCGGCGTAGCCCGCGGGGTAGTACCGGACTGGTCGCGGTGTGGCGTAGTGCTCGGTGAGTTTGTCGAAGAGTTCCTCGACGTGGACCGCCAGATAGCGGTTGGTGGTCTGGATGTCGGCGTGCCGCATGATCGTCTGGACTTCGGGGAGCGTGAGCTTTCCTCCATTGGCCATGCGGTAGGCGGCGGTGTGCCGTAGATCGTGCAGCGACCAGTTCGTCCCCAGCAGGGTGTTCGCCCGCTGCATGACTCGCCGTAGAGCCCAGTAGGTCAGCGGACGCTCGGGCCCGCGGCGGACCCGCCAGACCGGTTCGCCATCGGCGGGCGTGCCGGCCGCGTCGAGGTAGAGGGCCAGGCGGATCAGACCCTGCGGGGAGACCGGGACCGCTTCCCTGGCCCGCGTTCCCTTGGTGATTACGTAGATCCGCTGGCCGGACCAGTCGATGTCACCGGCGGTGATGCCGAGGAGTTCCTCGGCGCGGGCGCCGCTGGAGACAAAGATCTCCAGCAGGGCGCGGTCCCGGTCGCAGTTCATCGCGGCGAACAGTTCGTCCCACAGCCGGTCGGGAATCGCCCGCGGCGGCCGGTCGGGAACTCGCTGCCGCAGCCGGGCCCGACCCACCACCGGCGTGGGCTCCAGCGGACTGCGGTGCCCGAGCGCGCGGCGCCGCTGAGCCGAGCTCGGAACCGGGTTGACGACTGGGCCATGGCCCTGACGCGCATGGAACTCGTAGAATCCGCTGATCACCGTCAGAGCGTGGTTGATGGTGCGCGGCGCGTACCCAGCGGACAAAGATCCCTTGCCCGTACGGAGATTCACCGTCCCGGCCACTGGGACATTCGCCCGGCGTCGCTGACGCTGCGGGTTGGCGGCCGAGCGCAGCCAACCCGTCAGCACAGCGACCTCGGACTCCGTCGCCCGCTCCCACCCGATGCCGAGCAGCCACAGCAGGCGGAACCACCGCAGCATGCCGTAGCCGTAGCTGCGGCAGGTCAGCGGGCTGGAATCCCCGAGCGCCAGGTCCCGCAGAAACGCGGTGACCGGCTCGACTTCAGCCCCCGCCGCATCGAGCACCGCGTACGGCGGATGCGCCCGGTTGACCTCCACGACCCGTCCGAGGCGAGGGATGGCCCATCGGCCCTCCATCAACTCATCGCGTACAACCATCACTTGCTCCTTGATCGCGGACTGTTACGCCGAGATCAACGAGGCGCGGTTGGTGCAGTTAACAGAGCACTCCTGCTTGGCGAGCCATGCGGCGAAGCCCGCGCGACGGTCGGCCGCACGGTCGGACAGGTCACGCTCGGCCGAGTGGCCGCAGGAATGGGCGATCTGCCAGATGGTCTTCACGGCCATGAGAACTGCTCCTTACGGGGTCAGCGGGTGCGGGAGAAAGCGATGCGCGGGTCGACCGGACGCCCGGCAGGGCGGAGGCGGCGGGGGCGGGAACCGGCGGCTTGCCCGGGAGGCCGGTGCGGGCCGGGCTGGCTGCGAGCGCGGCGGCGCCGAGGGGGGATGCGCGGGTGGTGGATTCCTGACCGCGCTCGGGGCGGACCGCGGGCGTGGGCGCAGGGGAGCGGCGCGCTGATACATCCCGGGCGAGGCGGGGCTGTACGGCTACCCGGAGACCGAACCGGTACATCGACACCGTGGCGCTCGCGACCTTCTCCAGAGCCTCGCTGCGGTCGATGGAGAGGGGCAGCGTGTAGACGTCCAGGTCAGGCGCATGCCGCCAGCCATGCTCTTCCAGGACGCGTCGGCCGGCGAGTGCTGAGGAGTGGTCGCTGGTGGCCGCGGCGATGCCGAGCTGCGGATGCTCGGCGAACGCGACGTCGGGCTCTACGAGCTGGGCCCGGTCACGGTCGAAGGCCGCGCCGGAGCCCAGCGCGGGGTCGAACGCCGCGTCCGCGTCGACCTGATAGCCGGCCATGCGCAGCAGCGCCACGGCCCGGGTGGTACGGGCCGGTCCGTCATGCTGCTGGTCAGCCAGTGCATACAGCGTCGGGTGGTCCGGGACGGGGCGGAAGCCGAGCCGCGCCAGCATCCAGGTGCCGGCGGCGAGTTGTTTCGGGTTCGAGGCGACGATGCCGTAGTCGGGGTGGTGGCCGACTGCGATGTCGGGCAGTGCCTCTTGAGCGGGGGCGGGCATGGCGGATCCATCCGGTGCAGGCTCGGGGAAGGGAGACGGAGACCGAGATGGATCTGCTGGTGCAGGGCATGGCGCGCTCCGAGGCGGGAAGCGGTCGACGACCGGTGCGGGTAGGGGAGGTGGTGTTCTACGAGGATGTGGCGATCGGCCGGTTTGGCCTCGCCGGATATCGGTGCTACGGCGTCACCGGGAGCGGGGCGGGGCAGCCGGGCGCGACGCAGGCGGTGCGGGAGGCGTCGGGGGGCACCGGGCGGGTGCCGGTCGCAGACCGTGCACGGGCTGCCTGGACACGTTCGGGCTGCGCGGGGCGATCGTGATCGGTCCGGGTGGCCACGTAGTCGGCCACCCGAGCCAGCGCCGCGCCTTGGTGCGACAACTCGTCGGCGTAGTGCCACCCTTCGCTGTTGCGGAACTTCCGAGCTTCGTCCGCGTACAGCTCCCGAGAGCCGGGGTGTGAGGCGTCCATGAGGGCCATGACCTGCTCCCACTCCTCATGGAGTCGGCCTGCTCGTTCCAGCGTGGTGTCGTGCCGCATAGCCGGCGGAGGTCGTCGCTGATCGGCCCCTCGACGTAGTCGGCGCCCTGGGCAGCGGCGCGGACACCGGCCAGCACCTCGGGCCCGTGGCCGAGGAAGACCTCGACGTTTTTCCACGCTTCGGCGTCGCGCGCGACCTTGCCGTCCTCATAGCCCTCCTCGTCTATGGACCAGCACACGTCGTCGCAGAAGGAGTCCGAGACCGCGTCCCAGGCATCGGACGCTCGCCGGATACCCGCAGCGGCGGCGAGCGCAGGAATGTGCCGCCGCCACGCCAAGGCGTCTGTGGCCGCCTCCGGCTGTCCCTCGCGGAACTCGGGGTGCTCCTGACCCACGGAGTTGAGGTAGAGCCGAAGGCGGTGCAGGGTGTTGCGGCTCAGCTCGTCGTGACACTGGCTCAGCGGGTCGGCGTGGATCAGTAGGAAGCCGTTCACCTGGTGAGCCCGGAGGCGATGGCTGCGGTCGTCGATCGCGTCGAGGCGAACGGCTGGACCATCTGCCCCTGTGGTGAGGACCATGGCCAGGCCGATGTGGACGCTGGCTGCTTGCCCGTCGCGTCACTATGCCGCGCTGGCCCGCGGTCGCCGCCGGGTGTTGCTGTCGCGCGGGCCAAGTGGGATGCCGACGCGGTTCGCGACGGCCTCTGCGGTTTCGTCGTCGAGCATCTGCATGACGGCGATGCGGTGCAGGTCGTCGATGAGACGGGCGACCTGAAGAAGGGCACGCACACGGTCGGGTCCAGCGCCAGTACACCGGCACAGCCGGACGCAGGTGCGCCGTGCCGGGAAGTGTGCCGCCAGAGAGGCGGCCGCCCTCTGTTTTCCGACATCGAGGTCTTCACCTGCCCTGGGGAGCACGGCTCCGGTCGGCAGCAGTGCGCGCAGCGCCGGTCCAGGCAGGGGCAGACCAAACCGCTTCGCGCGCCTGTGTGGATCTAGCCACACGGGCGCCGCTGAAACCGGATATGTCAGGAGATGATTACACTGGAAGAGCCTTTGATTTGGTCATTCCTTTGCCGGTTGTTGGGGATTTGCTGACGCGTTGATATCTTCAGCAAGTGCACCGCAAATAATGTGGATACCCCATGAGGGCGAGGTTTTGATGTTAGTCAAGCAGATAGTGCGACGGGCCTTTGACGCCACCTTGCTGGTCGAATCACAGATACTCGAGATTTCATCGGTGCGAGGCATGTCTCTGGCGCAGCAGCGTGGGATGTTGGAGCGCTTTGATGCTCATGGCTTCGTGATCCTCCGGTGTCTGGACCTGAGTGACAGTTACCGGGATCTGCTCGACCTTGGAAGGTATTTTGGAAATCCGGCGCCGCACCCACGGGCGGATGACCAAGGAATCGTCGGGATCAATGCCTTCAGGTATACGGCTGGATTCCTTGGTTCTACTCCAGCCGAACATCTGATGCATACTGACGGCGCCTTCCGTGATGCACCCGAGAAGATCATAACGCTCCAGTGCGTCACCCCAGCAGCGACCGGCGGCATGACCTTACTCGCGAGCGCGCAAGCCGCGTATGACCATGTGGCGCGTGTATTCCCGGGCAAGGTTGAGGTTTTGTCGAGGGCTGATGCGCTCACGGTTACCCGTACATCGCAGAGCAGCACACAGGCGGTGTTCACTCGCTGCGGAGAATGGCGTGGCATCAAGTTCCGTATGCGCGATGGCGCCGCAGAGGTCACGCCACACACCGACGCGCAGGAAGCCTTCGAAGAACTGTGCCGATTCTTCCAGGCTTCGGAAAATCGACTCCAGTTCAGGCTGGAAGCTGGCGACATTCTGATCGCGGACAACACGGCCGTCGTGCACGGCAGGACCTCGTTCCCTCCGCACGAACCACGGAACATGCGTCGACTCAATTTCGATGCGACCGGCCCCGCATGCGCACGCCTGGTCTTCGGCTTCCTTCCCTCCGTATCGAGCGAGGCCGGTCCAGAAGCGTGGCTCGATAGGTGATTACCCAACTGATATCCATCGTTCTGCCCATCGGGCTCTGTGCCGGCCTGGGAGCACTGTGGGATAAGTTCAAGCAACCCGTCGACACTGCCTTCGTCACGTCGTTCGTGTCCAACGTCGGGTTCCCCTGCCTCCTGCTCTCGTCCCTGGACCGGCCGGGGCTCACCCTCGGTCGCGTGGCGCAGACCTTCGCAGCCGGCGCCCTGGCGGTCGGCTGCTTCGCTGTTCTCGGTCTCCTCGCGCTGAAGGTCCTGCGCCTCCGAGACCGCCGCTATCTCCCGGCGCTGATGCTGCCGAACACGGGCAATCTCGGTATACCCATCGCCTACTTCGTCGTCGGCGATGATGGTCTTGTCTTTGCGGTGGCTTTCTCCACGCTGATTCAGATCGGCCATGTGACGCTAGGCGCGTGGCTTGCCTCTGGTCACATGTCCCCCAGGCAGCTCATCAAGAACCCGATGCTTTATGCGCTGGCGCTGGCGCTGGCGAAGCTGGGTCTCCATATCGAAGTTCCGGTCCCGCTGGCGAAAACGTTGGAACTTCTTGGCGGTGTCACGCTACCGTTGATGCTTTTCATGCTCGGAATTTCCCTGGCGCGCCTTCATGTGGGAAGCCTTTCCAGGTCCCTGTTCTTGTCGTTCGTCCGGGTTGGCGGAGGATTTTTGGTGGGGCTTCTTCTGGCCGCGGCACTGGGACTCTCATCGGCGGCGGCGACGGCTTTCGTCATTCAGTGCTCCATGCCGGTAGCAGTGCTGAGTCATATGCTCGCACAGAAGTACGAAGGTCCGAGTGGAGAAATTGCCGAGATGGTCCTGGCGTCGACAGTTTTGACGGTTGTCACTCTTCCGCTCCTGGTCAAGTTCGCCTAGCGTGGACATACCGGCGGACGCCAACCAAGAAATGAGTCATGAATATGACGGAAGGAAATCTTTCTCGCTCCGATCTGCTCTCCTATACTTGGCTTCTGAACAACCGCTCATCAGAAACATTCGAGGTTGTCGTCACGTATGAGGAAGTCATTCGGATGATCTGCGTTCTGGGTATCCATCAGCGAATCTATTCAAGTTACCGGATTCAAGATGTCGTATCGACGTGGATCGATTTGGGTAATCATTTACGAGAGCTCCCTGGGTGGCTATTCTCATTCCATGACTTAGAAGGAATGTGGGTCAAAGGCTCCCCGAGTGATGCCGAATTTGCGATCTCTGTTTCGGTTGACGAGTGGGGCCCCGTTATTGAGGTGACGGTGAAGGACTTCGCCGAGCAGCCCGTTCTTCGTTTCCGTGACCTCCAGGAGGTCATGACTTATCTAAAGGTTGTCCCGTAACTGGTGTGGTGGTTGGTGCGTTGCCCGGGCATGGATGGGGTGATCTCAGCGGGCGATCCGAAATGGATCGAGCTGTTCTCCGGGCTGACCGAGGTGCAGTTTGTCGAGTTGGTGGCGTTGGTTCGGTGTCGTGGTGGTGACGTGCAGCGGGGCAGGCCCCGGCGGCTGCCGCTCGTGGATCGTGTGCTGCTGGTGGCGACGTATGGGCGCACGAATCTCACGTTGCGGCAGGTGGCGCCGCTGTTCGGGGTCTCGAAGTCCGCGGCCGACCGAATCCTCGATCACGTGGCGCCACTGCTGACCATCTTCCCGGCCCGCCGACCGCGCAAGGACACCGTCTACACCGTCGACGGCACCTTGGTGCCACCCGTACCGGAACATCGCCGCTTCCAGCAAGAACTACCGGTACTCCACGAACCTGCAGGTCGTCATCGATGCCAACAGTCGGCTTGTGGTTGGGAGTAGGGGTGCCGCTGCCCGGCAGCCGCAACGACTGTCGAGCCTTCACCGAGTTCGGCGTCGACCGGGCATGCCAGAGCCCCCACCCTCGCCGGCGGCGGCTGCCAAGGCACCGGTCTGCTCATCCCACACCGCAAACGTCGAGGTCAGACACACCTCAGTCCGCAGCAGGAGGCGGAGAACGCCGTGCACCGTCGCGTTCGCGCCCGGGTGGAACACGCCCTGTCCCGGCTGAAGAAGTGGGAGGTCCTGCGGGACTGCCGGCTCAAGGGCAACGGTGTCCACCAGGCCATGCTCGGCATCGCCCGACTTCACAACCTCGCCCTCACTCGGTAACTAACACCCCATACGGGACAGCCTTTAGCTGACATTTCCGTGTTGATGCCTGCCGTGAACGGGCGCCGGGTGACGAGGGTTGGGTTATGCGGCCATGCGTGCGTCGGTGTCGAAGAGTTCGCGTTCGGCCGGGTGCAGGAGGTGCTGGGTGATGAAGTACCGGCCTGCGACTTTCCACAGGTCCCGCCCCTTGGTGAGGGCGGAGACGGCCTGGGTTTCGACGCCGGTCAGGCCGAGCAGCGAGGCCGCGGCGGTGAGCTGGTCGGATTCCTGGCGGTAGATGATCCGGGTGGAGCAGTCGGCCAGCAGGCCCTCGGCCAGCACGCGGCCGCGGGAGCCGGCGTCGCCTGCGCTGAGCAGGTCGGAGAGCCGGTGGATGATCATCAGGTTGGCGATGCCGAGACCTCGGCTGAGCTTCCACTGGGACTGCATGCGCTCCAGCAGGCCGACGTGGCGCATCACGCGCCAGGCTTCGTCGTAGATCACCCAGCGTCGTCCGCCGTCGGGGTCGGCGAGGGCGCTTTCCATCCATGCGGAGGCGCAGGTCATGGCCAGGACCAGGGCGGTGTCGTCGCCCGAGCCGCCGAGGCGGGAGAGGTCGATGGACAGCATCGGGGTGGTCGGGTCGAACGACACCGTCGACGGCGCGTCGAACATCCCGCTCAAGTCGCCGTGCACGAGGCGGCGCAGGGCGTGCGCGAGGTCCTGCGCGGCGGCCCCCATGCGTCCGGCCTGCTTTCCGAGGGCGCGGTCGAGGCGCTCGGGCGAGCCGAGGGTGTGCGCGATGTCGCCGAGCAGCGGCACCGCGCCGCCGGCCTCGGCTTCGGTGACGACCAGGTCGAGGGCGAGGTCCAGCGCGGTGTGCTCCATCGGCTGCAGATCGCGCTTGAGCACGGTGCGCGCCAGGCCGGCCAGGAGCAGCAGACGCCGCTTGCGGACCTCGGCCGACCAGTCCTCCTCGCTCACCGAGGCGGGCCGGGCCGGAGCGTCCAGGGGGTTCAACCGGCCAGGGAACCCCGGGCCCAGGGCGATGCTGTGGCCGCCGAGGGCCTGTGCGACGGCGGTCCACTCGCCCTTGGGGTCGCAGGGGACGTAGATCCGGTAGCCGTGGGCGATGGCCCGGGTGGCGATGGACTTGGCGAGCGCGGACTTGCCCATGCCGATGATCCCGGCCAGGACGGCGTTCGGATTGGTGAAGCCCTCGATCCGCCCGCTGCTGTAGAGCGAGAACGGGTCGTAGCAGAACGCGGATTCGGCGTGTACGTCCCCGACGCCCGGCAGCCGCGCGTCGCCCTGCGCGCCGTGATCGGCCTGCTCACCGTCGACGAGGACGACGAGTTCGGCCCCGTACCGCCCCCCGACCCCTGCCTGGCCGACCGGCTGAGAGAACTCGCCGACGCGCTCTGAGGGGCCACGCGGCGGCACGGGGCGGGACCCGGCTTCCCCCGCACCCGTCCCCACCAGCGGAAACTCCCTGGTCCGGGCGGTGCGGCCGGTGCCATGCTGGAGGGGTGAACGGACCCGAGATCTCCTTCAGCTTCGCCCCCGCGCTCCACCTCTTCCTCCCGGCGGGCCGCGCCGGCGACCGCACCCGCGTGGTGACCGACGGCGCCGCCTCGCTCGGCCATGTCGTCGAATCGCTGGGGGTGCCGCTCACCGAGGTGGGGGAGTTGCGGGTGGACGGCGCCCCGGTCGCCCCGGCGCATGTGCCGTGCGCGGGGGAGAGCGTCACGGTGCACGCCGTCGTCCGCCCGCAGACCGTCCCCGGTGCCCCGCTGCGCTTCCTGCTCGACGTCCATCTCGGCACCCTGGCCCGCCGGTTGCGGCTGCTGGGCATCGACGCCGCGTACACCGCCGAGGACCCGGGCGACGCGGCGCTGGCGGCGCGGTCGGCGGCGGAGCGGCGGGTCCTGCTCACCCGCGACCGCGGGCTGCTCCACCGCCGCGAGCTGTGGGCCGGCGCCTATGTCTACAGCGACCGGCCCGACGACCAACTCACCGACGTCCTCGGCCGGTTCGTGCCCGATTCCGCGCCCTGGACCCGCTGCACCGCCTGCAACGGCCCGCTCACCGACGCCGGGAAGGACACCGTCGTCGAACGGCTCCACCACGGCACCCGCCGCACCTACGACGTCTTCGCCCGCTGCACGGAGTGCGACCGC
The DNA here is from genome assembly GCF_040300365.1 of Streptomyces sp. NPDC000404. Taxonomy (NCBI): domain Bacteria; kingdom Bacillati; phylum Actinomycetota; class Actinomycetes; order Kitasatosporales; family Streptomycetaceae; genus Streptomyces; species Streptomyces sp. NPDC000404. The sequence goes on along the minus strand of NZ_JBEPDN010000020.1, from coordinate 20,613 downwards.
GTCTACTGGCGCGGCGCCCACCACGCCCGCCTCCAGGCCCTCGTCGACCGCGCACAGGGCACCCTCGCGGCAGCCCGGAGCTGAGCCGGGCGGCCGCGAGGCGATACGCCCCCCGGCCCGGGCGCCCGTCCCGGGCCGGGCACCCCCTACGTCGTCACCGCGTGCGGGACCGCGTACTGGTCGATCAGCTTCGCCCGGGTCGCCTCCAGCCGATGGGCCAGGACCTGGGTGATGGTGCTGACCAGCGTCAGCCCCAGCGCCGGATCGGTGTCACAGAGCGCGCGCACGCTGCGGGCGTCGAATTCATGGGCGCGCACCGGGCTGAACGCCTCGGCGCCGAAGTCCCACTCGTGCGGTGGGAACAGCCAGGACCAGCCCAGCAGATCCCCGGGCCCGAGGGTCGCCACCGTGACGCGGCGGCGGCCCGGGACGTGCAGGTCGAGCGTCACCGATCCCGAGCGCAGCACCCAGAACCGGTCCGCGCGGCCCCGCTCCTCGAAGATGCGGGTGTCCTGCTCGAACGACACCTCGCGCGCCAGCGCCATCAGCTGGTCACGGTATGCGGTCGGAAGTGCGGTCAGCAGCCGCGTCGCCATGGTCATCTCCGCTGCCCTCCTCGCCGTGGGCGTGCCCGCCCCCGCAGCGGCGCGGGCGCACGGCCGTACTCCTTCCATTGGAACCGCGCCGGGCGGCCACGGCACCCCGGGAGGGACGGGGAACCCCTGACGCGGCCCGGCGCCCGCCCGCCTCAGCGGCCCGCCCGCCCCCTCACCCCTCGCCCGGCGGCCGCCGCAGCACATAGCCGCCCACCAGCACCGCGACCACGATCACGCACCCGGCGAACGTCAGCCCCGCGCCGCGCAGCCCCAGCGGCACGGTGAGCGCCCCGATGCCCACCACCGGCAGCGAGATCCCCACGTACGCCGCGAGGAAGAACGCCGAGATCGTGCCGCCCCGGTGCGTGGGCGGGGCCGCGGCGCCCACCGCCGTCAGCCCGGCGCGGAACGCGAGGCCCTGCCCGAACCCGCCGCACACCGCCCCGCCGACCAGCAGCGGCAACGACCGCACCGCCAGCGACGCGCCCACCAGCAGCAACCCGGCGACCAGCACCAGGCACCCGGCCGGCAGCGCCCGCCGCACCCCCAGCCGCCCGGACAGCGCCTGCCCGGCCGTCGAACCGAGGAAGACCGTGCAGACCACCGCGCCCGAGACGGCGAGGTTGCGCACGCCCAGCGTCTGCCCGACGAAGCTCGGCGCCACCGCCGTGAACAGCCCCAGCAGCGAGAACCCGGCGAACGCCGCGACCGCCGACGGCACGAACACGCCCCGCACCTCCGGCGGCGGCACCAACCGCCGTGGCCGCGGCGGCGACGGCCGCCCCGGCGCCGCCACCGTCTCCGGCAGCACCCGGATCACCAGCGCCGCGGCCACCACCAGTAGCGCCAGATGTACCAGGAACGGCAGCTTCAGCGGCCACGGCGCGTACTGCGCCAGCGCCCCGGCCAGCAGCGGGCCGCACCCGAGCCCGCCCATGTTCGCCGCCGTCGCCGCGAACCCGGCCCACGCCTCGCCGCCGGGCCGCGCCAGCTCCAGCACCGTCGCCGTCGCCGCCCCGCTCAACAGCCCCGCCGCGAACCCGGACAGCACCCGGCCCAGCAACAGCAGCGGCAGCCCGCCCTCGTCCACGAAACAGAGCGCGCTCGCCGCCGACAGACCCAGCGCGACCAGCAACACCGGCCGCCGCCCCACCTCGTCCGAGACGTTCCCGGCGAGCAGCAGCACCGCGATCACCCCCAGCGCGTACGCCGCGAAGATCACGGTCACCATCAGCTGCGACAGCCCCAGCTCCTGCCGGTAGAGGCCGTACAGCGGGGTCGGCAGGGTGGTCCCCGCCATGCCGATGGCGAACACCACGGCCGCCACGAGCGGCCCGGGGCGGCGGTCCGTACGTCTGATGATCATGACGGCCACAGTAGGAGCCCCGCCGGACACCGTCGACCGGTTCGCCCGGCGGGCCCCGCCTCAGTCGGCCAGCCGGTCGTACAGTGCCAGCGGCGTCACATACCCCGGCCACCGGCCGTCGTCGAAGAGGTGCACCCCGCCGTCCAGGTAGCACTGGTCGACGAGCTGGGAGCAGATCATGTGGCCCGTCGACGCCACATAGCGGCGCAGCCCCGGCACCGGCAGCCGCAGCCGGTGCGTGGCGATGGCCAGATAGTCGAGGAAGCTGTACGGCACGCCCTCGTACGCCGAGGACGCCGCACAGATCCGGTCGCGGTCCGCCGCGGTCAGCCCGGACGGGCAGACGTACACCACATCGGCGCCCGCGTACGTGTCGAGGGGGACGATCCGCGCGCCGCCGGGCTCGGCCTCGATCAGCCGGTCGCCGGGCAGGACGAGGAACGCGTGCTGGTAGTCGGCGAAGCCGTTGCCGTTCAGCCACTGGCCGAGCCGGATCAACCGGCCGACGGTGCCGGATATTTGGGTCAGACCTATGTCGCCGGGTTGCGGACTGGCTTGGATCATCTGCGGCTCCGGGAGACGCGAAGAGGAATGCCACCGGTACCACCGGCTGATACCCGCACCAGGCACTGACGGACCGTCATCGAAGGTGACGGAAACGGAAAAAGGGAGTGCGCGGGCGCACCCGAACGGCCCCCGCCCGCCCCGGCGCCCCGCGCCCCGCCGTACGCGGCCGTCCCGCGCGGCCGCCCGGCGGAGCGCCGCGCGCGCAACCGGTCCGCCGGGCGGGAGGGGAAGCCGCGGCCCGGCGCTGACGCCCGGCCCCGCTCAGGACTGCACGATCACCGGGGACGTGCCCTTGTCGCCCACCGAGTCGCGCCCCGCGGACGCCGGGATCGGCCGGTCCTCCCGCAGCGCCTGCCACACCTTCGCGGACGCCGCGGGCAGCGCGACCACCCGGTCCGGGTTCTGCGGGTCGTAGGTGACCGGCATCGTCACCATCTTCATGTTCTTCGGGCCGATGCCCTTCAGCTCCTGCGCGAGGCCCAGCAGCTTGCCCGTGGAGGCGAGCTGGGAGTCGGCGCGCACGGTCCGCGTCGCGGTGTCCGCCAGCGCGTACAGCTTCGCCGGGTTGCTCAGCCCGACATCGTCGATCCGGTGCGTGAGCGCCTTGATGAACGCCTGCTGCAACTGGATCCGCCCCAGGTCGCTGCCGTCGCCGACACCGTGCCGGGTACGGACCAGGCTCAGCGCCTGCTCGCCCTTGAGGGTGTGCTTCCCGGCCGGCAGGTCCAGCTTGCTGTGGACGTCCTTCACCGCCTGCTTGGTGGTGATGTCGACCCCGCCCAGCTCGTCGATGATCTTCTTGAAGCCGGTGAAGTCGACCTCCAGGTAGTGGTCCATCCGCACCCCGGACAGCGACTCGACCGTCTTGACCGTGCAGCCCGGGCCGCCCACCTGGTACGACTCGTTGAACATCACCTGGTGCGCGGCGGGCACCGAACCGCCGCCCGGCTTCGGGCACTCCGGCCGGTCCACCATCGTGTCGCGCGGAATGCTCACCACGCTCGCCGTGCGGTGGTCCTTGCCGACGTGCAGCACCATCGTGGTGTCCGACCGGGCGCCGCTGATGCCCTTGCCGTACTCGTCGCCCGTACCGGCCCGCGAGTCGGAGCCCAGCAGCAGGATGTTCATCGCGCCGTCGTGCGAGGCGCCGGGCCGGTCCGTGCCGAGCGCCGCATTGATGTCGACGCCCTGGAGATTGCCGTTCAGATGCGACCAGAGGTACGCGGTCCCGGCGCCGCCCACGGCCACCACGCCCAGCGCGGTCCAGGCGGCGATCCGCAGCCCGCGACGGCGGCGGCGCGGCCGGGGCCCGTCCCCGTGCGCCGGGATGTCCGCCGGATACGGCCCGTTGTTCCCGCTGTCCTGCGGCATCTGCACTCCGTCCTCCGCCCGCCCGGGCACGGCTGCGCCCGGCGCGCGTTGTCGATGGCCGAGGCGCCCGGTCGCGGTCGGCGTGCGCCGGACCGGCCGGGGGCCCGCACGGGCCCGGCGCCCTGGCATACGGGAGTGCCGTCCGGCGCTCCCGCCCCGCCGGCGCGCTCCGTGCGCGGGCCGGCGGCCCGGGGACGAACCAGGTCGGCGCCCGGGGCCCGACCATCCTGGGCGGGCGCCGCCCCTCGGGCAACGACGGCCCGTACTACCCCGCCGCGTAGACGCGCCCGCCCCGCACCCCGGAATCCGCCGCACCCACGAGGCCCACGCCCCCACCGCGTCCACTAACCGGCGTCGTACGTGACGGACGACCTATGGCCGGGGTCACAGCCACACCCGAAGCCCCATGTCCGTAAACATGGATAATGCGCCTTTTGTCCTTTGCGGTGAATACGGGCCCACTCCACCGCCGATCGGGGTGGAGCCACACGTTCCGCCCCCGCCCGGCCGCCTTCCATGCGCGACAACAAGCCATGATCGGGGCGATGCACTCGTACGGCAGTACGTCTCATGGCCGCTGATCAGCGGCGAGACCGCAGGGAGTGGATGTATCCGAGGGGCGAGAACGGGCCACCCGAGGTGCGTCTCACGTTTACCGGGCGCGTTGTCACTCGTACGGGCGTACTCGATCGGCGGGGTGCCGGAATCGGCTTTTGCCTCCTTGGCACGGCCTTAGTGTGATCAACGGATTCCCCGAGCGGCCCGGCCACCGTCCGCCCGACCGGCCCGGGACCACCACCCCCACCCAACTCCCGCCCACCGGCGCCGGGTTGCCGCATGCCCGGCGACCGCCCGGACCGGGCGTCCACCACGATGAGGAGCGCCGGATGACGATCCCCGCCGGTACCGAGGAAACGCACGCCGCACAGCAGAGCCTGGGCACCGCCGCCGCCCGGAACCTCGCGAGCACCACCAAGTCCGCGCCCCAGATGCAGGGCATCACCTCCCGCTGGCTGCTGAAGATGCTCCCCTGGGTCGAGACGAAGGGCGGCGCCTACCGCGTCAACCGCCGCCTGACCTACACCGTCGGCGACGGCCGCATCGACTTCGACCAGACCGGCTCCCGCGTCGCCGTCATCCCGCAGGAACTGGGCGAGCTCGCCCCGCTGCGCGGCTTCGCCGACACCGGCGTCCTCACCGCCCTCGCCGGCCGCTTCGCCCAGCGCGAGGTCGCCGCCGGCGAGGTCCTCGCCGAGCAGGGCAACCCCGTCGACCAGGTCTTCCTGCTGGCCCACGGCCGCATCGCGCGCACCGCCGACGGCCGCTACGGACAGGCCACCGGCCTCGGCGTCCTCGCCGACGGCGACCACTTCGGCGCCCAGGGCCTCACCGACCCCGACGCCGTCTGGGAGTACACCGCCAAGGCCGAGACCGCCGGCACCGTCCTCGTCCTCGCCCGCCGCGACTTCGACGCCGTCCTGGACAACGCGCCCGCCCTCCGCAGCCACCTCGCGGAGTTCGCCGCCCTGCCCCAGCAGGCCCAGAACAAGCACGGCGAGGCCGAGATCGCCCTCGCCGCGGGCCACACCGGCGAGCCGACCCTCCCCACCACCTTCGCCGACTACGAACTCAAGCCCCGCGAGTACGAACTGAGCGTCGCCCAGACCGTTCTGCGCGTCCACACCCGCGTCGCCGACCTCTACAACGAGCCGATGGACCAGACCGAGCACCAGCTGCGGCTGACCATCGAGGCGCTGCGCGAGCGCCAGGAACACGAGCTGGTCAACAACCCCGAGTTCGGGCTGCTGCACAACGCCGACTACAAGCAGCGCATCCAGACCCACTCCGGCCCGCCCACCCCCGACGACCTCGACGAGCTGCTCAGCCGCCGCCGGGGCACGAAGTTCCTCCTCGCCCACCCCCGCACCATCGCCGCCATCGGCCGCGGGATGAACGCCTGCGGCCTCTACCCCACCCACGTCGACCTCGGCGGCCAGCAGGTCCCCGCCTGGCGCGGCGTCCCGATCCTGCCCTGCAACAAGATCCCGGTCACCAAGGAGCGCACCAGCTCGATCCTCGCGCTGCGCACCGGCGAGGACAACCAGGGCGTCATCGGCCTGCACCAGACCGGCCTGCCCGACGAGTACGAGCCCGGCCTCTCCGTCCGCTTCATGGGCATCAACGAGCAGGCGATCATCTCGTACCTGGTCAGCACCTACTACTCGGCCGCCGTCCTGGTCCCGGACGCGCTCGGCGTACTGGAGAACGTCGAGATCGGCCGCCGGGACTGACCGGGAGCCGAGGCGGACACGACGAGACGAGGTGAGGCGCAGATGACACAGCCCTTCGTACTTCCGGAGTTCTACGAGCCGTATCCCGCACGGCTCAACCCCCACCTGGAGGCGGTCCGTGACCACTCCAAGGCGTGGGCCCGCGAGATGGAGATGATCGAAGGGTCGGGCATCTGGGACGAGCGGGACTTCGACGCCCACGACTACGCCCTGCTCTGCGCCTACACCCACCCCGACGCCCCGGCGGCCGAACTCGCCACCGTCACCGACTGGTACGTCTGGGTCTTCTTCTTCGACGACCACTTCCTGGAGAGCTTCAAACGCGGCCAGGACATGGCGGGCGCCAAGGCCTACCTCGACCGGCTGCCCGCCTTCATGCCGGTGGACCCGGCCGGGCCGCCGCCCGAGCCGGTCAACGCCGTCGAGAAGGGCCTCGCCGACCTGTGGCGGCGCACCGTTCCGGCGATGTCCCGCGACTGGCGCCGCCGCTTCGCGGAGTACACCCAGCACCTCCTGGAGGAGTCGCTCTGGGAGCTGGCCAACATCAGCACCGGCCGCATCGCCAACCCCGTCGAGTACATCGAGATGCGCCGCAAGGTCGGCGGCGCCCCCTGGTCCGCCGGGCTGGTCGAGTACGCGGCGGGTGCCGAGATCCCCGCGGAGGTCGCCGCCAGCCGTCCGCTGCGGGTCCTCAAGGACACCTTCTCCGACGCCGTCCACCTGCGGAACGACCTCTTCTCCTACCAGCGCGAGATCGAGGAGGAGGGCGAACTCTCCAACGGCGTCCTGGTCTTCGAGACCTTCCTCGGCTGCACCACCCAGGAGGCCGCCGACGCCGTCAACGACCTCCTCACCTCCCGCCTCCACCAGTTCGAACACACCGCGCTCACCGAGGTGCCCGTCCTCTGCGCCGAACACGGCCTGGCCCCCGCCGCCTGCGCCGACATCGCCGCCTACGTCAAGGGGCTCCAGGACTGGCAGTCCGGCGGCCACGAATGGCATCTGCGCTCCAGCCGCTACATGAACGCCGCCGCGGACAAGAAGCCGGGCGCCCTCACGCCCGTCCTCGGCCCGCCCACCGGCCTCGGCACCTCCGCCGCCCGCATCGCCACCTCCCTCGCGGCCACCCTCCCGACCCGCATCCGGCAGCACACCCATGTGCCCTTCCAGACCGTCGGCGAGGTGCGGCTCCCGGAGCTGTACCTGCCGTACACCACCCGGCTCTCCCCGCATCTGGCGGGCTCCCGGGAGCGGATCGTCGGCTGGGCGCGCCGCATGGGCATGCTGGAGCAGCCGCCCGCACCGCCCGGCGGCGCCGCCGCGCCGCCCGTCATCTGGGACGAGCACAAGCTCCGCGCCTTCGACTTCGCCCTCTGCTCCGCCGGCATCCACCCGGACGCCACCCCCGACGGCCTCGACCTCACCACCGGCTGGCTGACCTGGGGAACCTACGGCGACGACTACTACCCGGTGGTCTTCGGCCGCACCCGCGACGCGGCCGGCGCCCGTGCCTGCACCGAACGGCTGGCCTCCTTCATGCCCGTCGAATCCGGTGCGGACCTGCCCGAGCCGCTCAATCCGCTGGAGCGCGGACTGGCCGATCTGTGGCGGCGCACCGCGGGCCCGATGACCCCCGCCGCCCGCCGCACCTTCCGCCGCACCATCGAGGACATGACCGGAAGCTGGCTGTGGGAGCTGGGCAACCACTGGGCGAACCGCATCCCGGACCCGGTCGACTACATCGAGATGCGCCGCCAGACGTTCGGCGCCGACCTCACCATGAGCCTCTCCCGGCTCGGCCACGGCCGCACCGTCCCGCCCGAGATCTACCGCACCCGCCCCGTCCAGGCCATGGAGAACGCGGCCGCGGACTACGCGGGACTCCTCAACGACCTGTTCTCGTACCGGAAGGAGATCCAGTACGAGGGCGAGGTGCACAACGCCGTCCTCGTCGTGCAGCACTTCTTCGACTGCGGGATGAATGAGGCGCTGGAGATCGTCAACGACCTGATGACCTCCCGGATGCGGGAGTTCGAGCACATCCTCGCCGTCGAGCTGCCCGCCCTCTTCGACGAGTTCGGACTCGACGCGGCCGCCCGCGCCACGCTCACCGGCTACGCGGAGGAGCTGAAGCACTGGCTCGCCGGGATCCTCATCTGGCACGAGGGCTGCCACCGCTACGAGGAGGCGGAGCTGCGCCGCCCGGTCGCCGCCCACGGCCGGCGCCTCGGCGGGCCCACCGGCCTGGGCACCGCGGCGGCCCGCCTGCGGCCCCGGCGGGTTACGGCGTGAGCGGCGCGGACGCCGGGCGCTCCGTACGGGAGGCGTCCGGCGTCCGCGCGACGGCGGCCGACCAGGCCGCGAGCAGCTGCTCGTACTCGGCCTGCTCCTCGGGCCCCAGCGAACGCCCGGCCCGTGCCGTCATGAACGCCCTTATGGCGGCGTTCACCTCGGTCAGAGACCGGGCGTGAAACGCCCCAGGTGCAGAACTTGAGCACATGGTGTGCATGATATGTGCAGATACGCCAGCTGCCCAGCGATTTTGCGTCGCCTGCTTGAAGAAGCGACGTACCCTCCGCCGCCCTTGACCAGTCCACGACACCCGGCAATGACCGGAAACCCGCGCCCCGCGCGAGGCGGACCGGGCCCCGTCACCCCTGCCCGCCGGGCACCGGCGGCCACGGCACCTCCGCCAGCAGCGGCACGACCGTCTCCTCCTCGTACGCGAGATGCGCCAACAACTGCGCCGACATCCGCCCCAGTTCATCGCGGAACCGCTCCGGCTCGGCCACCCCGACGCCGGCCAGCAGCGCCGCCAGCCGCTCCTGGATCCCGGCGATCACCCGGTGCTCCGCACCCAGCCGCGCGAACACCTCCGCCAGCTCCGGATGGTGCCCGGCCATGACCGGGAAGACATGGCCGTCCTCCCCGTCGTGGTGGAACCGCAACGCCTGGCAGAACGCCAGGCACCGCTGCCGGATCTGCAACCCGAGCCCCGGCACCGGCGGCGCGCCGTCCCCCCGGTGCGCATCCCGCGCCGCGAAATGCGCCTCGGTCTCCGCCGCCACCTGCCGCAACTGCCCGCGCAGCCAGGCGTGCACCTCCAGGATCTTGTCGGCCAGCGTGCGGACCTCCCGCGGCCCCGCCCAGCCGTCCGGCTCCGCCGCCGCCAACTCGACCACCGGCAGCTCCCGCGCGGTGGCCGCCTGGTAGTCGCCGTACCCGGGAGCCACCCGCACCACCTCCCGGAACAGCTCCGCCCGCCGCGCCCCCTCGGCGGGCACCGCCAGCGCCTCGAACGCCTCGGTGCCGACCTCCACCCGGACGACGGGACGGGCGAGCAGATTGCGGTACCAGTCCGGATGGCGCGGCGCACCGAGATTCGAGGCGACGACCAGGAGCGCGCCGCCGCGCCGGACATACCCCAAAGGCGTCGTCCGGGGGAGACCCGAGCGGGCCCCGGTGGTGGTCAGAAGCAGCAGATCGGCACCCTCGAAGGGGCCACCGACCCGTCCGCCGTGGGCGCGGAACTCCTCGATGACGGACCGGTTGAAGGACAGGGACATACGGAAACGACTCCGGGAACACAGGCGGCTTCGGCCGCGGCGACGGAGACCGGCGCCCCGCAGCAGCTGCGGGACGGACCGGCCGGGAACGCGGCGCGGCGGCACGGGCACGGCCCGCCCGACCGCGTCGCGGCAGAGGAAGAAGAACGGCTCGACCAAGCGGCCGCACGCCGGACGCCACGGAAAACGGCGCCGGGCGGCGGCGGAACTACGTCAAGAACAGGGCGTGGAGTACGTACTCACGGCAGGCCCCTCACGATCGGGGTGCACGCCCGGCCACCGGCCGGCCCAGTGCTCTTTGGCCGGTGCCACGCGCCACCGGGCCCCATTAACCGGCAGTCACCCGCCTCTTGTCAACGCGACCGCCCTCGCGGCAACCGGCGGAACACGCCGACCGGCGCCGCCGCACAAGGCGACGACGCCGGTCGGAACGGGCCCGGCCCACCGGCCGGACCGGGTCAGCGCACCCGCTCACACCCGATCACCAGATAGTCCATGCTCCCCTCGCGGTAGCCCTCCAGGAACGGCTTCTCCACACCGGTACGCCGCTCTGAATGGTCACGCAGCTCCCAGTAGGGGATCGCCTCGGCGGTGTGCCGCCCCACGTGGAACGGCACCAGCCCGTTGGCCGCCATCGCCTCGAAGTACGTGCCGCGCCGGTGCATCCGGCTCACGTAGTGCTCGTCGATCCGGCGGGAGGCGTCGGAGCGGTCCGCCACCGTCTCGTTACGGCACCAGGTGACGCAGACGTACCGGCCACCGGGCCGCAGCAGCCGCGCGAACTCCGCGAAGAGGTCGTGCAGATCGACGTACATCGTCGTCTCGTTGCTGACGATGAAGTCGAACGACCCGTCCGCGAACGGCGTCTGCAGCATGTTCGCGAAGTGGAACTGCACCCGGTCGTCCCAGCCGCGCTCCTTGGCGACGCGCTCCGCGAACGCGATGTGGTGGGCGCAGAAGTTGACGCCGTCCATCCGGCAGCCGAACCGCTCGGCGATCATGAACGAGGTGCCGCCGCGGCCCGAACCGGCGTCCATGCCGCGCGCCCCGGCCGGAATGTCGCCCAGCGCGTCGAGGATCAGCTCCGTCTCGGCGTTCTCCATGCGGTGCATCTCCCGCAGGATCAGCGCCTCCCGCTGCTCGGGCGGCGCCGCGAGCACGGCGGGGTCGTACCCGCCGATGCCGTAGTGGTGGTGGTACAGCCCGTCTTCGGCGCCGAGGAGGAGATTGATGTCATCGGTGGTCTTGGTGTCCCAGTAGCCCTGGAGCTGCTGCTCGTAGGCGTTGCGGACGACCGGGTTGGCTTCGTCGGTGTTCTCTTCGACGGTGCTGGTCATGAGGGTCCTTTGCAGGGTGACGGTGGCGTCCGGGCACGGCGGTGCCGTACGGCGGACGGGGAAGTCCGGCCCGGTGGCGTGCGTCGTCCGCCCGCCCCGGGCCGGAGCGGCGTGCGCACGACGGGTCAGCGGGAGCGGCCCGGCAGGGCGGGCGCCGCCTGCGGCAGCCGCGACAGGACGCGCGCCGCCGCCAACTCCGCGGAGCGCACCGCCCCTTCGCTGCTCGGGCGGAGCATCAGCCAGTCGCCGGCGTACTCGACGGGCGCGGCGTCGCGGGCGAGGAAGGCGTCGCGGTGCGCCAGCGCCCGCGGCGTGGCCTCCGGGATGCCGTGCGGCCAGCGGTGCACGAACGTACGGAGCGTGGCCGCGCGCAGCTCCGGCAGATAGCGGGCGGCGGCGTCGCCGAGCCGCGCCAGGATCTCGCCCTCGGGCGCGTCGATCAGCTCCCGGGCCGCCTCGGGCGCCGCCAGCAGCGACACCAGACCGCGGCCCTCCGGGGCCCGGCCGCAGCCCTTGTTGTGCTCCAGCATCACGCCCGACAGATCCGGCTCCGTGGCCGCGGGCAGCAGCACGGCGTAGGCCGACCCGCCCGTCCGCGGCTGGAGCGGCCGGTCGAGCGTGTAACTCACCTTCAGCCGCGGGACGTAGCCGCAGGCCGAGAGGTACGGCACATCGGCCTCGGGCGCGTTGACGTGCAGCCGCAGCGCCACCGGTGCCGGGACGCAGAGCAGCACCGCGCGGGCGGTGAGCGTACCGGCGTCCGTGACCACCCGGGCGTGGCCCGCCGCCGTGATCACCTCGCGGACGGTACAGCCGGTCGTGACGTCCGCCGTGTGGGCCAGGCGGCGGGCGAGGGTGTCCATGCCGTCGGTGTAACTGCGCCAGCGCGCGGTGGAGCCGCAGGCCAGCATGTTGGTGACGAACGGCGCGGCGGCCGAGCGCGTGGTGTCCCAGCCGAAGAAGCAGCCGGCGATCGGCTCGAAGAGGAAGTCGTGCAGCTCGGAACGGTAGCCACGGGCGTACTCCGCCAGCGTCAGGGTGCCCAGCGGGGTGCGCTCCGGCAGATCCGGGTCGTAGGCGGCCCGGCGGCGGCCCTCCGTCGCCATGAAGCGGACGAGCGCGGCGCGGCCGCGGAGCGAGAGACCGCCGCCGCCGAGCAGGGCGCGCGGCGAACCGACATGACGGTGCACCCGGCCGTCGCGCCAGGTGGCGACGGGGTGCGGAATCCGGGTGGTCTCCGCCGGGCCGAGCCCCGTACGGCGGATGAGCCGCCAGGTCGCGTCGTATCCGGCGACGGACAGCACCTCGGCGCCGGTGTCCATGACATAGCCGTCCGCGCGATGGGTGCGCATCCGCCCGCCGACGGCGTCGGCGGCCTCCAGCACGGTGACCGAGCGGCCGGCCCGCCGCAGGGTGTCCGCGGCCGCCAGTCCCGATATCCCCGCACCGACGACCACGACGTCGTGGGCGGTGCTCACGCCCCACCGCCGGCCGCCGCGGTGAGCAGCACATTGGTGACGACCAGCGCCACGACCGAGACCCGGTGGGTGTACGTACCGAGCTTGCGGGCGGTCAGGATCCGGCCGCGGACCACACCCGTCACGAACTGCGCGACGCGCAGCGCGACGACCGGGAGCATCGCCAGCGGGAACCACCACGGGGCCATCCCGGTGACCGTCGCCGCCGCGATCAGCACGCTCTCCACGGCGGAGACCGCGCCGATGAAGACCTTGTTGCCGCGCTCGGTGGTCAGCACGGCCACCGTCGGACGGCCCACCGCGGCGTCGCCGGCCCGGTCGTTGGTGTTGGAGTAGACGCCGAACAGCAGCGGGCCCAGACCGAACAGCGTGCCCTGGACCAGCGCGAAGCCGCTGACCTGCCCGGCGAGCAGCCCGTACGGCGCCACCACCAGGCCCAGGCCCAGGGCGACCATGAAGATCTCCTGCCACCCGTGGTAGCTGATCTTCAATCCGTAGGAGTACTGCACCGAGGTGACCAGGCACAGCGCGGCGGTCGCCACCGCCCACCACGGGGCGTGCGGGGCGACGGCGACGGCCGCGCCCCACAGCAGCACGCACCCGGCGGCCGTGGCCCAGCCGAAGCGGATCGCCTCCCGCTCGGTGAGCGTCCCGGCCAGCAGGGGCTTGCGGCGGATCTTGCGCAGCGGCGCATCGGGACCGTAGTTGGCCGCGTCGCTGCCGTCGCGCAACCCGGTCACGTCGTCGAACGTGGTCATCGCGGCGACGAGGCAGAGCATGCCGAGGCCGAAGAGCGCCAGCACCGCGAGGGCGGTGGAGTCCGTGCGCAGCGGCGCGGCCAGCAGGCTCCAGGCGACGGCGAGGCTGAGGTAGTAGTCGAAAATGTCGAGTTTGGCCAGTCTGCAATAAGCGGCGAATTTTCCCGAGGAGACGGGTGGCGCAATCGCTACGGCGCCAGGGGAATCAGGGGTCACAGAACTCTCCGTGGTCACGGCAGGCCTCGAATACGGCCCGCCGAATATCAATCGGAAGTGACGGTATGAGACGCCGCGAACCCACTGAGGGGCCAGTTGTGCATGTTCATCAGATCAGGTGATCGTTTTCAAGGCGCGGCTTCGAACGGGTCGCGCTGCCCGGATGGCCTCCCGGCGTGCTTGACCTTTCTCGATGGCCAGCTCAGAACGTTTCTCCAACCCATCTGTCCAGATATGCGCCGGTGGCGGGAAACGGGCGCCGATGTCACTCGTACGGATCGTCCTTGCTCCATCCGGTGCATACGTCGGTCCGGCTGGGACATTCTTGGATTGCACGAAGCGCCGTGAGAGCGGTGGGTTTCCCAGAGGCGTCGTGTGTAATTCACGACACCGTTCCTTGCGTCCGTCACGCCTGCGGCGCAAGTTGTCCGCGTCATTCTCCCGCGGCCGCATTTCCGGCGTCCTTCGTCGCTCATTCCGCCCGTCATTCATTCCTCAAGGAGTGTCATGTCCAACAAGGCCCAGGAACGCCTCCAGAAGCGCTTCGACCTCTACGACACCGACAACGACGGCCAGATCGGCCGCGCGGACCTGGAGAACGAGGCGCGCCGCATCGTCGAGGCGTTCGGCGAGCCGGCCGACTCGCCCCGCGCGCAGCTGCTGCTGCACGCCTACCCGACGCTGTTCGACTACCTCAGCGACCGGGCCGGCGCCGGTGACACGCTGACGAAGGACCAGTTCGTGCAGGTGGCCGAGGAGCACGTGCTCGCCGAGGGACCGGCCGGATTCGCCCGCGTCCTGCTCCCCAGCATCCACGGCATGGTCCAGCTGGCCGACACCGACGGTGACGGCCAGATCAGCCCGCCCGAGTTCCAGAAGTGGCTGCAGGCCATCAACGCCGACACCGACGCCGCGGCCGCCTTCCAGGCGGTCGACACCGACGGCGACGGCCAGCTCTCCGTCCAGGAGATCGTCGACGCGGTCGGCCGCTACCACGCCGGTGAGCTGGACGCCCCGCTGCTCGGCGTCTGACCTGGTGTTCCCAGCCCGCGGTGCGGTCCGGTCCTTCCGGCCCGCACTGCGTGTGGGCCGGACCGGCCCACGGACGGTACGGATCCGGGCGGTGCTGCTCGTATCGGCCCTGGTCCAGGGCGTTCCGGGAGCGTGGGCGCTTTTCCTGCCCCACAGCTTCTTCCGGAACTTCCCGCTGCCGGGCCGCCGATGGGTCGCCGTGTTCGCCCCGTACAACGAGCATCTGGTACGGGACTTCGGCTCGCTCGTGGTGGCGCTGGCGGCGGTGCTGCTCTGCGCCGCCCGCGCGCCGCGGCCGCCCCTCGTCCGGGCCGCCGCACTGGCACAGCTCGTCTTCTCCGTGCCGCACCTTCTTTTCCACACGCACCATCTGTCGATGTTCTCGGCCGTCGACATCGTCACCCAGCTGATCACGCTGGTGCTGCCGATCGTCGCCGCGCTGTACCTCCTGTGGGCCGCGGCCCGCGGCGGGGGCGACCACGGAGCCGCCGTGCGCACCCCCGCGCCCTATCAATGACCCTCTCTTGAGAAAGAAGAACCTCATGACCAACTCCGTTCAGGCAGAGCGACTCCAGCGCCGTTTCGAGCTGTGGGACCGGGACGGCGACGGCCGTATCGACCGCAGCGACTGGGACGAGGAAGCCCAGCGCATCCTCCGTGCCTTCGACACCGCCCCGTCCTCGGACCGCGGCGCGGCCGTGCTCACCGCCTACCTCGGTATGTGGGACTACCTCGCCGGTCACGCCGGGATCGAGGAGGGCGGTTCGATCAACCTCGACCAGTTCCGTGAGCTGGCCGGCAACCAGGTCCTCGCCCGCGGTGCGGAGGGCTTCGACAAGGTGCTGCGTCCGACCATCAGCTCCATCGTCGGGCTCTGCGACACCGACGGCGACGGCCAGGTCGACCCCAAGGAGTTCCGCTCCTGGATCCGCGCGATCGGCAGCCCCGAGGAGACCGCGGAGACCGCGTTCGCGGCCATCGACGCCGACGGCGACGGCAAGCTGACCGTCGAGGAACTCGTCCAGGCCGTGCACAAGTACCACACGGGCGAGCTCGACGTCGCCCTGCTGTGACCCACCCCGGGCCCCGCACCCCCGCCGACGGGTGCGGGGCCCGGCCCTTTCCCGCCGCCGGCCCGCCCCGCCGGTACCGACCCCGAGGACCCATGGACCACCACACCGCAACCGGCCGCACCGGGGGGCCCGCCGCCCCGCCCCGCCCGGTGCCCTTCTTCACCCACGCCCGCTCCTTCGAGGAGCGCTGGCCCGCCATCCGCGACCGCCTCACCGAGGTGGCCGACGACGGCAAGTTCTCCCACGGCAGCCAAGTCGCCCGCTTCGAGCAGGCGTTGGCCGCCTGGACCGGAGCCCGCTTCGCCGTCGGCGTCAACAGCGGCACCGACGCCCTCGTCCTCGCCCTGCGCGCCTGCGGGCTGCGCCCCGGCGACGAGGTCGTCGTCCCCGCCTTCAGCTTCATGGCCACCGCCTCCTCCGTCGCCCTGGCCGGCGGTACGCCCGTCTTCGCCGACATCGACCCGGTCGGCTACGGCCTCGACCCGGCCGCCGCGGACGCCGCCGTCACCGAGCGCACCCGGATGCTGATGCCGGTGCACCTCTTCTGCCAGCTGGCCGACATGGGCGGCCTGACCCGCGTCGCCGAACGCCACGGCCTGACCGTCCTGGAGGACAGCGCCGAGGCCATCGGCATGCGCTGGGGCGGCGTCCACGCCGGGCTTCTCGGCGCCGGCGGTGTGCTCTCCTTCTTCCCCACCAAGACCCTCGGCGCGCTCGGCGACGCCGGGGCCTTCCTGACCGATGACCCGCAACTCGCCGAAACCGTCGCGGCGTTGCGCCACCACGGACGCCACGGCCGCACCCTCGGCCACTTCCCGGGCATCAACCGCCCCACCGACCTCATCGGCGTCAACAGCAAGATGGACGACCTCCAGGCCGCCGTCCTCCTCGGCAAACTCCCGGCCCTCGCCGAGGACATCCGCCGCCGCGCCGCCCTCGCCGCCGCCTACACCGAACGGCTCCGCGACACCCCCGGCGTGCTCCGCCTGCCCACCCTCGTGGCGCACGAGGTCCCCACCGAGCCGGTCTTCTACGTCTATCTGATCGAGGTGGAGCGCCGCGACGCACTCGTCGCGTACCTCGCCGAGCACGGCGTCGGCACCGAGACGTACTACCCCGTCCCGCTCCACCTCCAGCCCTGCTTCGCTCATCTCGGGTACCGCAAGGGGCAGTTCCCGCACGCCGAACGGGCCTGTGAGCGGACCGTCGCGCTGCCCCTCTACCCGGATCTGGGCACCGACGACGTCGACCGGGTCTGCGACCTCATCCGCCGCTTCGCCACCGGGAGGGCCGCCCGTTGATCCCCTTCTTCCCGCCGGACCTCTTCGAGCAGGACCGCGAGGTCCTCATCGACCTGGTCCACGAGATCGGCACCACGCCCGACCAGAAGTTCATCCTCGGCACCCGCACCGCCGCATTCGAGGACGCCCTGCGCGGCCTGTACGGCACGGGTGACGTCATCGCCTGCTCCAGCGGCACCTCCGCGCTCACCCTCGTGCTGCGGGCCCTGGACATCGGCCCCGGCGACGAGGTCGTCGTCCCCGCCTACGGCTGCGCACCGCTCGCCAACACCGTCGCGGGCCTCGGCGCCACCCCCGTCTTCGCCGACATCGACCCCTGGACGATGGTGGCCGACCCCCAGGCGATGGACGAGGCGGTCAGCGCGCGCACCAAGGCGCTGATGCCCGCCCACATGTTCTCCGTGATGGCCGACATGCCGGCCCTGCGCAAGCTCGCCGACGACCGCGGTCTCCGCCTCGTCGAGGACTCCGCCGTCGCCCAGGGCGGCGTGCTCGACGGCCGCCCCGCGGGCACCTGGGGCGACGCCGGGGTCTTCTCGTTCGTCCAGGTCAAGACGTTCGGCACGGCGGGGGAGGGCGGCGCCGTCCTCACCTCGGACCCGGCGCTCGGCGACGCCGTACGGGCGCTGCGCAACCACGGCCAGGAGGGCCCGCGCTTCGTCCACCAGCGCCTGGGCCACAACAGCCGCTTCGACGAGATCCTCGCCGCCTTCCAACTGCACCGGCTGCCCGGGCTCGCCGCCCGCCTGGAGCGCCGGGCCCGCATCGCCGCGTACTACACCGAGCGGTTCACCCCGCTGCGCGAGGCCGGTGTCCTGCCCCCGCCGCCCGGCCGCAACGGCCGCTGCTACTACGTCTACTCGCTCCTCGCCGAGCGGCGCGACGCGCTCCGCGACCATCTCGCCGAGCGCGGGGTGGCCTCGCACGTCTACTACCCGCTGCCGCTGCCCCGGCAGCCGGCCTTCGCCCCGTACGCCCCGGCCGGGCGGCGCTGGCCGCACGCCGAGCGCGCCGCGGCCCGACAGCTCGCCCTGCCCGTCTACCCGCATCTCACGGACGCGCAGGTCGAGCACGTCGCCGACGCCGTCTGTGCCTTCGCCACGGAAGGGGCCCGCCGATGACGCCCACCACCGACGGCTATGTCTTCGCCACCGCCTTCGCCCGGGAGGAGGAACGTCTCGCCCTGGGGGAGGCGCTCTGGGACCCGGGCACCCGGGAGCGGCTCGCCGCCACCGGCGTCACGGCCGGCTGGTCCTGTCTGGAGATCGGCGCCGGGCGCGGCTCCGTCGCCGCCTGGCTGGCCGACCGGGTCGGCCCGAGCGGCGAGGTGGTCGCCGCCGATCTCGACACCGAGCGGCTGAAGTGGCTGACCGGCCGCGGAGTGGCCGTCCACCGCCACGACGTCGTCACCGACGACCTTCCCGAGGCCCACTTCGACCTCATCCACGCCCGTCTCGTCCTCCAGCACGTCGGCGACCGGCAGCAGGCCGTGGACCGCCTGCACCGCGCCCTCAAGCCCGGCGGCCACCTCGTCCTGGAGGACACCGACACCGCCGCCCTCTTCAGCCACCCCGCGCAGGACGACTTCCTGAGCGACGTCAAACGCGCCGCCTACGACGTGATGTGCGCCTCCGGCTACCACCCGCGCTGCGGACTGCTCGACGTCCAACTCGCCACCGACGCCGGGCTGGTGGACATCGTCGCGGAAGGACGCTCGGCGGTGGTGCGCGGCGGCGGCGACGCGGCGCGCTGGTTCGCGCTCTGGCTGGAGCACCTGGCCCCCGCGATGCTCGCCCGCGGCGCCGTCACCGAGGAACGCCTCGCCCGCGCCCAGACGGAGCTGACCGACCCCGCCCACTGCTGGCTCTCCCAGGTGATGGTCACCGTCCACGGACGGCGGCCCGCCCCCGACACCTCCGGAAAGGTGCGTACGGCACCGTGAAACCCCCCGCCCTGGGCACCCTCTTCGACCTGCTGGCCGACCGCGGCAGCCGTACCGCCGTGCACCTCAGCCGCCCCTTCGACCTGGCGCCGGACGGCCCGACGGAGTACGGCATCGAGCAGATCGCCGACCTGGTGCGGCAGACCGCCGCACGGCTGGCCGCCGCCGGCGTCCGGGCCGGCGACCGGGTGGCCGTCGTCAAGCCCAACCACTGGGACACCGTCCTGCTGGCCTGCGCCGCCTCCCGCCTCGGCGCCGTACCCGCGCTGCTCTCCCCGCGGCTGCGCGGCGACGCCCTCCGCGACCTGCTGCAACGCCTCGACCCGGCGCTGCTGGTGACCTCGGCCAGCACCCTCACCGCCCGCCCCGGCACCGACCTGACCGCGCACGCCGCGCGCACCCTCCTCGTCGGCGGCGTCCCCTACGACGGGCCCGCCGCCGGGGAGATCCTGACGCCCGCCGACGTCGACGGGCACGACGTCCCGCCGGTGGTCTCGCGCGCGGTCGACGACACCGTCGTCATCCACCACACCTCCGGGACGACCGGACTGCCCAAGCTGGTGGAGCACTCGACCCGGACGATCGTCCACCGCCTCGCCCACTTCGAGTGCAACCGGGTTCCGGTGGTCGCCACCCGCCGCTCCGACACGGTGGCGAGCGCCGATCCGTTCACCCACGGCCGGGCGGTGCCCTGGACCATCAGCGTGCTGCACCTGGAGCCGCGCGCGGTCGTCCTCCTCGCCGACCACGACCCGCGGACGGCGGAGCAGACGCTGCTGGCGACCCCGCCCACGACTCTGGAGGCGTCCCCGGCCACCTTCGTCACCTGGCGCGATCTGGCCGCCCGCCGCAGCGCCGCGCTCCAGGACGTCCGGCTCTACGTCTCCACCTTCGACGCGATCCACCCGCCGACCGTCCGCAGCTTCCTGGCGGCCTCCGGGCGCCGGCAGCCGCGCTGGCTGCAGGGCTGGGGCCAGACCGAGACCGGCCCGCTGACGTTCCGGCTGCTGACCCGCAAGTCCCTGGAGCACACCGGGGAGCGCCACCCCACCACCCGTGACCTGGGGCGGCCGGTGCCCGGACGGACCCGGCTGCGGGTGGTCGACCCGCAGACCCTGCGCCCGGTGGGCCGGGGCCGGCCCGGGCTGGTCCTCGCCCGGACCAAGGCGCGGTGCGTGGGGTACGTCGGCGAGCGGGACCGCTGGGCGGCGAAGGCCGACGGGCCGTGGTGGAACACCGGCGACATCGGGGTGCTCACCCGCGGCGGGAGCCTGATCCTCACCGACCGGGAGGTCGACACCGTGCCCGGCGCGAGCTGTGTGGAGCTGGAGGACGTGATCGAGGACCGGCTCTCCGAGGTCGTCGAATGCACCGTCCTGGGCGTGCCGGGGCCGGAGCTGCTGCCGGTGCTGGTGACCGCGGACGGCACGCTCGACCCGGAGGCATGGGCCGTGGCGGTCCGCGATCTGCCCGCGATGGCGGAGCCGTTGGTACGGGAGTGGGACGAGGTGCCGCGCACCGAGACCGGCAAGGTGCGCCGTCTGGAGCTGCGCCGTCTGGTACGGCCGCGGGCCTCCGAGCCGCTGGGCTCCGGCCGGTGGACGTGACGTCGGCGCTTCGCGCACGGACCGCGGGCGCGGCCCCGGACGGGGGGGGGGCGGGGGCGCCCCCGGGGCGCGGGGGCCGCGCAGCGGCGGTGGGGGGGGGGGGTGGGGTGGG
>NZ_JBEPDN010000019.1:0-153888 GCF_040300365.1 Streptomyces sp. NPDC000404 | reverse complement strand
GACGCCTACCACGTCGACGGCACCGAGAACTCCCTCACCGACCCGGTGGCGAACATCGTCGCGGCCTCCAACTACGCCGCCGACCGCTACGGCTCCATGGACAACGTCAACTCCGCCTACTGACCCACCCTCACGTCCCCACAAAACACACACAGCCCTCCTGGGCCCCGGGGACAGCCACTCCCACCGGAGCGGCGGGGCCCAGGACACCGGTGAGGCCGGGCAGGCACACCCCTGCCCGGCCTCACCGCATGCCACCCCTCAACAACTCCCCCTCCCCGCCCACGTAACCGAGGCCCAGATGTCCGAGCCGGTGCAGGCGGTGCGCGGTCGCGCTGATGCCGGCGGTGTGGCCGCAGGCCCTGCACGGTGCGGAAGCCTGGTGGCCCGAGCCGCGGATGACCGGGCGAGAGGCCCTGGAGACCTTCCGGCGCCTGGGCGCCCGCCCATGGATCGAGCGGGCCCGGGCCGAATCGCGGGCCGCCGGCCTCGATGTCACGGACACGGCCCCCGACGCGCTCGCCGTACTCTCCCCGCAACAGCAGCAGATCATCAGGCTCGCCGCCCGCGGGCTGACCAATCGCGAGATCGGCGAGAAGCTCTTCCTCTCCCCGCGCACGGTCGGATCACACCTCCACCGCAGCTTCCCCAAGCTGGGCGTCACCGCCCGCTCCCAGCTGCGCGACCTCGTCGAGGGCACTCCGGCGTCGGCCGGCCACCAGGAATAAGGGTTCTCCCTGCCGCGGAAGCAGCGACCTGACGCATACCGTCCGCCTGCCCGGTGGTTGGCTCGGACCTCACGTGATCACTGGCCTGGTGATCAGCGACGTTTCTTGCCGCCGACTTGCTCGTTGGGCAGACGTGGGCCTCGTCGAGCGGCTGATCCCCGATGAGTCGCGACAAGGCTCTCGCGCGTCCGGAGCACCGGGCTTCGGCACCAAGGAGAGGACTGCGATGCGAAGAATGAGCTTCGTTCTGGCTGCGGCCATGGCGGTGAGCGGCCTGTTGTTCACCGGGACGGCTGCCCAGGCCGCCTCCACCCTTCACGCGCAGGCGCGGACGGCCGGTCCCCCGTTCCCGTACGACGCCTGCATCAAGGAGGCGAAGCGGCAAGGGAAGAAGGACGCCGTGGCCAGGTGCGACAACCTGGTGAAGAAGGGCTGGGTCAAGCCTCCCGGGCGCTGACCGGACACGCCTGGCACCGGCCGCGCGTCCCGGACCGCGGCCGGTCACCGGCGGATTGCGCGGTCGTCGCGCCCCCGCACGGAAAGAACCCCGCCTCGCCTCCGCTCCCTCATCGGGGACCGAGAGCGCCGACCGCCCGCCGAGCGGACCCGACGGGCTCGGGCTCCGCCGCTGATCTCCTCGGGACCACGGGCGAACTACTCCCCGCCGTCCGCGTCCGCCGACTCGTCCTTGCCCGGCTCGTCCTTGCCCGGCTCGTCCTTGCCCGGCCCGTCCTCCGGAGCAGGCTTGTCGTCGGTGCTGCTCCCGGTCTCCGCTTGCCGCTCGCGGCGCTTTCGCGCCAGCTCCGCGGCCATCCGGTCGGAATGCTGCCGCATCTCCGCTTCCGTCTTCTGCTGGAAATCCTTCACCGCTGCCTCCTTGGCCCTCGCGGCACTCCCGACGCATTCGGAACGATCGGACGCGCCGCACCCCCAGCGCCCCGGACACGGCACACGGGTGGATTTCTCAGCCACTCCTGCCGGGCAAGGATCCCCCGCTCGTCCACCCTCATCCCGCCGACGGCGCCAAGGCTGTCGCTGGTGATTGCACGCATTCCCATGAAACAACCACGTGCGCCGTAGCGCACTACACGGGCGGAACAGGCCCCGGGCACCCGCCAGGCTCACTCCGTCCGGAGCCGCGCCTCCAAGCCGCCCGCCCTCTGACGGACGGGCCGCGGCTCACCTCACGTCCGCGCGTTTCACCTTCTCGTTCCGCCGGAGCCGACGCCTTTCGAACGTATGCGAGGGCAGCGAGGGCAGCCCGGCCGATGCGCTCGCGCTCCGGGCAGATGCGGTACGGGTACGCGAGCCCTCCGTCCGCCCGGAGCCTCCCCGCACGAGCGCGGCCCGCGAACCAAGAATCCCGGCCCCGGCCCCGAACCGCACCGGATTACCCACGAGTAGCTCAAGGTACAGTGCAGCCGTCGCGGACAGTCGGCCCGCCCGGCTCGCGACGGACAGCCGCCGCGCGGTATCGGGGCCGCCCCGCCGCGCGGCGCCCGGAAATCAGGAAGGACCCGTTCCCATGGCCGCCTCACGACGGCTTCGTGCCGCACTGCTCCCGCTGACCCTGGTCGTCTCCGCGACCGCGCTCGGTACCGGCGCCGCCTCCGCCGCGACGAGGGAGCCGTCCGCGGCCGCCGGCGGCACCGAGCAGCGCCCCACCTGGGCCATCGCCCACCGAGTGCTGACCACGGGCGGGGTGACCACGGCACTCGCCAACGGGGCCAACGCGCTGGAGATCGACGCGACGGCCTGGCGTGACGGCTGGTGGGCGGACCACGACGGCAGCCCCACCAGCTACGGCGCCACCATGTCGGACATGTTCGACCGGATCGCGAAGGAGCAGGAGAGCGGGCGGCACGTCTCCTTCGTCTGGCTGGACATGAAGAACCCCGACTGGTGCGACAGCAGCGACCCCGACTGGCGCCACTGCTCCGTCGCCGCCCTGCGGGACATGGCACGCAAGAAGCTGGAGCGCAAGGGCATCCGGGTGCTCTACGGCTTCTACGGCAAGGAGGGCGGCAGCGGCTGGAAGAACGCCCTCGCGGACCTGAACTCCAAGGAAGCGGTCAGCTTCAGCGGCACCTACGCGCAGGTCCGGGACGGCTTCGCCGAGCACGGGCCGGATATCCCCGGGAATCAACGCGTCATGGACGACGGACTGTTCAGCATGGCGCTGAAGTTCACCGGCATCCGGAAGGAATTGGCGGCCGGCAGGGCGGACCGGGACGCGGGGAAGCTCGCACAGACCGTCGGCTGGACGGTGGGCAAGGGCGACCGCGCACGCGCCGCCGCTCTCCTCGACGCCGGCAACGGCAGCGCCGCCGTGGACAGTCTGATCTACGGCAACCGGATGTCCTGCTACCCGGACGGCGTCAGCGGCCCGAAGGGCTGCGGCACGGACGACAGCGCCGTACGGGAATCGCTCTCCTACCTCACGGACTATGTGAAGGCCCACCCGGACACCCGCCGGATGGCCACCCCGAGGGACATCCCCTTCGGCAGCTGACGCCCGGGAGTCCGGGCTCGCCCCGGCGCCCCCGCAGCCGATACCGCTTCCCTCCCGCCGCCGATCTCCGGATCTCCCCCGGCCGCCACGGGCTGAAGGCCGGCGTCGACCGCCGGCTTGAAGACGCCGAGGACGGGCCGACGGCACCGCTACCGCTGCGGTGGGTCCGGGCTGACGCTGAAGGAGACGGGGGCGCTCGGCCGGGCGGGGGGCGGGCCGTCCTGCCAGCCCTCCACCGGGGAGCGCAGGGTGCTGATCATCCACCAGCTGAACACGCCGGCCGCCAGCAGGCCGAGGGCGACCAGCACCCCGCAGGTGATCAGCGTCTTGCGTTGCGCCACATCGATTCCTGATCCGGGCCGCCGTACGCGGACCGCCCGGGTCGGCCGTGACGCCGAGGCACCGGCCTCGGCGTCACGGCCGCCCTATCCGGCGGTCTGCGTCGTGCTGCGCCCCTTGACGTCGAAGTCCTTGGCCAGCCCGACCATGTTCAGCCGGGCCAGGTCCGCCTGCTCGAAGTGGAGCGGCCCCTTGTCGAGGTCGCGCCGGTGCTCGCTGGGCACGCCCCAGTCGTACCGCTTCTGCACCTCGACCTGGTAGGTGACGTGCTCGCCCTCCTTGTGGCCGACGACACGGTACTGGAAGTGGTTGAGCGCGTAGTACCAGTTCAGGCTCTTGTCGCCCTGGGTGATGTCGGGGGCGCTGCTCTGCCAGGAGCTGGTGAAGGTGCCGTCCGGCTGTTTCTTCACCTCGGCGAGGGTGGTGTCCACGTCGTGGCGGAAGGCCGGCATGTCGGTGAGCATCCGGTCCGCGTCGACCTCGACCGGTTCGCCGGTGCCGTCGAGGAAGTGGCCGAGCAGGTCGGCGGCGTCGGTCCAGCCCTGCGTGTTGAGGTAGCCGCGGACGAGGCCGAGTTGGGCTTCGTTCCAGCCGTCTCCCATGTCGGCGTCGTCGCGGTCGAGGCGGTCGCGGTTCTCGGTGCGGAAGGTGTCCTCCGTACCGAAGATCACCTTCAGGCCGCGCTCCAGGCTGCCGTCGACCTCGTTCGCCAGGCGGAGCACGTCCTTGAGCTGGTCGCCGATCTGCTTGGCCCGGTCGTTGTGTTCCTTTTCGGTGCGTTGTTCCTCCGGTGAGAGCGGGCCGGGCGCCCGCATGACCACCCAGGCGACCTCGCCGTCGCCGTTGACGCTGAAGCCCTCGCCGATGGCCTGCTGTTGCAGCTCCGCCGCCTGACGCTGCAGTTCGGCGAGGCTGCGGAAGCCGTCGCCGGTGCCGTCGACGATGTCGTCCAGGAAGTCCTTGAGCGCTTCGGCCTCCTTGGCGACGGCGTCGATGTCGAGGCCGATGCCGTCACAGGTGCGGCTCGCCTCGGCCGCGTCGTCGCCGCTCCAGTGCGTCCCGGCCTTGAGGGGTGCGGTGACGGAGTCGGTGTAGCTCTCGTTGGCCTGGTGCAGGCGGGAGGCGATCCAGCCCCAGTCGGAGGCGGCGCTCCGGATCTTTCCGAGGTCCAGGGTCAGCAACCCTGTCATGTCCACCATGGGTCGCCCGCCTATCCGAAGATGTTGTGCAGGGTCTCGGTGATGATGTTTTCGTTGCCGTCGATGTCACTGGCGTTGAAGCGGATGTTCTCCGCGGCTTCGGACAGTTCGTCGCGGACGAGTTTGTTGAGCGTCTCCCAGCGCGAGGACAGTTCATCGACGCTGCCGGTGAACGTCCATCCCGGCGCCGCGCCCTTGAGCGCGCCGAGCGCCCCATCGGCGTTTCCGAGGAGTTTTCCCACGGCGCCGCCCGTGGCGTCCATGTCGTCGGCGCATTGGCGCATCCAGTGTGTGTCGGCTTCCATGCGTACCCCCGAGCGGTGCGGCCGACCTGCGTTGTCGGGGAACCGTACCGGATCTGGCGGGAGTTGTTCCGTGAACGGCCGGGTAACCAGCCGTCCGCGAAGAGCCGGGCGCACCGGCCGAGGGCAGGCACGACGGCGTACGCACCAGGTCAGCGGCGTTCTCGGTAGCCTGGAGGGTCCATGTGTCCGGTTGGCCCGTGCGAGGGCCTGCGACGGAGAGTGCTGAGGCTGCAGTGAGTGAACCGACGAAGCCCGAGGTCGTTGTCCCGGAGGGTGACGCCCCCACCGAACTGACCGTCCAGGACCTGGTCGTCGGGGACGGGGCCGAGGTGAAGCCGGGCATGGTGGTCAGGGTTCACTACGTCGGAGTGACGTATGGGTCCGGGAAGGAGTTCGACGCCTCCTGGGACCGGGGCGAGCCGTTCAAGTTCGCCCTGGGCGGCGGCAAGGTCATCAAGGGCATGGACCGAGGGGTGAGAGGCATGAGGGTCGGCGGCCGGCGCGAGATCATCGTTCCCCCGCGTCTCGGCTACGGCAAGCAGTCGCCCTCGCCGTTGATCCCGGCGGGCTCGACCCTCGTCTTCGTCGTGGACCTGCTCGACTCGTACTCCAGGACAGCCTGGTGGAGCAACGCATGAACGCATAGTGATATTGGCCGCTCCTCCCCCGGCAACGTGCTGCGTCGTCTCCCGAATGAGGTCAGGGTGCCGAGGTGGGGCACGGGCGGCTGCTGGGTTGGCCTTTCAGGTATATGGCGCGTTCGTCGCGGGTGAAATTGCGGTCGACGGCCTTGCAGATCTGCTCGCCGGCTTCGGCCGGGTCGGGCAGGTCCACATTCCAGATCCGTACGGTCTTGTCCTCGCTGCCGGAGGCCAGTTGTCTGCCGTCGGGGCTGAAGGCCAGCGCCCACACCCCTTTGGCGTGACCGGTGAGGGTGTACCGGCTCTTTTGGGTCGCCAGGTCCCACAGCCGTACGGTCTTGCCCTCGCTGCCGGAGGCCAGCAGTGTGCCGTCGGGGCTGAAGGCCAGCGCCGATACGGGACCGGTGGGGTCTTGCAGGGTGCCGCGAGCGGCGCCGGTCGCTGTGTCGCGCAGCCGGATGGTGTGGTTGACGCTGCCGGTGGCGACGGTCTTGCCGTCGGGGCTGAAGGCCACCGCTTGTACCTCGGCGTCACGCGTGAGTCGGATGGAAACGCGGCGTGAGGTGCCAGGGGTCACCTTCCACAGCCGTGCCCCGTCCTTGCTGCCGGAGGCGAGTTGTCTGCCGTCGGGGCTGAAGGCCAGCGCGAATACGGGGCCGATGCGGCCTTGCAGAGTGCCCCGGGCGGCGCCGGTGGCCACATCCCACAGCTTCACCGTTCCGCGCATGCGTCCGGTCGCGAGCATCTTTCCGTCGGGGCTGAAGGCGACCTCGGTGACGCTGTCGAACTCCAGGGCAGAGAAGGTTCCGGCCTCGATCGTCACCAGGCGTTCACCGGATTCCGTGTCCATCAGGCTCACGATGCGGCCGTCGCTGATGGCCAGGGTCTTTCCGTTGGGGCTGAGGGCCACCGAATAGTCGGCGGTGGCGGAGCGCGGCCGCAGGGTGCGGCCTCGGGTGCGGGCCATGTCCCAGCGTTTCAATTCCGTGTCGGCGGAAGCGCTGTCAAGGGTTTTGCCGTCCGGAGCGTAGGCCAGCGAATTCACGGCGTTGGTGTGGCCGGCGAGCGTGGTGCGGGTCCTGGCGGTCGTCGTGTCCCACAGGCGGACCTTCTTGTCGGCGTGGCCGGTGGCGAGCCGTCGTCCGTCCGGGCTGAACGCCAGGGACGTGGCGTTCGTGCCGCGGGCGGTGAGCGTCTCACGCGCCGTGCCGGTGGTCATGTCCCACAGCCGCACCGTGCCGTCCAAGTCCCCGCTCGCCAGCGTTTCACCGTTGGGGCTGAAGGCGACGGCTTCGACGCTTTCGGTGTGGCCGCGCAGGGTGCGGCGGAGCTTGCCGTCGCGCGGGTTCCACAGGCGTACGGTCCTGTCCACGCTACCGGTGGCCAGGGTCTCGCCGTCCGGGCTGAACGCCAGCGAGTTCACCAGCTGGGTGTGACCGGTGAGAGTGCCGCGGAGCTTTCCGTCCGCCGGGTCCAGCAGGCGAATTTTCGCGTCCTCGCCGATGGCGGCCAGCGTTTTCCCGTCGGGGCTGTAGGCCAGTTGCTCCACGGTGCCCGCGCCCAGTTCGACCGTCTTCCGCGGTGTGTCCGCGCCCATGTCCCAGAGGAGTAATTCTCCTCCGAATCCGCCGATGGCCAGTGTCTTTCCATCAGGACTGAAGGCCACCGAATGCGCCTCGACGTGAGGGGAATTCAGTACCCGGCGCGTTCGGCCGGTATCGGCGTCCCGCAGACGTACGGCGTTGCCGACGGAGGCGAGGTACTTCCCATCCGGGCTGAAAGCGATGTCGTTTATCCCCTCCTCGGTATCGCTGTGATCGGTGAGGGTGGCGCGGGCTTTGCCGGTTTCCGGATTCCACAGCCGTACGGTGGTATCCACACCGCCGCTGGCGAGGGTCTTGCCGTCGGGGCTGAATGCCACGTCCCACACCTGATCGGTGTGTCCGGCCAGGCGCTGCCGCAGAGGCAGGGCCGCCGCGTCGTACAGGGCGGTGGTCGCCTCCTCTGTGTGGCTGCGCCGGTATGCCTGGAGCGCCAGCAGGGAGGCGAGGTCCGGGTCGGTGCTCAGCAGGGTGGTGGACTGCGACGCCAGCTGGCGGGACTGGGCCTGGCGCTGCGCGGCCAGGGCGTGCTCCTGAGCCGTGACGGCGGTCTGACGCTGCCAGAAGGCCACTCCGGTGGCGATCAGGGCCAGGGAGAGCATGCCTGCCAGCATGGCGATGACGCGCCGGGTACGGCGGACGGAGGCCAGCTGATGCTGCCGGCTCGCGGTGAGGAACGCCGTGACGTCGGCCGGCAGGGAACGCTGTCCGGCCCAGTCGATTGCCTCCGCCAGCGCGGTGCCGACCAGCAGATCGGCGGTGTCGCCGCTGTCGGCGTACCGCTTGGCCTGCTCGGTGGTCCGGTGCAGCCAGGCGTGGAACCGATGGTCACGGGCCACCCATTCCCGCAGGTCGCTCCAGTCGCGGAGGAGCGCGTCGTGGATGAGTTCGGCGACCGGGTCGCCGGAGGCCTGGTCGTGGTCGGGCGCGGCGCCGGTGGTGATGATGCGATGGCGGGTCAGGGCTGCCAGTACGGTGTCGAAGGCGTCGGCTGCCGCCGGGCCGGTGAGGTGGGGGTCGGCGGCGAGGGCACGCAGGCGGGTGAGGGAAACCGGCTGGCGTGTGGCGGGGATGCCGTCGGGTTCGTCGGCGGGCCGGACCAGTGCCGTGAGGATGCGCTGCGCGGTCGGGCGGTGAGCGGCAGGCATCTGCGCGAGGGCGGTGTTGCACCAGGCCGTCAGGCTGCCGGTGACCTTGCCGATCCTGTCGTACGCCGCATGGGTGAGCCGGCCGTCCTCGCGGCGTTCCCAGAGCTCGCGCAGGGCCAGTTCCAATGGGGGAAGCAGAGTGACCGGGGCCTGCCGGGTCGCCGGATCGGCCTCCAGGACATCGTCGCGGATCCGGTTCGCCAGGCCGGCTTGCATGGGCAGGCCGACGCTTCGGGCGGGGCCGGTGATGATCGCCTCCAGCTCGGGGGCGCTCAACGTCGCCGGGACGTTGAGCAGCCCGGGCACGGCGGCGTTCATCAGGTGCGGAGCGAGCGCGTCGAGGGGGGCGTAGAAGTCGTTGCGCATGATCAGGACGACGGTGACGGCGGCGTGGGAGTCGTGCAGTTCCACGAGTTGGTCCGCGGCGCGCAGACGCCGATCGGCGCCGGG
Source organism: Streptomyces sp. NPDC000404 (assembly GCF_040300365.1). Classification (NCBI taxonomy): domain Bacteria; kingdom Bacillati; phylum Actinomycetota; class Actinomycetes; order Kitasatosporales; family Streptomycetaceae; genus Streptomyces; species Streptomyces sp. NPDC000404. Next base: position 144,965 of record NZ_JBEPDN010000019.1, on the reverse strand, counting down.
CTCCTGCGCGGTGGGGCCGGGCTGGGTGAGCAGTTCCTCGAACTGGTCGATGATCAGCAGGAGGCGGTGGTGGCCGGGAGCGGACGCCAGACGCTCCTCGGCCGCGGCCAGGAGGCCGCGGGAGGACGCGCCGGGCAGGCCCGCACGTTCCAGCCCCGCCAGGAGGTCTTGGCCAGGGCGGGCCAGGAGGGGCAGCCAGCGGTCGCCGCCCGGGATCGCCCCTCTGGCCAGCGCAGGCAGTACGCCTGCCTTGACCAGCGAGGACTTGCCCGCCCCTGACGGGCCCAGCAGCATCACCATCCGCCGCTGCCCGCCGAGCGCCGTCAGCACCTTCTCCACGGCCGCCTCCCGGCCGTGGAAGAGATCGGCGTCCTGCGCGGTGAAGGGCTCCAGCCCCAGGTAGGGGCAGAGCTGGCTGACGGCCAGCTCCGGCCGGGCCTCGCGTAGCACCTCGGTCGGGGTGGCGTAGGCGACGCCCAGCCCTCGGAGGTGGGTGTCGGGTGAGGTGATGGCGGTGACCATGCCGATCGCCAGGCCGGTCGCCTCATCCACCACCGGTGCGCCGCTGAACCCGGAAGTGAGGTCGTTGGCCTCCGACAGCTGCAGCAGCCGGCCCGTCCGCTCGCTCCGGGCAAGCAGGCCGCCGGCCGTGCCGTAGCCGAAATGACCGCTCCGCGGCGCCTGGGCGGGAAACCCGTAGGAGACGATCCGATGCCCCCGGGTGCCCTCGCACGGTCCCAACGCGAGGGGGCCGGCGCCCGCGGGTACGTCCGCCAGCCGCAGGACGGCAACGTCTTCGCCCTCCGGCCCGCGCCATCCCTCGGACAGCACCCGGCCGGAGACCTCCTGCGCATCCGGGAGGTTCGCGAAGGCCAGTCTCACCTGTCCGCCCGGGCCCTGACCTGCGGCGCGCACCACATGAGCACAGGTGAAGGCGATGTCGTCCCCGGCCAGGAACCCTGCTCCGGCCACACCACCGTCCGCCGTGAGCACCTTCACCACCGATGCGGCCATCGCCGCATCAGCGGTCCCTGCCGGCCTGGCGATGCCTCCCTGGACCGGCCTTCCGGCAGCCTCTGACGGGCTCTCCTCCCCCGAGGTCATTCCTGAGGCTCCTCCCGGGCCTGCGGTGCGCTTTCCTCGCGGTGCCACTTGAGGCGGACCGTCATATGAACAGCCCCTTCACCGCCGGTGATGACCGCACCGGCCTTCGCCGAGAGGTTCACCCCGAACTCCACCTCGACCTCTTCCGGGCCGGCCTGCCGCAGCTCCCGCAGCACCGTGCGGGCGGTCTCCCGCACGGGAGCCAGCGTCGCCTGCAGCGTTTGCGGCAGCTCCTGGATCGTCTCGGCGATCCGGCCGACCTTCACCGGCCCGTCGACTGCGGGCGCAGCCTCGAACAGAATCGTCCCGCCGCCCTCAAGCGGCATACGCGCCAAGTCCTGCATCGCAACCCCCTCAAAGACCACCACTCTGCAACAGGCGAGTTGAGCGGGCAACCACGCCGGTACCGCGCGGTCGAGCTCCCGAAGACACCACGGAAAGATCCTGCCGCAGGCCCCGTCCGCTCCTCGGCCCGCTGTGGCTGAGCGTCAGCCGGACGTGCGGGGCGGGGCGGGCACGCCGGGTGTGTCTCTGCCGAAAGGCAGAGATGCCGCTCAGCCTTCAGGCGCACGGGTCCGCTCCACGCGGTGCCCGATCCGTCGACCGGGCCGTGAGCCGGGACGCCCTGCGGGGCCTCACCGCCGACTACCGGGTCACCGAATCCGCCTACCTGGGTCTGGATCCGAAGCTCGGCGACCGGATCGCCGGTGTACCCGGCGTCGCCGCGGCGACGCCTCTCGCCTCGGCCGGCCTCGCGGTGGACTGCGAGTACGCGAGGGTCACCGGCGTCGATCCGGAGCAGCTCGGCGAGGTCGCGGACGTCGGCTTCACCAGCGGCTCGGCCGAGGCCGAGGCGGTCGGGCCCGGCAGGATCGCGATCTCCGCGTCCCACGCCAGGCGGACGGGCCTGCGGGCCGGCGACAGCGCGCAGGGCCAGTTCGTCAAGGGGCTGTTCGACCCGGACGCCGCAGCGCCGGCGCACCGCAAGAAGCTCACGATCGTCGGGGTCTACCGGGAGAACCCCGTCGTGGGCAGCGTCATCGGCGACCTCGGCGACTTCCTGCCGTACGCCGAGGGCGGCAGGTACGAGAGCGTCCTCGTGAAGGCCGGACCCGGCGCGGCGGCGGGCCTCGCACGCGAGATCCGCTCCGCGCTCGGCAACAGCCCGCTGTTGCAGGTGCGGAGCCGGGAACAGCTCACCGAGGAGAGCTTCGCCGAGATCGCGCTGATGCCCGACATGACGTACGGGCTGCTCGGCATGGCCGTCGTCATCGCGGTCCTCGGCGTGCTCAACACCCTCGCCATGTCGGTGTTCGAGCGGACCCGCGAGATCGGCATGCTCCGCGCCATCGGCCTGGACCGCGCGGGCATCCGCCGCATGGTCCGCCTGGAGTCGGTCGTCATCTCGCTGTTCGGCGCGGTCCTCGGCATCGGCACCGGCGTCTTCCTGGCCCGGACGGGCGGCAGCCTCACGGTCTCGGGCCTGCCGCATCACACGACGGCGCCGCCCTGGCCGCGCCTGGCCCTGTTCCTCGTCCTGGCCCTGCTCATCGGCGTCCTCGCCGCGATCTGGCCGGCCCGGCGGGCGGCCCGCCTGAACATGCTGCGGGCGATCGACGCGCGGTGAGACGCGCCCGGTTCACCGGCCCGAGCCGTCTGCGGGCGGGGGTGGCCCGGCGCGCCGCGAGGGGAGCGGCCCGCCGGTCCACCGTTCTCGTCATGCGCGGGGCGGCCGGCACGGGCGTGAGCGGAACAATCTCGGGGCGCACCCGGATGCTCGCGCGGATCGCCGGCCACGTCACCGTATGAGTGACGGATGCGTGTCCCGGGGCCGCTCACCGGCGTGCGGAGCCTATGACGGTAGGGCCTGCCGCCCTCCTGGGCGGCCGGCCGAGCGATCCGCACCCGGGCAAGGAGAATGCCGCCGTGGCCGTTCCCGTGACGATTGACCACCGTTCGACCGACTACAGCCTCAAGCGGGCCTACTGGCTCGCGCTGGCCTCGGATCTGGCCTACAAGGACGAATCCGTCATCGATGCGCAGGCCCGTGAATGGGGATTCCCCACCGTCCGGCACCACGAGACACGATTCACCCCGCCGTTCCCGCTGCAGGACACCCAGGCGTACACCATGGCCGACGACGACATGATCGTCACCGCGTTCCGTGGCACCGAGCCGCGGCAGATCAAGGACTGGCTGACGGACGCCACGGCGCCGCCCCGGAGAGGTCCGGCCGACACCGGATACGTCCACGACGGTTTCGGCGAGGCGCTGCAATCGATCTGGCCCGATGTGCGGAACACGCACCGGGAACTGCGTACCGACGGGCAGTCCGTGTGGTTCACCGGGCACAGTCTGGGAGGGGCGCTCGCCATGCTCGCCGGCGCCTGGATGTACCTGGAGGACCCGCGTCTGGCCGCCGACGGTGTCTACACCTACGGTCAGCCCCGCACCTGCGACGCGCGTCTCGCCAAGGCCTGCAACAAGGGGCTCAAGGGCCGGATGTACCGGTTCGTGAACAACAACGACGTCGTCGCTCAGCTGCCGCCCGAGCCCGCCTACTCCCACGCCGAGTCGCTGCGGTACATCGACTCCCACGGCAAGGTCCGCGATGCGATGCCGCTGATCGGCGGCCTCACGGACCGGGCAGCGGGCATGCTGGCCGACCCCTTGGCACCCGCGACCGACGGAGTACGCGACCACCTCATGCACGCCTACCTGACCGCGCTGGAGAAGAACCTCAGCTGACCCGCCTCGCCGGCCGCCCCCGTCGAGACCTGTCCACCACGCCTCGGGGCTCGGCCGTTCCCGGGACGCCGAATCCCGGTGATCCGGTGACGGTCGCCGTCGTACGGGTGGGGTGGCCGCAGGAGTGCCTCCGGCTGCCCCGCCCCCGAACGCTGCTCCGACGGCGGACGCCTTCGCCGCGTGCGTCGCCCGCCGCGCCCCCCGACCGGCCGGTCCGGGGACGGCCGGATACAGTGCGCGCGACGGCAGCCCGGTGGACCGAGGAGGGGACGCGTGACCGAGACGAGCGAGGCGCGATCCGTCGACAGCGCCGCAGACGAGACGCAACGGAGCCGTGCACGGCGCCTGATGCGCCTCCTCCCCCTGATCGCCCCCGTGCTGCTGTGGACCGTGCCCTGCTGGCTGCTGCTGTACGCCGGTCAGCACTGGCCGTTCGCCGTCACGGCGGCCGGCACCGTCCTGTTCGCCCTCGGCCTGATCGGCATGCCGCTCGCGATGGTGCGCGGCCACGGCCGGCGGCAGCGGGACCGCGCGGCGATCGTCGGCGACACCCTGCTGGGCGTCGTCTGGACCGTGTTCACCTGGTCCGTTCTGCTCGGCGTCCTGCTGCGCCTCGCGCTGGCCGTGACCGGCGTCGGCGACGGCCAGGACCGGGCCCGGATCGTCGCCTGGGCGACCCTCGGCACGGCCGCCGCGCTGCTCGCCTGGGGGTACGCCGAGGCCCGGCGGGTGCCGCGGGTACGCCGCCTCGACATACCGCTTCCGCGCCTGGGAGCCGGGTTGGACGGCACGCGGGTCGTCCTCATCACCGACACCCACTACGGCCCGCTCGACCGCGCCCGCTGGTCGGCGCGGGTCTGTGAGACGGTCAACGGCCTGGCCGCCGACCTGGTCTGCCACACCGGAGACATCGCGGACGGCACGGCGGAACGCCGCCGCGCCCAGGCCGCTCCGCTCGGCACCGTGCGCGCCACCCGGGCCCGGGTCTACGTCACCGGCAACCACGAGTACTACAGCGAGGCCCAGGGCTGGGTCGACCTGATGGACGAGCTGGGCTGGGAGCCGCTGCGCAACCGTCATCTGCTGCTCGAACGCGGCGGCGACACCCTCGTGGTCGCGGGCGTGGACGACGTCACCGCCGAGTCCTCCGGCCTGGCCGGCCACCGCGCCCACCTCGCCGGGGCCCTGCACGGCGCCGACCCCGACCTGCCCGTCCTGCTCCTGGCCCACCAGCCCGCGTTCGTCGGCCGGGCCGCGGCGAGCGGCGTCGACCTCCAGCTCTCCGGCCACACCCACGGCGGCCAGATCTGGCCCTTCCACCATCTCGTCCGCATCGACCAGCCCGCCCTCGCCGGCCTCAGCCGCCACGGCGCCCGCACCCTTCTCTACACCAGCCGCGGTACGGGCTTCTGGGGCCCGCCGTTCCGGATCTTCGCCCCCAGCGAGATCACCCTGCTCGTCCTCCGCTCCCCGCAGCCGTCTGCCGGACAGTCCCGGTGAGCCACGTCAAGGCGGTTCCGCCTGCCCGTCCCGGTCGGCGAGCCGTAAGTGAAGGCAGCGGAGCCTGGAAGGCATCCCGTTCACGGGCATTCCGCGGCTCTTGCACGGGCCCGGGCGCCGGCCGCGTCTCGGATGGCGGGCGGCGATTGCGCGCCGGTCTCCCGCCCGTATGATGCCGGGACTTCGTCCCGCCCGTATCCCCTCGGGAAGGTCACCGCGGAAATGCCCGTATTCGGACGCCGCAAGGGCAGTCGCCCCCGCCTGCTGCCCGAGCTCGACGACACCGCCCTGGGGCAGGTCCGGCGGCGCGTCGAGTCGTGCTGGGACCGCGGTTCCCTCGACACGCCTGTCATGGCCTTGATGGCGGACGTTCTGGACGACGCCGGTGAGAACTGGGACCGCAAGGCGCACCGCTTGAAGGTGCTCGCGGCATCGGCGGGGCGGGCGCTGCCCGGCATCTGGCGGGAACGCGCGCCGGGCAATCAGTCCGCTGTGCTGCTGCACGCCTGGTCGGATCTGCTCCACGCCGGGCAGGAGGGTTCCGCGGTCGACCTCGACGCGACCCGGGAGACCTGCCGGCGCGCCGCAGAACTGCTGCCCGCCGACCCCACGCCCTGGACGGTGTACCTGGCGGCGCTGCGCCTGGAGCGCCGCCCGTCCGCGGAACTGTCGGCGGTCTGGCGCGAGATCAAGGCCCGTGACCCGTGGAACCGGGAGGCCCACCTCCAGGCCCTGGGCTACCTCTCGCCCGACGAGTGCGGCTCCAGCGGCCAGGTACTGGACCTGCTCGACAGCGTCCGCGCCATGCCGCCGAACGCTCCCGCGGCCGGCCTGGAGCTGACCGCCCTCGTCCGCAGCCACCAGCGCACCATGGCGTCCGGAGGGGTGACCGCACTCGGCGCCGGGGAGTTCTGGCGCCGCCATGACGCCGTCGCCGTGCTCGACCGCGCGGCCCACCACTGGCCGAGCCCCGGCTTCCTCCACCACGCGCAGGCGCTCGCCGATCTCAACCTGCTGGCCTACGCGCTGATCAAGGCCGCGCGGCCGGGCGATGCCGCGTCCGTGCTGCGCGCCACCGGCGGCGTGGCGACGCCCTGGCCGTGGAACGCGGAGGACGAACCGCTGGCGGGCTTCTCGCGCCACTACGCCCGCGCCCGCGCGACCGCCTGACGCCGCGGCCACCTCCCCGCCGTACAGGCGACGCAGCCGGCGAGGGAGCGGCCCCGGCCGGGCATCCGCGGGGCGGTGTTTCCGCGGCGGCCCTCGCCACGGCCGGCTCGCTCCGGGCTGATCTCCTTGCTTTCAGGCATGTAATTCATAACCGGAACGAGTGGAATAGCCGACTCATTCCGATCGCTCCCGAATACCCGATCTCTCCCCGGGGATGCCTTCCACGGAAGAGCGTTGGGAGACCTCCATGCGTGACAGCGTCAGCACCGGCCGCGGCCGCACGCTGTTGCTCCTGGCGCTGTTGGCCTTGCTGTTCACGGCGTTGACCGGCGCCTATTCCGATGCGGTGCCGGCCGCGGCCGCGAAGTGCTCCGCCGTCGAAACGTCCGCCGCCACCGGCCCGGCGGACCGGACCTCCGCCCCCGAGGCCGACGTGTGGGGACAGCCGGAGGGCGACACGCGCCACCCCGGCAACGGCTTCCGGCGGCTGTGCCACGCCACGGCCTGCCCGCTGCGGCCGCACGCTCCTACGGGGCCGAGCGGCAAGGTGGTGCGGGAAACGCCCGTGCCGGTGTCCGCGGCCGCAGCCGGACTCCCCGCTCCCTGGGCCGTGCTGCCGGCCGTTGACGCCGCAGCGCCCGCCCGGGTGACCGTACTGCGCTGCTGAGCGGACCCGGCCGCGCCCCCTCCCCCGCCCTGCTCGTGACGGGGCCCGAGGGGTGCCCGCGGCCTGCCGCGTCCGCGTCAACGGCCTCAGTACCGCAGGAGTTCCGGCATGCCCGCAGACATCTTCGCCGCCCTCGGCGCGCTCGTACGCGCCGAGGCCGCCCGCAACCTCACCCGCCCGCATTCCCCTCCCCCGGCTCCCGTCCCGCCGCAGGACGACGACCGTCCGGCTCCACGGAGCGGGCCCGCCACGTCCGTGCCCCCGCAGGGCGCACCGCCCGCCTCGCCATCGCCCGCGGCCGCCCCTTCCGCTCCCGTTCCCGCTCCAACTTCCGCTGCCTCGCCCCGGGGTGGCGTGCTCCGTGGCCGCCGGCCGCTGCGCGCCTGGCGGCGGCTGTTGCGGGGTCTCGTCTGCGCGGCCGGACGACGGCGCCGTCGCGCCGGCTCCACCGAAGGTGAGCCCGCGCCCGACGCCTGACGCCTGACGGGCTTTCGGCGCGGCCGGCCCGGCCCAAACGTCCTCCACGGAGCGGTCGGACGCGACGAGGGCCACCGGATCACCTCGTTTCCGCCGGACCCGGCCGGGTCGGGGTGCACGTTCTCGGCGCGGCCGAACGGCAGAACCGGCGGAGGCGTTCGGGCGGCGGGGCGGCGGCGAACCCGCGGATTCTTACGCGTCTTTGTCATTGCTCTGCCGTTGCCGTGCAACGGGCCGGGCAACGTCGTCCCCGCATCCGAGAGAAGGAGAGGACATGTCCGCCATACGTACCGTGCGACGGGCGGGGCTGGCCGTGGGCGCCATGGCGCTGCTGGCCTCGTGCACGCCGGCGGTGAAGGCCGACGCCCCCGCGGCGGAGGGCACGGCGATCACCGCCACGCGCCAAGGCAAGCGGCCGGCGTGGTGCCCGGAGGTGAAAGGGCACGCCGTCGACTGCGGCTCCGTGAAACGCCCGCTGGTGACGGGGAAGCCGCGCCTGGGCACGGTCAAGGTGAGCTACGCCGTCGTGCGCCACACCGCTCCCGGCGCCGCCAAGGGCACCGTGGCCGTCAACCCCGGAGGCCCCGGCGAGACCGCGGTCGACCGGACGCCCGTCTTCGCTGCCGGGCTGGCCGGGATGCTCCGCGACCACGATCTGCTGCTGGTCGACCCGCGGGGTACCGGGCGCTCGCAGCGGCTGCCGTGCGGGGTCACGGACGCCGAGTACCGGTTCGGCACCCGGCAGCAGCAGCGCGACGCGGTCGCCCGCTGCGCCCGCACCCTCGGCCCGCGCGCCGAGGGCTACACCTCGGCGGCCACCGCCGACGACATCGACGCGATCCGCGCCCGGCTGGGCGTGGCGAAACTGTCCCTCTACGGACTCTCGTACGGCACCTATCTGATGCCGGTGTACGCCGCCCGCCACCCCGAGCGGGTGCGGTCCATGGTGCTGTCCGGCGCCTACCCGCTCGGCTTCGACCCGCTGGTCCGCCCCAGTGCCCAGGCGGTCTCCCTGGCGCTGCGCCACATCTGCGACCGCGCCCCGAAGGGCACATGCGACGGCGAGCGGGCCGTCAAGGACCTCGCGACGGTGGCCCGGAAGCTGCGCGACGAGCCGCTGCGCCTCCCCGTCATCGCCGGCGGCACCACGTATCCCCTGCGGTTCACCGAGGGCCAACTGGGCAATCTGCTCTTCGAGTCGGCCAGCCGTGAAGCGGGCGCGGATCCCGCCGAGCCGTCCCTCCTCGGCCGCCTGCCCCACGCCCTCCACCGCTTCGCCGGGGGCGACGCCGCCCCGCTGCGCCGGCTGGTGCGGGCGGAAGCCGCCTCGGCGGGCACCGAGGACCAGGCCCCGTACATCGCCGTGGTCTGCAACGACTACCGCAAGTCCTGGTCGGTGGACGCGTCGCCGGCCGAACGGAGGGAGCAGTACCGGCGGGCGCTCGGCTCCGCCGCGCCCGGCGCGTTCGGGGCGTTCAGCGCCAAGGGGTTCAACGAGGCGCCGACGGACGGCGGGGACGTGTGCCTCTCCTGGCCGCGCGAGGGCACCGCACGCCCCCAGCCGACCCGCCCCGAACTGCCCGACGTCCCCGTCCTGGTGCTCTCCGGCGACCTCGACGCCAACACCGCGGCCGCCAACAGCCGCCTGGCCGCCCGCCAGTTCCGCCACAGCACGTTCCTGTCCGCCCCCAACACCGGGCATGTGGCCGAGCTGGAGCCCAGCTCCTGCGTCACCGGCATCTCCACCCGGTTCCTGCGCACCGGCAGCCCCGGCGACACCTCCTGTCTGCGCGCCCTCCCGCCCATCGCCGTCACGCCCGTCCGCGGCTGACCGGTAAACGATCATGACCACGTCCCCCGTCTGCGAAAATGAGGCCATGACGCAGACGCCCGAACGCCCCGCCACGGTACTGATAGCCGAGGACGATCCGGGCGTGCGCAGCACACTCGACCAGCTGCTGCGCTTCGAGGGCTACCAGGTGCTCCTGGCGCCCGACGGGCTCCAGGCGCTCGACCTCCTCGCCCGGCACCGCCCGGACCTCGCGGTGGTGGACGTGGTCATGCCCGGCATGGACGGCCTCGCCCTGTGCCGTACGCTCCGCCGCCACGGCGACCGGCTGCCCGTCCTGGTCCTGACCGCCCGCCACCAGATCGGTGACCGCGTCGCCGGGCTGGACGCGGGCGCCGACGACTACCTGGCCAAGCCGTTCGCCACCGAGGAACTGCTCGCCCGCATCCGCGCGTTGCTGCGCCGCGCCGCGCCCCCCGAGACCGCCGGCCTCCTGTCCGTCGCCGGCCTCACCCTGGACCCGGCCACCCGCCGGGTCCACCGCGGGGCCGACCTCCTGGACCTGACCAAGACCGAGTTCGACGTCCTGGAACTGCTGATGCGCAACGAGGGCGTCGTCCTCACCCGCGCCCAGGTCTACGAACGCATCTGGGGCTACGACTTCGACACCACGTCCCGCTCCTTGGACGTCTACATCGGCTATCTGCGCCGCAAGACCGAGGCGCACGGCGCGCCGCGGCTGATCCACACCGTGCGCAACGTCGGCTTCGTCATCCGCCCGTCATGATGCTCCGCACCAAGATCGCCGCGGTGGTCTTCGCGGCCGCGGCGCTCGCCATCGCCTTCATCGCCGCCGTCTCCTACCGCAACGTCGGCAGCCTGCTCTCCGACGAACTCGACCGCGGCCTGGGCGACCGCGCCGAGACGGTCATCGCCGCCCTCGCCGCCTCCCGTACCCCGCCCGCGCGCCCGGACATGACCGAACAGGTCGTGCCCGCCCGGGGCCCCGCGCGGCTGCTCTCCCCCGGCCACCCGCCGCTGCCCGTCTCCGCCGTCGACCGCCGGGTGGCCCGGACGGGCAAGGGCACGAGCCGCGAGGACGTCACCGTCGACGGCACCGAGTACGGCGTCCTCACCCGGCCGCTGCCCGGTGGCCGGGCGGTCATGGTCGGCCAGAGCTACGAGCGCGTCGAGCGCCTGGACCAGGCGTTCCTGAGGCGCATCTCCTGGACCACCGTGCTCGCCTCCGGCGTGTCCGCCCTGGTCAGCTGGCTCGCCCTGCGTCGCATCCTGCGCCCCGTCCGCCGTCTGGCGCACGTCACCGGCCGCATCACCACCACCCAGGACCTCTCCACCCCGCTGCCGCCCGCCGGCGCCGACGAGGTCGGCCGGCTGACCCGCAGCTTCGAGGCCATGCTCACCGCGCTGCGCCGCTCCCGCGCCCAGCAGCAGCAGCTCGTCCAGGACGCCAGCCACGAACTGCGCACGCCGCTCACCTCGGTCCGGGCAAGCGCCGAGCTGCTGCAACGGGCTCGCGGCAGGCTCGCGCCCGAGGACGAGGAGCAGATACTCACCACCCTCGTCACCGAGACCACCGCCCTCGACGACCTGGTCCGCGAACTCGTCGACCTGGCCACCGACCGCTACACCGCCGAGGACCCGGCCGTCGTCGACCTCCCGGCCGCCGCCGAGGACAGCGCCCATCGCCACCGCCAGCTCACCGGCCGCACCATCACCCTCACCGTCGCCCGCCCCGTCCCGGTGTTCGCCCGGCCCCGCGCCCTCCAACGCTGCATCGACAACCTCCTGAGCAACGCCGTGAAGTTCAGCCCGGACACCACTCCCGTCACCGTCCACATCACCGGCACCCGCCTCGCCGTCCGCGACCTGGGCCCCGGCATCGCCCCCGCCGAACAGGACGCCGTCTTCCACCGCTTCCACCGCGGCCCCCACACCCAGACCACCCCCGGCTCCGGCCTCGGCCTCGCCATCGTCCACGACCTCATCACCACCGACCACGGCACCGTCTTCGCCCGCACGGCGCCCGAGGGCGGGGCGGAGGTCGGATTCGAACTGCCGCCGCACGGAGGCGGGGCGCGCGAGGGGAGGACGGCTAGGACACGAGGGTGACCCACTGGGCGCCGTCCGCCGTGTTGACGCATTTCTGGTAGGGGTTCGGGTTGCCCTGCTCCTCCTGGCACCGCCACACGGTTCGTCCCACGGGGACGTCGACGGGTGCGCCGTTGCTCTTCCACACCTTGACGTAGGCGGCCGCCACGCGGAGGGCGGTGGGGCACGGCACGGTGTCACCGGCCGCCACGGCGAGGCCCGTGGTGTGCTCCGTTCCGCAGACCGCTCCGGACTTCGCGGCCGCGCCCCGCTCGGCGGCGTGCGCGGACGACGCGGGGAACACCAGCGCGGCAAGGCCCACCAGGGCTGCCGCCGGCACTGTCCTTGTCCTGTACATCTTGAGCCTCCAAGGGGTGAACGGCCGCCCGGCGCCCATGGGCGCCCCGGGACTGTTCCGCCTCTCGCGGACGCACGGTGCTGTGGCGTTTCAGCGTCCTCCGATGCGGCCGGTCTCGCCACTTGAACGGCCCCGTACCCCGTGTGAGCACCCGAGACGCCGGAGTTGCAGCCGGAGCCGGGCACCGCGACATCGCGCTCCGCGCTACCCGGTCAACGCTTCGTGCACCGGCGCCAGCAGGGAGAGGTCGTCGGTGGTGACGGTGAGGTGGGTGGCTCCGGCCAAGCGCCAGGCCTCGGCGAGGGAGCGCCAGGTGTCCGGGCGGCCGGGGGTGGGGCGGAGGCGGGCCTCCCGGCCGAAGTCGTCCCAGTCACGGCCGGCTCCGGTCACGGCGGTGCGCAGTTCGGCAAGGAGCGCGGCGCCGCGGTTGACCCGGTTGGCGAGCAGGCCGGACATGGTGAAGCCGTCGGCGAGGGTGGCGATCCGGTGCAGTGAGCGCGGTCGGCCCCCGGTGCGCAGGGTGCCACCGCCCATCCAGAGCGGTATCCGGCGCGGGCGGGGGGTGAGGGTGACGCCGGAGAAGGCGAGGTGCGCGCCGGTGAAGTCCGCGTCCGGCCGCGTCCACAGCAGGCGCAGCGCATGCACCTGTTCCTCGAAGAGTGCCGCGCGGTGTTCCGGGGCGACGCCGAGCGCGGCGGATTCGGCGGGGTCGGCTCCGATGGCGATGCCCAGTCGCAGCCGGTCGCCGCTGAGGTGGGCCAGTTGCGCGGCCTGTTTGGCGGCGAGCACCACCGGGCGGTGCGGCAGGATCGTCATCGCGGTTGCCAGCTCGATCCGGGTGGTGACCGCCGCCAGGAACGCCACCAGCGTCAGGCTCTCGTAGGCGGGAGCGCCGGACACCACGCGTTCCGGGACGGAGAGGTGGTCGTAGCCGAGGCGCTCCGCGGTGCGGGCGAACTCGCGCAGCTCGTCGGGTGAGAGGCCGGTGGGCACGGTCCAGCCGAGGCGAAGGGTCATTTGCGGAAGGTCTCCGGGTCGGCGGCGGAGAGGAAGACCGCGCGCGGGCGTTCGGCGGGCAGCAGCTGGGAGTTGAGGAGGCGTCGTACGGCCTTCGCGCCACCGGGCGGGGAGGCGGTGACCGACAGATGGACGTCGAGCACCTGCGTACCGCCTTCGTTCACCACCTCGGGCACGCAGTGCACCACTCCCGGGATGGCGTGTGCGGCCTGCCGGACGGTGGTCAGGGAGACCTTCTCGCCGCGCAGCACCACGAAGTCCGACAGGCGTCCGTGGAAGGTCAGATAGCCGTCGTCGAGGGAGAAGGCGTCCCCGGTGGCGATGGTCCGCGGTGCCAGCAGGACTCTTGCGCTGCGCTCCCCGACCCGGCGCAGCAGTACGGTGTCCGACTCGACCAGCAACTCGCCGATGCCGCACCGCTCTTCGCGCAGCGATGCGCGCACCCCGGGCAGCGGCCGGCCGACCGAGCCGTGCCGGTGGGCGGGCTCGGCGTGCGCGGCCAGGGTCGACACGCGCGGCCCGGCCTCGGTGAGTCCGTAGGTCAGATACAGCTCGGCGGACGGTCGCGCGGTCAGCAGGGCCGTCACCTCCGCGGGCGCGAGCCGGTCCCCGCCGACCGCCAGCACCCGCGGTCCGCGGGGCAGGAGTTCGGGGGCGGCCAGCAGCTGGCGGACGAGGGTCGGTGTCACCGACGAGTGGGTGACACCGTGCGCGGTGACCGCGTCGCGGTAGCCGGCCGGTGAGAACGGCGGCCCGTCGAGGACCAGGCGCGCCTCGGTCTCGTACGCGGCGAGCGCCTGTGCCACGAAGGCGTAGGAGTAGTACAGCGGCAGGTTCACCAGCAGGGTGTCGGCCGCGGTGATGCCGGTGGCCGCGGCGTGCAGGCGGGCGTTGTGCAGGAGCGAGGAGACCCGGTGCACGCAGGCGCTGAACATTCCCGAGGTGCCGGAGGTGGACAGCAGGATCTCGCCCGGCCGGTACGGGACGGCGGGGTGTCCGGTCGGTACGGCGAAAGCGCCGCCCACCGGCGTCCGCGGGCCCGCGCCGGTCAGCCGGGTGGTCACCACGACGGCGGCCCCGATGTGCCCCGCCAGGGTGCGGACCCGCTGCCACGGGGTGCTCGGCGCCACGGCCAGCGGCACCAGGCCCAGCAGCAACGACGCCAGCTGTACGCGGAGCAGTTCGACCCCGTTGGCCAGGCAGAGCACGATCGCGTCGCCCGGTGCCAGGCCCAGCCCGGCCAGGTCCGCCAGCACGTCGTCCACACCGGCCGGGGCGTCGGCGTCGGTCCGGGTGGTGTCGACCCGGGTCAGGAAGTCGGCCACGCCGGACCGGGTGAGAGCGTTCACCGGTTCCGCCCGTCGCCGGTCAGGACCCGGCAGCAGCACAGCTGCCGGCCTCCGTCGGTGGGTTGCAGGGCGACCAGGATCGCGTGCCGGGCCTGACCGTCCGCGAGCCAGCCGGCGATCACCGTGCACGCGACGGGGGCGGCCCGGTCCGGGTGCGCCGCCAGCAGCAGCGACGGTCCGCGCAGGCCGTGGCGGAGGGCGGGCAGTCCGGCCAGGACTCCCGGGTTGGCTCCGGCGAAGCGCAGCGGTGAGACCCGGGAGCGCGGTACGGCGCCGGCGATGCGGCGCATCGTCCGCTCGCTGCCGGTCGCGCTCATCACCACGATCGCGGTGTCGTCGGCGGCGTCGAGCACGGGCTCCGCGCAGTCTGCCAGCGCCCGGTCCACGGCCTCGGCGGCCAGCCAGGCCGCGGGGTCGGCGTAGAAGGACGGTTTGTTCCTCGCGTACCGGTCCGGGTCCTCGGCGACCACCGTCGCCGCGCCCAGTAGCCGTGTGCCCGGCGGCACCTGTGTCACGTCCTCACCCCTTCGAACAGCAGGCAGGTGTTGAACCCGCCGAACCCCAGCGTCAGGCTCAGTCCGGCGCCGGCGCCGACGGGGTGCGCCGCTCCCGTGGCCAGCCGCAGCGGTGCCACGGGGTCGCGCAGCCCGGCGACCGGCGGAACCCTGCGGTCGCGCAGCGCCAGTACCGTCGCCACGGCCTCCAGCGCCCCGGTGGCGCCCAGGCTGTGCCCGAGCGCGCCCTTGGTGGCGAAGACCAGCGGGCCGTCGTCCCCGAACAGCTCCCGCAGGCTGCGCGCCTCGACCTCGTCGTTGAGCGCGGTCCCGGTCCCGTGGGCGTTGATCACCGCGATGTCGGCGGGGGTCAGGCCCGCGGATGCCAGGCAGCGTTCCACCGCGCGCACCACCGCGCGGCCGGACGGGTCCGGTGCGGTGAGCCCGGCGGCGTCGTTGGCCGCGCCGGTGCCGCGCAGCCGGGCGTACACCGGGGCCCCGCGCTCCCGGGCGGAGTCGGGGTGCTCGACCACCACGAACGCCGCGCCCTCGCCGAGCAGCATTCCGTCGCGCTGCCGGTCGAACGCCCGCAGGGTGGTGGGGCTCATCGTGCCCAGCGCGGAATGCCCGAGCCGCTTGGCCTCGGTGACCACGTCCACCCCGCCCGCCACGCAGACGCGCCGCTCGCCCGAGCGCACCAGGGCGTGCGCGACGGCGATCGCGTCCGACCCCGCGGAGCACGCGGTCATCACGCACACCGGCGTGCCCGGGTGCCCGATGGCCGCCGCCGCGTCGTCGGCCCAGGTGTGCAGCGCCGGCTCCGCCTCGTCCAGCGAGGCGCCGAAGCTGGTGCCCAGCACCAGGCCGACGCCGGGGTCGGTCGTGGCGAGGCCGGCGTCGGCGAACGCGGCGCGCAGCGCCCGCCCGGCGAGCACCCGCTGGCGCTCGGCCGCCGGCGTTCCGTACGGCAGCGAGTCGATGACGGCCGCGAGGGTGTTGCGCAGCGGGTGCGGGGAGTCGACGGGCGCGAGCCCCGAGTCGCCCGCGCACAGGCGCTCCCACACCGCCTCGCGGTCCCGGCCCAGCGGGGTGTCCCAGGCCAGGCCGGTGATCACCGGGGTCACCACGGCCGGGCCTTCGCCGGATCGAGCCGCACGCGGCTCATCGCGCCGCGGAAGCCGGCGACCGACCGGCCCTCCACGGTCGCCGCGGCGGAGAAGGCGAAGGTGCGGCCGGACAGCCGGTCCGCGCGGACGTCGATCACGACCTGGTCGCCGGGGACGACCGGGGCGAGGAAGCGGGATTTGACCGTGCCGACCAGGGTCGCCTCGTCGTCGGCGAGCGGGGCGCTGCTCAACTGGTAGAGCAGTACGCCGGATTGGGCGAAGGCCTGCATGGTGTGGCTGCCGGGCAGGATCGCGCCCGGGGTCAGGCCGCGCTCGGGCAGATGCCCGGACAGTGCGCCCATCTCCGCGGAGACGGCGAACATGCTGCGCAGGAACTCGCCGGGCTCATGGTCCAGCACCCGGTCGATGAAGAGTCGGGGGTGGCGTCCGCGCACCAGGGCGGCGATGGCCGAGGTGCCCAGCGGCCGCGTCGCGCGGGCCGCTGCGGGAGGGGGTGCCGATTCGTTGGTGTGCCGCATTCGGGGCGATTCCTCTCAGTGTCTGTCGCAGCGGCGCCGGCAGGGGCACCGCGCGCCGGGTGTCGGGGTCGACGGCGGCGAAGACGAGGTGGCCGGTGACCAGCGGGGTGCGGCTGCCGTCCTCCTCCGCGCGCAGCAGACCCACCGCGAGCGCGAACCAGGCCGCGCCGACGTGGTCGACCCGGGTGTCCGCGACGATCACATCGCGGTACACGGCGCTGTTCAGATAGGTCACCCGCAGGTCGGCGGCGACCACGTCGACGCCCGCCGCGGCGAAGGCGGTCAGCCCCGCGCCGTGTGCTTCGAGGTGTTCGGTGCCCGCGGTCTCCATCAGTGAGGTGTAGCGGGAGAAGTGCACGATCCCGGTCGCGTCGGTGTCGACGTGTTCGATCCGGGTGCGGAACTCCGCGCTCACCGCAGCTCCCGGGCGCCGGCCGCCACCCGGTCCACGATCTCGTCGGCCTGCGCCGCGGTGGCGGTCAGCGGCAGCACGATCCGCAACGTGGGATGGATGTAGCGCCGGCCGCCGGACCGTTTCCCCGCGCCCGCCATGAACTCGGCGTACACGCCCGCTTCGATCAGTTGGGTGCGCAGCGCGCCGATCCGGTCCGCCGCGGCGGCGGTCAGTTCCACTCCGAGCATGCTGCCGACGCCGCGGACCTCGGTGAACACGTCCGGGTGACCGCCCACCAAGGCGGCGTCGAGCCGCTCGGCAAGCCGCGCGCCGACCTCGGCCGACCGGCGCAGCAGCCCTTCGGCCCCGATGTGCTCGATGCCGTCCCGGATCACCGCGCAGGGCAGCGGCCGCAGGTCGGAGGTGGTCACGGTGCCGGAGGAGCGAGCGGCCAGTTCCTTGCGGGCGATCACCATCGACGTGGACACCGCGCCCATGCCCAGGAACTTGCCGATGACCGTGATGTCGGTGGGCACCGGCCCGTCCGCGTCGCGCATGGCGAACCACTGGCCGGTCTTGGCGAACGTCAGCACCTCGTCGGCCACGAGCAGCACCTCGTCGGCCGCGCACCTGCGTGCGAGGTCGCGCAGATAGCCGGGCGGGGGCGCGAGGATGCCCGCGTCGCCCTGGAT
Organism: Streptomyces sp. NPDC000404; assembly: GCF_040300365.1. Taxonomy (NCBI): domain Bacteria; kingdom Bacillati; phylum Actinomycetota; class Actinomycetes; order Kitasatosporales; family Streptomycetaceae; genus Streptomyces; species Streptomyces sp. NPDC000404. The sequence goes on along the minus strand of NZ_JBEPDN010000019.1, from coordinate 127,452 downwards.
CGGCTCGACCACCACGGCCAGCAGCCGGTCGGCGGACGCGGCGAAGTACTCCGCGAGGGCGTCGGGGTCGCCGAACGGGATGTGGTCGACCCGGAGGCCGTACGGGGCCGCGGCGTCCGGCGCGGGCAGCCCGGCCCGGTAGTACCTGCGGTTGAGCAGGGGCACCAGCCCGCCGGTCCAGCCGTGCCAGGCGCCCTGGAAGGCCAGGATGGTGTCGCGCCGCTCCTTGCCGGGGCGATGGCGCAGCCGCCGGCCGTCGAACCGGGACTCCAGCACGAGCCGCAGCGCCAGTTCGTTCCCCTCGGAGCCGGAGTTGCGTCCGCTGACGTGGTACCGCCCCGTGGGGAAGTGAGCGGTCCACAGTCCGCCGGGGCCGAGGAGCCGGTCGAGGAGTTCCGCCCGCTCCCCCGAGCCCAGTTCGTCGGTGACGTTGCCGACGCCGGTGCCGCGCATCAGCGCCGCGCGGACCACGGGGTGGCCGGCGCCCAGGGTGGCGCTGGCGTAGCCGGCGCTCGCGTCCAGCAGCCGCAGCCGCCTGCCCCGGCGTTCGGGGCTGAGGTCGACCAGGTCGAGTTCCAGTCCGTCGCCGCCCACGCAGGCGAACGGCAGCCGCTCGGCCCCGTAGTGGTTGAGGTGCAGTTCCGTGCCGCGCGCGAGCGCATCGGTCCGTTCCCCGTCGCGGTCGTCCCGGGCGGCCGGGGCCCAGCTCATGCGGTGGCCGGGGGGTGGTCGGCCCCCGACAGCCGCTCGACCAGCGCGAGGACGTCGCCGAGGGTGGACAGCTGTCCCGCGGCGATGGCCTCGTCGGGGATGCTGATGCCGAACGCCTCCTCGCACTGCACGCGCAGTTCCACGAATCCGAGTGAGTCCATGCCGTAGCTCTCGCGCAGGTCGTCGTCGAGCTGCATCTGGTCGATCGGCACTTCCACCAGCACTTCGGAGTGCAGAATGCGTTTGACGGTTTGCAGTGAGTTCACCAGGACTTCCCTTCTGGGTGGGTTCCTTCAAAAGGACACAATCAGCGTCTGAATCGCAGGGAAGGGAGATGGGTCGCGGCGGCAGTGGGGGCCGCAGGCGAGCCGGGACCGGCCGGGAACATGACGGAGCCGGAAATTCAGCGCCACCGAAGCTAGTTGAGGCGCCACCCGCCTGTCAATGCGGCCCCTGATTTTCCCGCACACCCTCAAGAGGCGCTATTCATAAAGATTTTACGTATGAGCGAGACGGCGTGTCGGCCACTCTTATTTGGCTCCGAATAGACCCATGAGGGGGAATCCCCTGCCCCTGTCCACCCCCGTAAAACCCGTACGACGAGCGATCCCGAGGGGAAGCTGGGTGGCATTTCGGGTGGATTGTCGCGTTCTTTTGTTCCCTTTGCCGCTTGCCTCCACCTGGCGCAGATCATGCTTGTGCCGGCGATTCGCCGCGGACTAGCGTGAAGCCGTCTCTTTGCCTGACGGGTGGACGCGGAGTGCGGGACCATTAGGCAATCGGGTACCCGGCGACGCTGCCGGGCCGCACGCCCGAAAATCCCCTGCGATTCACCGCGAGCGCCTCATGTGAGGGCGCCACCCCGTCCCCTTCTTTCCGGTGGCCGAATTCCGCCCGATAAACCGGTCGCCGGCAGACTCTTTTTCGAAGGAGCCGCGAAAAGTCATGAGTGTCATCCCGGATGCCCTGCGCGGCGTCACCCTGTTCGTCGGCGGCCCGATCCAGCATGCCCTGGTGCCGGGCGGAATGACGGCACCGATCCGCGAAAGCCTGAGCCTGACCATCGATCTGTCGCGGCGGGCCGGCGCCACCGTGCTGTCCGCGCACGTGGCCGAGCGCTTCGGCGCCGACACCGCTTCGTTCACGCCCGAAGAGGTCTCCGTACGCGACTACGCGTGGATGCGCGAGTGCGATGTCTTCGTGCCCGTACTGCCGGTGCTCGACGGCACGTTGCTGCGCACCGACGGCACCCACATCGAGCTGGGGTGGGCCAGCGCGCTGGGCCGCCCCATCGTGGGCATCACCGACCAGCCCTTCGCCGACTCGGCCAGCCATCTGCTCAAGGGGCTCGCCCAGGTCGCCGCCGCCACGTTCCTGTCCGCCGAGAAGGTCGCCGCGGATCCGGCGCTGCTGGTCGACGGCGTGCTCGCGGCGCTGGGCCGGACCAGGACGGCGGCCTGACATGGCGGCCACCACACAGGTGCTGGGGATGGACCTGGCCAATCCCGTCGTGGTCGGCTCCGGCCTCCTCACCGACCAGGAACGCAACATCCGCAGGCTGCTGGCGTCCGGCGCGGGCGCGGTGGTCACCAAGACCATCCATCCCAACCCGCCGGCCGGCCTGGACGAACGCATCGTCCGCCTGCCCACCGGAATGATCAACAGCACCACCTACTCGAAACGCTCCGTCGGCCACTGGGTGGACGTCCTGCGCGGTCTGGCCCGGGACGGACTGCCGGTCATCGCGTCGCTGCACGCCGACAGCCCGGCGGAACTGGCCGAGTTGGCGGCCCGGGTGGAGGCGTCGGGCTGCCGGGCACTGGAACTCGGCATCTCCTGCCTCAACGAGGAGGACGGTCTCGACGACGCCCCCGAGCGGGTGCACGCCTACACCGCGGCCACCCGCGCCGCCACCCGGCTGCCCTTCTCCGTCAAGCTGGCCAGCGGCGAGGGCCTGCACGCCCGGGCGTTCGCCGCCGCCCGGGCCGGGGCGGACGCGGTGACCCTCAGCGACACCCTGCCCGCCGCCGCCGTCCACCCGGAGACCGGCGACCTCCGCCTCGGCGGGGTGTTCGGCTACTCCGGGCCGGGCATCAAACCGCTCGTCCTGGCCTCCCTGTGGAAGCTGCGCAACGCCGGGTTCCCGCTGCCCCTCCTGGGCTCCGGCGGTGTCCAGTCGGGCCGGGACGTCCAGGACTATCTGCAGGTCGGCGCGGTGGCCGCCCAGGTGTACACCGCGCTGCACACCGACATGGGCCCCACCCTCGTCCGGATCGTGGCCGAGGCCGCCGGAGAGGGCGACGCCGGCCGGCGCCCCGCACCCGTGACGGGCGCGGGCCGACCCGAGCAGGTGCGGTCGTGACCCCCCGGTCGGCCGGGCCGCAGCTGTGCGACCTGAGCAGCGCCGAGATCCTGGCGGCCACCGCCGGGAGGACCGTGATCTGGCCGGTGGGCTCCGTCGAGCAGCACGGTCCGCATCTGCCGCTGTCCGTGGACACCCTCCTTGCGGACGCCTTCGCCCGGCAGATCGCCTACGAGCTGAACGCCCTGACCCTGCCGGCCCAGCCGATCGCCGCCCGGTCGTTGCCGCAGAGCGGTGGCGGACTGGCGTTTCCCGGCACCGTCCATGTGCGCGGCCGGTCGCTGCTGGCCTTCCTGGAGGACACGCTGGAGTCGTTGTGCGCCCTGCCGTGGCGCCGGTTGCTGGTCGTCAACGGCCACTTCGAGAACGAACCGTTCGTCTTCGAGGCCCTCGACGAGGTGGGCCGGCGGCCGGCCGCCGACGGCAAGGAGTTCCTCGCGCTGAGCTGGTGGAGCCTGGTCGACACGGACTGGCTGGCCGAGCGGGTGCCGGTCTTCCCGGGGTGGCACGCCGAGCACGCGGGGATCACCGAGACCAGCCTGATGCTCTACCTCCGCCCGGACCTGGTCTCGGCCGCGCGGCCCGACCACGCCGAGCCGCCCCGCCCAGGCATCTACCTGCACCCCGTCGACGTGGACCGCACGACCAACCAGGGCGTCCTGTCGAGCACCTCGGCCGCCACCGCGGCCCTGGGCGAGGAACTCTTCTGGCACGTGGTCGCGGCCGCGGTCGCCCTGGTGACCGAGGACAACGGACTGCTGCGCGAGGAGAAGGCATGACCACCCCCACGCTCTGTGTGTGCAACGCCGTCGACACCCTGCGGGACTTCGCCGTCCGCGCCGACGGCGTCGACGAGCTGCTGTCGGAGTGCTACGCCCAGCAGGACCAGGCGCTGTTCTGGGGGCCGCTGGAGAAGATGCTCATCACCTACGAGCCGATCGGGGACCTGGACTGGCAGCGCACGTTCCTGGGGCTCGACGGCGTGGTGAACCTCAGCCCGGCGGGCCGCACCGGCTCGCTCTTCGCCGACATGCTCGCCGACCCCGAGTTGATGGCCGCCGTGGCCGCCCACGCGGGGCCGGGCCGCAGGCTCCGGCTGATTCCGCACACCACCACCGCCGACCTGCGGCGGTTCACCGAGGTCCTGCGCACCCGGTACGGCGTGGCGGTCGAGTTGCCCGAGAGCCCGCCGCGGCAGGACCTGCGCGACCTGCTGGACACCAAGACCGGCCTACGCGATCTCGCCACCGACCTCGGCATGACCGACGGGACCTGCCGCATCCCGCCCGGCAGGCACTGCGCCGGAAAGCACGAGGTGCCCGCGGCGGTGCGCGCCATGCTCGCGACCGGCGCGCCGTGCATCGTCAAACCGGACCGCGGCGAGGCCAGCCTCGGCCTGCTGATCTTCCGGCCGGGCGACGACGACATCACCGAGCGCCTGGCCGCGAGCACCTTCTACGACGAGGACCCGGTGGTGGTCGAGGAGTTCCTCGACGGCGACATCAGTTTCCCGTCCGTGGAGTACATGGTTCCGGCCAACGCCCCGCCTCACCTCTGCTACACGACCGACATGCTGTTCGAGGGCGCCACGCAGCTGCGCGGCAACGTCACCGCGCGGGAACTGCGTGACCGCTGGTGGTACCGCCCGCTGACCGAGGGCGGACTCCGGCTGGCGAAGGAGATGCAACGGCGCGGCTACCGCGGGCGCTTCGGCATCGACGCGATCGGCCGCGACGGCGTCGTCTACCTGCACGACCTCAACGCCCGCCGCACCGGTTCGAGCCATGTGCACGAATTCGGCGAGCACCTCATCGGCCCCGGCTACCTCGACACGCACGCCGTCGGCAACTACGACTTCTACGGGCTTCCGGCCGGCCTGGCGCTGCCGGAGGTGCTGCGCCGGCTCGGACCGCTCGTGGCCTCGCCCCGGCACGCCGACCGGGGCGTCGTTCCCACCGAGCTGACGGATCTGCCAACTGGCAGACTGAGTTGCATGTTCTACGCCCCGAACCTCACCGAGTTGCACCAACTGATCGTCAGCGCCAGGGCTGCGCTGGGCCTTGACCGGTGACCGCCGCGCCGCCCGTGGTCAAGGCGGCCCGGCGCTGGCTGGTGCTGGCCGTGGTGCTGTTGTGCTTCCTGCCCGCGGCCATGGACGTCACCATCCTCACCATCACCGTCCCGACCCTCGCCCGCGAACTGCACGCGTCCCCGCCGGAACTGCTGTGGACCGTGGACGTGTACTCGCTCCTGATGGTCGGACTGGTGCTGGTGAGCGGGCCGTTGGGCGACCGGATCGGCCATAAGCGGCTGCTGCTGGCCGGGTTGGCGGTCTTCAGCGCGGCCTCGGTGCTGTGTGCCATGGCACCGGGGCCACTGGCCCTGATCGGTGGCCGGGCGGTGCTGGCCGTCGGCGCGTCAATGATCATCCCGGCCACGCTGGCGCTCATCCGGCAGACCTTCGGCGACGGCCGCGAGCACGCCGTGGCCATCGGGGCGTGGAGCGCGATCGCCGCCGGGGCCTCCGCGCTGGGACCGGTGGCGGGCGGCTTCCTGCTCCACCACTTCTGGTGGGGCTCGATCTTCCTGGTCAACCTGCCGATCGTGGCGGTGGCCATGCCCGCCGTGGCGCTTTTGCTGCGCAACGAGGTCGAGTCGGAGCGGCAGCCCTGGGAAGCCACCTCCCCCCTCCTCTCGATCGCGGGGTTCCTGGGGTGCGCCTACGCCATCATCGCCTTCACCCACGACGGCGCCGGGCCGCTGGAGTGGGCCCTGCCGGCCGTGCTGGGCCTGACCGCACTGGTGCTGTTCGTACGGCGGCAGCAGCGCGCCGCGCACCCGATGCTGGACCTGTCCCTGTTCCGGCTGCCCGGGCTGCGTGCCGGGGTGGTGGCCTCGGTGCTTCCGGTGCTGGTGATGGTCGGCTTCGAACTCCAACTGGTGCAGTACCTGCAGTTCGTCGAGGGGATGTCGGCCAAGGACGCCGCGCTCGCCCTGCTCCCGATGCCGGTGGCCGCGACGGTCGCGGGCCCGGTGGGCGGCATGGTCCTCTCCCGTCTGGGACGACCGCGGGTGGACGTACCCGCCGGTCTGCTGCTCGCGATGGGCGGATACGTCCTGGTCGCCTCCGGCACGGTCGTTCCGCTCGGCCTGGCCCTGATCGGGTTCGGCCACGGTCTGGTCCAGATGGTCGCCTCGAACCTCATCATGGCCACCGCGCCCTCCTCCCAGGCGGGCGCGGCGGCGGGCATCGAGTCCGTCTCCTACGAGGCCGGCGCCGGCCTGGGCATCGCCGTCTTCGGCACGGCCACCGCGGTGGCCTACCGGTCGTTCCTCCCCCCGGGCACGTCGACCTCCCCGCTCGACGCCGGCTCCTCCCCGCAAACCGCTCAGGCCTTCGCCGAGGCGTTCCACACCACCACCTGGCTGGCCGCCGCCCTCACCCTGGCCACGCTCTTCCTGGCCACCCCGAAACCGGCGACGGCGGATGGCCGGGCCGAGGCGGGTGAGCAGGTGCCCGGTTCACGCCCGTGAGGTCACTCCGTCGGTGCGGGACGCCGTCGCGGAGGACCAGGGAGGTGCGGATGAGGGTGGCGAAGTCGGTGAAGGGGTCGCCGTCGACGACCGTGAGGTCGGCGATCTTGCCGGGTGCGACGGTTCCCAGGTGCCCGTCGAGTCCGAAGAGGCGGGCGGGGGTGACGGTGGCGGTCCGGAGCGTCTCGGCGGGGCTGAAGCCGTGGGCGTGCAGGGCGCGCAGCGCCAGGTGCAGGTGGAGGCCGACGGGGACGAGGGGCGCGTCGGTGCCCAGCGCGATCTCCGCCCCGGCGCCGAGCAGCCGGCGGTAGGCGCGCATCTCGGTGGCGAGTGCCGCCAGCTGATCGGATGTCGGCGGTTTCCGGGCCGCGTCGCGTACGGAGGCGGCGTCCCACGGCGGCATGAGACGGGTCACGCGCGGATCGTCGGCGAGCGCGGGATCGGCGCCGAGCAGCGCAAGCGCGGTGAAGGGCGTGGCGATCAACGCGAACTCCCCGTCCGCGTACTGCTGGACGAGGTCCTGGTGGACGTGGCCGAGCGGGGTGGTGGCGTGCCCGAACGGCAGCCGCTGGGTCGCCTGCAGATGGGTGGTGAGGCGCTGGCCGGCGGTGCGTCCCGGGAAGCAGAGGTGACTGCCGGAGGGCACGCCGAGCCGGTGGGCGACGCGGGCGGCGCGGGACATCGTCGCCCCGGGTGCGCGGACATAGGTCTTGACGAAGTCGACGTCGAGGGCGGCCGCGCGGCGCAGGGTGCGGGAGACACCGTCGGGGGTGCGGTGGGCGCGGCCCTCGGCGTAGGCGACGCGGGAGCCGTCGATGAGTTCGGCGCAGGACAGCAGCCGCGGGCCGGTGAGGTGCCCGCCCGCCAGGGACTCCCGCAGCAGCGCCCCCTCGTAGAGCGGACCGCCCATGGAGGCGGTGGTGGTGATGCCGTACGCGAGGGCGAGCAGGTTCTGCCGGTTGCCGTAGGTGAAGGGGGACGGGTGGGTGTGGCTGTCGAACAGACCCGGGATCACGGTCTGCCCGGAGGCGTCGATCGTGCGGTGCGCCGCGCGGCGCGGGCGGTGGGGTTCGACGGCCGTGATGCGGTGGCCGGCGAGGAGGATGTCGACGTCCTGGCGGGGCCGTTCGCCGCTGCCGTCCCAGAGCTGACCGGCGTGGACGCGCACGGTGTCGCGGGGGGACGGCAGGGAACGGCGCGTGGTCAGCGCCACGGGCACGGTGCGGATGCGGCCGCCGTCCCGGTCCACCAGGCGCAGCCGGCCGTCGCAGAGGTAGGACAGCGTGCGGGAGTCGCCGGACCAGCTGGGGTGGTCGGCGGGCTCGTCGGTGAGCTGCCGCGGCGGTCCGGTCGGAACGCCGTCGGGGGCGACGGGAAGCAGCCACAGGGCCGACTCGGCGACGAGCGCCATCCAGCGGCCGTCGGGTGACCAGACGGGCCCCGCGGCGAAGCGGTCGGAGAGCGACTGGTGCTCGGCGGGCAGTTGCCGGGTCTCGGCGCCGGTGGCCGTGTCCAGGACGCGGATGAGGTGGTAGCCCTCACGGAAGCGCTGGTTGAGACGGGTACGGTCGCAGAGGGCGAGGTACCGGCCGTCGGGCGACCAGGTGGGGGCGCCGGGCGGCCCGCCCCCGCTCAGCGGCGCGGCCACGGTGCGCTCCGCTCCCGTGCGAAGGTCCCGCACCAGGAGGTTGCCCGCGGCGTCCTGGCAGGCCAGGCGGGTGCCGTCCGGGGAGAGCGCGGGCGTGAATCGGCCGCCCGCGGCCAGCCGGGTGTCGCTGCCGTCGCGCAGATCACGGCGGTGGACGGCGGTGAGCCCGTCGCGGTCGGTGCAGTACAGCAGGGACCGGCCGTCCGGTGCCCAGGCGGGCATCTGGAGGTAGTGCTCCGGCCGCGAGTGGACGATCCTGCGCGGCGGCGAACCGAGCCGCATCGTCCACAGGGCGTTGAGCGCGGTGAAGGCGACGTGGTGCCCGTCGGGGGAGAGCACGGGCCGGTGGATGCCCCGCACCGGCCGGGCGGCGGCGGAATCCAGGTCGCGCCGCTTGACCCGGCGCACGGTGCGGGGCACGCGCAGACGGGCGGTGAACGCGATCTCCTCGACCGCGCCGGTGGCGAGGGTGCGCAGCCGGATGCGGCCGTCGGCCAGGTACAGCAGCCGGCCCTCGCCCCGCCACCAGGGCGGGGCCGCGGCCAGATCCTGGCCGGTGACCACCGTTTGGCCGTCGACCAGGAGCGCGGCGCCGGTGGCGGGCAGGGCGGCGGAGCCGGCCGGGTAACGCAGGTGCAGGTAGGCGATGCGCCCTCGGGGGGAGGCGGCGGGGCACAGCAGCCGCCCGTCCGGCACCGTGCGCAGGACGGTGACCTCACCGCCGCCCGTGGCGGGCGTACGGGCCAGCGCGCGGCCGCCGTCGTCGCCGCCGCCGGGCCGGTGCGCGGCGCGGACGAACGCCACCGCCCGCCCGTCCGGCAGCCACGCGGGGTCGTAGTCCTCGAACGGGCCGTCCGTCAGCCGCGTCAGCCGGCCGGTGCGCAGCTCCAGCGTCCAGATGTGGCAGCCGCCGCCCCGCACCGGGTCCGCGCCCCGGTCGGAGGAGAACGCCAGGCGGCTGCCGTCCGGGGACCAGGCCACGCCGCGGTCGTCCCACGGGCCGTCGGTCAGCTGACGCAGTCCGCTGCCGTCCGGCCGCATGCGCCACAGGTGGAAGCCCCCACCGCGGTAGGCGCTCATCGCCACCGCCGTGCCGTCCGGGGAGACGGCGGGGCGCGTGGGCTCCAGCGTCCAGTCCGTCAGCTGCTGCGCGCGTCCGCCGTGGCGGGGGATGCGCCACAGCACCCCCTGCACCTCCGCCAGCCACCACCCGCCCGACGGACACCCCGTCACCGAACCACCGGTAGCGGCGGTGTACGTCAGAATCTTCTCCCCGCCGCCCTCGGTCGCCGCCCCCTGGGCCGGGGCGGCCCCGGCAGGAGCCGCGGCCACGAGCCCGGCGGCGGAGGCCACCTGCAAGAACCCGCGCCGGCCCACTCCGTCCACGCTCATCCGCATGCCGCCTTCCGCTCGTGGCCGTCCGGACGCACTGAGGGTTCACCGCGGCGGCACCGGCGAAACAGCCGGCCCGCGCAGACGGCCGGTCAACGGATCGGGCGGCAACCGCGGAGGCGTCGCGTCCCCCCGTCGGCCCGGCCCCGGCGGACCGGGCCCGGTCAGGGCACCGCCGCCCGGCCCCGGGCACCGCCCCGGCAACCGCAGCCCGTCCCCGCCGGCACCGACCCGGCGCAGGAGCACCGGAGTTCAGGCCGCTCCCTCCCCGTCCCCGCCCGGAAGGACTTCCGGTACGCGGCCGGGGTGGTGCCCACGCGCTCGCGGAAGCGCAGGCGCAGGGTGACCGCCGAGCCGAAGCCCGCGACCTCGGCGATGCGGTCGATGGGCAGATCGGTGGTCTCCAGCAGCTCGCGGACCCGTTCCGTACGCGCCCACAGCAGCCAGCCCAGCGGCGTCGTGCCCGTCAGTTCACGGAACCTGCGGTGCAGATGGCGCACGCTCATCCCCGCCTCGCGTGCGATGTCGGAGAGCGTCAGGGGCCGATGCAGATTGCGGTGCAGCCAGTCGAGCGTGGTGTGCAGCCGGTCCTGCCGGGCCGTGGCGGCCGGGCCCGGCGGGCGCCGGACCAGCTGGGCCATGTCGCCGTCCCGCCGCCGGGGCACGACCAGCGCGCGGGCCGTCGCGGCGGCGACCGCGGCGCCGTGGTCCCGGCTGACCAGGTGCAGGCACAGGTCGAGACCGGCCGCGAGCCCCGCCGAGCTGAGCACCTGCCCGTTGTCCACGAACAGCACGCCCGGGTCCACGCGCACGGCCGGGTGCGCCCGCGCGAGCCGTTCACAGGCCAGCCAGTGCGTCGTGGCACCCACGCCGTCCAACAATCCGGCCTCGGCGAGCAGGAAGGCCCCCGTGCAGATGGAGGCGATGCGGGTGCCGCGCGCCGCCGCCGTACGCAGCAGTTCCCGTACGTCCTCGTCGGGCAGCTGATCCGCCGCGACGCCGGGCACCACGATCGTGTCGGCACCGAGCGCGGCGCGCAGCGGACGGGTGGGGACGACGCCGAAGCACGCGGCGCCGGCCGCTGTGCCGGTGACCGGCGCATCGCCGCACACCAGCACCTCGTACGGCTTCGAACCGTCCGGCCGCCGGGCGAGATGGAACACCTGGCAGGCGGCGGTCAGATCGAACCCGACCGCCCCCGGGGGCAGCAGCACAGCCACGACATGCATGGCAGGAACCTATCGGGACAGGTCACGATCGCCGCTGCCGGTCCAGCCGGGCCACCGGCCAGGCTGGGGGCATGGAAAGACGACAGCTGTTGCGACGTACGACCGCGCTGGGTGCCGGGGTGCTGGCGGCGGGCGCGGTGAGCGCCGCGCCCGCCGGTGCCGCCGCCGGCGCACACCCCAACCGCAAGGGCCCGTTCCGCGTGCACATCGTGCTGTTCGACGGGGTGGAGGAGCTGGACTTCATCGCACCGTACGAGGTGTTCTCGGCGGCCGTCATGCACGGCGGCGACCGGACGGTGGAGGTCGACTATGTGACGACCGGCGAGAGCGGCACCGTGCGCTGCGCGTACGGCACGCAGGTCGCGGTCACCCGCCGCTGGGAGCCGCGCACGGCCGAGCTGATCGTGGTGCCCGGTGGCGGCTACCGCCACAAGGACGGCCCCGGCATCTGGGCCGAGATCGAACGCGGCACGCTCCCCCGGGCCCTGGCCGCGGCCCCGCGTCCGGGTCTCACGCTCAGCTCACTGTGCACGGGAGCACTGCTGCTGTCGGCGGCCGGGCTGGTCGAGGGCCGCCGCTGCACCACCCACCGAGGAGCGCTCAAGGACCTGGAGAAGGGGGGCGGGGTGCTCACTCCGGCCCGGGTGGTCGACGACGGCGACCTGGTCACGGCGCAAGGCATCTCCTCGGGCCTGGAGTTGGGCCTGTGGCTCGTCAAACGCGAGTTGGGCTCCGCGGCGGCGGCCGGCGTCGAGATGATGATGGAGTACGAGGCGCGCGGCACCGTCTGGGAGACCGGCGCGCCCCGCTCCCGCTGACCGGACGCCGCTTCCGCTCGGCCCTCCCGGCCGCCACGGCGCGCGGGTGGGCTGCGCGGTGTGCCGGGCGCGCGGCTTCACATCCGGGCTCTGAGCACGTCGACCTCACAGCCCGGCGCGAACGGGTCGAAGCCGTGCTCGATCAGCCAGCGGACCGCCAGCAGGCTTCGCAGCGACCACCATGCGTGGATCACGTCGAGGTCGACGCCGGTGCCGTAGCCGGCGAGGACGTCGTCGAAGTGCTCCTCGTGTCCGAGCAGGAAGGTGGCGAGGTCGTACAGGGCGTCGCCCCGGCCCGCCTCGGACCAGTCGATGATGCCCGTGACCTCGTCGCCTTCCAGGAAGACGTGCGCGATCTGCAGATCGCCGTGGGTGAACGCCGGGGTCCACGGCCGGAGCGCGGCCTCGGCGACCCGGCGGTTGCGGGTGACCAGGTCGGCGGGGAGGAGGCCCTTCGTCACGAGCAACTCGCACTCCGCGTCGAGCTCCGCCGCCAGCGCGTCGGCGCTCCGCCCGGCCCGGCCGGGCCGGGGCGGCAACGGCGCGTCGTGCAGCTTCCGGATGGCGGCGCCCGCCGCGGCCCACGCCGCCGGCGATGCGGTCGACGGCCCGCCGAGGCGCCCGAGCGTCGTGCCCGGGAGTGCGGCGATCGCCAGCACGGGCGGCTTGCGCCACAGGATCTCGGGGGTCGGGACCGGCGCGAGGGACATCGCCTCGACCTCGGCATCGATCCGCGCCTGATCGGCGTCCACCTTCAAGAACACGTCACCGACGCGCAGGGTCGCACGCTCGGAATGGGCAACAACGACTTCGACCTCGTCCATGGGCGCCCAGTATCCCGGGGATGATCGCCGCTGTCGCCGGGTTTTCCGCGTGCGACCACGCGGCCGGCGGCGCCCCGGCACCGGCGGCCTCGGGGCCGGCGTTCCCGCCCGCCTCTTCGTGTGCCGAGGGGCCGCGGACTTTCTAGACTTGAAGGCGTGGCCCGGGCCAATGACGAGGTCGAGGCGCTGCTGCAGGAGTACGCGGACCTCATCGCGATCACCGGAGGCGATGCGTTCAAGGCGCGCGCCTACGAGAAGGCGGCGCGTGCCATCGGGGGCCACCCGGCCGACGTCTCGAAGCTGGACGAGGACGGCCTGCGGGAGATCCCGAACGTGGGGCGGTCGATCGCCGCCAAGGTGGCCGAGTATCTGCGTACCGGGAAGATGGCGGCGGTCGAGGAGCAGCGGGCCGAGATCCCGGCCGGCGTCCGGGAGTTGATCACCATCCCGACGCTCGGCCCGAAGAAGGCCCTGCGGCTCCACGAGGCTCTGCACATCTCCTCGGTGAACGAACTGGCCGCCGCCATCGAGGCGGACGCGCTCGCCGATCTCAAGGGATTCGGGGAGAAGACGCAGGACAACATCCGGCACGGCATCGAGCTGTTGCGGCAGTCGGGCGGCCGGGTACCGCTGGCGCTCGCGCTGGACACCGCCGAGGAGATCGTCGCCGAGCTGTCCGCGGTGACCGGATGCCGGCGGTGCGCCTACGCGGGGTCGCTGCGCCGGATGCGGGAGACCGTCGGGGACGTCGACGTGCTGGTGGCGGCGGCGAAGTCGGAGCCGTTCATGGCGGCGCTGTGCGGGCTGCCGGGCACCGCCGAGGTCATCGCGCGGGGCACGAAGAAGACGTCGGTGCGCACCGGCAAGGGGCTCCAGGTGGATCTGCGGGTGCTGCCGCCGGCATCGTGGGGTGCGGGGCTGCAGTACTTCACCGGCGCCAAGGCGCACAACATCCGTACCCGGACCATCGCCGTGCACCGGGGGCTGAAGCTGTCGGAGTACGGCCTGTTCGAGACGGAGAGCGGGAAGTCGGTGGCGTCCCGGACCGAGGAGGAGGTGTACGCCCGGCTGGGGCTGCCGTGGATACCGCCGACGCTGCGGGAGGACCGCGGGGAGATCGAGGCGGCCCTGCGCGGGGCGCTGCCCGACGTGGTGACCGAGCGGGACATCCGCGGTGATCTGCACACCCACACCGATCTGACCGACGGTCTGGCGTCGCTGGAGGTGATGGTGGAGGCGGCCGCGGAGCGCGGATACGCGTACTACGCGGTGACCGATCACGCGCCGGACATGCCGATGCAGCGGATGACCGACGAGAAGATCCTCGCCCAGCGGGAGCGGCTGCGGGAGCTGGACGGCACCCGCCGGCGGATGCGGCTGCTGCACGGCACGGAGCTGAACATCGGGCCGGACGGCGAGGTGGACTGGCCGGACGCCTTCCTGGCCGGTTTCGATCTCTGCGTGGCCTCGCTGCACTCGCACTTCGACCTGGGCCGCGGGCCGATGACGCGGCGGCTGGTGCGGGCCTGCGAGAACCCGTACGTCCATGTCCTCGGACATCCCACCACCCGGCTGATCGGCCGGCGGCCGGGCGTGGACGCGGACTGGGACGAGGTGTTCGCGGCCTGCGCCCGTACCGGAACCGCGCTGGAGGTCAACGCCCAGCCGGACCGGCTGGATCTGTGCGACGAGGACATCCTGCGGGCCCGGGCGCACGGGGTGCGGTTCGCCGTGAACACCGATGCCCACTCGGTGCCGCAGCTGGCGCAGTTGCGGTACGGCATCGGCACCGCCCAGCGCGGCTGGCTCACCCCGGACGAGGTGATCAACACCTGGCCGCTGACCCGGCTGCGGCGGTTCCTGCGCAAGGGCAGGCGTTAGGGCCTTTCGCTCTGACCAGGTCGGAGCAGGTCGGAGCAGGTCGCTCTCGGAGCAGGTGGGCTTCGGGATGGCCTCTGCGGGGAATGGGCGGCTGCGCGTGCCGCCGTTGATCGCGCGTCGGCGCACAACCGCCCATTCGGCGCATGACCGCCCATCGTGGCAGCTTCCGCGGTCTTCCTCAGATGACGTTGATCGTGGTGGAGGGCGAGGTCCGCGCGTCGAGGGAGAACTCCACGCTGGTGGGGCCGGGAGGGGTGTCGTCACAGGCGCCGACGCAGACCCACATGACCGACCGTGATCCGGTGTCGGGGATTGCCAGGTCGACGTCGGAGAAGGTCAGGGACTGTCCGTCGTGGGAGATGCTCCCCTTGTACACGGTGGTCTTCCCGGCGGCTTCCCAGACGGTCAGCTGGTGATCGGGGTTCGCCTCGGTGCCGAAGCGCATGCCGGCACCGGCCGGAAGAGTTGCGGTGACCTTCTGCAGGGGGATGGCCTGTGAGCCGTTGTTGCGTACCTCTACGCCCGGGAACACGGGTTTTCCTCCGCGCTCAGCGGTCACCGGGGTGCCGCCCGGCGACACGTCGAAGGCCGGCGTGACGACGACCGTGGTCGAAGGGCAGACCTTTCCTCCCACGGTGAAGGTCAGATGGGTGGCTCCGAGCGGGGCTTCGTGGCCGGCGCTCACCGCGACCCACATCACCGACGTCCCCGGCAGTTCCAGATCCACGCCGGAGAACACGAGCGAGGTGCCGTCCTCCGACAGGGCGCCCCGGTACTGCGTCGCCTGCCCGCCGGCGTTCTGGACGGTCAGTTGGTAGTCGGCGAGTGTCTGCGTACCGAAGAGCAGACCACGGTTGGCGGGCAGCGCCGCCGTCACCGACACCGGCTCGAACGCCACGTCGGATGCGACCCGCACTCCCGGGTACCCGACCGGTCCGCCCTTCCGCAGCTTCACATCCGGCGGCCCACCGGGGGTGACGGTGAACTCCGTCCATTGCAGGACCACTTGGCCGCGGTGGTCCGCGTCCCCGACACCGGACTGGTACAGGGGGTCATCCTTGCCGCCCGCCTGTGTGCCGTTGCCGGCCACGGTGCGTCCTCCGCTGACTCCGGGGCCGTCCACATAGCTGCTGCCGCCACCGCCGCCGCTGGCATAGTCGCCGGACGGGCTGCCGACGAAGATGCCGCCACCGCCACCGGCGTAGCCGGCGCCTCCCCCGCTACCGCCGCTGTAGCCCGCACCGCCGCCTGCCCCCATACCGGGGACCGGCACCTGACCTCCCGGGGTTCCCAACACGGTAGCGCCGCCGTTCCGGCCGGTGTCGCCACCGCGTCCCCCGTAACTGGCCCCGCAGGACGCACCGGCACCGCCCGTGGAACCCGAAGCTCCACGCGCCGATGCCCCGGTCCACCCGCCTCGCGAGTAGATCCGTCCGTCGGCACCGCTGGTGCCGCCGCCTGCACCACCACGTGCGTCGGCGTTACTCGTGCCCCCTCCGCCGCCGCCGGCGATCAGCAGCATCTGCCCCAGCCGCTGGCTGAACAACCCGCTCATACCGCCCCCGCTGTCCGGTCCTCCTGCCAGGTCGACCACGACCCGCAGCGTCTCCCCGGGCACGACGGCGATCTCCCCCGTGGCAAATCCGCCCCCGCCCCCGGTGCTGCTCCGACCACCGCCACCACCCCAGCAGCGCGCGTTGATCGTGGTGACGCCGGGCGGAACGGTGAAGTCCTGGACGCTGCCGGTGTAGTTGAAGCGCTGGATGTGGGAGTAGGGGGCGAGGGGTGCGCTGGTGGTCGGCTCGATGGCTGTACGGGGTTCGACGGCGGTGGCGGGTTCGGGACTGGGAAGAAGAGCTGTCTCGGTCATTGCGTACCGTCCTTTCGCCGCGGACCGGCAGAAGGGGTCGTGGTACGCCCGTGTCCGGCAGTTCCGTGACGGACGCGGGCGTGGTTCGTGCCCCGGGGTTCGTGCCCCGGGCTCGGGCGTTGCTCCCAGGGCTGTGGCCTGCCTGGATGGCCTCGAAGTCGTCGAAGAAGATCTCAGCGAGCGTGCCGGGTGTGCGCCTGCGGAAGCCGGTAGCCGGGCGCTTACCGGTCGGTCTGCGGTTCCATGGCGGCGCACCGGATGCCGAGGTCGAGGGCTGCGCCCGGTTCGACGGAGGGGGCTTCGGCCCGGTGTCGGGCGCGGGCCCATTTTGGCCGGGGTCTCAGCCGTGTGCGCATATCTGCCGTCCGGGCACCGAGGCGGCCGCTTCGCAAGGGGGCAGCCGCGACGGGGGCACGGCCTGCTGCCCGGAGGTGCCGCGGGAACCGAGGGGCCTCCGCTCCGGTGTCCGGCCGCGCCCCGGTGGAGGCGGCGAGCCGGTCTCCGGGCCGGTGCCGGACTCCGCGGGCGCGGTCTTCCCCGGAGGTACGCCGCCTCCGGGGAACCGGCCTCGTGGTGTCCCGGGTCCGAGGTCGGGACTGCGTCCACTCATGCGGGCCCGCCTCCCAAGTGCGGTGCGTAAGACGCGCAGCCGTACCTTCCCGCGCTGCGCCGCGGGGTGGAGTCCTGGACGTCGCGTACGTCCGATGCGGACCCGCCGCTCCCCCGACCCGGCTCCCTCCACTTTCGGCGACCTGCCGGAGCGGGGCAACCGGGGCCGGGACCCGCCGTGACCGTCGCCGCACCGGGGCTCGGAGCCACGGGATGCGCACCGCGCGGGCCCGCGCCTCGTCGCCGCCGGGGGCGCCCGGGACGCTCCGGCCCCGGGGCTGTCTCCCCCGGCCGCCCCCCCCGCGGACGGCGCCTGATCCGGGTGCGCGGGCAGCACGCTGGACCTGGACGGCAACCCGTACGGCTCGTACGCAGCCCGCCGGTGGTGTTTGCCAGTGCGCCGACGGCCGGGCTCCCCCGCGCTCGGGGGATTGCTAGGTGGCCCGCCCGTGATCAGGTTGAGCCTTGCGCGCACCTCGTCCAGCGTTGCGCCGTGCCCTTCTCGTGCCCGCTTCAGTCTCGATGACTGCCTGAACCCGCTTCGGCAGGCCCACGGCAACCCAGCAGGCCACACGCCGAATCGGCCGCCCGCCTCCCTCGACGGCGCCGCCCTCGCGCCGTCCCCCGGGCGGCCGCCCTCCCGGCGTTCGTACCGCCTCCCGGGAGCGGTGGCCCCACCCGGCGGCCGGCACCCCGTACACTCCGGGGTTCTGCGAGTCGTCGTAGACAAGCAATTGCACGCGCAACGCCAGATGTGAGGAATACGTGAGCGGGAGCAACACTCCGATATACGAGGGCCTGATCGAGGAGCTCGGGGATGTCCCGGGGAAGGTGAGGGCCACTGCGGAAAGGGAACTGGAGCAGCTCCGGCGCGACTTCGGCTTCAGCGCCGTGCATGCGGCCGGGGTGCCGGCACAGGCCGAGGGGCGCGCACAGGGGCGCTTCCCCCGGGCCTTGTCGGCGTGAGGGCTCGGGTGGCCGGCGGCGGTTCTGTCGCGAGCAGCGCGCGGCCGGCCTGAGCGTCGGGATGCGAGATGTCGGCCCGGTGGGATGCCGGGCCGATCAAACCCCGGGGGAAGCCGGTCAGCCCCAGAACTCCCGCAGGGCGGCGTTGACGACGGCGGGTTCCTGGGTGTGCGGGTAGTACCCGGGCACCCGTAGGAGGCGGCCCCCGAGGGAGTCCGTGAGGGACTCGGCCACGGCGATGAGGGGAAGCCCCACATGCTCGCGGTACGCGGCCGGCGCACGGTCCCAGGTTCCGCAGATCACGAGAGTCGGCAGGGCGGCGGCGCGGATCGCCTCCAGCGGGATGTGCGCCTCCCAGACGGGCCGCTCCCCCATGGAGGTGGCGACGGCGCGGAGCCAGCGCGCCGTGGGCTCGGGCACGGCCATCCCCAGCCCCTCGGTGGACGCGCGCAGATACTGCTCCGGCGTGACGCCTTCCGGGATGCCGGGGGCGCCGTCGCGCACCCGGTCGAGGAGGGCGGCGACGACGGGCCGGTCCGCCGCGGCGGTGAAGGCGGAGGGCTGGATGAGGGCAAGGGAGCGGACGAGGTCGAGCCGGCGCGCGGCGGCGAGGAGCGCGGCGACGGCGCCGTTCCCGTGCCCCACGAGGTGGGCGCCGCCGAGCCCCGCGTCAAAGGCCCCGTCGAGAATCTCCACGACGTCCCCGGCGTCGACGTCGAAGTCGCTGCGCGCGGTGTCCGGGCTGTCGCCGTAGCCCCGGCGGTCCATCAGGAGGAGCCGCCGGCTGTCCGCGAGGGGCCGCTGCCCGGCGAACCCGAACAGCGAGTCGGCGCCCCAGGTGAAGATGTTGTGGACGAAGAGGGCGGGGGCAGCGGCCGCCGGAGGCACCGGGACCGCCGAAGCTGCCGAAGCTGCCGGGGCCCGGCTTTCCCCGACCCGGGCGCGGTCATCCCACACGGTCACGTGCACGGCCATGGGCCACCCTCCCGAGGCTGCGGGGTACCGACTCTTGTGAAGGTAACCCGCCCACCGGAACGGCGGCCATGCGCTGCTGCGCGACGGTGAGCACGCACTCTCCGAGGCCCTCGGGGGCGTCCCGTAAAGATCGTGGGGAGCCGGTGGCGGGCTGTCTCGTGAGCGCTCGGGCGGCGTCGTCACGCCCGCTGAGAGACCCCGCGAAGGTGGCCGAGCCTACGTGAGTTCCTTCCGCATCAACGTGCACATCGTCTCGTAGCGGCGCAACGACCCGTCAGGGGCTTGTTCGTCCCACGAGTCCGGCCGACGGTCATATGCGATATATCCCAGCCTCTCGTACAGCGCACGCGCCCGGGGACTGCTTTCCTCCACACCGAGCTCGGCCTGCCGCAGACCGCGGTTCCTGATCCGCAGTTCCGCGGCTTCCACAAGGAACGTGCCGATCCCGCACGACTGCAATGCGAGGTGGACCGCCAGCTGCCACAGAGTGCCGGCACCTTTCCTGACCTGGTAGTCGACGCCGCCTTTCGCCACAGGGATGTCCGTTGCAGGGCAGACCGCGAGGTAGTCGACCTCGCTGGTCCGGACACGTTCCAGCTGCTCGGCGACGTCGGCCAGGTGGAGGCCGGACCCTGCCCACCCGCACGACGCCAGGTCCGCATGCACCAAATCACGGGCTGACAGCTTCAGCACCACGTCAGTCATCTTCCGTACCTCCGGCGAGCCGGCATCCACGCCGACCAAGCCGGGCGCAAAGGCCTTTCCCCTGCCCGTACTCCCAACAGATCCGGTTCCCGCTCGGATCCGGTCGACGGCTGCCTCGCCGGCGCCGGCCGGGGAGGGCCGACCGGCAGGCTGATGGAGGCCGGGCCCGGAAATCCGGGAGCGCGACAACGCGGGGTGCGCGAGACTTGCCTGATGATCACTGACGTCCGTGTCCGCGAGGCCGACGCGGCTGATGCTCCGGTACTGGCCGCTCTACGCTGGGCATTCAAGCATGAGGACCATGAAGGAGACCTCTGCGAGCCGGCTCGTCCCGTGAGTCACGCCGAGGACTGGATCCGGGAGCGGCTCGCGAGCAAACACTGGCTGGCCTGGGTCGCCGAAAGCGACAGCGAGATCTGCGGGCATGTCTTCCTCCACCTCGTGGAGAGGATGCCTGAGCCTTACGAGGACAACACCCCGATCGGCTATGTCACGAACTTCTACGTGGTGCCTGAACAGCGCAATCGAGGGTTCGGAGCAGCCCTTCTGGAAGCTCTGAGGAGGCATGCGCAGGGCAGCGGCATGGACGTCTTGATCGTCTGGCCGTCCGATCGAAGTGCTCCGCTCTACCGCCGATCCGGGTTCCAGGCTCCGACCGGGCTCTTGGAGGCGCGGTGAACTGACCACTCATGGACGAACGGCCCGGCATCACCCGATCATGTTCAGCCCGATCATGTTCAGAATCAGATGGACGCCGCTGCTGAAAGCAGACCAAGCCGGCCGCGAGAGGCCACCGCGTATGGCCGGCAGTCGAGATGGTCTCGGTGTGCCCGATGTGATCACGGCGTCGGAGCCGTCCTGGACGATCCCGTTCACCGGGCTGGGCCCGCGGCAGTTCGGCAAACTCGGCACCGCGCCGCGACCGGCGACGGACTGGTCCGTAATTCGCTTGACCGGGCCGCGGGGCGGCGTTGCACTGTGGCCGGACACCACGAGCCGTGGTGCCGGCATCCCGAGGAGGCAGCGGCAGCGATGGAGATCCGTCCCACGACCGATGAGGATCTCGACGTCTTCGTCGACACGGTCCATGCCGCGTTCGGGCGCTTCCCGGAAACCCCGGTGGCGGGCGACGGGCACTGGTGGTCGGCGCTCGAAATGGACCGCGCGCTGCTGGCCCTGGCCGCGGACGGGCGGCCCGTCGGCACCGCCTCGGCGTACTCCTTCGAGCTCACCCTGCCCGGCCGGGCCGTTGTCCCGGCCGCCGGGGTGACCTCCGTCGGCGTCCTTCCCTCGCACCGGCGTCAGGGCGTGCTCAGCGCCATGATGCGGCATCAGCTCGCCGAGTTGCGGGGCGGCGGGGAGTTCCTCTCCGTGCTGCTGGCGTCCGAGGCCACGATCTACCGCAGGTTCGGCTACGGCCCGGCGACCCGCACCACGCATCTGACGGTGCCGCGCCACCGCGCCGCCCTCGCCGCTCCCCGGGCGCGCACCGAGGCCGGCGCACCGGCGGCCGGCGCGGACCCGGGCTCCGTCGAGGTCCTGCGGCGTGCCGAGTGCGGCGAGATTCTGGAGGAGGTCTACGACCGGTACCGCCGCTCGCAGCCCGGTGCGCTGTCCCGGCCGCACCGCTGGTGGACCCGGCGTGCGGGGAAGCCTCCGATCGCACCGGCGCCGCGCCACGTCGCCGTCCACCGGGCCGCCGACGGCGTCCCCGACGGGTACGCCAGCTATGCGATCGAGTCCGGCACCCTGACCGTCGACGAGATCATCGCCACCGACGACGCCGCCTTCACCGCCCTGGCCCGGTGCGTGCTCGGACACGACCTGGTCTCCGAGATCGTGTTCCAGCACGTTCCGCCCGGCCACCCGCTGCGCTGGCAGCTCGCGGACTTCCGCGCCGCCCGGGTGAGCGAGGACACCGACTGGCTCTGGGTGCGGCTGCTGGACGTCCCGCGCGCGCTGGCCGCGCGCGGCTGGTGCACGGACGGCGAACTCGTCCTCGACGTCGACGACCCGTTCCTCGGCGCACACGACCGCTATCTGCTGACCGTCCGGGACGGCAAGGCCGACTGCACCGTGACGGACCGGGAACCGGATCTGTCGCTGGACCTCAGCGATCTGGGCTCGCTCTACCTCGGCGGCACCGCCCCGAGCACGCTCATACGCGCCGGACACATCCGGGCCCACCACCCGGGCGCCGCCCCCCTCGCCGACGCCCTCTTCCGCACCGACCGTCCCCCGCACTGCCTGCACTGGTTCTGAGGGCGCGCTCGCCGGTCCGGCACGAATCCCGCCGGCCTGAGCGGGTGGCCGCCAGCCGTGGAGAGCCGAGCCCTTCCCCTCCTTCATGACGACGGCCTTGCGCCTGTCTGCGGCCGGTTCCCGTTCGGCGTCCGGCGCCCGCGTGCCGTACCGATCGCCGACCGGTACGGCACGCGGCCAGGTGTCAGGCCCGGGTCACGCGGCCCCGGGTGCGGTGGCCGGGCCGGTGGTGGCGTCGCAGTTGCCGGCCGCGCAGGCGGTCAGCCAGGTCTTCCAGTCGGCTTCGTAGCGGTCACCGATGGTCGAGGTGAGCAGGGTGCGGGCGCCGTTCCAGTCGCCCTTGCGGTAGAGGCCGAGGAGCGTGTCGACGTCCGCGCGGTGGGACTGCAGCATGTAGCGGACGGCCAGGTAGCCCCAGTTGTAGACGCGGGTCTGGTCGGCGTTGTCGTAGGTGGTGTCGAACAGGGTGCGCAGGGTGTAGGTGTGC
Source organism: Streptomyces sp. NPDC000404 (assembly GCF_040300365.1). Classification (NCBI taxonomy): domain Bacteria; kingdom Bacillati; phylum Actinomycetota; class Actinomycetes; order Kitasatosporales; family Streptomycetaceae; genus Streptomyces; species Streptomyces sp. NPDC000404. The sequence continues at coordinate 105,179 of NZ_JBEPDN010000019.1, read as the reverse complement.
GCTCCCGCCTGGGCGACGGCGTCGTCGTAGTTGATCTTGCGGTACGAGTAGGAGACGTACTCCGCGAAGCCCTCGACCCACCAGACGGTCGGCGTGGTCATTCCTGCCTCGAAGTCGCCGTACATGTCGAAGCGGCCGTCGAGGTAGTGCGTGTACTCGTGGTTGAGGTTCCAGATCTGGAAGTCGGGCCGGGTCCACTCGGCCTCGTAGGCGATGAAGCGGGGCTGGTTCCCGGCCGCCGCGGGGTCGCCCTCCAGGTACATGCCGCCGTTGTTGGTGTCGATTCCGTAGATCGCACCGGCGTAGGTCTGGTAGTCGGTGCTGGAGTCGAAAACCACGACCTCGATGGTGTCGTTGTGGTCGCCGTCGACCGGCCCGTTGTCCCGGGTGACGTCATGGAAGTAGGCGTCCTGGTTGCGCAGGCTGGTGCAGCTCGCGTCGAGGTCCGCGGCGGACATCTGCTGGGCCAGGATGCGGATGCTGTCGCTGCAGGTGTGGCTGACGGGGAGGACGGCGCTCTTCAGGCGCTGTACGAGGTCGCAGGTGTCGTAGTACGAGCAGTTCGCCTTGTCGTACGCCTCGACCATCTGGGCCAGGCCGACCCAGAGCGGGGCGGTGGGCCCGGTCAGGGAACTCTTGCCGAGCAGTGCGGCGGCCAGCGGGCTCGCCTTGGGGCGCAGGGAGTCCTCCTGCAGGAAGCGGCCGAGCTCAAGTCCCGCGTTGGAGGCGAGGAACGACTGCTCGGTGCCCAGCAGGTCGAGATGGTGCAGCGCGAAGTCGCTGAGGGCGTCCAGCAGGCTGGGATCGGCCTCCACCGCGGCGACGAACTCCGGCACCTGGTGACCGCGGAATGTCACCGTGTACACGCTGTTCACGGCGTTGAGCATGTACCAGGAGCTGTTGTACGAGGAGTCGTAGTCGGCCAGCAGCCGCTTGACGACGGACAGATAGCGGGCGTTCTCGACGGCGCTGTCGATCAGTATGACGGCCTCGGACAGGGTCTCCCCGTTGGCGTCGGAGACGTCGAAGGCGTGCGAGGAGGCGAAGAACGCGTCCAGCGCGCCCTGGATCGCGGTACGCAGCTCCGGTCCGTAATCGCCCACGGTGTCGGGGTCGTAGTACTGCACGTAGTACCCGGCGCGGAGGTAGAGGACCAGCTGGGGCATGCCGGTGCTGCTGTCGCCGGGGTAGGCGGCCGATCCGTCGCGCATGGCGTCGGCGACGGTGACCATCTGCGCCTCGCGGAAGGCGAGATAGCCGTCGTTGCCCTTGACCTGGAACAGCGTGTTGATGCAGTCGGTCGTCGAGGACGTGATCTGCCGGACCAGTTCGCTCCCGGTACGGCCGGTGAAGTCGCTGACCTTGCAGTCGGCCGCGGCCCGGGCCTTGGAGACGCCCTTCATCGAGGGCGCCGGGTGGCTCGGGGATGCGGCGCCGGGGGCGTCGTAGTCCCGGCGCAGTGCGTCCTTGGACGCGGACAGCGGCGGGCGGTCGGCGGCTTTGAGGGCCTTGCGGCCGAGGTGGGCGGGGTCGCCCGCGGGTGCGGTCGGCGATTGGGCGGAGGGACCGGCCGGCCCTGCGGCGGGTCCGCTGCCGCTTCGGGCCGGACCTGCGTCACCGGTCCGGGTGTGGCCGGCCGCCGTCGCCGCGGCGGGGCGTTGCTGAGCGGCCTGACTCGGTGCGGAGAACAGGCCGACGCCTAAGCAGGCCGCCAGGACCGCAGCGGATATTCCGGTGTATCTCTGTCGAACCGTTCGGTTCTTCACGTGCCGCCTCCCAGCGGAGTGGGGACCGCGCACACGACGCGCGGCTGTGGGGGATTGCGCAGGGGTGGGGCGGGGCGGGGCGGATCCGAGGTCTGAACGTGACATGGACACGCCCTCTGACCTCTGCGCGCAGTACAATGGCACATGTCACATGCTCTACGGAAGTATGCGAACGGGCATTCTTCCGAGCGCTAACTCTCCGCGATGACGGGGTAGTTCGTCCAAAGTCCGGCCAACGGCCGTGCTGTCGCTGCCCGTTACTCCTCGCGAATGCCGGCATGGCTTGAAGACCGGGCCGCTCCACCACATGGCCGACTTCGCCCGCGCCTTGCCCCAGCTCGGCCGCGCCTCCGCCGCGCAGCGCAGCGTCAATGAACTGATGCCAGCCGGATCGATATTGACGTCGCGTCAGGACGAGGGAACTTGAGGGTCCACGGCCGGAACGGGAATCAGGCCTCGGCGGCCGGCAGCGTCACCCTTCGGATCCGGATACCGTCCACGCTCGGGCCGGCGTCCTCGTCATCGGCCCAGAGCGACCTGACATGGGACATGTGGGTCAGCATGCAGGTCTCGGCGCGCTCGGCGTCACCGGCGATCACGAGGTCCAGCAGGCGGATGTGCTCCTCGGCCGATGCGGTCAACTGGCCGGTCTCCGCGAGCCGGTTCAACCCGAAGAGGCGCGACCGCTTGCGCAGGCTGCTCACTTCCTCCACCAGCCTGCGGTTGCCGGCCAGTCCGAGCAGTTCGAGATGGAAGCGGCGGTCCGCCTCCAGATAGCCGATGATGTCGTGCTCGGCGGCGGCGGTGACGATCGCCTGGGCGAGCGGCCGTAGCGCCGTCAGCTCCCGGGTCTTGCCCATCCGGGCGATGCGGCCGACGGTGGGCACCTCGATCATGGCGCGCAGTTCGGTGAAGTCGTCGAGGTCCTGATCGGTCAGCTCGGTGATCCGGAAGCCCTTGTTGCGGACCGCTTCGACCAGGCCCTCACGCGCCAGATCGAGCATGGCCTCGCGGACCGGGGTGGCGGACACCCCGAAGTCCGCGGCGAGGGCGGGCGCGGAGTAGATCATGCCCGGGCGGAGGTCCCCCGCGATCAGAGCCGCTCTGAGGGCATTCGCCACTCTGTCGCGCAAGTGCTCTTGCGCGGAAAGGGCGTTGAGCGTCGCCAGGCGGGCCATATGTGTTCCTCCAGCGCCGTACGGGCCCCTCAGAATACAATCTCGCGATTCCGCGGAGGCCTGTCGCGCCCGGCCTGTGGATATCTCGGTCACGGCACTGCGTTGCGGTACACCGCCGCGGCGACCGCGAGGTCTTCCCAGCCCATTCCGACGCTCTTGAAGAACCGGGGTCGTCCAAGGGCGGTTGGCTCCGCTCCGGCGTCCCGGCCGGCCGCCAGGTCCGCGAGGTTGCCGGCGATGTCCTCGGCGCGGAAGGCCCCTTCCGCCATCGGGATCAGCAGGTCACCCGCCTCCGACAGGGCTGCCGCCCTTGATTCGACGTACACCGCGGAGCGCGACACCACGGCGGAGTCGACCTCCCGGGCGTCCGGGGTGTGCGAGCCGACCGCGACGACCGTCGCGCCGTCCGGTACGAGAGCGCCGTCGAAGAGCGGGGTGGCGGACGTGGTGCAGCAGAGCACCAGATCGGCCGTGGCCACCTCCTCGGCCCGGTGCGTCTCGCCCGGGCGGGCGTCCACGCCGAGCCGGCGGGCCTGCTCGACCAGTGCGACGGCCCGGTGCGGGGTGCGGCCGATCACGGTGAGCCGCTCGACCCGCCGCTCCGCAAGCACCGCTGCGAGGTGCCCGTACGCCTGGGGTCCGGTTCCGAAGAGCACCAGATGCCGCAGGACGGGGCCGGTGAGATGGCGGATCGCGAGGGCGGACACCGCCGGCGTGCGCAGCGTGGTGAGCGCCGCCCCGTCGAGCAGGGCGAGCGGCTGCAGGGTGGGGCCGTCGAGCAGCAGATAGCTGCCGGTGATCCGGGGCAGGCCGTGTGCGGGGTTGCCGGGGGCGACTCCGACGATCTTCACCCCGGTCACCTGCCGGGTGGTGGCGGGCATGAGGAGCAGCTCGCCGCCGGGCGCGGTGACATGATGCCGGGCCGGGGAGTTCTCCGGATCGAGTCCGCCGCTCAGCGCCGCCGCCAAGGCGTCCACGGCTCCGGTGGGTCCCAGGGTCTCGATGTCGTCGGCGCCGAGCAGGGGCAGATTCACAGCAGGAACCCTTCGGGAAAGGGGTCGGACGGGTCCAGGAAGAATTGTGCCGTACCGGTGATCCAGGCGCGGCCCGTGACGGTGGGGACGACAGCGGGCAGCCCGGCCACGGTGGTCTCCTCGACGAGCCGTCCGGTGAACGAGGTCCCGATGAAGGATTCGTTCACGAAGTCGGAGTCCAGCGGGAGTTCACCGCGTGCGTGCAGTTGCGCCATCCGTGCCGACGTACCGGTTCCGCAGGGCGACCGGTCGAACCAGCCGGGGTGGATCGCCATGGCGTGCCGGGAGTGACGGGCGTCGGAGCCGGGGGCGAGGAACTGGACGTGCTTGAGGCCGTGGATGCCGGGGTCCGCCGGGTGGGCGGGCCGGTCGGTGGCGTTGACGGCGTCCATCAGGGCGAGTCCCGCCGCCAGGATGTCGTCCTTGCGTGCCCGGTCGAAGGGCAGTCCGAGGTCGGAGAGCTGCACCATGGCGTAGAAGTTGCCGCCGTAGGCGAGGTCGTAGCGCACCGGTCCGTAGCCGGGTACGTCCGCGGTGCGGTCGAGGGCGACGCTGAACGCGGGGACGTTGGTGAGGGTGACCGCGGTGGCCGCGCCGTCCCTGACCTGTACGTCCACGCTGACGAGTCCGGCCGGGGTGTCCAGCCGTACGGTGGTGACGGGTTCGGTGACCTCGACCATGCCGGTCTCCACCAGGACGGTCGCCACCCCGATGGTGCCGTGCCCGCACATCGGCAGAAAGCCGGAGACCTCGATGTAGAGGACGCCGTAGTCCGCGTCGGGCCGGGTGGGTGGCTGGAGGATCGCGCCGCTCATGGCGGCGTGGCCGCGCGGTTCGTACATGAGCAGGGTGCGCACGGCGTCCCGGTGCTCCTGGAAGTGGCGGCGCCGTTCGGCCATCGTGGCGCCGGGCACGGTGCCGATGCCGCCGGTGATGACGCGGGTGGGCATCCCCTCGGTGTGTGAGTCGACCGCGTGGAAGATGTGACGTGTCTGCAAGGCTCCCCCTGGTGCGTCACGGTGAAGGAAGACGGAGTGCGGGTGGTGCGGCGAGAGCGGGTCCGGTCGGGCGAGGGGCTGCTGCCCGACGGCCGGTTCCGGGCGGGGCGGAGCGTGGCGAAGGGCTCATCCGAGGCCGCCGGCCAGCGCCTTCCGCGTCACGGTACGCACGGCGGCCGCGTCGTCCTCGGGGAGGGGAAGGCGCGGCGGGCGGACCCGTCCGCCATGGCGTCCGGCGATGTCCATGGCCGCCTTGATGGCCTGGACGAACTCCGGCTTGGAGTCCCACCGCAGCAGTGGGTGCAGCTCCCGGTAGAGGGGCAGGGCGGTTGCCATGTCACCCGTCACAGCGGCCCGGTACAGCTCGACGCAGCGGGACGGCAGCGCGTTCGGGCAGCCCGCGATCCAGCCGACGGCCCCGGCGAGCGCCAGTTCCAGCAGGACGTCGTCGGCGCCCACCAGCAGATCGAGTCCGGGTGCCCGCTCGGCGATCTCGTACGCCCTGCGGACATCGCCGCTGAACTCCTTGACCGCCACGATGCTGCCCTCCTCGTGGAGTTCGGCAAGCAGCTTCGGTGTCAGATCCACCTTGGTGTCGTACGGGTTGTTGTACGCGACGACCGGAAGCCCGACCTCGGCGACCTCGGCGTAGTGCGCACGGACGGCCGCGTCCGCGCAGCGGTAGCCGTTGGGCGGCAGGAGCAGCACGGAGCCGGCGCCCGCCTGCGCCGCCTGCTCCGCCCAGCGCCGTGACTCCGCGCTGCCGTAGGCGGAGACGCCCGGCATGACGCGGCCGCCGTCGCCGGACGCCTCGACGGCGGTCCGGACGATCTGCTCGCGTTCGCCGTCGGTCAGGGTCTGGTACTCCCCCAGCGATCCGTTGGGCACCACCCCGTCGCACCCCGCCGCGATGAGCTGCCGGACATGTGCGGCGTAGGCGTCGTAGTCGATCGTGCCGTCCTCGCGCAGGGTGAGAGGCGTGGCGACCATGACACCGTGCCAGGGGCGGGTGCGGGGAAGGGCGTTCGTCTGCATCGCGACTCCTTGAGAGGTGTGACATGTCACAGAACGGAGTGGTGGACGAGGAAGGGCGGCGGGTCGGCTGCGCACGGCGCCGGGGAGCGACAGAGGTGTCCTCGGGAAGGACCGGGCCGGGCCGGAGTCCGTCCGGCGCCGCCGGGGAGGCGTCCGGCCGCCGTGGGCTAACCGGAGTCGTCCAGATCGGCGAGCGTGGACAGTTTCACGGGGCAGGCCAGCGGGCGCCGGTCGGGACCGGCCGGCGCCGCGGTGGGGCCGGTGGCGTGTGCGGCGGCCAGTTCCCGGACGGCGAATCCGCAGGTCCGGCCCTGGCACCAGCCCATTCCGGCGCGGGTGAGCAGCTTGACGGTCCGGGTGTCGCCCGCGCCGAGCTCCTCGCACGCGGTACGGATCCGGTCCGCGGTGACCTCCTCGCACCGGCAGACCTCGGTGGTGCCGGTGAGCCACTCGCTCCAGCCCGGCCCCGGCCGGTGCACGGCACCGGTCAGGGCGGCGAAGGCCCGCAGCCGCTGCCGGGAACGCCGCAGCGCGACCGCTCTGCGCGCCGTGCTCCGGTGTACCCCGCCCCGTGCCGCGCGGAGGACGGCGAGCGCCGCCAGCTCTCCTTCGCACAGGGCGAGTGCCACGCCGCCGACGCCGCCGGTCTCGCCGGCCGCCCAGATCCCGGGCACGGTCGTTGCGAGCTGCTCGTCGAGGACGACCGCTGCGGTGCCGTCGGCGCCCACGCGTGTCTCGCAGCCCGCCGCCACGGCGAGTTCCAGCTGCGGTACGAGCCCGTGTCCCACGGCGAGCGCATCGCAGGCGATCTCGCGGCCGGAGCCCGGGACGGGGCGCCAGCGGCGGTCGATCCGGCTGACGGTCACCGCCTCCACCCGGCCGTCGCCGTGGACCGCGGTGACCGCCCGGTGGCACAGGACGCGCACGCCGGCGCGGGCCAGCGCCGCCCCGTGGCGGGCTCCTTCCGCCGCCTTGCCGGGGTTGGCCGCCAGGACCCGGGGAGCGCGGGCGTAGGCCCCGTAGCCGGCTGCCTCGATCAGCGCCGGAACCTCGGCACCGGCGCGAGTCAGCGACAGGGCGACGGCCTGCAGCAGCGGTCCGCTTCCCGCGACCACGATCCGGTGCCCGGGGAGCACCAGACCGGACTTGAGCACGGCCTGCGCGCCCGCCGCGCCCACCACGCCCGGAAGGGTCCAGCCGGGGAAGGGCAGTTGGCGTTCGTGGGCGCCCGTTGCCAGCAGCAGACGTGGTGCGCGCACGGCCGAGTGGTGCTGTGCGTCGGCTCCGGTGACCGCGTGCAGGGTCCAGCCGCCGTCCCCGGCGCGTGCGACCGTCCACACGTGGTGGCCGGCGAGGTGCCGGATCGCGCCGGAGCCGCGGTGCGCCGTGAGGCGCGCGGAGAGCGCGGCGAAGACGGGCCAGTCGTGGTGGAGGGCCTCGGGCCGGGTGGCGCCGAGGCCGCCGGCCGGGCTGCGGTAGTACTGACCGCCGGGGGTGGCGGCCGCGTCCAGCAGGACCACGTCGAGCCCGTGATCGGCCGCGGTGACGGCCGCGGCCAGACCGGCCGGTCCCGCGCCCACCACGGCGAGATCGGCGCGGTGCGCGGCCGGTGGCCGTCGGTCAGCTCCCGAGTGCGGCATGCCCGTCGCCCTCCTGTGTGGTGAGGACGTCCCCGGGCCGGGCGGGGACCAGGCAGGCGCGCTGGTTGGGCCGCCCGTTGACGGTGACCAGGCAGTCGTAACAGGCGCCGATGCCGCAGAAGGCGCCCCGCGGCCGGCCGTGGATCCGTGTGGTGCGCCAGGAGAGGATGCCCGCCGCCCAGAGGGTGGCGGCGATGCTCCGGCCCGGCAGTCCCGGGACCGTGCGCCCGTCGAAGGTCAGCTGGAATTCCGGTTCGGGCTCGGCCCCGACGAGTTCGACCGGCGTACGCGCACGGGGGCGTCTCACAGGGAACCTTCCAAGGACTCGTCGGATGCAGCCAGGCACGGGGTTCCTTTCCTGGGGTACGAGGGCCATCTCCCGGGGTAGCAGGGGTCGTTCTCGTCGGTGCGCCGGGCCGCTCCTTCGCCGGGCTGGGCGCGCCCTTCCCGGAGCGCACGCGCCCCCGGTGTCATGTCACACCTGGCACGTGGCATCGAACCGGTCGGGCCTGAAGGGTTCGAGAGCGAGTACGGGCGGCCGGTCCTGGATCGCGTCGGCGATCAGCAGGCCGGTCGCGGGGGCAAGTCCGATCCCGGCTCCCTCGTGGCCGCAGGCGTGGAAGAGCCCGGGTACCCGGGGGTCCGGGCCGAGCGCGGGCAGGTGATCGGCGAGGTAGGGGCGGAAGCCGTGGTAGGCGCGCAGCACCTGTACGTCCTTCAGCACCGGGAACAGCGCGACGGCCTGGGCGGCCAGCCGGGCGACCACCGGTACGGACAGCGTCCGGTCGAAGCCGACCCGTTCGCGGCTCGCCCCGATCAGCACCGGTCCCGCGGGGGTGCCCTCGATCACCGGCGAGGTCTGCAGCGCCGCGGAGCCGCTCGACACATCGGACACGTACTCCGCCGCATAGACCTTGTGCCGGATCAGCCGCGGCAACGGCTCGGTGACGAGCACGAAGCCCTTGCGCGGCAGGACCGGCAGGTCCACCCCGGCCAGTTCGGCCAGCTCACCGCCCCAGGTGCCCGCCGCGTTGACGACGACGGGGGCACGCAGGTCCTCCCGTGCGGTGCGCACCCCGAGCACGGCGCCCGCCCGGTCCTTGAGTACCCCGATGACCTCCTGCCCCGGGCACAGGCGTGCCCCCGCGCGGCCGGCCGCCCGTAACAACTCGGCGGTGGCCACGGCCGGTTGGACCTGGGCGTCCTGCGGGTAGTGGCAGCCGCCGGCGAGGCCGGGTGCCAGGTGGGGCTCGGCGTCCGGCAGCCGGTCGGGCGGGACGTGGTGTGCCTCGGCTCCGGCTGCCCGCTGGCCCGCCGCGGTCGCCGACAGGGCGGCCAGGGATTGGTCGGAGGCCGCCACGACCAGGCCGCCCTTGCGCTCGTACTCGATGTCCGGCGGGAGTTCTTCCGCCAGTTGGCGCCACAGGGAGGCGGAGAGCAACGCCAGTTCCAGCTCGGGTCCCGGCACCTTGTCGGAGACCAGGAGGTTGCCCTCCCCCGCTCCGGTGGTGCCTGTGGCGAACGGTCCTCGGTCGACGACGGCTACGGACAGTCCGGACCGGGAGGCGTAGTAGGCGCAGGCGGCACCGACCACTCCGGCCCCGACGATGACGGCATCCAGGGGCTGTCTCAGGAGCACGGCGGTAATATGTCACATTGCTTTAGGCCCGCCAAGGGTGCGCGCAGAGCACCGGAAACGGCAGCGAGCCGCCTCACTTGGCCCGCTCCGTCCCGCACGCCGGCGCCCCTTTCGGACCGCCCGGAGGACGGCGTGTCCGCCCGAGGCTCACCGCCCCCGCCGGGCCATCAGCGCCTCCACCCGGATGACGTCCTCGAAGTGGCCTTGCGGACGGCATTGCGTCAACGCCGTGCGGAGGTCCCGTTCGAAGGCGTCTTTCCGGGCGCCGAGCCGGGCGGGGGTGAAGGAGGAATGGGAGAACTGGATTCCGATGAGTTCATCGAGGGTGTGGTCGACGCGGTAGGTCCAATGTTCTTCCGTGACGCAGGGGAAAGGGGAACGGCGGAGGATTTCCCGGTGGGATTCCTCCTGCGCCGGAAAGGTGCCGTTGTCACCGGAGGCGGCGGGGAGGAGATAGCGTTCTCTGATTTCGGCGACGGCGCGGGCCCATTCCGTATCAGGCGGCTGCACGGAGGCGATGACCACGCCGCCCTGAGCGGTGATGAGCAGGTCGAGGTCGGTGAGGACCTGGGCGCGGGACATCCAGTGAAACGATCTGCCCATGACGCAGAGGTCCAGCGGAGGCAGGTTCAGTGCGCGCAATCCGGCGGAATCCCCTTGCCGCCACTGAATGTTGTCGATGTGCCGGAGCGCGGCGAGTCTCTTTCCCTGTTCGAGCATGCCCGGCTCCGGGTCCACGGCGATCACCCGGCCGACGCGTCGGGACAACGGCAGGGCGAGGGTGCCCGGCCCGCATCCGAGATCGAGGGCCGTCCGGGCGTCGTTCAGCGCGAAATTTTCGCTGATCGATTCGTACAGCTCCGGCGGGTAATGCGGTTGATATCGGGCGTAGTACGGCGCCGCTGAGGCGAAGATTTCACTCGGCGTGGAAGGCATGAACGTCCTCGGCACCACTGCTGTCGGAGGTGGAAGCGGTCAGATCGCGGGCGAGCCAGGCGGCTCCGCCGGCCTCGGGGGACGCCGCGGTGCCGTCTGCCGCCGCGGTGCGCGGGCACTCGCGCAGGACGTCGGCGAGGGCGCCGGCGATGGCCTGGCCGTCGGCTTCGGTCACCGCCGCGTGGATGCGCGAGGCGGCGGCCCGCAGGTGCACGCGCTGGTCGTCGAAGTCCCGGCGACCGGGGACGACCACGGTGGGCACCCGGGAGCGGGCGAGTTCCTGGACGGTGTTGTAGCCGGCGTGGGTGAGGGCGGCGGTGGCGTGCCGGTAGGGATCGTAGGTGGGGTCCAGGTAGGGGGTGACCCGTACCGGGCCGGGCATGCCGGGCGGGATGCCGACCGCGCCGTCGAAGTGGGGGCCGGCGAGCACCAGCACGTCGATGCCGTCCGGGGCGTGGCGGCGTGCGTAGGTGCGGATGCCGTGGAGCGCGGCGGTGAGGAAGCCGGGGGCGTCGGGGTGGCCGCCCCCGCCGGCCACCACGGCGATCCGCATCGCCCGGGTGCCGTCCGGCCAGGGTGAGCGGTGGCCGAGCAGCCGGCGGACCATGTGGTCCACGCCCACCAGGCGCACCCCCTGTACGCTCGCCCGCCGGCCCTTCTCGCCCAGCAGGTAGACCGTGCCGATGGCGGGGGTGTGGCGGGCGACCCAGGCTGCGGGGTCGGGCCGGTTGCGCTGGAAGCGGTGGAGGAGGAACTGCGGGCAGCCGAGCCGGGTGGCCCGGTGGTACAGCTCCCGCTGCACGGTCACATCGTGCAATATCACATCGGTCGGCCGCAGTGCGCCGGCGACCAGGGCGCGGGCGATGCCGTGGTCGATGGCCGGGCCCGTGCCGTGCAGGGGCTCGCCGATCAGGCTGCCGGCGTCGGTGGGGACGACGATCTGGGCGAACCCGTAATCCTCGATGAGGCGTTGGGGGCGTTCGGTCAGCAGCAGGGAGTCCCAGCCCAGGGCCCGTAGTTCGGTGTGGACGGCGATCAGGCGGGAGACGTGGCCCAGGCCCCGTCCCCAGGTGAAGGAGACCACCCGGCGGTTCACTGCGGGTCTCCCACGAGGGCGCCGGGCACCTGCCGGGCGTCGGGCAGGTCGAGAAGGACGCCGGTGTCCTCGGTGGGCGGGCGCAGCGGGGTGACGGTCGCGTATCCGGCGGCGAGGAGGGTTGCCTCTCCCCCGCGGTGCCCCTGGTGTTCCTGGTGGGTGGCGCGCAGCAGACCGGGGCCGTGGCGTTGGACGGTGAAGCGGGCGGCGGCGTGCGGGCCGAGTCCGGTGCGCACCACGCCGACGAGCCGGGCGGGGTGCACGTTCGGCACGTTGAGGTTGAGCAGGAGCGGTCGGCGGTCCGGTGCGACGGCGAGGACGCCGGGCAGGAGGACCGCGAGGGCCCGCAGCGCGGTGTCCCAGTGGTAGGGCGCGCCGTGGCCGAGGGAGACCGCGACGGCGGAGCGCCGGTGGTGGGCGGCGGTGAGGACGGCTCCCACGGTGCCGGAGTGCAGCACGGCCGGGCCGGTGTTCGCGCCCGGGTTGATGCCGGCGAGGACCAGGTCGGGGGCGGGCCCGAAGGCTCCTTGGCAGGCGGCCGTGACGATCAGGCCCGGCGGGCCGCCGACGGCGTGGACGGGCACGCCCGCCGGCTCCTCCCAGGTGGTGCTGCGGGTGGGCACCAGTCCGCCGGCGGCGACCGCGCGGCTGGTGCCGCAGCCGCTCTCGTCCCTTTCCGGCGCCGCCACGACCACCTCGTGGCCGGCGTCGTGCAGGTGGGCGGCGAGGCGGCGCAGCCCGGGGGCGGCCACGCCGTCGTCGTTGGTGACCAGCACTCTTGCGCGCGCCGTCATACGTCAGCCGCCGATCATCGACATGCTGCGGTCGGGGCGGACGAAGTCGGGGTGGTTGATCTTGTGTCCGGGCCACTTGTGCCAGAGCGCCTCGCGGATCAGGCGTTCCAGTTCGGCGTCGTCCGTGCCGGCGCGCAGCGCGGAGCGCAGGTCGGTCTCCTCCAGGGCGAACAGGCAGACGCGGAAGGCGCCTTCGGCGGTGATGCGCATCCGGTTGCAGCTGTCGCAGAAGGGGTTGGTCACCGAGGGGATGAAGCCCAGTGCGCCGGGGGCGCCGTCGGCGAAGCGGAAGGCGGTGGCCGGCTGCGGGGTGTCCTGGGCGACGGGGGTCAGTTCGTAGGCGGCGGAGACGGCTGCCAGGGTCTCCTCGGCGGGCATCACCTTGTCCCGCTCCCAGGTCCGCTCTGCGTCCAGGGGCATGTACTCGATGAAGCGCACGTCGTAGCCGCCGTCGTGCGCCAGGCGCGCGAAGTCCACCGCCTCGTCGTCGTTGGTGCCGCGGATGACCACGCAGTTGATCTTGACGGGGTCGAGTCCCGCCTCCTTGGCCGCCGCCAGCCCCGCGGTCACCTTCTCGAAGGCGTCCCGGCGCGTCATCTCGGCGTAGCGGTGGCGGAGCAGGGAGTCGCAGGAGACGGTGATGCGGCGCAGTCCGGCGTCGGCGAGGGGGCGGGCGAGCCGGTCGAGGAGCAGTCCGTTGGTGGTGATGGAGACGTCCACGTCGTCGAGCGCGCAGACCCGTTCCACGATCTCGGGCAGTTCCCGGCGTACGGTCGGCTCACCGCCGGTGATCTTGAATTCGCGGACGCCCAGGGAGTGGAAGAGGCGGGCGAGCCGGTCGATCTCGTCGACGGTGAGGATCTCGTCCTTCTCCAGCCAGGGCAGTCCCTCGGCGGGCATGCAGTAGGTGCAGCGCAGGTTGCACTTGTCGATGACGGAGATCCGCAGGTCGCCCGCGATGCGGCCGAAGGTGTCGATGAGCGGGCCCTCGGTGGGGGCGGGGCCCGGGTTGCGCCAGTCGGTCTTGGGTGCGGTCATCGCTGTCGCTCCTTGGTGGAGGTGGGATGTTCGGGGACCAGTTCCCGGAAACGTGCCAGGACCTGATCGGGGGTCAGTTCCGAGGCGTCGAGGTGGTGGACGGGCAGGCGCGCGGACAGTTCCTCGGCCACGTCCTCGAAGCACTGCGCCACCAGGGAGACGTAGGCGCTGGTGAAGGAGCGCTCCAGGACGCGGTTGCGGCGCCGCATCCGCCGCATCAGGACGTCGGTGCGGGCGGTCAGGTGCACCACCGCGGCCGGCGGGGGCAGCGCGGAGGTGAGCAGGTGGTGGTAGCGGTAGTAGGTCTCGTACTGCCGGTGGCTCAGGGCGCCGCTCAGGCGCAGGGCCTTGGCGTACGCCAGTGAGCTGTGCACGTCCTGGTCGAGTACGGCGCCGTCGGTCGTGCGCAGGTTCTGCAGCACCCGCAGCAGCAGGGTCTCCATCTGGCAGAAGAAGGCCGAGGCGTCGTCCCCGCGGAGATAGCGGCTGAGGTAGTTGTCCCGGCCCGGCCCGCGGGTGACGGGGACGATGTCACTTACGTGGTGGGTGTGCGGGGCGTGCGCGATATGCCGTTTGAGCAGGGTGCTCTTGCCCACCGCGGGCGGGCCGAGGACGACCACTCCGGCCGGTTCGGTGGGGCGCCACATCGCGGGGACGGGGTCGATCAGCCGCCGTGCCGTGCGCTCGATGTCGGACAGCGCCGTGGGTTCCGCGGACTCCTCGGTGGCCAGGCGGAGAAGCCGGTCGAGGTCGGTGCGGAGGCAGTGGGCGGCCGCCGGATCGAGTTCGTCCTCGGCGATCGAGGCGAGCGGCCTCCAGTGCAGATGCGGTCCGGGCGGCGTACGGAGGGCGGAGTCGCGCTGGTGGTGGGCGAAGACCCGCAGGTCGTGGGCGACTTCGCCGTCGGGCCCGGGTGGCAGGTGGAGTTCGCTCAGGTAGCGCAGGCGGGCCGCGGGCACGCGGGTGCCGCACGCCCGGTGCGCCACCGAAGCCGCGGCCTGCCGTGCGGTGCTTCCGGCGGGGACGACGGTCCAGGGGAGGCCGGGGCGCCCGGACGCGGTGGGCGGCCGGGAGATCAGGACGCGGTCGCGGTCGTCGAGGACGAGGCAGGCGGCGCGGCGGTGGTCGGGGCGGTGGCGGGGCGGGACCTCGGTGAGCATCACAGTCCTCGCGGGTCGGTGGGTTGCAGCAGCGGTGCGGTGGGGGCAGCGGTGCCGGTGGACGACGGGGTGGCTGCCGGGGTCCGTTCGTGGACCAGATGTGCCAGCGTCAGGAGTGCCACCCGCTCGGCGAAGGCGACCGGGTCCACCTCCCGTCCGGCCCGGGTACGGGTTTCCCGCGGCGGCAGCAGCCACGAGAAGCGGGCGTCGCCGCGGATCAGCGTGTCCCGCACGGCGGCCTCCGGGTCGCGTACGCGGTCCGGCAGCGCGGCCCACACGCGGAAGTCGGGTCTGTCGCCGGTGGCCGTCCACAGCGGTGCGCCGCCGGCCTGCGATGCCGGCTCGACCAGACCGCGCAGGCGGCAGCCGGGCGACTCCGCCACCCGCAGCTCCCGGCCGCCTCCGGCCGCCGGCGGCGCCGGAGGCACCCCCAGCCACCAGCACCGCTCCGCGGTCCGGCCGGGCCCGGGCGCCCAGGGGCGCCGCGGGGTCAGGATCTGCCCGCGCCAGCCGCGGCGGGCCAGGTCGGCACGGAGCCGGTCGACCGTGACGGGGAAGAGGGAGGCCGCCCGCCAGGTCGGCACGCTCACTCCGTCGGGCAGCGCGGTCGGCACGCGCCAGCTGCGGAGCGGGGAGCCTTCGATGTTCTCCAGCAGCCTGCGGTACGAGGCGGCCGGGAACCGGACTCCCCCGCCCAGGTGAGGCTGTGCCTCGATGAGGCTGGTCAGCAGGAGCAGACCCGCTCCGTCGTCGGACTCGTGCGCGGGCGCGGGCCACGGGACGCGGCCCAGCACGCCTACGTAGCACCGCCGGCCCGCGACGGTGATCGTGCCGGAGGCGGTTGCCGGGTCCTCGCCCCGGGCGAGGGCCCGGCCGAGCCGCGCCCACACCGGGGCCAGCCCGGCGTCCGGCGGCGGGCGCACCTCGGCGGACGGGCGCAAGGAGCGGGCGCGGGCGGCGGCGGGCGGGCGCACGGGACGGCGGTGGCGTACGGCGTCGATCTCGCGGTCCAGTTCGGCCAGCGCCGAGCCGAGCCGGGCCCGCAGCAGCAGGGCGAACAGCCCGATGCCGGACAGCGTCACCGGGCCCTCGGCGGGCAGGGCGTCGTGGCGGCTGGTGAGGACGGTCGGCGCGGGTTCCGGGTCGGTGGCCGGGCCCGGCCGTATCTCGCGCAGCCGCCCTCCGTACTGTGCGGCGGAATACCCCAGGCGGCCGGCGAGCAGATCGTCCAGGTCGCTTCCCGTGACGGCCACCTCGATGTCCGCGACGCTCCTGGGCGGCTCCGCGGCGAGGGTGCCGTCCGGGTGCAGCCGCACCGTTCGCTCCGCCGCCGGAAGGGCGTCCGGCCCCACGGCCACGAAGCGGTAGCGGGTGTCGCGCAGCCGGCCGGCGGCGCTCGCGGCGATCTCGGCGAGGCCCGGTACCGGAGTGCGCGAGGAGCCGTCCGCGTCCAGCGGCGGCAGGGCGAGCAGATGGTCCAGGAGGGATCCGGCCTGGCGGGGGGACGTGTCCTCGGGGGGTGGCGTGGAGGGGGTGGCCGGCCGCCGGTCCGCGATCAGCGGCCCGATCCAGGACCCGGGACGGTAGCCGCGGTCGTACGGTGCGTCCGTGGCCCGCACCCAGGTCAGGGCGCCCGTCTCGCGGCGTACCGCGCCACGCGACACGGTGAGTCGGTCTCCGGGGCCCGGGCGGAGGATCACGCGGTCCGGGTCGTCCGCGCGCAGTGCCTGGTCGACGAGGCCGGGCGGGACGGGGAACTTGTGCCCGTTGAGCCATGCCGCGTCGCCCAGGCCGTACTGCCCCTCGGGGAGCGGGACCACATGGGCGGGGCGGGCCTGGGCCAGCAGATCGGTCAGCGGTTCCGCCCAGCCGGTGTCCGCGCCGGGCGGTACCCCGTCCACGCTCCGGGTCTCCTCGATCGGCTGACACGGTGTCAGGAGGAGGTCGGGCGGCGGCCCGGAGCCGAGCAGGCGCTCCACCCATGCGGGGGTGACCAGGCTGTCGACCATGTGCCAGACGAAGGAATCCGGGGTGCGGACGGCCAGGCCGTGTTCCGGGCCGGCGAACGTCGAGGGCGTCCACATCAGTTCGAGCCCCGGGCGCGGGGCGAGGGTCATCCAGTCGCGCACCACGGTCGTCCGGGTGAAGCCGAGCCGGCGCAGTGCGTGGTGGATGCGCGGATCGTCGGGGTGCAGCACCGGCAGCGACCGGTCGAGCAGGGCCAGGGAGGCGATGTCGAAATGGTCGCGGTGGGAGTGGGAGATCCACACCGCGTCCGGTCGCGGAAGGGCCTGCGGGACGACGCGCCGCGGCGGTGCGTACCCGAGCAGCCCGCCGCGGTAGGACTCCCCCAGGTGCGGATCGCACAGCAGGCTGAAGTCGTGCGCCCGTACCAGCACCGTCGCGTGGCCCGCGATCTCGATGGTGACCGGCATGCCGTTCTCCTCGCTTCCGTGGCCCGGGGCCCGTCGTACGCGCGGCGGCGCGGGGCCGGGGCGACCGGGCGTCATGCGGCCACACGCAGACGGGCGGCCAGCCCCCGGAAGGCCCTGCCCCGGCAGTACAGGGCGGCCTTCTCCTGCGGGGTCATCTGGCCGAGGGTGCGTCCGTCGCCCTCGGCCGGTACGAAGACGGAGTCGTAGCCGAATCCGGAGGTGCCCCGGGGCCGTTCGGCGATGTGGCCGAGCGTCACTCCCTCGTGGAGCACCCGGCGGCCGTCGGGGTAGCGCAGCAGGGCCACGGTCCGCACCCGCGCCCCGCGCCGCGGCGCCGCCACGCCGGTCAGCTCGGCCAGGACCTTCGCCACGTTCTCCGCATCGCTCGCCGTGTCGCCCGCGTAGCGGCCCGAGCGCAGTCCGGGGGCGCCGCCGAGGGCCGCCACCTCCATCACGGTGTCGTCGGCGAGCGCGGGCAGCCCGGTCGCCAGGGTTACCGCGACGGCCTTGAGGTGGGCGTTCTCCTCGGCGCTCGCCCCGTCCTCGATCACATCCGGCAGCCCGGGCGGACGCGGCAGCAACTCCAGGCAGCCGTCGAGCAGGGCGGCTATCTCCACGGCCTTGGCCGGGTTGGCGGTTGCCAGCACCACACGCTGCACGGGAGGCCTCCTTCAGGCGGGGGTGACGGGTTGCGGGGCGGGCTGCCGGCCGGGCAGCGTCCCGGGTTCCGACCGGCTGTGCCCCATGGCCAGGTAGCCGCCGTCCACCGGCAGGTCGGCACCGGTGATGAACGTCGCGCCGGGGCCGCACAGGAAGAGGACCGCGGCGGCGATCTCCGCCGGCTCCCCCACCCGTCGCAGGATGTGGTGCCCGCCCATGACCGGGCCCCACCGCGCACGGTCGCCGCCCGTCATCCGCTCGACCTCCGGGGTCCAGACGAGGCCCGGCGACACGCTGTTCACGCGGATGCCGTCGTCGGCCAGATCGAGCGCCTGGCAGCGGGTCAGCGCCAGCAGGGCGCCCTTGCCCGCGCTGTAGGTCCACTGGCCGGGCTGTGCGATGTGGCCCGAGATCGATGCGACGTTGACGACCGCGGCGCCCCGGGCCCTGCGCAACGCGGGGGCCAGGGCCGCCGTCATCAGCGCGCTGCCCTTGACGTTGACCCCCAGACTCCGGTCCCACTCCTCGGGGCTGGCGTGCTCGGCGCGGGCGAGAAAGGTGGCGGCGCAGTTGACCAGCGCGCGCACCGGAAGACCCATGGCTTCGGCCGCTTGGGCTGCTGCCCGGCAGTCGCTCTCTTGTGAAATGTCACCGGTCACCGTGGAGACGCGTGGCATGTCACTGGGCGTGGTGGGGGCCCGTGACATGTCACCGGTGACCGTGCTGCGTGAAATGTCACCGGTCGCCGTAGCGCGTGGCATGTCACCGGTCACCGCGCCACGTGGCATGTCACCGGTCACCGCGCCACGTGAAATGTCACCGGTCACCGCGCCACGTGGCACGTCACCCGTCACCGCGCCACGTGGCACGTCACCCGTCACCGCGCCACGTGAAATGTCACCCGTCACCGCGCCACATGACATGCCACCCGTCACCGTCGCAACCGCCGCCCCCTCCAGCTCCTTGGCCGCCGCCCGCACCCCCTCCCCGTCCCGGTCCACGAGCAGGACGTGGGCGCCCGCCGCGACGAAGGCGCCGGCCGTGGCGCGGCCGATGCCCGAGGCCCCGCCGGTGACCACGCAGACGGTGCCGGCGAAGTCCCCGTCGGGCCGCTGCCCGCCACCGGTGGCGGCTCCCGGAGCACGCTCCGGCTCACTTGGCGATGTCATGGGGCCCCAGATCGAGGTCGACGAAGAGCAGAGATTCCGTTTTGGGCATATCGCCCGTTCATCAGCGTGTTCGCGGTGGAAGAGGTCCACAACTTCGCAGGCGCCAATCCGGCGAACGGCGGTGCGCGGACGGTCACTTCCCGGCACCGGGTCCCGGCGCCTGCCGCGCGCCGCTCTGCCGGGCAGCCGGCCGTTCAGGGCTCGTAGCGGAACACCAGCACATGGGTGTGGTGGTAGCCGGGGGCCGCCTTCTCGGGGCCCGTGTGGACGAACACGATGTCCTCGGACAGGCGGAACAACTCGCTCAGCAGCATGCCGAACTCCCACACCAGGGGCCGGGTCTCCGTCCATTCCGGGCGACGTGCCTGGGAGACCTCGACCACCACCGCGGCGCCCGGCAGGAGGAACCGGGTGAGCCCCGCGAAGATGCGGCGGGCGTCGTCCAGATGAGTCGCGCGGGCATCGGCCGCCTGCGAGGTGCGGAAGCTGGTGTAGGGCGGGCCGGTGAACAGCAGCGAGAAGCCGGGCCAGGACCCGGCGGGCACGTCCTCCGCCGAGGCGACGACGAGCCGGGAGGGGTCGGGCAGCCGGGGCCGGGTGAAGTCGGCGCGCTCACGGTCGCGTTCGAAGCCGACTGCTTCCCGGCCCAGGCGATGGGCCACGGTCAAGGTGGTGCCGAACCCGCAGAACGGGTCGAGGACCCACTCCCCGGGACGGGAGAAGCGGTCGATCACGTACTCGGCCAGCGGCTCGGGGAACCGCATGTCCGTGAGGCCGTCGAAGTCGAGGGGTTCCAGGGAGCCGTCGATGGCCTGCCAGGAACGCCGCGCGGCCGTTGGGCCATCGGCTGTCACCAGCGGATCGGGCATGTGCACGCACCTCGCAAAGGCAGGGGTAGCTGAGCGGTACGCCCCCCGCGGCGGAGGGCCGCGCCTCGAACATCGCCGACCCCGGCGCGGTGCGCCACCGTTCTTCCCCTGACCGGCGTAGCGCGTGCCCACCGAGTACCCCGGGGCCGTGCCCGCGGGCGGTGCGGCGCGGGACCGCCCTCCAGGCGGAACGGCCGCCGGCCGGGGCCCGGGAAGCGGCTCCGCAGACCGGGCTCATTGCCCCTTGTCGGGTAATTTCGAGCTGCGGCCCGCGGCCGCGCACGGGCGCCCCCGGCCCCGCGCCATCCGCCTTGCTCCCCCGGCTCCCCCGGCTCCCCCGGCTCCCCCGGCTCCCCCGGCTCCCCCGGCTCCCCCGGCTCCCCCGGCTCCCCCGGCTCCCCAGGAAGGAATGCCCCTTGGACGACAGCCCCCTTCGGCACCCCGCCGTGGCCGCCACGATCCGGGCACGCAACGCGGTCCTGGGATTCAACGGTTCCTGCCAGGACCGCACCGGCGCGCTGCTGCGCACCCTCGCCGCGCTGAAGCCCGGCGGCCGTCTGCTGGAGCTGGGCACGGGCACCGGCGCGGGGACCGCCTGGATCCTGGACGGCATGTCACCGGACGCGCGCCTGGTCACCGTGGAGCAGGATCCGGAACTCGCGGCGGTCGCCGGTGACCTGTTCCGGTCGGACCCGCGCGTGGAGTTGGTGGTCGACGACCTCCAGCGGTGGCTGCCGCACCAGCGGACGCAGACGTTCGACTTCGTCTTCGTCGACTGCCGCCTCGCCAAGCAGCGCCACGAGGCCGTGCTGAGCCTGCTGCGCCCCGGCGCCGTCTACGTCGCCGACGATCTCCACCCGGGCAGCGGCTGGGGAGCGCAGGACGTGGTGGCGCGGGACGAATATCTCGCCACCCTCGCAGCCGATCCCCGCCTGCGGCCGACGCTGCTGGGCTGGTCCAGCGGCCTTGTCGTCGCCGCCGTCGACGGGCACGGATGAGGCCGCCGAGCGGACGGCGGCCGACGAGCGAGTGTCCGGGCCGCCTGGTGCTGCCGCCGGAGGACCGGGTCCGCTCACCGCGCACGGGCTGGACCCGGGCGCACTGGGAGGCCGTCGCGGACCATCTGCTCGACTCCGTACGGCCGTACGCGAGTCCGCTCGGGGCCTCGGTGCTGCCGCCGGGGCGGCCGAGCTGGTCCGGGTCCCGGGTCGACGGCCTGGAAGGGTACGCCCGGACGTTCCTCCTGGCCGCCGTCCGTCTCGCCGGCGCCGGCGGCGCGGACCGCGGCGGCCGGACGGAACTCTGGGTGCGCGGGCTGGGCGCGGGCACCGAACGCCGCGGCCCGGAGTCCTGGCCGGAGATCACCGAGTGCAGCCAGCAGATGGTCGAGGCGGCGGCGATCGCGGTCGCCCTGCATCTGTCGCGGCCGTGGATCTGGGACCGCCTCACCCACGGCGTCCGAGAGCGCGTCGTCCACTGGCTCAGCGGCACGGTGGGCCGCCGCACCCGCCACAACAACCATCTGCTCTTCCAGGTCGTCGTGGCCGAGTTCCTCCACTCCGTCGGCGCCCTCGACGACCGCAGCGGTATCGAGGCCGCACTCGACCGCGTCGACGAGTGGTACCGGGGTGACGGGTGGTACCAGGACGGTCCCTGTCACCGGAGCGACTACCGTGACGCCGGCGGAACGGTCCGGTCGGCGGCATCGGCCTACGACGCCGGCGAACGTTTCGACCACTACAACGCCTGGGGCTTCCACCTCTACACGCTGCTGTGGGCACACATCGCCGGGCCGCGGGGCGGCGCCCGCGCCGCGGTCTACCGGGAACGCCTCCATGCCTTCCTGTCCCAGTACGTCCTTCTCTTCGGCTCGGACGGCGCCCCGGTCCACCACGGACGCTCGCTCACCTATCGGTTCGCCTGCCTCGCGCCGTTCTGGGTCGGCGCCCGGGAGAACGCCACACCGCTCTCCCCCGGCCTCACCCGCCGGCTGGCCAGCGCCACGCTGCGGCACTTCGTGGAACACGACGCGCCCGACGGGCACGGTCTGTTGACACCGGGCTGGTACCGGGCCTTCCGGCCTTCGGTCCAGGACTACAGCGGGCCGGGGGCGCCGTACGCGGCGGGCAAGGGGCTGCTGGGCCTGCTGTTGCCGCCGGACCATCCGGTGTGGACCGCGCGCGAGGAGCCGCTGCCCGTCGAGACCGGCGACTACGCGAGGGCGCTGCCCGCGCCCGGCTTCCTCGTGCACGGGACCCGGCGCGACGGTCTGGTCCGGCTGCTGAACCACGGGAGCCACTACCTGACGCCGCCGCCCGCCACGCACCGGGACGATCCGCACTACGCCAAGCTCGCGTACTCCTCGCGTACCGGCCCGGAGACGGGAGCGGACGGCCGCGCGGCACGGATCGACAATCACATCGCGCTTCTCTCCCCGGCGGGCGAGGTCTCGCGGCGTGAGCGCATCCACCGGGTGGCCGTCGCCGACGGGTTCGCCGCTTCCTGGCATCAGCCGCTCTCCGATGACGGCGCCGCATCGGACGCGTGCCGCATCGACAGCGTGTCGGTCGTGTGCGGCCACTGGGAGATCCGCGTCCACAAGGTGACCGCCCCGGCCGGGCTCCTGCTGCGCGAAGGGGGCTACGCCCTCGCCTGCCGGGAGCGTCCCCGGGCCCGCGTCGCGGGTGATCACGCCGTCGCCCGGCGCGCCGACGGCCTGGTGAGCGGCGTCGTCGGCCTGTACGGGTGGGCGGCTGCGCACCTGCGGCGGGAGGCCGGGAGCAACGCCTTCGGGGAGCATTCGTGCGTGCCCTACCTGACCGCGGTCACCGGCCCGGCGGCGGAATCGGTCCATGTCACGGGGGTGTTGTTGAGCGGAGCCGCCGGCGGTTCGCTCGATGCGGTGCTCCGGCACGAGATCACCGTCACCGTCGACGCGGGCACCGTGCGGCTGGAGGCGCCCGGGCAGGGCCGCCGGCTGATCCGGCCGGGGGCGGAGCGGCCGGTGACCGTCGAGGGCGGACACCGGTAGGCCGTCGGCGGGCGGGCGCCCGCCCCGCCTTCCGCATGCGCCGCACCCGGCCGCCCGCCGAAGCGGACAAGGATGCGCGGCGCCGCCCGCCCGCTCCCCGCCGAACGCCGTCTCCCCTCCGCTGGCCGGAAACGGGTCCCGCCCAGGTGCAGACCATTGACAGGGTATGCGGGCGACGGATGTCATATGCCCGCCGGGTCCCCTACCTCCCTACTCCTGGGGCTCCGTCCCGGGGGTGGCAAGCTCTCCATCCGGCACGAACCCGCCGATGACCGGTCGCGTCACCGTCCGCCCCACGCTCCCGCATCCACCGCCTCCGCAGCCCACGTACGGCCACGCGCACCCGATATGCCCTCATGGCCAGGGCCGCGGCAGGCCTCGTCCCACCCTTCCCGCGTGCCGCCGGTACCCGGCTCCGGCTTCTGCTAGGCCGGGACCGCGGCCGCCGGACCGCACTCCGGGCGCCGCCACCGTGTCCGTCCACCGACCCGGCCGGCCCCGGCTTTCCCGCCTCCCACCCCACATGCAACGGAGGAGCTTTGCGCAAGGTTGTGAGCACTCTGGCGGCCACGATCGCCGTGGTCGCCGCGTTACTGGCGCTGGTCCCGTCATCCGCGGACGCCCCGCACCGGGCGAGCGCGGCCCCGGGCGCGGTGTTCGACCGCGCCGCGCCGGCCGCGGCCACCGCGGGCGCCCACACGGTGACGTTCGTCAACAGCACCGGCAAGAAGATCTGGGTCGGCAGCGCCGTCAACGCCGACGGTTCCCGGAACTTCGGGTCGTTGCCGGTCCTGGCGCCCGGGCAGTCGGCGACGGTCACCGTCCCGGAGGACGCGGACCCCGGACACTGGCGCGGCAAGTTCTTCGCCCGCATGGGGTGCAGCGGCGAGTCCGGCAGCAGCTTCCACTGCGAGCTGGGCGACTGCGGCGTCTTCGCCGACCACTGCGCGCCGGACACCGGCGAACAGCCCGTCAGTCTCGCCGAGTTCAACTTCGACCGCGCCGACGGCATGGCGCCCTGGTACAACGTGAGCTACGTCAACGCCTTCTCCGTGCCGATCACCATCACGCCCACCGAGGTGTCCGGCTCCGGTGCCGGCTGCGGTGAGGTGGGCTGCGCCGAGGATCTGCTGCCGAAGTGCCCGGCCGGCAATCTGACGCGGTGGGACGACGGCACGCCGAAGCTCTGCACCAGCCCGAACCGCGATGCCAAGACCCCCTACAGCGACATGATCGCCACCAACTGCCCGAAGGCGTACGGCTGGTCGGGGCAGGACCAGGAGCCGGGCAACCAGGTCGTGCAGCAGTGCAGCCGGTGCAGCGGCTTCACCGTCGAATTCCACCGCGGCGCCTGAACGGACGGGAACACACCATGCGCAGAAGGAACATTCTCACCGCCGCGCTGGCGGCCCCGCTCGTGCTCTCGGCAGCCGGCCGCGCCACGGCGGCCCCGGCCCCGGGCGGTCCGGCGACGGCCACGGAGCGGATCACGGCGCCGGGCGCCACCGCCGTGAAGAAGAAGGGCGTGAGCGCCTGGAAATTCGACGGCGACGCCCAGGATCTGGCCGATTCCAAGGCGGGCTGGTTCTACACCTGGGCCTCGGGCCGGTCGCAGATCGCGGCGCCCGACGGCGTCGAGTTCGTCCCGATGATCTGGGGCCCGGCCTCGGTGACCGACGACGAGCTGAACCAGGCCAAGCAGCAGGGCACGACCCTGCTCGGCTTCAACGAGCCCGACCATCCGGGGCAGGCGACGATGCCCGTGGGGCAGGCGCTCGATCTGTGGCCCCGGTTGCAGTCGACGGGCCTGCGGCTCGGCGCGCCCGCGGTGGCCACCGGCGCGGACACCGCCGGCGGCTGGCTCGACCAGTTCCTCCAGGGCGCCGCCGGCCGCGGCCTCAAGGTCGACTTCGTGCCCGTCCACTGGTACGGCGCCGACTTCAACGCCGCCAACGCCACCGGCCAGTTGCGCGGCTACCTCCAGGCCACCTACGACCGTCACCGCAAGCCGCTCTGGCTGACCGAGTACGCGCTGATCGACTTCTCCTCCGGGACCCCGCGGTACCCGACGCAGGAGGAGCAGGCGGCCTTCGTGCAGCAGTCGACGGCCATGCTCCAGGGCCTGCCGTTCGTCGAGCGGTACGCGTGGTTCACGCTCTCCACCAGCCGCGGCGACGGCACCGGACTGTACGACGGCACGACCGCCACGCAGGTGGGCGCCGCCTACCGCGCGGCGGGCTGAACCGCACACCCGCCAGGAACATTCCGCTCCGGAGAAAGGCAGCAGCCATGGTCCGCTTACTTCCCCTTGCCCGTCTGGCCGTCGGGGTCACCGCGCTCGCCGCGGTGGTCGTCGCGGCGCCGCCCAGCTCCGCCGCGCCGCGCGCCGGCACCTGCTGGGCGACGCATTACGGCCCCATACCGCCCGGCTCCTACACCGCCAGCGGCGAACTCTTCGACAACAACGCCGACACCGCGGCGACCTCCCTCTCCCGTGACCCGCAACTCCCCTTCAACACCCGGGTGAAGGTCACCAACACCGCGAACGGCGCGTCCCTCGTCGTCCGCATCAACGACCGCGGCACCTTCCAGCAGACCCCGCAGGAACCCAAGTGTCTCGACCTGACCGACGGCGCCTTCCAGCGCCTCGGCGGCGTCATCGACCCCGACCAGGGCCATATCGAGGTGACGGAGGAAGTGCTGCCGTAGGCAGCCGTATCGGCGACGTCGGCGCGGCCGGGGAGGGGCGGCCGCGCCGACGTCGCATTTCCCCTCCGCACCTCGGGATCAATCAATCCCGTCACCTTTTCGGATCTTCTACGGAAGGCGAACTCGCAGGCCCGGCGAGCGGCATCGCGCGATCAGCCGGCGCCGGCCGGGACGCGGTTCGGGAGCGTTTACCTGAAGAGGCTCCGGAATATCACCTGTTCGTGTTGCACGGCAAAATTTCCCAAAACCCCGGGAAGCCAATTAACCCAGCGGGAGAAACCTTCACTCGCCGAATTCCCGACTTCCGGTGAGTATTGCGAGCCGGCCTGCCGCATTCCTACTCTGACCACGGTTGACTTTATGCGGTCGACCATGGAAACGAAACGGAGAAAAGCATGGTCCGATTCAGAAGCTTCTCCTCCCGCCTGTGGGCCGCCGCGGCCGTCCTGGCGTTCACCGCGGGCACCGCCTCCATGACCGTGAACCCGGCGGCAGCCGACTCCGAACAGTGCCCGTCCGGATCTTTCTGCGTATGGGAACAATCCAGCTACCGGGGCGACTTCCGGCACTACACCTCGTCGAACCCCAACGTCGGCGACTACATGAACGACCGCATGACCTCGTACTGGAACCGCACCGGTAAAACGGTCAGCGTCTACGAGCACTCCAAGTACGTCGGGTGCATGTTCACGATCGGCCGGGGCAAGTCCGAGGCGGCCGTGGCCTCGCATTTCAACGACAAGATGACCTCCCTCCGCATCGGCCAGGGCTGCTGACACCGCCTCGAAGGCGAACGGCGTCCGCGAAGCCGGAGCCGCGCCGGTGAATTCCGCCCTGTGAGCCCTGAGAGCCCCAGCCCGACCGGGCCGGGGCTCTTCGCCATGCGCTCGCCGTGCCGGGCCGAGAGGGCGCCGTGGATGGTCAGACACCACGGGAGCCGGCCGGGAATTGTCCCAAAGCCCAGGTGGAACAGGACAGTCAAGTCGTTCAATGGGGAGGATCGCACGGCACGGGGGGGGCGGGGATGACGGCATCGCACCACCGGCCGGTCACGCCCGGCGCCTGCCCGGCGCACGCGAAAGCCGAGCCCCTTCCCGATCCGACTCTGCCCCTGGAGACGACATGAGCAGCGCCCTTCTCGTGATGGACGTCCAACAGGACATCGTGGACCTCGCCGACGACGGCTCCGGCTATCTGCCGCGCCTGCGCAAGGCGATCGACGCGGCCCGGGCGGCGGATCTCCCCGTGATCTACGTGGTGATCGCCCTGCGCCCCGGCTTCCCCGAAGTCGGCACCCGCAACAGGGCGCTCGCCGCCATCGCCCGGGCCGGACTTTACGTCGAGGGTGCGCCCGGTACCGAGATCCACCCGGAGGTCGCGCCGCGGCCGGGCGACGTCGTGGTGACCAAGCGGCGGGCGAGCGCGTTCTCGGGCAGCGATCTCGACCTGGTGCTGAGGGCGCGCGGCATCGACAGCCTCGTGCTCACCGGCATCGCCACCGGCGCGGTGGTGCTCTCCACCCTGTGCCAGGCGAACGACCTGGACTTCGGGCTCACCGTCCTGTCCGACGCCTGCCTGGACCTGGACCCGGAGGTGCACCGCGTCCTCACCGAGCGGCTGTTCCCGCAGTGGGCGGACGTGGTCACCGTGGACGACTGGTGCGAGGGGATCGCGTCCCGGTAGCGGCGGGCCGCAGGCCCCACGGGGCGGTGCGGCCGTTCGCCCGGTCGGCGGCGGGTGCTCAGTTGCCGCGCCGCACCCGGGCCGCCTTGCGCGCCTCGGCGAGCTTGCGGGCCTCGGTCGCCTTGCGGGACCTGCCGCCGGTGCCGCGGGAGGAGGCGCCCTTGCCGGTGCCCAGGCCGCGGAAGGGCTCGTGGGAGTTCTTGGGCCGGGAGGCGGCGGGCCCGCCGTCGAGCGGGGTGCCGGAGGGCGCCTTGGCCCCGGTGATCCGGGTCAGCTCCGCCTCGCCCGAGCGCACCTTCGTGATCGTCGGCTCGATCCCGGCCTCGGCCAGCAGCCGGTGCGTCTCCCGGCGCTGGGCCGACAGCACCAGCGTGACGACGGTGCCGGACTCCCCGGCCCGGGCGGTGCGGCCCGCGCGGTGCAGATAGTCCTTGGGGTCGGTGGGCGGGTCGACGTTCACCACCAGATCGAGGTCGTCGACGTGCAGGCCGCGGGCCGCGACATCGGTCGCCACCAGGGCGGTGACCTGGCCGTTCCGGAACTGTGCGAGGGTCCGGGTGCGCTGCGGCTGGGACTTGCCGCTGTGCAGCGCCGCGGCGTGCACCCCGCTGGCCCGCAGATGCCGGGTGAGCTGGTCGACGGCGTGCCTGGTGTCCAGGAAGAGCAGGACGCGGCCGTCGCGGGCGGCGATCTCGGTGGTGACGGCGTACCGGTCGGGGCCGTGGACGACCAGCAGATGGTGGTCCATCGTCGTGACCGCGCCCGCCGACGGGTCGACCGAGTGGACGACCGGGTCGTGGAGGTGGCTGCGGACCAGCTGGTCGACGTCGCGGTCCAAGGTGGCCGAGAACAGCATCCGCTGGCCGTCGCGGTGCACCTGGTCGAGCACCTCGGTGACCTGCGGCAGGAAGCCCATGTCACACATCTGGTCGGCCTCGTCGAGAACGGTGATCCGTACCCGTCCCAGGCGGCAGGCCCGGCGCTCGATGAGGTCGTGCAGCCGGCCGGGGGTGGCGACGACGATCTCGGCGCCGTCGCGCAGCGCGGCGGTCTGCCGGCCGATCGACATCCCGCCGACGACCGTGGCCATCTTGAGCCGGAGCGCGTCGGCGTACGGCGTGAGCGCCTCGGTCACCTGCTGGGCCAGCTCCCGGGTGGGCACCAGGACCAGCGCGAGGGGCTGCTTCGGCTCCGCGCGCCGCCCGGCCGTCCGGACGAGCAGCGGCAGGCCGAAGGCGAGCGTCTTGCCCGACCCCGTGCGCCCGCGCCCCAGGACGTCACGTCCGGCGAGGGCGTCGGGCAGCGTGGCCGACTGGATCGGGAAGGGCGTGTGCACGCCGCGGTCGGCGAGCGTGCGCTGCACCTCGGCCGGAAGGTCCAGGTCGGCGAAGGCGATCGGGGGCGCCGCCGGGGTGGGGGCGCCGGGCGCGGTGGTGAGGTGGTCCGGGTGATCCATGAAGAGCCTTCCGCAGGGGGAACGTACCGAGAAAGGCCCGGCAGGAGTGGTGAGCAGCCGACGAACCAGGGGAACCGCACGGACGGATCCGCCAGCCGTCACGGCCGTCCGGACAAGTGAGACTAACTGATCGATTCAGCATGAGGTGCGCAGGCGGCGGAGGCGGACGAGGCCGCGGGCCGGCTCGGCGTCGGGCCTTACCGGCCTGCTACCTCGCCTCC
Source organism: Streptomyces sp. NPDC000404 (assembly GCF_040300365.1). Lineage (NCBI taxonomy): Bacteria > Bacillati > Actinomycetota > Actinomycetes > Kitasatosporales > Streptomycetaceae > Streptomyces > Streptomyces sp. NPDC000404. Next base: position 76,632 of record NZ_JBEPDN010000019.1, on the reverse strand, counting down.
CGGCGCTTCGCGCAGCTCACGTTCCAGGTGTTCCGGGCGTCCCGCGGCACGCGCCGCATCCGCCCGTGGCGCGGCCGGGCGGTTCCGGTCGCGCATCCGAAGGCTGATCAGCGCGGTGACGGTGAAGACGGCGGCCTCGTAGATCATGGCGTGCCGGAACGCGGCGTCCGGGCCGGCGGCGGGTGCGAAGTAGACGAGCCCCGCCGCGGCCACCCCGATCGACCCGCCCAGCTGCTGAGCCGTGGGCAGCAGCCCGGACACCGAACCGGCCGCGGAGCCGTCCACCCTCGCCAGCACTGCCGCGAACACCGAGGCGGTGAACGCACCGAACGCGGCACCGCCGAGAGCCAGGACCGGCAACGCCGCCCACCGTCCGGCCGCCGTGCCGATGAGCGGCGCGAGAGCCAGGGCCGTCCCCGCCAACACCAGCGCCGAGACCGTGAGCACGGCCGCCCCGTGCCGGCGGGCCGCCGCGGGTGCGCCACGGCTGCCCAGCACGGCCGCGGCCGCGAAGGGAGCCGACGTCAGCGCGGCCGTGAGGGCGGGATATCCGATGGCCGACTGCAGATGCAGGAACAGCAGATACGTGAAGGACGGCACCCCGGAGTTGAACACGAACACCAGCAACACGCCCGCACGCGCCCTCCGGTCGCGGAACAGCGACGGATGCACCAGGGGGTCCGGCCGGTGCGGGAGAGTCAGGGCGAAGCAGCCGAGAGCGACCGCGGAAACGGCCAGCGTGGCCCAGGTCCACCAGGGCCAGCCGGCCTCCCCTCCCAGAGCGAGCGGCAGCACCAGCGCGCCGAAGCCCACGGTGGTCAGCAACGCACCCACCCCGTCCACGCGCTGTCCGGCCGCGCCCCGCGCGGGTGGCAGTACGATCGCGCCCGCGAGCGGGACGAGCGCCACCGCCGCCGTGACCAGGAACACCGAGCGCCAGCCGAGACCGAAGGGGTCGGCACCGACGAGGAGTCCGCCGATCAGCGGCCCGGCCAGCGACGCCACTCCCATCGTGGCGCCGAAGAGGCCGAGAGCCCGCGGGCGCCGGGCTGCGGGGACGGCGACCTGGATGATCGACAGCACCTGCGGGGCGACCAAGCCGCTGCCCGCGCCCTGGACCAGCCGGGCCGCGATGAGGAACGAAGCATCGGGAGCACCCGCGGCGGCCACCGAACCGGAGATGAAGACGACGGTGCCCCACACGAACAGCCGGTGGTAGCCGTACCGGTCGCCGAGGCGCGCGGCCGTGATGAGCAAACAGGCGTAGGTCAGGGTGTATCCCGCAAGGATCAGCTGCACGGCACCCGATCCGGCGCCCAGGTCGGCCCGGATCGCCGGGGCGGCGATCTGCGCGACGGTGACGTTGAGCAACTGCACGAATGTCGCGCACAGCACGACCGGCAGGACGAGCCGCCCGCCGCCACCGGCCGCGAGCCGTCCCGCGCTCGGGAACGGGGAACCCTTCACGGGCCGGTGCCGGCTCATGAGGCGAGGGCCGCGGCGAGCTCGCCCGGCCGGGCGGCGAACGGGCTGTGGCTGCCGGGCAGGGTGTGCACGGTGAACGGGTTGCCGGGGAAGGCCCGGTCGGCTTCCGCGATCATCAGGTCCTGCGCGGCCGGTGCCAGCGCCCGGTCCTCGGCGCAGCGCAGGAAGGTGCGTGGAATGCGTCCCCACCGTGCCGCGGTCAGGGTGACCGGAGTCGTCGGGATCGCCAGGGGCAGGTCGGGGCTCAGCGCGGACCGCCACCGGTCGAAGCGGTCCGGCGGGGTGTCGTGGTAGTGGGTTTCCCGCAGCTCGTCGAGGTAGGCGGGGTCCGGTGAGAGCGGATTGATCCGTACGGCGCCCAGGGCCTCGGGGTCGCCGAGGTTCAGGTTCCGGCCCAGCGCGGTGGCGTTCTCGGGTGAGCCCAGGTAGTCGGAGAACCGCGGCCGCCCGCCCGGGACGAACGCGGACAGGTAGACGATCCGGTCCACCAGCTCGGGCGCCCGCTCCGCGGCCAGGGACGCGGGACCGCCGCCCGCGCTGTGCGCGACGAGCACGACGGAGCGGTGGTGACGCACCTGGCGCAGGACGCTCAGCACCGCCTCGGCGCAGTCGTCCATCGTCAGGGAGGCGAGCCGTGACTTCTCGGTCAGCAGGCCCGGCTGGCCGGGCAGCAGGTATCCGGTGGGCAGGGGTGCGTCGAAGCCGTGCCCCGGCAGGTCGACGGCCACGCTCGCGGCGCCCGGTCCGGCCAGCGCGCGCTGCGTCGCCGCCCACTGTCCGGAGCTGTGCCAGGCGCCGTGCACGAGAACGAAGACGGTGCCGGTCAAAGAGACGTTCTTCATGGCTCCATTCCAGACGGGAACCACAGCGCCATCCATGCGTAGATCTGGTAAGTGGCACGGCGATATCTTTCAGGTATTGCCGTTCGGGTATTGCCGTTCGGGTGTTGCCGCACAGCCGATGGGATCGACGGAACGGAGGGCGGGTCATGGAAGCGCGACACCTGCGGTACGCGGTGGCTCTCGCCGAGCACGAACACTTCGGCCGGGCGGCCGGCGCGCTGGGCATCGCGCAGCCGCCGCTGTCCAAGCAGATCGCCGACCTGGAGCGCGAGGTCGGGGCCCGGCTGTTCGACCGCACGCGTCAGGGGGTGTTCCCGACCGCCGCCGGTGAGGCGTTCCTCGCGCGGGCACGCCGGGCGCTCGACGAGATCGCGGCGGCCACGGTCGACGCGGGCCGGGCCGCGCGCGGCGAGACGGGCCGTCTGCGCCTCGGCTTCATCGCCTCGGCGCTGCTCGACCCGCTGCCGGGCGTCCTGAGCCGGTTCGGCCGTGAGCGGCCCGACGTGCGGCTGGAACTGCACGAGATGGCGACCAGCCGCAGCAGCTCGGCTCTCGTCGCCGGGGAGCTGGACGTGGCCCTCACCCTCGGCCCGCCACGGGGCGCCGGAGCCGAGCAGCTCGTGTCCGTCCCCGTAGGGCGCGACCATGTGATCGCCGTGGTGAGTGCGGCGCACCCGTACGCGGGTCAGCGGTCGGTGAGTGCCGGCCAGTTGCGGCGGCAACCGCTGATCGTGTCGGCCGGCGAGGACGAGCCCGCCGTGGTCGCCGGGCTGCGCGCCCTGCTGGGCGCGGACTCATCGGCTCTGGGCGGCGCGACCGTCGCACGGGACGTGCACACGATCATCGGCCTCGCCGCCTCGGGCGTGGGCGTCGGCCTGGGACCGTCCCGCATGAGGACGGTCCCGCGCCCGGGAGTGCGGTTCTGTGAAGTGACCCCGCGCACGCCCCTGCCCGACCTCGTCCTGTCCTTCGCGGCCCGCGACCGCTCCCCGGTGCTGCGCGCCTTCCTCGACACCATCCGGAAGACCTGCCCCGACGTCGGTGCCGCACTCGACGACCGGCTCCGACCCCACACCTGATGCGGGCCGGAGGCCGAGCGCCGGCCTGACGGGCGTCCAGGCTGTCCGGGAGGGGGGTTCCGTTGCTTCGCGTCGGCTGCTTCGTTAGGGCAGGGGGACCGACGTTCTGGAGCTGTGACCTCTCGCCATGCATGCCGAGCCTGCCGCCTTCCGCACCGCACCGTTCGGCGCATACGTACGGCTGGCCAAGGCCGACTCGCTCGATCTTTTTCTGCTGCCGATCCTCGTCGGCTGGTCCGCGCTGCCGGCCGGGCACCGGCTGGCCGCCGGCTCCGTGCTCGTCGTCGCGCTGATCACGCTCGGCACGGCGGGCGTGTTCGCGGCCGCCGTGGCCCTGGATGATGTGCGCGGCCACCGTGACGGCAGTGACGCCGCCAACTACGGGGCGGCGCACGGGCTGCGCGAGCTTTCCCGCAAGCCCCTCCTGGGCGGGGAGCTGACCGGGCCGCAGGCGCTGCGTTTCGCGTATGCGGCCTGGGGGGCCGGGGTGTTCCTGTGGTGCCTGGCCGTGGCCGCCGCCGCCCAGCGTCCGGGGTGGGTCGTGCTCCTCGTCGTCGTCCTGCTGGCCGCCGCTCCGCAGTACTCCTGGGGGCTGCGGCTGAGCCACCGGGGCATGGGAGAGACGCTCATGGCGTACTTCTCCGTCGTCCTGCCCGTGGCGGTCCTCACCCTGGCGGCCGGTGGCCGGCCCACCTCCGTGCCGCTTCTGCAGGCGTTGCTGGTCGGTGTGTGGCATGTGCTGATCGACGGCTTCGCGAACACGGCGGACGTCTTCGGTGACCGGGCGGTCGGCCGCCGTACCTTCGCCACCTGGGCGAGCCCGGCCCGTAACCGCGCCTTCCTCGCCGCCCTCATCACGGCCGAACTGCTGCTCACCGCCGCGGTCATCGGTCTGTCCCCGGCGCCGGGGTGGTTCGCGGTGGCGCTGCTGCCCGTGGTCGTGCTGCGGTTCCGGCAGGTGCACGAGTACGGCAGGAGCGGCGACGCCGCGGCCGCGAGCAGGCGCTGCTGGCACATCCACCGGCTCGGCGCATGGGCGCTGACCGTCGCGAACTGCGCCGCGACGACGCTGCTGTAGGTCCGTGTGCGGCCCAGTTGCTGCGGCGGTACGGCTGAGCGGCTCGCCGCCGATCGCCCGTGCGGCGCACGCCCCGGAGGCGTGCGCCGCGGCCCCTCGGGCGGGGCGACCGTCCCCGATCAGGCCGTGAGGGGGCGGCACAGCAGGGCGGCGGGGCGGCCCTGCTGGAGTGACTTCCAGGTCATGGCGACGCCGGCCAGGTACTCGTGGTCGGCGCACTGGCCCTTGTAGTCGTGCTCGGCCCAGTCGCTGCCGTGGGCGCCGCCGGTGGCGGGGCGGTTGTCGCCGCGGTCGAACCACACGCTGCGGCCGTCGGTGGGCAGCGGGGTGGCGGCGGGGGCGCAGAGCAGGGAGACCATGGCGGGGCCGTGGGTGCTGTAGCCGACCGCGAAGCTGTTCACCGGGCACTGGACCTTGTTGTAGCCGACGGCCCAGTCGCCCTGCTGGACGTAGCGCTCGTCGGCGACGGTCTCCCAGGCGCCCGCCGCCTTGCGCGGCTCGGCGGCGTCGGTGCACAGGCCGCGGCCGTGGGTGTGGCTGAGTCCGATCAGGCGCTGGGTATCGGGGCAGTTGCCCTTGGTGTTGCCCGGGCTCCAGTCGTCCTCGGCGAGCATGGTGCGGGAGAGGTTCCAGTCGGAGTGGTCGGTGAAGACGAGGTTCCAGTGGTCGACGGGGGCTATGGGGCCGCTCTTGGACGGGGCGTTGACCAGCTTGTTCCAGTCGGTGGCCCGCCAGTCGCCGGCGTCCTCGACGCCGGTCCTCCGTCCTGCGGCGTCGTACGAGAGCAGTGCCCAGTTGTCGTTGGGTGTGCCCTTGTCGTCGCTCCAGCCCACCAGCGGCCACTGGGCGAAGTCGGTGTCGTTCTTCACCAGGATGTCGGTGAAGTTCCTGAACCAGGCCTGTTCCTCGGTGTTGGCGGAGCCGCGGCCGGCGGCGCCGAATTCGCTGACCCAGACCGGGGCGGTGAAGTGCTTGCCCTCCTCGGTGACGAACAGCCCCTCGTCGTTCACGACCCGGGCGAGCTGTTCGGGGGTGAAGTCCTGGTAGCGCGGGTCGTCGGTGGAGCCCGGGCCGCTGCCCGCACCGGTGTTGGCCGGGCCGGTGTAGCCGTAGAAGTGCACCGCGTAGACGAGCTTGCCCGAGTCGATCAGGGTGTGGGAGAGGGTGCGGACCGGTTTGAGGTCCGGGCGTCCGTGGGGCAGGCCGTTCGCGGGGATGCCCTGCCAGTTGATGCCCTCCATGATGATCAGCAGGTCCGGGTCGGCCTGGAGGATCTTGTTGCCGGCCTGTTCGAAGGCGGTGTACTCGTCGTGGTCGTCGCCCATGCCCCAGTTGGCGTCGTCCCAGGTGTCGCGGCGGACCTCGTTGCGCAGATCGGCGCCGACCACGCGCTTGTCGTTGCGGTAGCGCTCGGCCATGAACACCCAGTCGTCGATCCACTGCTGGGTCGACTGTCCGCTGTTCCAGCGCTCGTTGCCGTCCAGCCCGCAGCAGAAGCGGTAGCTGGTGGTGTGGTTGTTGAGGATCACCGCGAAGCCGTCGGCGGTCAGCGCCGCGACGACGGCGTCGAAGATCTCCAGGGGCGTCTTGCCCTTGAGTTCGGGATTGGCGGCGACCGCGGTGTCCGGCACCGCGGTCCGATCGTGCACCAGGGCGTTGGCGAACGGCAGGCGGACGCTGTTGATGCCGAGGCGGTGGAAGTCGGCCAGGATCCGCTCGATCGGGGTGCGGTCCAGACCGAGCGGGATGTTGTTCGACTTCTGGTGCGCCTGGTGGTTGGCGACGTCGTCGGCGTCGCCGCTGCCCGTGTACGTCCCCTGGGCGCCCGCCCAGTTGCCGGACCTGAGCTTGAAGCGGTTGCCGTCGGCGTCGACGATGTACCGGCCCCGGGTGCTGAGCGGGCCGGTCCACGAGGCCGCGAGGGCGTCGGCCGTCGCCGCGGCGGGAGCCGGGGCGGGGGTGTCCGGGGCGGCGACGGCTCCGGGGACGGCCACCAGCAGCAGCACGGCGGCGACGAGCAGCGCCGGGATGCCCCACAGGGCGGATATGACGGTTCTCATGGTGCCCTCCGGGCGGGGTGGGGGTGAGGAGCACGGCGACTGTGTGGCCCACCACCCTTGTACGGAGCGGCAGTTGGCGCATCACCGTACACGGCGGCCCCGTCCGCCGCACCACCCTCACCGGGCCTTGCGCACCGTCCGCACCACCCGCCCCGGCCGACCGGATCGCCCGGCCGGGGCACGGCCGGGGCCGGCCGCCACCGGGCGCGCGGTCCCGTTCAGAGGGCGACCGAGTCCAGCGGGACCGGCCGGAACATCTCCGGCTCCTCCTTCGGGGTCAGGGCCGTCGGGCCGTAGAGCCAGTCGATGAACGTGTAGTCGTGGATGTCCCGGTCGCGCAGGACGGCGTTGCGCCGCAGCCTCGGGAGGCCTTCGAGGTGCCACAGCTCGCCCCAGGCGCGGGCGGTCTCGACGACCCGGCGGCAGTGCTCGGGCCGTACCGCCTCGTAGGCGGCGAGTGCGGTGTCCCAGTCGACGCCGGAGCCGTCCGCGGTGCGCCGGGCGCGCTGCGCCGCGACGTGTTCGCCGAGCACCCAGCCGTCCTCGATCGCCATGATCGCGCCCTGCGCCAGGTACTGGAGCGGCGGGTGCGCGGCGTCGCCGAGCAGGGCGATCCGGCCCGACACCCAGGTCGTGACGGGGTCGCGGTCGTACATCCGCCACCAGCGGTCGCGCCACATCAGCTCCAGGCCCTGCCGGACCGGGCCGCAGGTCCCCGCGAAGGCGGCGTCCAGCTCGTCCGGGGTGCCCCAGTCCGCCTCGCCGGCCAGGGCCTTGGGCGATTCGAAGACGGCGACCTGGTTGAACATCTCGCCGCCGCGCAGCGGGTACTGCACGAGGTGGCAGCGCGGGCCGACGTGGACGACGACGTCCTTGCCGTGGATGTCGTGGCCGGCCACGGTCTCGAACGGCACGGCCGCGCGGTAGGCGACGTAGGCGGAGTTCACCGGTTCGTCCCCGACCAGCAGCGCGCGGGCCACGGAGTGCAGCCCGTCCGCGGCGATCACCAGTTCCGCCTCGTCGGTGCGGCCGTCGGCGAAGCGGACGCGGGCCCCGGCGCCGGTGTTCGCGTACGCCGTGCAGTGCGCGCCGGTCACCAGGTCCACACCGGCCCTTTCGCAGGCGGCCAGCAGGACGGCGTGCAGGTCGCTGCGGTGGATCACCAGGTAGGGGTAGCCGTAGCGGCGTTCCAGGTCGCCCAGGTCGAGGCGGGTCAGCTCCTCGGCGTCCACCGCGTCCTTCATGACGAGGTGCTGCGGCACCACACCCCGGCTCCTGGCCTCGTCCAGCAGCCCGTAGCGGTCGAGGATGCGGGTGCAGTTGGGGGCGAGTTGCAGGCCCGCGCCGACTTCGCCGAAGGCGGGCGCCTGCTCGTACACCCTGACGTCCAGGCCCTGGCGGGCGAGGGCGAGCGCGCCGGAGAGGCCGCCGATGCCGCCCCCGATGATGATCACGTCCATGGGTTCGGTCCTCTTCTCCGCGGCGTCTTCACAGCCACGCCGGCAGGGCGGGCGGTGTGCTTCCGTCGGCCGTGGTCACCCCGGTCGCGGGGCGCCCGGCCAGATAGGCGACGATCTGGGCCCGCGGCCCCGCCACCTCCGGCACCGCGCCGGGGCCGCGCCGGGCGCGGATGTCCGCCTCCAGCTCCCGCAGGAAGTCCGCGGGCAGATCGGCGAAGGTGAGGCCGGTGGCGAGGTCGACGGCGTGGACCAGGACCTCGCGGGCGCGCAGGTACGGGGTCTCCTCGGCCGGTACGGTGCGGCCCTGCGCGGTCACCACCTCGGCCTGCCACGCCGCGTCGGACAGGGCGTCCATCGCGGCGGCCAGCCGTGCCGCCGAGGCCATGAACCACCCGGTCAGCTCGGCTCCGCTCAGCCGGGGACCCTTGGCGATGCCCGCCGCGCGCTCCTCGGGTGAGGCGTACATCGGGGTCGGCTCGCCGGTGTGCGCCCACCGGATCAGGTTGCCGACCGCCTCGGCGTTGGCCGCCAGGTGGGCGACGAGGTGCTTGCGGGTCCAGCCGGGCAGGGCCGAGGGGGCTGCGTACTCCTCCTCGGACAGCCCGGCGAGGACGGTGGCGCACCGCGCGGTTCCCTCATCGACCCAGGCGAGCGCGGCGGTCCGGGTCCGTGTCCTCACACGTCCTCCCGCACGACGCGGTTCTCCAGGCGGCCGAGGCCCTGGATCTCGGTGACGACCGTCTCGCCGCCCTGGAGGAAGACGGCCGGCTTGCGGGCGTGGCCGACGCCGCCGGGGGTGCCGGTCGCGATGATGTCGCCGGGGCGCAGCCGCAGCGTCGTCGAGACGTAGCGGACCAGTTCCACCGGGTCGAACAGCAGGTCGCCGGTGTTGTCGGACTGCATGAGACGGCCGTCGACCTCGCAGCGGATGTCGAGCGCCGGGCGGGCGCCGGTCTCGTCGGCGGTCACCAGGAAGGGGCCGACGGGGGTGGAGGAGTCCCAGTTCTTGCCCTGGAGCCATTCGCGGGTGCGGAACTGCCAGTCGCGGCAGGTGATGTCGTTGAGCACGGTGAAGCCCGCGATCGCGGCGACCGCCTCGTCCTCGTCGGCGCGGCGCACCTCCTTGCCGATGACGAGGGCGAGTTCGGCCTCCCAGTCGAACTGCTCGGTCTCCACGGGGCGGCGGATGTCGTCGCCGGCGCCGATCAGGGTGTCGGCGAACTTGGCGAAGAGCGTGGGGTGCTGCGGCAGGTCGCGGCCCATCTCCTGGATGTGGTTGCGGTAGTTCAGGCCGACGCAGACGACCTTGCCGGGGTGCGGGACGACCGGGGCGAGGTCGGCGCCGGCGCGCGGGTGGCGCGGGCCGTTCGCGCGAGCGGCGGCGGCGAGGCCGCCGGGGGCGGCCAGGACCGCGCCGACGTCGGGCTGTCCCAGCTCGACGAGGTGGTCGCCGTCGGCGCGGACGGCGGCGGTGCGGTGGTCATCGAGGCGGATGGTGGCGAGCTTCATCGGGAGTCCTTCGCGTCCTTCGGGCCGCTCTCCGTGCGGCTGCGGAACAGGTTGAGCTTGGTGAGGATCGGGGCGTCGCTGAACTGGAAGAGGTCGAGCGCGCCGGAGTCGGAGTCCGAGGCGGACGCCTCCGAGCGGATCGACAGCGGCTGCCAGGACGGCACGGTGAACAGGTCCCCGCGCGTCACCGACCAGGTGCGGTCGCCGACGGTGATGCGGCCGGACCCGTCGAAGACCTGGTAGACCGAGGAGCCGGTCTCCCGGTGCGGGGCGGTCTGGGTGCCCGACGTGATCCGGTGGAACTGGGCCCGGATCGTGGGCAGGACGTCCGCGCCGCTGGTCGGGTCGGTGTAGCGGACGAGGGCGTGCCCGTGCTCGACGGTGCCGGGGTGGCCCGCCCGTTCCAGTTCCAGCTGGTCGGTGAGGGCGGCGTCGGTGTCGGCCCAGCGGTAGCACAGCAGCGGGGTGCCGGCGCGGGGTCCGAGCTGGGCTGCGGGCGCGAGTCCCGGGTGCCCCCACAGCCGCTGCGAGCGGGAGCGGTCCGGGGTGGCGTGCTCCGCCTCGTCGAGGGTGTCCCGGCCGGCGTCGAAGAACTGTGCCTCGACGGCGTACTGGAACGGGATGTCGAGCCCGTCGAGCCAGGCCATCGGCTGCCCGGCGGCGTTGTGGTGGGCGTGCCGGTGCATACCGGGTTGGGGGAGGAAGTCGCCGCGGCGCATCGGTACCGGGTCGCCTTCGACGACCGTCCACACGCCCTCGCCCTCGACGACGAAGCGGAACGCGTTCTGGGTGTGCCGGTGCTCGGGCGCGTTCTCGCCCGGCAGCAGGTACTGGATCGCGGCCCAGAGGGTGGGGGTGGCGCAAGGGCGGCCGCCCAGGCCCGGGTTGGCCAGGGCGATCGCCCGGCGTTCCCCGCCGCGGCCGACGGGGACCAGGCCGCCGGCCCGGCCGGCCAGCTCCAGCAGCCTGTTCCACCGCCATCGGTGGGCCCGGGCCGTGGGGCGCGGGTGCGTGGGCATCAGGTCGCCGATCTCGGTCCACAGCGGAACGAGCAGCTCCTGCTCGAAGCCTCGGTAGAGATCGACCAGTTCGGGGGTGACGGGGGGTTGGCCGGGCCGGTCCACCGCGGTCAGGCGGACCGGTGACACCGGGATGTCCGTATCGGGCTCCGCCTCGGTCCTGGGGTCGGGCTGTGCGTCAGACATGGCCCGAATATCGACCTGGGCGGCGATTGCAGAACAGAGGATTCTGCTCCGCGGAACAGCTCATGGCAGGATCGACCCATGGCGAAGCCGATGAAATCACCTCCTGCCTATGCGCCGAGCAGCGTCGACCACGCGCTGCGGCTGGCCCAGATCCTCCAGGTCGACGGGGCGGTCACCGTCTCCGCGGCGGCCGAACGTCTCGGCGTCGCCCGCTCCACGGCCCACCGGCTGCTCACCGCGCTGGTCTTCCGCGATTTCGCGGTGCAGGGCGAGGACCGCACCTACCGGGTGGGCCCCGTCCTCGCGCTCGCCGAGCGCGCCCGCTCGGACCTCGGTGCGCTCCGGGCGGCGGCCGTCGGTCCGATGCGTGCCCTGGCCGACAGGTTCGACGAGACGGTGAACCTCGGCATCCGCTCCGGGCGGACCGTCCGCATCATCGCCTCGGCCGAGTGCACCCGGACGCTGCGGGTGGGCAGCCGCGAGGGCACGGTCTTCCCGGCGCATCTGGCCACCGGCGGCCTGATCGAACTGGCGGCGCTGACGGACGAGGAGATCGCGGCGCTCTACGCGGACGGCCGGCGCTCCCCGGGCGAGGAACTGCCGGACCTGGCGGAGCTGCGGCGGGAGCTGTGGGCGGTGCGACGCAGCGGTGTCGCGCTCAACAGGGAGCGCACCGAACGGGGCGTGGTGGCGTTGGGGTGCGCGGTCAAGGACCGGGCCGGTGCCACGCTCGCGGGGCTGTCGGTGGCCATGCCCGCCGTCCGCTACACGCCCCGGATGCTCAAGCCGCTCACGGCGGCGCTGACGGCGGCCGCGGACAAGATCACCGGGGCGTTGTGACGGACCGTCCGGCCCGCCGGCCGGGCCGGACGGTCACTGACGCGGTGGGCGCCGGAGCAGCATGCTGCCCAGCCCCGCGGCCGCGGCCCGTACCTGGGTGACGCACCGTTCGGGCCGGAAGCGGCTGGTCGGCCCGGCCACGCTGATCGCGGCGATCGCCTCGTTGTCGCGTCCCAGCACCGGTGCGGCCACGCACTGGAGCCCGGCGGTCGACTCCTCGTGTTCGAACGCGACGCCCGTCTCGGTGATCTCCCGCAGCTGGCGGCGCAGCGCGCCCGGCGCGATGAGGGTGTGCGGGGTGCGCCGCTCCAGGGGCCCGGCCAGCACCTCCTGCCGCAGGGCGTCGTCGGCGTGGGCGAGCAGCGCCTTGCCGATGGCGGTGCAGTGCAGCGGCATCCGCCCTCCGGTGCGCGAGGGCGCCCTGACCTGGCGGTGTCCGCCGATCTTGGCGACGTAGACGATGTCGTGTCCCTCGCGCACCCCGAGGTGGACGGTCTCGTGGGTGCGTTCGTACAGGTCCTGGAGAAACGGGACCGCCACCTCCAGCAGGCTGCGCTCGGGCGAGGCCAGCATGCCGAGTTCGAAGAGGCCGCCGCTGGGGCGGTAGCCGCCCTCGACCCGGTCGAGCAGCCGGTTGGCGACGAGCGCCGCGGCCAGCCGGTGCACGGTCGCCTTGTGCAGGCCGGTGCGCCGGACGAGTTCGGCCAGCGGCACGGCCCGGTCGTCGGGGCGGAAGGCCCGCAGGATCGTGACGGCTTTGCCGAGCACGGTGTCGAGACCGGCGGCTTCGGGGCGAGGGGCTTCCGTCATGCGTCCACCGTAGCCGCCGCGTATCGCTGAGCGAGACGAAAGGCTGGTCCGCGCCGGGCGGCGGACCCAAGGTGATGCCGTGACTGCGAATCCACCGCTCGCCTCCGCGAGCCCCTCCGCCATCGCCGCCGCGGCCGCGCGGCTCGCCGGCGCCGCGGCGTCCGGCGTGCCCTGCGCGCCGGTACGCGATCTGATCGGCCGGGACGATCTGGCCGCCGCCTACGCCGTGCAGGCCGAACTCACCGCGCGGCGCCTGGCCCGGGGCGCCCACATCACCGGCCGGAAGATCGGCCTGACCTCCGCGTCCGTGCAGCGGCAGCTCGGCGTCGACCGGCCCGACTTCGGCGTCCTCCTCGACGACATGGCCCATCCGGACGGCGGCACGATCCCTGCCGGACGGGTGCTGCAGCCCCGTGTGGAGGCGGAGGTCGCGTTCGTGCTCGCCGCCGATCTGGCCACCGGCCCCCTCGACACCGCGCAGGTCCGCGACGCGATCGGGTACGGCGTCGCCGCGCTGGAGGTCTGCGGAAGCCGGATCGCCGGCTGGGACATCAGCTTCGGCGACACGGTGGCCGACAACGCATCCGCGGGCGCCTATGTGCTCGGGACCGACCGGCGCACCCTCGCCGAGGCCGAGCCGGTGGACACCCGGATGACGCTGCGCGTGAACGGCACCGAGGTCTCCGCCGGAACCGGCGCCGCCTGCCTCGGCGACCCGGTCGAGGCCCTCGGCTGGCTGGCCCGCACCGCCCGTGAGCTGGGCGAACCGCTGCGCGCGGGCCAGGTCGTGCTGTCCGGTGCGCTCGGCCCGATGTACGCGGTGTCCCCCGGCGACAGCGTCACCGCCGAGCTGTCCGGCTTCGGCTGCGTCACGGTCCACTTCGGCGAGGGAGAGCCGTCATGAGCAGGACGAAGGTCGCGATCATCGGCTCCGGCAACATCGGCACCGATCTGATGATCAAGACGCTGCGCGGCGCGGAGCACCTGGAGACGGCCGCCATGGTCGGCATCGACCCGGCCTCCGACGGTCTGGCCCGCGCCGCCCGGCTCGGCGTCCCGGTCACCCACGAGGGCGTCGACGGGCTGATCGCGCTGCCCGGCTTCGACGAGATCGGCATCGTCTTCGACGCGACCTCCGCCAAGGCGCACCGGGCGAACGCCGCCCGGCTGATCCCGCTGGGCAAGCGCCTGATCGACCTCACCCCGGCCGCCATCGGGCCCTACGTCGTGCCCGCCGTCAACCTCGACGAGCATCTCGGCGCCCCCGACCTCAACATGGTCACCTGCGGCGGCCAGGCCACCATCCCGGTCGTCGCCGCGGTCAGCCGGGTCGTCCCGGTGGCGTACGCGGAGATCGTCGCGTCGATCGCCTCGAAGTCGGCGGGCCCCGGCACCCGCGCCAACATCGACGAGTTCACCGAGACCACCTCCGCCGCCATCGAGCAGGTCGGCGGCGCCCGCCGGGGCAAGGCGATCATCGTCCTCAACCCCGCCGAGCCGCCGCTGATGATGCGGGACACGGTCTTCTGCCTGGTCACGGCCCCGGATCCGGACGTCCGGGAGGAGATCCGGCGGTCGGTCGAGCAGATGGCCGCCGAGGTCGCCGCCTACGTCCCCGGCTACCGGCTCAAGCAGCGGGTGCAGATCACCGAGATCCCCGGCGACCAGCCGGTCGGCACGCTGCTGGCCGACGCGGCAGCCGGCGGCGGCGCCCGGCCCACCCACCAGGTGTCGGTCTTCCTGGAGGTCGAGGGCGCCGCGCACTACCTCCCCGCCTACGCCGGGAACCTCGACATCATGACCTCCGCGGCGCTCCGGGTCGCGGAGCGCATCGCAGCAGGGAAGGCAGACCGCTGATGGGCACCCCGATCTTCGTTCAGGACGTCACCCTGCGCGACGGCATGCACGCCGTACGCCACCGGATCACCCCGGACGACGTCCGGCGCATCGTCACCGCGCTCGACGCGGCGGGCGTCGACGCGATCGAGGTCGCCCACGGCGACGGCCTCGCCGGCGGCTCGGTCACCTACGGCCCCGGCTCGCACACCGACTGGGAGTGGATCGAGGCCGCGGCCTCCGTGCCGCGCCGCGCCCGCCTGACCACGCTGCTGCTGCCCGGCGTCGGCACCGTGCACGAGCTGAAGCGCGCCTACGACCTCGGGGTCCGCTCCGTCCGCGTCGCCACGCACTGCACCGAGGCGGACATCTCCGCGCAGCACATCGCCGCCGCGCGCGAACTCGGCATGGACGTCTCCGGGTTCCTGATGCTCTCCCACATGGCGCCGCCGAAGGAGCTGGCCCGGCAGGCGAAGCTGATGGAGTCCTACGGCGCGCACTGCGTCTACGTCACCGACTCCGGCGGCCGGCTCACCATGCCCGACGTGGTCGCCCGCGTCCGTGCCTACCGGGACGTGCTGGACGCCGGGACCGAGATCGGCATCCACGCCCACGAGAACCTGTCGCTGTCGGTCGCCAACTCCGTCGTCGCCGTCGAGAACGGCGTCCGCCGCGTCGACGCCTCGCTGGCCGGGCACGGGGCGGGCGCCGGCAACTGCCCGATCGAGGCGTTCGTCGCGGTCGCGAACCTGTCGGGCTTCACCCACGGCTGCGATCTGTTCCGGCTCCAGGACGCCGCCGACGACCTCGTCCGGCCGCTCCAGGACCGCCCGGTGCGCGTCGACCGCGAGACCCTCACCCTCGGGTACGCGGGCGTCTACTCGTCGTTCCTCCGCCACGCCGAGGCGGCGTCGGCGCGGTACGGGGTCGACGTCCGCGCCGTCCTCATGGAGTGCGGGCGGCGGCGTCTGGTGGGCGGTCAGGAGGACATGATCACCGACATCGCCCTCACGCTCGCGGACGACGGGCGGCCCGCCTGACGCCGCTCCCGCCGGGGCCGGGGGCGCGGGCGGCGGTCAGCGGGGCCCGGTCAGCGCCTCGCCGAGCGCCGCCACGGCGTCCGTGAGTTCGCGCATGTACGCCGCGATGGGCTTGCCGTCCTCGGACTGGAGGGAGACGAAGGCGCCGTCGAAACCGGCCATGCCGAAGTGGGCCAGCGCGTCCGCGACCCGGTCCGCGGTCTCCGCGCCCTCGCCGAGGAACGCCGAGCGGATCATCCGGCGCATGTAGGCGCGCCCCTCGTCGCGGATGGTGATCACGGTCCGCAGCGCCTCCGGTGCCTCGGCCGCCTCATGGCTCATCACCAGGACCAGCAGCAGCCGCAGGAAGTCCTCGCGGTGCTCCAGCACCTCGCCGGCCCGCTGCAGGTACCAGCCGAGGCGCTCGCGCGGCGTGCCGCCCTGCGGCGGGTCGCGGTGCGCCTCGCGCATGGCGTCGAAGAACTCGTGGGCCCCTCGCTCCATGACGGCGGCGAGCAGGCCCGCCTTGGAGTCGAAGTGGTGGTAGAAGGCGCTCTTCGGCAGCCCTGACTCCTTGACCAGCGCGGACATCGAGGTGCCCGCGTATCCGCGCGCGGCCATCACCCGGGCCGTCGCGTCGAGGATCTCCTGTCGTGACCGCCGGCCGCGCCGGTTCACGGAGTGCGCCTGCCGCGCGGAATTCTGCATTCGCCGAAGTTTACGGGCCGCCCCCGCACGCACCGGGCGCGGCCCGAAGTCCCGTACGCCGAGGCCGTCTTCGGCCGCCGCCCGCACCCTCTTTTTCCGCACCGCAACCCTTGACACACGGCCGAAGCGCGCTGTTAGCCTCACAACTAATGGACCGATCGGTCCAACACTTCCGCAGTGCTGCGGATGGGACGACGGAGTCATCGCATGACCCACAGCTACGACGCGGATGTCGCCCTCGTCGGGTACGGCCCGACCGGAGTGATCGCCGCTCTCACCCTCGCCAGGAACGGGGTGTCCGCCGTGGCCCTCGAACGGGACCAGGACCTCTATCCCCGGGCCCGGGCCGTGACGGTCGACGACTGGACGATGCGGATCTTCCAGGACCTCGGCATCGACGAACGGGTCGAGAAGAAGATCGAACCCCAGCGCGCGCTGCGCTGGATCACCTACGACGGCACACAGCTCATGCGCGTGGACCGGCCGCGGTCGGTCCTCGGCTGCCGCGCCCGCGCCTTCAACATCTACCAGCCGGCCATGGAGGCCGAACTGCGCGCCGCCGCCGAGGAGTACGGCGACCGCCTCACCGTGCACTACGGCGCGGAGGTCACCGGCCTCGCCCAGGACGCCGACGGCGTCACGGTCACCGCCGCGGACACCGCGACCGGCGAGCGGCGCACCGTCCGCGCCCGGTACGCGATCGGCGCCGACGGCGGCAGCAGCGCGACCCGCGGCCGGATCGGCTGCCAACTCCTCGGCGAGACCGGCGATGTCACCTGGGTGGTCATCGACTGCCGGGTCAAGCGCTGGTGGCCCCACCGCGACACGCTGACCTTCTGGTCCGACAAGAAGCGCCCGGTCGTCGACATCGCGCTCTCCGCCGGCAACCACCGCTGGGAGATCCCGCTCCTGCCCGACGAGACCCCGGCCGACTACCCCACGAGCGCCGAGGTGTGGCCGCTGCTCGAAGCCCTCGGCGTCACACCGGACGACGTCGAGATCCACCAGCACGCCTTCTACCGGCACCACGTCCGCATGGCCGACACCTGGCGCGCGGACCGGGTCTTCCTCGCCGGGGACGCCGCCCATCTGATGCCGCCGTGGGCCGGGGCCGGTATGCAGACCGGCATCCGCGACGCCCACGACCTCGGCTGGAAGCTCGCCCGCGTCATCAAGGGCGAGCTGCCCGCGAGTTGGCTCGACACCTACGAGGCGGAGCGCCGCCCGAGCGCCGCGTTCTTCACCGAACTCGCGGTCTCCCTCGGCCAGGTCGTCAAGCAGGAGGTCACCGGCGTCGAACCGCCGCTCAACGCCGAGCCCCGGCTCCGCGGCGGCTGGCTGCGGGGCCCGGTGGACGGCAGCGGCATCGTCGGCCGGATGGTGCCACAGCCGGTCGTCGGCAACACCGCGGGCCGGATGTCCCGCCTGGACGACCTCTTGGGCCGCGGCTTCGTCCTGCTCGCCGACGACACCGACCCCGCGACGCTGCTGACGCCCGAGGAGAAGGCCGCCTGGGACGCGCTCGGCGCCCGCTACCTCGCGGTGCGCCCGAAGTCGGCCCACACCCGCGGGCCCGACGAACTCGTGGACCTCGACGAGGTCCTGCTCCCGTGGCTGCGCGGCCACGGCGCGCGCGCCGTCGCGGTGCGCCCGGACAAGTTCGTCGCCGCCTCCGACATCGACGGCCTGGCCGTACCCGCATGAGCAGCACACGCACGCCAAGGACGAGCACGACAGCACGGCAAGGAGCAGCCATATGACCGGGGTGAGAGAACTCGGTTACGTCGTCTACGAAGTCAGCAACGCCGCCGACTGGGAACGCTTCGGCACCGAACTGCTCGGTATGCAGCTCGGCGAGCGGACCCCAGGCGGCCTGACCCTGCGCACCGACCGGAAGGCCCACCGCTGGATCGTCACCGAGGGCCCGGCCGACGACCTGGTGGCCAGCGGCTACGAGGTCGCGGACGCGCAAGCGCTGGACGCCCTGGTGGCGAAGGTCCGCGCGGCCGGTGTCGAGGTCACCGAGGGCGACGCCGCGCTGGCCGCCGCCCGCAAGGTGGACCGGATCTTCCTCACCACCGACCCGATGGGCAACCGCATCGAACTGGTCACCGGCCTGGCCGACGCCGCCACACCCTTCACGTCCACGAAGCTGCTCGGCGCCTTCGTGACCGGCGCCGGCGGCGCGGGCCACCAGGTCCTCATGACCCACGGCGTGCCGCGCGAGACCTACCTGGCCTTCTACCTCGATCTGCTCGGCTTCAAGATCAGCGACACCGTCGTCGAGGAGGTGGCCCCGGGCGTCGTCGCCGACCTGATCTTCCTGCACTGCAACGGCCGCCACCACACCGTCGCCTTCGGCGACATGCCGTCCCCGAAGGCCACCCACCACTTCATGGTCGAGGTCGGTGACCTCCGCGACGTCGGCGCCGCCTACGACCGCTGCATGGACGCCGGGCAGCCCTTCGAGATGACGCTCGGCATGCACCCCAACGACCACATGTTCAGCTTCTACGTCTTCACGCCCTCCGGCTTCAGCATCGAGTACGGCTGGGGCGGGCTGATCATCGACGACGAGACCTGGCAGGTACGGACGCTCGACCACCTGCACAGCTGGGGCCACCGCCCCCCGGGCGCCGTGGCCGAACTCCTCGCCGCCGCCCCCCACCCCCATGGAGAGGACCACCGATGACCCTCGACCCCCAGGACATCGCCCGCACCGTCCGGGCCGGCGGCTTCCACCTCCGCTACTACGAGGCGGGTTCCGGCCACCCCGTCGTCCTGCTGCACGGCAGCGGTCCCGGCGCCACCGGCTGGAGCAACTTCTCCGGCAACATCGAGGCGCTGGCCGAGCACTTCCATGTGTACGCCGTCGACATGCCCGGCTGGGGCGAGTCGGATCCCGCCACCGTCGACCGGCTCGACCATGTCGGGACGGCCATCGCCTTCCTCGACGCCCTGGGCATCGGCAAGGCCGCGTTCGTCGGCAACTCGATGGGCGGCCAGACCTCCCTGCGGCTCGCCACCGAACACCCCGACCGCATCTCGCACCTGGTCACCATGGGCCCGCCGGTCGGCACGGCGCCCACTCTCTTCGGCCCCGGCGGCGGCCCCTCGGAGGGCCTCAAGGTGCTCATCGAGGCCTACCACGACGCCGGCCCCGAGAACATGCGCCGCCTCGTCGAGATCATGGTCTACGACAAGGAGCGGTTCGCGACCCCCGAGCTGTGCAAGGCCCGTTCCGAGGCCGCGCTCGCCCGCCCGGAGCACCTGCGCAACTACGTGGCGGGACTGCCCAAGGGCGCACCGCTGCCGAAGTGGGCCGACCCGAAGCTGCTCCCCGGCATCGAGGTGCCGACGCTGCTCATCCACGGCCGCGACGACCGCGTCGTCCCGTACGAGACCTCGCTCCATCTGCTGGCGAACATCCCGCACAGCCGGCTGGTGCTGCTCAACCACTGCGGCCACTGGGCCATGATCGAGCACGCCGACGAGTTCAACCGCCTGGTCACCGACTTCATCGCGCACAACTGACCGGCCCCGGCCGGGCGTTCGTCACCGTGCCACCGCATGCGGACGAGGGCCCGGCCGGATTCCGTCGTCGCACTCCCTGGGCGGCTACCCGAAGGGGCACCCCGGGTTGGGCGCGTCCTGCGAGAAGGGTGCCCCGTGCGGCAGCACGTACAAGACCGTGAGGACGACGTCCGTGGTGCCGCGGTTCTCCCCGACGTGCACATGACCGGCGCCCGCCGGTTCCTCGATCGAGCTGCCCTTCGGGTACACGCCGTCCGAGGCGCAGGTGGCATCGAAATGGCTCAGCGTGCCCTGCTCGACGCGGCCGTAGAGGGTGCCGTCGTGATAGTGCCATCCCGTGCCCTGACCTGGCGGAACGGTGATCTCGCGCAGGATGTGGTCCGTGTCGCCGACGGTGATCCGGGCGATGTCCTTCGCGGTGACCCCGGGCCCGCCCGGCGTCGCGGAGGCCGGACCGGCGGATAGACAGAGGGCGAGCAGTGCGGCGCCGATCGTTCCCGGACGTGAAAGATTGCGCATGAAAGCCCCTTCGGGGGATGCGGGTTGCCGAACGGTCCCGGCCCGTGGCCGGCGGAAGAGAAGCGGTTCGTGTCGCGTGTCCGGCGCACCCCGCCAGAGGCGGGATGCGCCGCTGTCCGGTACCGGCGACGCCCGCGGGGTGCCGCGCGGTTCCGGTGGTAGCTGACGGCGTCCCGGGGTAGGTAACGCCCGGCTCTTCGAACTGATGCGTCGTCAATTTCCTGCCATCGGGAGTTCGTTATGCGTCTGCGCCGTACCACCGCGGTCCTGGCCCTCGGGCTGGCCCTGCTCTGCGCCGTCCCCGAGACGGGCCCGGCGGCGGCCGCGCGGGCCGTCTCCGGGCCCGGTCCGGCGGCCGTACCCGAGGTCCCGAGCGCCGGCCGGCCCGTCCCCGCCGGTACCGTCACCGCGCCCGACGGCCGTACGTACCTCGCCGACCGGCACGGCCGGGTGCTGCGGCTGCGCGGCCTCAACCTCGGCAAGAACGAGACGGTGACCGAGGAGGACATCGCCCGGCTGGCGGGCGACGGGTTCGGGCTGCTGCGGTTCACCGTCCAATGGGAACGGCTGGAGCCGCGGCGCGGCCGCTACGACACGGACTATCTGGCCTACCTCGGGCGGGTCCTGAGCTGGGCCGACCGCCACGGGGTGCAGGTCCTCGTCGACTGGCACCAGGACGTCTACGGCCCGGCGTTCGGCCACGGCGGCATCCCCGCCTGGGCCACCCGCACCGACGGACTTCCCTTCGAGCCCGACCCGGACGACTGGTTCGCCGACTACTTCCAGCCCGCCGTACAGGCCGCCTTCACGCATCTGTACGACGACGGCGATCTGCGCGCCGCCCAGAACGCCGCCTACGCCAAGGTCGCGGCCACGCTGCGCGGACACCGTTCCCTGCTGGGCTACGACCTGTTCAACGAGCCCTTCGGGCCGGTCCCCGGCGACCCGGCCGACCCCGGCGACCGGATCGAGGCCTCCGCCGCCCTGGAGCGCGGACGGCTGGCCGCGATGTACCGGCGGCTGATCGGCGCCGTCCGCTCCGCCGACCCCGACGCCTGGCTCTTCGTCGAGCCCACCGTCCTGGTCGGCGAGGGCGTACCCACCAGCCTGCCCTCCTTCACCGACCCCCGGCCCGGCGCGGACCGGCTCGGGTACGCCCCGCACTACTACGACACGGCCGTCGAATCGGGTGCCGACTGGGACACCGGGAGCCGCTTCGTCGAGAACTACGAGGCCGCCGTCGGCGCCTACCCCACCGCCCACCGGCTGCCGGTACTGGTCGGCGAATGGGGCCCGCCGCAGGCCGTCACCCCCGGCAACGCGGAACTGTTCCGGCGTCAGGTGGCCTCCATGGACCGCTTCGCCGCGGGCTGGGCACTGTGGTACGACTGCCGCGCCCGCGACGGCGGCGGCTACTGCGCCTACGACACCGACGGCAGCCCCGCCCCCGGCAAGCAGCCCGCCTTCGCCCCGTACGCACCGGCCGTGGCCGGTATCCCGGCCGCCGAGTCCTACGCCCCGGGCACCCGGACGTACACCCTCACCCTGACCGCCACCCGCACCACCCGGCGCGCCTGGACCCAGCTGGCCCTCCCCGCCACGGCCTTTCCCGACGGGGCGCGGATCGCCGTCAGCGGCGCGGGCCCGGCGGTGGTGGTGAACGACGGCCGCGGCACGGCCCGGGTGCGGCTCCCGGCGGCAGCCCCCGGGGCCACGGTGCGGATCACGGCGACGGCCCGTCCGTAGCTCCGGGTCAGCCGGCGAGCCGGACGCGGAGGAGCTTGTCGGGGTTGCGGATCAGCCGGATGGCGCTGATGGTGCCGTCCTCCGTGACGTCGCAGCAGGCCACCGAGTCGGGCTGGGCGCCCGAGGTGAAGAGGTGGCCGGGCAGGCCGTTGACCAGCACCCGGTGGGCGCCGGCGGCCGGGAGCGGGGTGGAGAGGACGCCGAGGATCCAGCGGGAGACCTTGTCGGCGCCGAAGAGCGGGCGCAGCGCGGCCCGGATCTTCCCGCCGCCGTCGGTCCAGACCGTCACATCGGGGGCGAGCAACGCCATCATCCGGTTGAGGTCCCCGCCGAGGCAGGCGGCCAGGAACTCGTCGGTGACCTTGCGCCGTACGTCGGCGGGCGCGTCGTAGCGGGGCCGCCGGGCCTGCACATGGCGGCGGGCCCTGCTGGCGACCTGACGTACCGAGGCCTCGGAGCGCTCCAGCATCCCGGCGATCTCCGGGTGGCCGAAGCCGAACACCTCCTTGAGGACGAACACCGCCCGCTCCAGCGGGGAGAGCGCCTCCAGCACCACCAGCATCGCCAGCGAGACCGCCTCCGCCTGCTCGACCCCGGCGCCGGCGTCCGGCGCGGTCACCAGCGGCTCCGGCAGCCACGGGCCCACATACGACTCGCGTCGGACGGCGGCCGACTGTGCGCGGTTGATCGCGAGGTTGGTGACGATCCGGCACAGGTATGCGCGGGGGTGCTCCACCGCGTCGACGTCCACGGCGCTCCATTTGAGCCAGGCGTCCTGGACGATGTCCTCGGCATCGGCGGCACTGCTCAGCATCCGGTAGGCGATGCCGAACAGCACCGGCCGGTGTTCCTCGAAGAGTTCAAGCGCGCTCACGCACGCGACGGTACCTCGCAGCGGTCCGAGAAGCCCTGCCCGGTGAGGCCGAAGGCGCTGTTCATCCGGGAGCGCAGGTTCTCCACGGCGACCATCGCGGTGAGTTCGACGAACGCCGGCTCGCCGAGCTGCCCGATCAGCCGGGCCGTCAGTGCGTCGGTGACGGCCGGCGGGGTCGCGGTCATCGCCTCGGCGTACTCCAGGACGTCCAGTTCCAGCGCGGTGAACGCCTCACGGCGGTTGCGCCAGTCCGGTACGGCGTGCAGCTTCTCGCGCGGCATGCCGTTGTTGTGGGCCTCCCAGTAGCCGAAGTCGGTGCACCAGGAGCAGCCGATCAGATGCGCGGGGGCCATCACGGCGAGCAGCTTGAGCTGAGGGTCCAGCGTCTTCCACCGGGCGACGGACAGCTCGAAGCGCATATCGGTCAGCATCACCTTGCGGTGATGGGCCATCGCGCGGGCCGGATCGAGAACCGCGCCGAAGGTACGCCGGGAGTACCACGCGCTGATCCGGTACAGCAGGGTGCGCGGCGGGTCGAGTGAAATACGGGCCATGGAAATCGCCTCCGAGGTGGGAGTCCCGGGGTGGGACTCCTCGTCACCGGAGGGGACAGGGCAGGGCGGCGGGGTGTGACATGGCGCCGCGCGAGGTGCGGTCCGCGCCCTCAGCCCGCCGTGGTGGCTTTCCGCTCGCCGCCGGCGGGCGTGCGGGGTGTGGCGTCGGTGAGGCCGAGTTGCAGGTGTTCGACGTGGTAGAGCGCCTGGTCGAGGAGTTCGGCGACGTGGTTGTCGTAGAGGGCGTAGACGACGGAGCGGCCGTTGCGGGTGCCGGTGACCAGGCCGAGGTTGCGCAGCAGGCGGAGCTGGTGGGAGCAGGCGGACTGTTCCATGCCGACCTCGGCGGCAAGCTCCGTGGCGGGCAGCGGGCCCTCGCGCAGGCGGGCGAGGATCAGCAGGCGGGAGGGGGTGGCCAGGGCCTGGAGCGTGGTGGCCACCTTGGCGGCGTTGTCCGCGTCCAGGCGGGTGCGCGGGACGGCGTTGTTCGCGGGAGCGGCTCCATGACCCATGGATTCATCGTAACGACCCGGACCAACATATGAATCAATGTTCATTTGTTCCTGTACGGTGGTGGGACCGGGCCCGTTCCCCGTATCCCGCATGCGACCCGAAGGATCTCCGCTGCGATGACCTCGACCCTCACCCACCGGCCCCCGGGGCCGGACGCCGTCCGTCAAGCCGTGCCGCCCCGGCGCCGCACCCGGATCTTCGCCCTGCCCGAGGCGCGATGGGCGGCCGCCGCGCTGGTGCTGTTCCTGATCGCGCTGCCGCTGCAGCTGCTCGGCGCCCCGGCCTGGGCGTGGGGGCCGCTGTACGCGCTGACCTATGTCTGCGGCGGCTGGGAGCCGGGGTGGGCCGGGCTCCAGGCGCTGCGGGAGAAGACCCTCGACGTGGACCTGCTGATGGTGGTGGCCGCGCTCGGTGCCGCCGCGATCGGGCAGGTGCTGGACGGCGCGCTGCTGATCGTCATCTTCGCCACGTCCGGCGCGCTGGAGGCGGTCGCCACCGCCCGCACCGCCGACTCCGTGCGCGGGCTGCTCGACCTCGCCCCCGCCACGGCCACCCGGCTCGCCGACGACGGCACCGAGGAGACGGTGCCGACCGGGCGGCTCGCGGTGGGCGACACCGTCCTGGTGCGGCCCGGCGAACGGATCGGTGCCGACGGCCGGGTCCTGGACGGCGCGAGCGAGGTGGACCAGGCCACCATCACCGGCGAGCCCCTGCCGGTCGCCAAGGAGGCCGGGGACGAGGTCTTCGCCGGCACCCTCAACGGCACCGGCGCCCTGCGCGTCAAGGTCGAACGCGATCCGTCGGACTCGGTGATCGCCCGGATCGTGGCCATGGTCGAGGAGGCCTCCGGGACCAAGGCGCCCACCCAGCTCTTCATCGAGAAGGTCGAGCAGCGGTACTCGATCGGGATGGTGACCGCCACCGTCGCGCTGTTCGCGCTGCCGCTGCTGTTCGGCGCGGCGCTCCAGCCGACGCTGCTACGGGCCATGACCTTCATGATCGTCGCCTCGCCGTGCGCGGTGGTGCTGGCCACCATGCCCCCGCTGCTCTCCGCCATCGCCACCGCGGGACGCCACGGCGTCCTGGTCAAGTCCGCCGTGGTGATGGAACAGCTGGGCCGGATCGACGCGGTGGCGCTGGACAAGACCGGCACCCTGACCGAGGGCACCCCGCGCGTCACGGACATCCGTCCGCTCGCCGCATCCGAGCTGGGCGAGGAGGAGCTGCTGACCCTCGCGGCGGCGGCCGAGCACCCCAGCGAGCACCCGCTGGCCCGCGCCGTCGTCGACGCCGCCCGCGCCCGCGGCCTGGATCTCCCCGCCGCGGAGGACTTCACCTCCGCCCCCGGCTCCGGCGTGACGGCCACCGTGGGCGGCAGGGCCGTCGCGGTCGGCAGCCCGGCCCGGCTGCTGCACGGCCGCACCGGTCATCCGGCCGCGGCCGTCGCCGCCCGGCTGGAGGACGCGGGCCGCACCGCCGTCCTGGTCGAGGTCGACGGCGTACCGGTCGGGGTGTTGGGGATCGCCGACCGGCTGCGGGCCGAGGTCGCCGCCACCGTCGCCGCCCTCACCGCCCTGACCGAGGCCGCGCCGGTGCTGCTCACCGGCGACAACCCGCGCGCCGCCGCCCGCCTCGCCGACGAGGCCGGCATCACCGACGTCCGCGCGGGGCTGCTGCCCCAGGACAAGGTCGCGGCCGTCAACGAGCTGGAGCGGGCCGGGCGCAAGGTCCTCGTGGTGGGCGACGGCGTCAACGACGCTCCCGCGCTGGCCGCCGCCCACTCCGGCATCGCCATGGGCCGGGCCGGTTCCGACCTCGCCCTGGAGACCGCCGACGCGGTCGTCGTCCGCGATGAACTCGCCACCGTCCCCGCGGTCGTGGCCCTCTCCCGGCGGGCCCGCCGTCTGGTGGTGCAGAACCTCGTCATCGCCTCGGTGTTCATCACCGGATTGGTGCTCTGGGACCTGATCGGCACCCTGCCGCTCCCGCTGGGCGTCGCCGGCCACGAGGGATCCACCGTCATCGTCGGCCTCAACGGCCTGCGCCTGCTGGCCGACGCCGCCTGGCGCCGCGCCCGCGCCGACAGCGGCCGTTGACCTCACTCCAGCTGCCGCCGGTAGTGCGCCAGTTCCACGCGTGCGCCGGAGGGCGTGCGGTCGACGTCGACCCCGGTCCGGTGGAATCCGCTGCGCTCCAGACAGCGCTGGGACGAGAGATTGCCGGTCGCGGTGCGTGCCGTCAGTTCGCCGAGGCCGCTGCGGGCCGCCAGCGCCGCGGCGAGTTCCAGCGCCGCGGCCGAGTGGCCCCGGCCCCGCGCGTCCGGATGGAGCCAGAATCCGACTTCGGCGGTCGTGTCGGTGACATCGAAGAGCACCAGGCTGCCGAGGAAGGCGTCCGCCTCGTCGGCGATGCCGAGCACGGCGAGGTCTCCGGTCCGGAGGCCTCGCGGGACGACGTCGGCGGCGAGGCGGGCCACGGTCTCGGGCGTGTACTCCGGTTCCGGCAGGTGTCCGTACTTCCGCACGAGCGGATCCCGGGTTCCGGCGGCGTACCGCTCGGCGTCGTGCACGGACAGGGGGCGGAGTGTGCGGAGGCCGTCGCTGATCGGGAGCAGGGTTGCGTCAATCACGGGCCTAAACTAACAGCGATCGCTTAAGGGTCGATTAAGGAGGGCCATGAGTTACTGGGAACGCGTCAAACCCGTGCGGCGCGTCCGGGCTCTCGACCCGGACGCCATCGCACGCGCGGCCGTGGGCATCCTGGACGCTTCGGGGTTCGACGGGCTGTCGCTCCGCGGCCTGGCGCAGGCCCTGGGGACGGCGCCGGCGAGTCTCTACTCGCGCGTCAACGGCCTGGCCGACGCACTCGACCTGGCGCTCGACCATGCCCTGGCACACGATGCCGCGGTGCAACGCGCCGTCCGCGAAGAGGAGGCGGCGGAGATCCTGCTGGCGCTGTACCGCCACCTCCTCGCGCACCCGTGGGCCGTCCGGGTCATCGCCGCGCGCCCGCCGCGCGGGCCGGCCTATCTCGCGTTCTCGGAAGGGCTCTCCGCGCGACTCGGCGAGCCGGACGCGGCCACGCCGCTGTGGACCGCGTACGCGGCGACCAACCTCGTGATCGGAAGCGCGCTGACCCGCCAAGCCGCCCAGCTGGAACCACGGACGCCAGGGGACGACGAAGTCGCGCCGGTGTACGAGGAGTTGAGACGCCGTGGCTCGGACGGTCCGGAGGACGTCCTGCGGCAGGCGCTGCACACGCTTCTCGGGAACGCGTGACCGTCGCCGGCACACGGAAGAGCGAGGTGAGAGGCGGAATTCACCGAGCTGCCGCCCCGGACCTCGCACCTACCGGGGCGGCGCCGGCAGCCGTAAGGACTGTGCATTCCCGGCCAACAATCCCTGTATGTACGGCAGTTCACCCGGTGTGGCGCTTGAGGGAGCGGATTAGGGTGAGCCTTCCATCGGCGAGGGGAAGGGGTTGGCCTCGTGGGGGACAGCCGGCTGGGACTGGTGATGGTCCACGGAATCATGTCCGGGCCGCAGGTGTGGGAGCCGTTGCGCAGATTGATCGCCGCGGACCGGGACCTCGATTTCGTCGCGCCGCTGGCATTCGAATACGCCACCGGCCTGTTTCCGGTCCATCCGCTGCGGGTTCTTCCGTCGATCGAAACCGTGGCCGACAGCCTGAAGGAGTATCTGGCCACCGAAGCCGGCGCATTCGACAAGCTGATGCTGGTCACCCACAGCCAGGGAGGGCTGGTCGCCCAGCGCTACCTGGCCCGGATGCTCCAGGACGGCAGGGGCGCCGAGCTGGCGCGGATCCAGCGGCTGGTCATGATCGCCTGCCCGAGCAACGGTTCCGAGCTGTTCCTCTCGCTGCGCCGGCGCGCGCTGGGCCTGCGCCATCCGCAGGAGAAGGATCTGCGCCCGCTCAGCGATCAGGTCAGCGCGACGCTGCGCACGGTCCTGCGCGATGTCGTGCACGCCACCGCGGTCACCGAGCGGACCTGCCCCATTCCGGTGACGGTGTACGCGGGCGAGAGCGACGGCGTGGTGTCCCGTGCCTCGGCGCAGTCGGTCTTCCCCGACAGTTCCGCGCTGCCCGGTGATCACTCCAGCATCCTCAAGGCCGATTCGCCCCGGCACCGGACGTTCACCGCGCTGCGCCGGCTCCTGCTGGCCACGCCGCACGAACCGCCCGCGTCCGGCCCCGGGGCGCCGCGGCCGTTCCCGCCGCCGCCCGCGCCGTGGGATTCCGCGGGCGCCGCGGTGCCCGATCGGAAGCGGCGGCGCCGGACGATCGCCGTCGCCTCGGCCGCCGCCGTGGCGGTCGCCGTCCCGGTGCTGCTCCTCGCTCCCCTGCCGTGGACCTCCGCCGCCGATACGTCCGGGAGCACCCGGCCCGACGCCACCGCCTCCGGGAGCACGGCACCCGACTGCGGGGCACCCGGCGGCAAGGCGCCCGCTGCCGGGAAGACCGATGCGGGCGCGCCGGGTCCGGCGGCGCGGGGCAGCGGCGGCACGCCGGAGAAATTCCCGGCCACGAACGCGTTCTGGTTGGTCGACATCAACGAGAGCAAAGCCGATTATGTGACGGTCGACGCATGCCAGCGTTTCCAGTTCTGGTGGAACGGCGGTGTCAAGAACGACCTTCTGCTCTTCGGCGAGAAGGGGCGGAACTCGTACACCCCTGATCCCGGAGCGAGGGGCGAGGCGTTGCGCTTCGGCGATATCGACGGCGACGGTTGGCCCGACTGCCTGGTGACCGATCGGACCGGCGGACTCACCGTCCACACCTGGATCGAGGACAATCCCGAAGGCGCACGGATGTGTATGCGGCGGTACGACGGTGTCGCCGACGTGTTCACGCACGGCTCCACCGGAGAGAAGCTGGACATCGGGAAAGGTACGCAGATCCAGTTCGCCGATCTCAACGGCGACAAGAAGGTCGACTATCTGCTGGTGGAGCCGGACGGCACGGTGAGGGCCTGGTACAACAAGGGCCGCCTGTCCGAGAACGGCCGGGAATTCCTCCTGGAGTGGTCCCCTCCCCAGCAGATCGCCTCGCCTCTCGCGAAACCCCATCCCTTGATGTACGCCGACATCAACGGGGACGGAAAGGCCGACCAGATCCTCCTCACACCCGGAGGCGGCGCACGGGCCTGGATCAACAAGGGCTACGAGGAGGGCACCGAAGCCTTCGACATCGGCGAGATCGTGAAAGACACCGGGGCCCCTCCGGAGGAAATCCAGTTCGCGGATGTCGACGGGGACGGAAGGGACGATTTCACGTACATCGAGAAGACCGGCGTCGTCCACGTGCGGCTGAACAGGCTGACGGACGAGGATTTCCGCACCTTCCACAGCTGAGGTCCCGCCGCGGCCGCGCCCCGCGGAGCAGCCGCACGGCATCGCCCTGGACCCGGTAGGAGCCGGGCCCCGCCCCGTTTCCCCGGTGTGCGGCCGAGGCCGGCTGACCTCAGCTGTCCGGCCCGGTTCCGCCCGGCGGGTGGCAGGCGTCGATCAGCTTCAGGACCTGCTGTACGGCGGCGTCGGGGCCGTCCGCGCGGTGCACGGCGGCGACCGCGGTCTCCAGGTAGGGGGAGTCGCCGTGCAGGGGGCGGTGGACCACGCCCGGGATGCCCAGGGTGCGGACCTGCTCGGGGGCGAGCGCCAGGCACAGACCGGCGGCGACATGGCTGAGCAGCCCCGGCAGGTCGTCCGCCCGGCCGCCCGGCCTGGGGGTGAAGCCGGCCTGTGCGCAGGCGAGGGCGATCTGTTCGGAGAGGGCGGGCAGCGCGCCCGGCTTGGGCACCGCGAACTGCTCCTCGGCGAGTTCCCGCAGATCGAGGCGGGATGCGGCGGTGAGCGGATGGTCTTCGGGGAGGACCACCACCAGCCGTTCCACGCCGATCCGCCGGACGGTCAGCCGTTCCGTGCCGGTGACGGGCAGCCGGACCAGGGCGAGGTCGAGGGCCCCGGCCCGGAGCAGGTCGATCAGCTCCGCGGAGGGGTGTTGTCCCAGGTGCAGCCGGAGGCCGGGCAGTTCCTCGCGGGTGCGGCGCAGCAGGCGCGGCAGGAGGCCGTAGCCGAGGCTGCTGATGAAGCCGAGCCGCAGTTCGCCCTCGTGCCCGCCGGCGATCCGCCGGGCCCGGTCCACGGCCGCGGCCTGCGCTTCGAGCAGCCGCCGGGCGTCCTCGGCGAACGCGCGGCCGGCCGGGGTGAGCCGGACACCGCGCGGCAGCCGTTCGAACAGGGCGGCCCCGAGGCCGCGCTCCAGTCGTTGGATCGCCTGGCTGAGCGGTGGTTGCCGCATGGTGAGCCGTTCGGCGGCGCGGCCGAAGTGCTGCTCCTCGGCCAGCACGACGACCTGCTCAAGGAGGCGCTGGGTCAGTTCCATATGCCACAGGATATGGGTGCTGCCAGTAGGAAGTATTGGACGATATCGGACGCCGCGGATTTGACTGACCGTCGACGGCCCGGCGTGCGAAGCCGGTCCCGAGGGAGATCGGAGACGTGCCATGACAACAGGACGGGAAGCGGACGCCGGCGTCGGCCCGCTGCACGGCGTGCGGGTGGTCGAGCTGGCCGGCGTGATCATGGGCCCGTACGCGGCCCAGCAGCTCGGCGACCTCGGGGCGGACGTGATCAAGGTCGAGCCCCCGACCGGCGATCTGACCCGCCACTACCCGCCGACCCGCAGCCCCGGCATGGGGGTGATGACCCTCAACCTCAACCGCAACAAGCGCAGCGTCGTACTCGACCTCAAGGCCCCGGACGGCCGCGAC
Source organism: Streptomyces sp. NPDC000404 (assembly GCF_040300365.1). Classification (NCBI taxonomy): domain Bacteria; kingdom Bacillati; phylum Actinomycetota; class Actinomycetes; order Kitasatosporales; family Streptomycetaceae; genus Streptomyces; species Streptomyces sp. NPDC000404. The sequence continues at coordinate 46,171 of NZ_JBEPDN010000019.1, read as the reverse complement.
GCGCTGCTCGCCCTGCTCGCGACCGCCGACGTCTTCCTCACCAACGTCCGCCCGCAGGCCCTGCGCCGCCTCGGTCTGACCTACGAGGACGTGGCGGCAGCGGCCCCCGGCCTCGTCTACCTCAACGCCCAGGGCTTCCGCAGCGATTCCGCCCTCGGCGGGCGCCCGGCCTACGACGACGTCGTCCAGGCGGCCTCCGGTCTGGTGTGGCTGAACGAGCAGGTCAGCGGCGTCCCCTATTACGTGCCCACGGTGCTGGCCGACAAGATCTGCGGCCTGGTGATCGTCCAGTCGGTGCTCGCCGCGCTGCACCACCGCGACCGCACCGGCCAGGGCCAGCACATCGAGGTGCCGATGGCCGACACCATGCTCGCCTTCAACCTCGTCGAACATCTGGCGGCGGCGACCCTCACCCCGCCCGACGGGCCGATCGGCTACCCGCGGGCGCTCAGCCCCCGCCGGACGGCCTCCCGCACGGCGGACGGCTGGATGTGCCTGCTGCCCTACAGCGACCGCAACTGGCGGGACTTCTTCGCCCATGTCGGCCGCCCGGAACTGGCCGACGACCCTCGCTTCGCGTCGTACGCCGCCCGCGCCCGCAACGCCGACGCGCTCTACGTCCTGCTCGGGGAGCTGACGGAACGCCACACGACGGCGGAATGGCAGGAGTTCTGCACCGCGGCCCAGATCCCCGCCGCCCCGGTGCTGAGCCTGGCCGAGGCCGCCACCAGCGCCTACGCCACCGAAGGCGGTCTGCTCCGGGAAGCCGAGCACCCCACCGAGGGCGGCTACCGCCTCATCGGCCAGCCCGTGCGCTTCGGCGCCACACCGGCCGGCGTGCACCGGCACTGCCCGCACCTGGGCGAGCACACCGAAGAGGTCCTCGCCGAGATCGGCCACCGGCCGTCCGCCTGAGCGGCGAGCCGTCAGCCACCGGCACCCCGCACGCACCCGTCCCCCTCCCGTGGACCGAATCGAGGACCCGTGAACGAGCAACCGCCCCTGGACGAACCGACGGCACCGGACGCACGAACGACGCCCGGCGACCGGGAACCGCTGCGTATCGAGCACCGGCCGAACGGCGTCACGGTGCTCACCTTCTCCCGCCCCGCCACACGCAACCCGATGACCGCGCGGCTGACCGCGCAGTGGCGGCAGGCGATGCGGTCCCTGCGCCGGACCCCCGAACTGCGCGCCGTGGTGATCACCGGCACCGGCCCCGCCTTCTGCTCCGGCGCCGATCTGGGAGAACTCGCCGACCGGCACGGCCAGGACCTCCCCGACGCCCGGGACCGGCTGTCGGACTTCTACCGGACCTGGCTGGCCGTCCGCGACCTGCCCGTCCCCACCGTCGCGGCCGTCAACGGCCATGCGGTGGGCGCCGGACTGGCCCTGGCCCTCGCCTGCGACCTGCGGTACGCCGCGGCCGAGGCGCGGCTCGGCGCGCCGTTCGTCCACCTCGGCCTGCACCCGGGCATGGCCACCACCGCCCTGCTCGCCGAGGCCGTCGGCCCGGCGCGGGCCCGGGAACTGCTGCTGACCGGGCGGCTGATCAGCGGGGCGCGGGCCGCCGCCCTCGGCATGGTGCACGAGGCGCTCCCCGCCGGTCAGGTGCTGCGGGCCGCGCTCGATACGGCCGACGAGATCGCCGCCGCGGCCCCGCTGGCGGTCCGGCTGACCAAGAGCGGCCTGGCGCAGGGGCAGCTCACCGTCGAGCAGGCGCTGACCTGGGAGGGGCTCGCCCAGGCGGTGACGACCACCACCGACGACTTCCGCGAGGGCGTCCGGGCCCGCCGAGAGCGCCGCCGCCCGCGCTTCACGGGCGCCTGACCACCACCGCACACCACGGACTCCCCAAGGAGCACCCCATGCCCTTCTCCGCCCTCGACCTCAGGGCCGTACACCTTCCCCCGAGCGTCCGGCAGTTGCGACAGGAGGTCCGCGACTTCCTCACCGCGGAACGCGCCGCCGGCACCGTCCTCGGGCGGCCCGATTCCTGGCTGACCGGCTGGGACCCGGCGTTCACCCGCCGGCTGGCCCGGCGCGGCTGGGTCGGTATGACGCTGCCGCGGGCGTACGGCGGCGGCGGGCGCAGCGACCTCGAACGGTATGTCGTCATCGAGGAGTTGCTGGCCGCCGGCGCCCCGGTCTCGGCCCACTGGGTCGCCGACCGGCAGGCCGGCCCCACCATCCTGCGCCACGGCACCGAGGCGCAGCGCCACCGCTTCCTGCCCCGGATCGCCGCCGGGACGTGCTTCTTCTCGATCGGGATGAGCGAGCGGGACAGCGGCTCGGACCTGGCCTCGGTGCAGACGCGCGCGGAGCGGACCGACGGCGGCTGGCGGCTGACCGGCACCAAGATGTGGACGGGCGGTGCGCACGTCAACGACCACGCGATCGTGCTCGCCCGGACCCACGACGCCGAGGACCGGCACGCCGGGCTGAGCCAGTTCCTCGTCGATCTGCGCGATCCCCGCGTCCACGTCGAGCCGATCCGGCTGCTCAGCGGTGAGCACACCTTCAACTCCTGCCGTCTGGAGGGCGTCGAACTCGCCCCGGACGCCCTGCTCGGACGCCCCGGTGACGGCTGGCGGCAGGTCACCGGCGAACTGGCCCTGGAGCGCAGCGGGCCCGAGCGTTTCCTGTCCACGCTGCCGCTGCTGACCGCGCTGGTGGAGCAGGTGCGGCGAAACGGCGGGGGCGACCTTGGGCAGCAGGCCCGGGTGGGCCGTCTCACGGCGCGCCTGTCGTCCCTCAGGCAGCTGTCGTTGGGGGTGGCGACGGCGCTCGCGGCCGGCCGGCCGGCCGACGTGCAGGCGGCGCTGGTCAAGGATCTCGGGACCCGCTTCGAGGGCGAACTCGTCAACGAGGTCCGCGAGATCCTGCCGACCGCCGCCCGCTCCGACGCCACCCCGGGCAGCTACCCCGAGCTGCTGGCCACCGCGATTCTGCACGCGCCGGGGTACACGTTGCGCGGCGGCACCAACGAGATCCTGCGCAGCATCATCACCCGAGGTCAGGAGAGGTCCCGATGAGCACCGAGTCCCCCGCCGCACACGCCGCCGGCGCCCTGCCGCCGCTCGGCACCTCCCCGGCCACCCTGGTGGCCCTCGCTCAGGAGGCCGGCCACGGCGGCGCCCCGGGGCCGCTCGCCGAGACGTTGCTCGTCGCCCGCCCGCTGCTGGCCGCGGCCGGGATCGCCGTCCCGGACGGGCCGCTGACGGTTGCGAGCGGCCCGCTCGATGTGCGGTTCGCCCATGTGGACACCGGCAGCCGGGTCGGACCGGTGGGAGCGGCGGGCACCGACGACGCCCTGCGGGTGAGCGGCACGCTGCACCGGGTGCCGTGGGCGCGCGCCGCCGGCGCCGCGGCCGTGCTGACCGAGGGACCGCACGGCGGACCGGTGCTCCTCCTCCTGGAAGCCGCCGAGTGGCGGCAGGTGGCGGGCACCAACCTGGCGGGCGAGCCCCGGGACGACCTCGTCCTGCTCGATGTGACCGTCCCCGCCGAGCGGGTCCGCCGCGTTCCGAAGGCGCTGGTGAGGGAGGCCGCGTGGCGGTGTGGCCTGGCGCGCGCCGCCCTGATCGCCGGTGCGGCCCGCCGCTGCGTCGAGCTGACGGTCGCGCACACCGCCGCCCGCCGGCAGTTCGGCCGGCCGCTCCGTCAATTCCAGGCGGTCAGGCAGGAGGAGGCCAAACTCATCGAGGAGGCGGCTCTGGTCGCCGCGGCCGTGGAGGCGGCCGCGTCCGCGCTGGTTGGGCCGGATTCCGCCGAGTTCCCGGCGTGGGTCGCCGCCGCGCAGGCCGCCGCCTCGGTCGCCGAGATCACCCGGATCGCCCACCAGCTGCACGGCGCGATCGGCTTCACCCAGCTCAGCCCGCTCCACCTGGCCACCACCCGCATGTGGTCCTGGCGCGACGAGGACGGGGGCGAACGGGCCTGGCAGCAGCGGCTCGGCCGGCAGGTGCTCGACGGGGACGGCGACCGGTTGTGGCGGCAGGTGACCGGCGGCTGACCTGCGGCCGGCCGGGCCCGCGGACACCTGATCGCCGACCGGCGGACCGGTGTCCGCGGGCCCGGCCGTGCCGCCGCACCGTCCGCGGGCCGTACCGCACGGCGCCGGGGCCCGCCGGACATGCCCCTTCGCCGGTGCGGAGGCGTACGGAGTTGTCGTCCCGGATGTTTCCCGTCAGCCCCGGAAAGTTTGCCCGCCACTTACCGGCAACGCTTGTACGGGAGACCTCCCCGACTTTTGAAGCTGGCCGAAAGGTAAGCTGCGTCGGCTCCTGTGAGGGCTGAGACTGAAGGGACACGACACGCACTTCGGTGATGCCTGGCCCACGGGATTTCCTTCCACCCGGGTGGATTTGCATCGCCCGACGAAGGTAGGCGCTGTGAGTGATGGGGCCGGATTACCACCGGAATTCACACACGAGGGATACGCCGTGCGGGAACGGCGTCCGGCGGGCGGAAGCCCGCGGTCCGCAGCATTCTTCGATGTCGACGAAACGCTCATCACGGTAAAAAGTATGTTTGCTTTTCTGCGCCACTGGCTGGCGCGGAACGGGGACGACGGCACGCTGTACCGGCGAAGAGCCGACGCGCTACGGGAGATGGCCGCGCGGCTGCCCCGCGAGGAGGGCAACCGCGCCTACTACACCTTCTTCGCGGGCGTGCCCGCCGCCGGACTCCTGGCCGCCGGCCGGGAGTGGTACGCCGCCTACCGGATGGGGCCGGACGCGTTCGTCACCGCGACCGTCCGCGCACTCGCCCGTCACCAAGCCGCGGGCGACCGCACCGTCCTGGTCTCGGGCGGCTTCGCCGCCTGTTTGGAGCCGCTCGCCGAGGACCTCGGGGTGGACCTGATCCTGTGCTCGACTCCGCTGGTCAGCGCGGACGGAACGCTCACCGGCGAGGTCGGGACGGCGATGATCGGCAAGGCCAAGGCCGTCGCCGTCGACCGGACGATCGCCGAGTTCGGGCTCCCGGCGGCGGACTGCTGGGCGTACGGGGACCACTCCAGCGATCTCGGCATGCTGTCCTCGGTGGGGCACCCGGTGGCCGTCGGGGACGACCCGGTGCTGTGCGCCCACGTCCGGCGCCACGGCGGCAGCGTCCTGCCGATGACGGGCGGACGCCGGGACGGAACCGGAAGAACGGACCCCTGAGCACTCCGCTTCCCGCATTCCCCCTTCCGGAAAAGGGGAAGAAGCGTGACCACGACGTGAATCTCACGCGCGGCCCCCGGAAAGGCGCACCGCTACGCCGCTCCTGACCGCTTGTCGGGTGCGGCAGGAAACGCCTCGGCGGTGCCTCCGGAGCACTTTGCGGCCTCTCCCGGAATTCAGTGGCGCACACACCGTGCAACGGCGCACGGGTGCCGGCGCCTGCCGGCCATGTGATGAATGGAATTCTCGCATGTCAGAAAGTGAAACCACCGCCCTCTTCATCGTCGGCGACCGTTACGGTGCTTTCGCCGACCAGACTTCCGCCGTTACCGTCTCCCGGTTCATCGACCAATTACGGGCCGGCGCATACCGGAACGCGGACGGCGGCAACGCCCTGCTCCTCGCCGAGGGACAAGGGATCACCGCCTACGACTGGGACCGTATACAAGAGGAATTGCAGCGCTGCGACTCCCCCCGGCGCACCGTGATCGAACGCAGCCCGCGGGGTCGGCTGGGCAACCACACCGAGACGCACAAGCACCGCGAGAGCAATGTGCTCCTCGCGGGGCTGACCCGCCGCTCCGAGACCTCCTTCCGCGCCTGCCTGCGGCTCCACAACGACCAGGAGATGCAGCTCGATCACCAGGCGAGCCATGTGCAGGGCATGGTCGTGCTGGAAGCCGCGCGGCAGATGTATGTCGCCGTGTGCGAGCGCTACTACACCTGCCGGCGGCCGGAGCACCGCTACAGCCATGTCTTCGCCCGCCTGGAGACCAGCTTCCGCAACTTCCTCTTCCCGCTGGAGGCCACCCTCGACTGCGAGGTCCTGCGGGCGGACCTGAGCGACCCCGAACTGCTGCTGTTCGACCTGGAGGTCACTCTCCGGCAGGCCGCGCTGCACGTCGCCACCGTACGGATGACGGGTACGGCGCTGCCCGGTGCGGTGATGGCGCGCAAGGAGCGCCGCGGCGCCGAGCGGGCCGTGCGGTACGCGCTCAAGCGGCTGCCCGCGCCGCCCGGACTCGCGGCCGCCGAATGACCCGCCGGACGCGACCGGCAGCACCCCATTGCCATGGACCTCATGAAAGGGAACGCGTGCGATGACTTCCCCCCTGCTTCTGGTGACAGAGGTACCCGTGGAACGAGAGGCCTCCCGGGAGGCGCTCGCCCGCTGGCAGGAGCACACCCGCGCCGCCGGGGAGAGCGGCAGCGTGCTCTACGAGAGCACGGAGGCGCCGGCCATCCTGGAGCTGACTCCGCTGGCCCGCCTCGCCGATCTCACCGCCCACACCGACCGCCACAAGGAGCTGCACACCGCGCTGGCCCCGCTGTCCACCGGCGATGTCCGCCGTCAGGTGCTGGAGTTCGTGACGGCGCCGAAGCCCGCCGCCGGAGAGCTGCCGGACACGCCGTACCTCCAGCTGCGCCATGTCGAGGTCAGGCCGCCGGTGCACGAGGAGTACCTGACCTGGCGGGAGGGGACCATCTTCGCCGAGGTCCTCAAGTCCGAGCGGATCGAGGCGTTCCTCGCGTACCACTCCCTGCTGAGCACGGAGCCCGGCGTCCTGTTCCTCTCCGGGTTCTCCTGCCCGCCCGAGGAGTACCTGCCGACGTTCGCGTCGGAGCGCTATGCGGAGATCGCCCGGCAGGCGCACCCCCGGTTCGTCACCGACGAGGGGCTCTACACCCGGATCTACCGCCGGGTGTCCGGCGGGGAGGCCCTCCGATGACGCATTCGCGCTCGTACGAGCTGAGCATGACGACGCAGGGCCCGCTCTATCCGCCGAGCGAGGTCATGAACGCCGACGGGCATTTCGTGGTGATCGGCGGGATCAACCGGGCCCGCTCCGCCGGAGAGGTGGCGACCGAGTGGGGACGGGCGCTCGTCGCCGCCGACAGCGTGCTGCCGCCCTTCGGGACGAACGCGCCCTACCGGATCGTCCGGGAGCTGCCCTCCGCGCTTTCCGCGAAGGACGCGGAGATGGTGCTCTGCACCTTGCCGCTGCCCCTGCCGTGCTCGAACTACACGGCCGTGATGGCCCCGGAGCAGCAGCCCGATCCGTTCTCCGTGGTGCGCCCGAGCCATCCGTTCCACCAGGTCCCGATCCCGGACCTGCAGCCCGAGGACGGGCCCAAGGTGACCGAGCCGGTGACGCTGGGGCAGTGGGTCAAGGCGCGCGGGCGCCTCACGGTGACGGTGGCGGAGGAGGGGACCGCGGCGGATTTCCGGGGGACGTTCCACGGGCTCATCCCGAACAGCCTCTACACCGTCATGGCGATCCGCCGCCGCGACCTCGATCCGGACGGCCCGTCGCACCCGAGCCCGTTCGGTGTCCCCAATGTCTTCGTGGCGGACGAGGAGGGCAACGGCAGCTACTACGCCCGGCTCCCCCACCCCTTCCCGGCGCCCGGCTCCCCGGCGGCCGGCAACCGGATCGTCAACTTCGTCGTCCTCTGGATGAGCTACCAGATGAGCTACGGCGGCGCCGTGGGCCACCACGGCCTGGGCTCGGACATCCATGCCCAACTGCGCCTGCCGACACCGGGATTCGGCGAGTTCGTCACCCATCCCTGACACCCGGCCGGTAGCCCCGGTACGGGTTTCGCTCCCCGGCGCCCGGCGCGCCGGGCGCTCCGCACTCCCGTTCCGCCGTGCCGCGCTCCGGTCCCCGGGCGCGGAGCCGTCGCGCCCGTACGGCCGCCCGGACCGGCGGCCGTGCCGCGCGCGAGCCGCGGCAGCGGACGTACCGCACCGACGCCGGAACAACGGCAAGGCCCGACAGCCGCCGCAGTCACCGCATGCGCCGGAATTCCCCTGCGTATCGCCAGGGAAAAGACGGCCTTTCGCCGCCCCGCCACCAGTTGACCGAACGGAGTTCTCCCATGCCGCACGGCCTGATTCCGACGACACGAGAAATACCCGGGGAAAAACCGGCCCCCCGGCCGCCGAATCCCGCGGCCGGACTCAAACGCCCCGTCGGGATCCACTCGACCGGCCTTTACGTACCGCCCCGGGTGGTGACCAACGAGGAATTGACCCGAACGCTCGACACCTCCGACGCCTGGATCACCTCCCGTACCGGAATCAGGGAACGGCGTTTCCTGGAACCGGGCATGGCCACCTCGGACATGAGCATCGAGGCGGCCCGGCAGGCGCTGTCCCGCGGTGGCGTCGCCCCGGCCGAGCTGGACGCCGTCGTGCTGACGACCTTCACCCCGGACCAGCCGCTGCCCTCCACCGCGCTGATGGTCAAACAGGCGCTGGGCGCACACCGCGCCATCCCGTTGGACCTCACCCAGGCGGCCTGCTCCGGCGGGATCTACGCGCTGCTCGTCGCCGCCCATCTCCTGCAGAACGACTCCTACTCCCGCATCCTGGTCATCGGTGCCGACGCCGGATCGCGCGCCACGGACCCGCAGGACCGCGGCACCCGCGTCTTCCTCGGTGACGCCGCCGGTGCGGTGCTGCTCGGCCCGGGCGCCCCGGGCTTCGGGCTGCTGTCCTGGGACACCGGCGACGAACTCTCCTACGACGTGGAGATCCCCGCGGGCGGCTCCCGCCGGCCCGCCGGCCAGGAGGCCGCCGGCGGCCGTGACCAGTACCTGAAGATGCTCGGCAAGTCCGTGTGGAACATGGCCACCGGCCGCTTGCCGCACAGCATCCGGCAGACGGCGCTGCGCGCCGGGGTGGAGCTGGACGAGGTGCGGTACTTCCTGCTGCACCAGGCGAATCTCAACATCATCAACGAGGCGATGCAGAGCCTCGGGGTACCCGCCGAACGCGCGCCCACGACCGTTGGCCGGTTCGGCAACACCGCGGCGGCCAGCATGTTCACCGTGCTGCACGAGGCCATGGCGGGCGGGGTCCGGCACGGCGACCTCCTGATGATGTCCGGGATCGGCGCCGGCTTCCTGTGGGGCTCGGCCTGCTTCCGGTACGACGGGCGGGGTTGAGCATGCTCGCCGTATCGGCCGTGCGCACCGACGCCCAAGACCCGCTCGGCTGCCTGGACGTGGGCGAGCGGGGCGAGCCCGTGGCCGCCGCCGGCTGGACGACCGTGACGGTCCGCGCCGCCGCGCTCAACCGCCACGACCTGTGGACCCTGCGCGGCGTCGGCCCCTCGTACCAGCGCATCCCGGTCATCCTCGGCTCGGACGCCGCCGGGGTGGACGAGGAGGGCAATCCCGTCATCGTCCACTCGGTCATCGGGGACGGCGCACGCCCCCGCGGGGAGGACGCCGGTCCGCGCTGGTCCGTGCTGGGCGAGCGGCACGACGGCACGTTCGCGGAACGGGTGGCCGTGCCGCGGGGCAACCTCGTGCCCAAGCCGGCGGGCCTGTCCTTCGAGGACGCCGCCTGCCTTCCCGGGGCCTGGCTGACGGCCTACCGCATGCTCTTCGACCGGGCGGCGCTGGAGCCCGGCGCCACCGTCCTGGTGCAGGGCGCGGGCGGCGGGGTCTCGACCGCCCTGATCGTCCTCGGGTCGGCCGCCGGGTACCGCGTCTGGGTCACCAGCCGCAGTGCGGGGCGCCGCAAGCAGGCCGAGGCGCTCGGCGCCGAGGCGGCCTTCGCGCCCGGTGCGCGGCTGCCGTCCCGGGTGGATGCCGTGATGGAGACGGTGGGCGAGGCCACCTGGGAGCACTCGCTGCGCAGCGTCCGCGACGGCGGGCGCATCGTGGTCAGCGGCGCGACCACCGGAGCGCTGCCGCCCGCGGGGCTGGACCATGTCTTCTTCCGGCAACTGACCATCGCCGGCTGCACGCTCGGCAGCCGGGACCAGCTGGCGCGGCTCTCCCGCTTCTGCGTACGAAGCCGGCTCACGCCGGTGATCGACCGGGTGCTGCCGCTGTCCCGGGCGCGCGAGGGCTTCCGGGCCATGTCGGACGGCGCGGTCTTCGGGAAAGTCGTCCTCACCCCCTGAGAGAAGGGGGTGAGGGAAATCCAAGGGAAGGGAGACCGGCCCGCTCGTCGCGCAGCATGCGAAGAATTCGCGACGCCTTCGCCCGGGTAATTCCACCGGCCCCCTTTCCCTGCGGGAACGGGCTGTCCGGCATGCCGGAAAATGCTTTTCCGGGTACGGCGGACAGGGCTTGACGGTCATTTATTCACCGGTATAGCTTCCGGTTCGCACGCCGTTCCGGTCATCGAAATCCACCCTCAAGGAGCGTGATTTTCCATGGCAGTTCCCTCTCGCGGCAAGGAATCCGTCAACGCATTCGTCCTCGATGTGCTGGAGAAACTCGGCATCGACCGGGAGCAGATCACCCCCGACGCCTCGTTCGACGACCTGGGGGTGGACTCGCTCCATGTGACGGAGCTGGGGCAGGCGGTCAACAGGGAGTTCGGCATCGAGGTGCACGCCGCGGACCTGGAGGAGGCCCAGAGCCTCCGGGAAGCGCTCAACGCCATCTACGCGAAGGCCGGCCTCTAGGGGGTGCCATGACCGTCACACTTGCCGGCGCCGGGGCGGCGCTGCCCGAGCAGGTCCTGAGCAATCACGACTTCGTTCACCTCGACACCTCCGACGAGTGGATCGTCCAGCGCACCGGCATCCGGGAACGCCGCCGGCTGGCCGCGGACGCCAGCCTGGCGGAGCTGGCCACGGACGCCTGCGCCCGGGCGCTGGCGGACGCCGGCGTCGCCCCGCGCGACATCGGGCAGGTGGTCGTGGCCACCTCCACGGCCGACCGGATCAGCCCGGGCATGGCCGTCGAGGTCGCGACCGGGCTGGGCATCGACCGGCCGGCCGCCTTCGACGTCAGCGCGGGCTGTTCCGGGTTCCTGTACGCGCTGGACCACGCGAGCGCGGCGATCGAGTCGGGGCGCGCCGACCACGTCCTGGTCTGCGGCGCCGAGGCGCTCTCCCGGATCACCGATCACACCGACCGCAACACCGCGGTGCTGCTCGGCGACGGCGCGGGCGCGGTCGTCGTGTCGCGGACGGACGGCGGGCTGCGGCCGTCCTTCGCGCTCGGCTCCGACGGCAGGCGGATCGACCTGCTCTACGTGAAGCAGGACAAGTTGCTCCGGATGCGCGGGCGGGAGATCTTCGAGAGCGCCGTGGACCTGATGGCCGGCCACACCCAACTGGTGCTCGAACGGTGCGGCCTCGGCCCGGACGACCTCGATCTCTTCGTCGCCCACCAGGCCAACGCCCGGATCGTCCACGCCGTCCGGCGCCGCCTCGGCGTCCGCGCCGACCGGGTCTTCCTCAACGTCGACAAGGTCGCCAACACCTCCTCCGCCTCCATCCCGCTGGCCCTCGCCCATGCGAGGGAACAGCAACTGCTGCACCCCGGTGCCGTCCTGGGGCTGACGGCCTTCGGCGCGGGCCTCTCCTGGGGCGCCGGCGTCATCACCTGGCAGAGCCCGGCCGCCGCGCCCGGGCAGGCGCGGGACGAGCTGCCCGCCGGCCGGGGCGTGCGGTGAACATCGCGGGCAGCGTCGCGCTGGTCACCGGCGCCACCTCCGGTCTCGGGCTGGCCACCGCGGAGCGGTTCCTGCGGGCCGGTGCCCGCGTCGTCCTCCTGGGTCCGTCGCGGGCCAAGGGCCGGGCCGTCGCCGAACGGCTCGGCGGCAAAGCCGTCTTCGTCGCCGCGGACGTCAGCAGCGAGGAGGACGTCGGCGGTGCGCTGGACGTCGCCCAGGAACTGGGCACGCTGCGCACCGTCGTCAACTGCGCCGGCATCAGCAACGCCGTCAAGACCGTCGGCCGCCGCGGGGTGTTCCCGCTGGCGGACTTCAGCGACGTCATCCGGGTCAATCTGATCGGCACGTTCAATGTGATCCGGCTCTTCGCCGAGCGCGTGGGGCAGGCCGACGTCATCGGCGGTGAGCGCGGCGTCGTGATCAACACCGCCTCCGTCGCCGCCTTCGACGGCATGACGGGCCAGGCCGCGTACGCCGCCTCCAAGGGCGGCATCGTCGGCCTGACACTGCCGGTCGCCCGCGATCTCGCCGCCCTGAAGATCCGCGTGGTCACCATCGCTCCCGGGCTGTTCGACACCCCGATGCTCGCGAACGTACCGGCGGCGGCGCGCGCCGAACTCGGCTCCCGGACGCCGCATCCCGCCCGGCTCGGCGCCCCGGCCGAGTACGCGGAGCTGGCGCTGCACATCGTGGCCAACCCGATGCTGAACGGCGAAACCATCCGTCTCGACGGAGCCCTCCGCATGGCTCCGGGGTGACGCACCGCCCCCGAGTACCGCCCCTGGGTACCACCCCGACGAACTGGAAAGGAACGGTCTGGACATGACCGATAAAGACGGCATTCTGTCCGGCAAGGTGAGTCTGATCACCGGTGCCAGCAGCGGCATCGGCGCGGCCGCGGCGCGGGTCTTCGCACACGAGGGCTCCGCCGTCGTCCTCCTCGCACGCCGCGAGGACCGCCTGGCGGCCCTGGTCGAGGAGTTGCGGCAGGCGGGCCTGGCTGCGGAGTACGTGGTCGCCGACGTGAGCCGGGCCGCCGACATGCGGCGCGCCGTGGACTTCACCGTGGAGCGCTTCGGCCGGCTCGACGCGGCCTTCAACAACGCGGGCTACGCCACCGGCCGCACCCCGCTGCACCTGATGGCGGACGAGGCGTACGACCCGGTCATGGACACCAATGTCCGCGGCCTCTTCAACTGCCTGCGGCCGGAGATCGCGGCGATGCTGGAGAAGGGGGGCGGTGGCGCGATCGTCAACACCAGCAGCGTCGGCGGGCTGGTGGCGTCGCCGGTCGCGGCCCCGTACATCGCCTCCAAGCATGCGGTCATCGGGCTGACCAAGGCCGCCGCCGCGGAATACGGCGGCCAGGGCATCCGGGTCAACGCCATCGCCCCCGGCACCACCCGCAGCGAGCTGGTGGCGCAGTGGTACGCCCAGAACCCCGAGATGGAGAAGGAGTTGCACCGTACGACGCCCCAGCCGCGTACGGCGGATCCCGAGGAGACCGCCGAGGCGGCCGCCTGGCTGTGCAGCGACCGCAGTTCCTATGTCACCGGTGCGACCTTGCCGGTCGACGGCGGCTTCACCGCGCTGTAGCGGGCCGCGCGCCCTCCCGTTCCCTCTTCCTCCCCTCCCCTCAGCCGAAGGAGAATGTCGTGATCGGTCGCCTCGAAGGCAAGGTGGCGGTGGTCACCGGTGCCGGATCCGGTATCGGCCGGGCCGTCGCCGAGCGGTTCGCGGCGGAGGGCGCCGCGGTCGCCGTCTGGGACGTGAACGCACAGGACGCCGCCGGTACGGTCGATGCGGTGCAAGAGCGCGGCGCGCGGTCCGCGGCGTACGCGGTTGACGTCGCCGACAGCGCCTCGGTCGGCCGGGCCGCCGCACGCACGCTGGCCGCGTTCGGGCGGGTGGACGTGCTGGTCAACAACGCGGGCGTCTTCGACCACTACGCATCGGTGCCGGAGACGAGCGAGGAGCAGTGGGACCGCGTCCTGGGCATCAACCTCAAGGGCATGTTCCTCGTCACCAAGGCGCTGCTGCCCGCGCTCCTCGACGGCGGCGGCACGGTCGTCAACACCTCCTCGATCTCCGGGGTGGTGGCGGGCGGCGGCGGGATCGCCTACACCTCGTCCAAGCACGGCGTGCTCGGGTTCACCCGGCAACTCGCCGCCGACCACGGCGCGCAGGGGGTGCGGGCCAATGCGATCCTGCCGGGCGCCGTGGAGACCCCGATGACGCGGCCGATCCTGGAGCGGGGGGACGCCGCCGTGCTGGAGACCGTCCGCAGCGTGCCCGCCCGGCGGCATGCGCAGCCCCCGGAGATCGCGCACCTCGCGCTGTTCCTCGCGAGCGACGAATCCTCGTTCGTGCACGGCGCCGGCTACGTCATCGACGGGGGCTGGACCGCTCTCTGACGCCGCGGCACCGCTGCCTTCCGGGCCCCCGATCGCCACCGCCTCCGCAAATGGACAGGTAGCCTGAAGAGATATATTGTGCAGGCTACCTGTTCACTTGGCGAAGTGGTGATGACGGACCGATGGATCTGGCAGCGTTGGCCATGGACCTGGATTTCGCGATGCGCCTGCTGCGCGGCCGTATCCGGGCCGAGTCGGGCGTGGAGGCCGAAGGGCTGTCGCGTCCCCAACTGACGGCGCTCTACCGCGTGGTGCGCGAGGGGCCGATCACCACGAGCGAACTGGCCGCCCTGGAGTACATGCGCCCCCAGTCGATGGCGCAGACGCTGACGGGGCTGGAGGAGGCCGGTCTGATACGGCGCAGCCCCGATGAGAACGACGGCCGCCGGGTGCTGCTCTCCGGTACGGAGCGCGGCAGTGCGCTGGTGACCGATCTGCTGGAGTTGCACGCCCGTTGGCTCAGGGCGGCGATCGAGGAGGAGCTGTCCCCCGAGGAGCAGGAGCAGCTGGCGGCGGCCGTGAAGCTGATGGGACGGCTCGTCGAGAGCACCGTCGGCCCGGTCGTGAGCATGCGCCGCAGGGGTGTCCACGGGGGTGCGCGGTGAGCGGTGAGTTAACCCGCGCCACGACGGCGGCGGCCGGCGGCCCGGTGCGGACACCCGGGTGGCGTCTGGTCGCCCCGCTGCTGGTGGGCTCGGCCCTCAACCCCATCAACAGCTCCATCCTGGCGACGGCCCTGGTGCCCATCGCCAAGTCGCTCCGGGTGGACATCGCGGCGACCACGGTGCTCGTGTCGTCCCTCTACCTCGCCAGTGCGATCGCCCAGCCCACGATGGGCCGGCTCGCCGAGCGGTTCGGACCGCGGCGGGTGTTCCTCGCCGGGCTGTGCCTGGTCGGCGCGGGCGGTGTCCTGGGCACCCTGGCGCCGGATCTGGCGACGCTGACCGTGGCCCGGGTGCTGCTCGGCATCGGCACGGCCGGTGGCTACCCCACGGCGATGATGATCGTGCGGCGGTTCGCCGAGCGCCATCCGGAGGTGAAGGTCGGCGGCACGCTGGGCGCGCTGTCGGCCGCCGGGCTGGTGACCGCGGCCGTGGGGCTGCCGATCGGCGGCGCGCTGGTGGCGGTGGCGGACTGGCGGGCGACGTTCCTGGTCAATGTGCCGATGGCGCTGATCGGCATCGTGCTGACCCTCTGCTGGGTCCCGTCCGACGGCGGCGCGACGACGCGCGCCTCGGCGTCGTTGCTCAGCCGGCTGGACCCTTTGGGCATGGTCCTGTTCGCCTCCGCGGTCACCTGCGCGCTGCTGTTCTGCGGCGATCTGGCCCACCCGGACTGGCTGATGCTGACCGCGACCCTCGTGGCGGCCCTCGCGCTGGTGCTCTGGGAGCGCAGGGCCCGGCTGCCCTTCATCGATGTGCGGATGCTCGCCCGCAACCGCCCGCTGAGCATGACCTATCTGCGCGTCGGGGCCACCTTGCTGGTGCCGTACTGCATCCTCTACGGCCTGTCCCAGTGGCTGGCGGAGAGCCGGGGGATGTCGGCCATCACGGTCAGCCTCCTGCTGCTGCCCATGTCGTTCCTGGCCTCGGTGGTCACCGTCCCGTTCTCGCGCCGGCAGCTCGTCCGCGGACCGCTGATCGCCGCGGCGGCCGCGGCGCTGGTCGGGTCGCTGGCGATGGTGACGTTCGGCCGCGGCACGCCCGTCGTCGTGATCGCGGCGGTGACGCTGCTGTTCGGGGTGACGACCGGCCTGGGCTCCGTCGGCAACCAGACCGTCCTCTACGCCCAGTCCCCCGCCGAACAGGTCGGTGTGGCCTCGGGGTTGCTGCGCACCTCCACCAACCTCGGCGCCATCATGTCGGCGAGCCTGGTGAGCCTGGCGCTCGGCAACACCGCCGGCGACGCGGGGCTGCACGTCCTGGGGTTCGCGCTGGCCGGGCTCGCCACGGCGCTGTTGCTGGCCACCGTCCTCGACAAGCTGCCGGCGCACACCCGTTGACCCGGGTGCGGGTCTCTCCGCCCGCGCCCCGGCCCCACCCGGCGGGCCGCTGCAGTCGGGCCCGCGCCCGACGCCGGGACTGTGCACGTCCGTTGGAGCGATCGAAAGGAAAGACCACGATGACCGACGCCCTCACCTTTACGCCGCACCGCACGGCCTTACTGCTCATGGATCTGCAGGCGGGCATCCTCGGCCTCCTCCCCGACCCTGCCGAGTTGGTGCAGCGGGCCAAGCAGGCCAGGGAGGCGGCCACGGCCGCCGGTATCCAGGTCGTTTATGTACGGGTTGCCTTCACCGAGGAGGACTACAAGGGCATCTCGGAGTACAACAAGACCTTCGCCCCGGCGGCCGCCCACCACCTCTTCGCGGAGGGTTCCCCGGAGACCGTCATCGCTCCCGAGGTCCAGCCGGGGCCGCACGACGCGATCTTCACCAAGACCCGGACCGGCGCGTTCAGCACGACGCACCTCGACGCCTTCCTGCGGGAGCGCGGGATCGACACTTTGGTCCTGGCCGGGGTCAGCACCACGGGCGTCATACTGTCCACCGTCCGTGACGCGGCCGACCGCGACTACCGGGTGATCGTGCTCTCGGACGTCTGCGCCGACCCCGACGCGACCGCCCACCACACGCTGCTCGAATCGGTCTTCCCGTCGCAGGCCGACCTGCTCGACGGCAAGTCCTTCGCCGACAGCCTGATCGCGCCGCACGCGGACGGAGCCGGCCCGGCCACGTGACCGACCGCGTCCCCGGCCGTGGCCGAGCGCCCCGGAACCCGGCTTTGTACGAGGAACGGGAGTGCGCATCGGCCGGGTGCCGGCGGGCGCGGCTTTGAGCTGTGACGCCGGCCGGGGGTCACACGGCCCCCGGCCGGCACCCACTCGTCGGACGGCGCCGGCACGGCCTCCGCCACCGGGATCGCTCCCGCCATCGCCGGCCGGGACCGGCCCACCCGGGGACCGGGCCACCTGGGGCACGGCGCCGTCGGGCAGTGGCACCCAACTACCGTGGAGGCGCCGCATGGCGATCCGGATCAGGATCGGTGACTACGAGCGGGTGACCGGCGACCCGCTGAACCGGCACTCGATCGGCTACTTCCCCCGTATGACCGAGCGCGAGGCATGGGACGCCGGCCGCGGGGTGTGGCGCCTGGACCTGCGGATGGTCCGGCGCGAGCGGTACGCCCTCATCGTGGGCGAGGGCCGGGTGCGGGCCATCGCCGAGATCACCGACGTGACCGTGCACGGCACCGACCGCGGCCGGAAGAAGGCGCTGTGGGGCACGCTCCTGACGACCGGACACCCGATCTACGACCGCTACGCCCACCAGGTCGATCCGCTGCACAACGATTCGCGCAACAGCGTCGCCTACGGCGAGCTGCCCGAGGAGGTACGGCTGCGGGCCCGGCACTGCGCCTGCGGCTGCGGTCAGCCCACGGAAGGGAACTTCGTCCCCGGCCATGCGCTGCGCGCCATCCAGGCACGGATACGGGAGCACTTCGGCGGCTCGGCGCTCTCCTTCCTCACCTGGCTGGACAACGAACTTCCGGCCGAGGAGCACTCCTCCCGGCCCTGACCCGCCCGGTCAGGGCGACCGGACCGCCCTGGCCCGTCGCCTCCTGCCCGGGCAGCGCCTGCGGGGACCGGGAGCCGGAGCCGATGCGGTCCCCTCGGCGCCGGGACCGCTGCCCGATACCGCGCCCGACAGCGGCGGCGCACCGCCGGCCGCTGCGGGGCGCGCTACCCTTACCGCTGGTGACGCCCCAGGTGGGAGCGTTACGCGGCGGTGGGGCTCGCCGTACCCGAACTGCGGCGTCGTCGCCGCCAACAGTCCCTGCTTGCGCGACAGACGCGCCCGCTTCCGGGCGCCCGCGAGTAGGGAGTGGTGCGTCGTGGTGTCCCCACGGAGGCGGGCCGGGCGGAAGTCCGCGCGGGATTTCCCGGTGCGGCCCTGCGGCCGGGGCCCGCTCATCACCGGCGCTCCGCCCGACGTCGCGCCCGGCCCGACGACTCCCCCGCACTCCCCACGCTCCCCGCACCGCTGCCGTGCCCCGGGTGGTGCGGCGTGGCGCTGAAGCGCGGCAACCCGCCCCGTGGGCCACCGCGCGACCCGCTCCCCCACCTTGCGCCGTGCCCGCCCCGTCCCGCTCCCGGCGGGCCCCGGGCTCCCGTGCCCGTGGCCCCGTCACGTCCCGAACCACCGGAGAACACACACCCCATGCCCTCCTCTCCCGCCGCCGCACCCGGTCTGAACGGTGCCGCGATCGACGGCGACTGGTACACCTCCGTCACCGATCTCGCCCACCGGACCCACTGGCTCAACGGCCCGGCCTTCGCCTGGACCAGCTACGGCATCGCCGTCTTCGCCGTCCTCCTGCTGGCCGGCTGGTGGCTCGCCCGGGGCGCCGACGACCGCACCATGGCCGCGGCGCTCTTCGCCCCCGTCGCCGTCGCCCTCGCCTATCTGGTCAACGACGCCGTCAAGTCCTTCTTCCAGGAGCCCCGCCCCTGCCGGGCGCTGCCGCACGACTTCCTCATCGAGCCCTGCCCGCCGGCCACCGACTACGCCTTCCCCAGCAACCACACCACCGTCGCGTTCGCCGTCGCCGCCGCCCTCTTCTTCGTCCACCGCCGCCTCGCCGCCGTCACGGCCCTCGCCGCGGTACTCATGGGCGCCTCCCGCGTCTACGTCGGCGCCCACTACCCCCATGACGTCGCCGTCGCCGCGCTCGCCGGCTCCTGCACCGCCCTCCTCACCGTGCTCCTCGCCCGCCGCCTCGGCACCCCGCTGGTGGCCGCCCTGCGCGGCGGCCGGTTGGGCCCGCTGCTGAACGCGCCCGCGCCGCGCCGGCACCGGCGGCCCCGGACCCCGTAGCCCCCGCGCGTCCGGTGTCCCCTCCCCGCCGTCGCGCCGCCGGCACGGTGTCCGCCGGCGTCCGGCCAGGTGACCCGGCGGGCGGGGCTCGGCGCCTGCCGGGGCCGGGCGGGTGATGATCGCGGCAGCCGGGCCGGTATCGGTGCGGGCCCGGCGGTCGGGAGGTAGCGGTGCACATCCTGCTGATCGCGAGCGCGGTCAACAGCCTCACCCAACGCGTCTTCGCCGAACTGGGCGAGGCGGGCCACACCGTGGCGGTGGAACTGGCGCTGGGCGAGGAGTTCCTGCGGGACGCCGTGCGGCGGCACCGGCCGGAGGTGATCGTCGCGCCGGTGCCCACCACCGCGATCCCGCGGGACATCCGGTCCGCGTATCCGTGTCTCGTCGTCCACCCGGGCCCGGTGGACAACCGCGGCCCGTCGTCGCTGGACCGGGCGATCCACGAGGGCGCCCGCGAGTGGGGCGTCACGGTGTGGCAGGCCGGTGCGGAGGGGGACGCCGGGGACGTCTGGGCGTCCGTGCCCTGTGTGCTGCCGCCGGTCGGCAAGAGCGATCTGTACCGGGGCGAGATCGGCGACGCGGCGGTCGAGGCGGTGCTGCTCGCGGTCCGGCGGTTCGCCTCGGGCGGGTACCGGCCCCGGCGGCAGGAGGGTGCCGGACGCGTCCGGCCCCGCTTCGATGGGAGCCTGCGGCGTATCGACTGGGCGTCGGACCCCACCGCGACCGTGCTGCGCACGCTGCGGGCGGCGGACTCGCAGCCGGGTGTGCCGGATGCGTTCGGGGGCGAGGAGTGGTATCTGCACGGCGGCTGCGGTGAGGACACGCTGCGCGGCCGCCCGGGCGAGATCCTGGCCACCCGGGCGGGCGCGATCTGCCGGGCGACGGTGGACGGCGCGGTGTGGATCCCCGAACTGCGGCCCCGGCGGCGCCCGGGCGGCCCGGCCACCTTCAAACTGCCGGCCACCCTCGCGCTCGGCAAGCGGCTGCCGCCCGTCCCGGAGGTCCCCGCCCCGCTCCGACTCCCCGGGCACCGGCGGACCTGGACGGACATCCGCTACCGGGAGGACGGCGCCGTCGGCTTCCTGCACTTCTCCTTCCCCGGCGGCGCGATGAGCACCGAGCGGTGCGAGCGGCTGCTCGCGGCGTACCGCTTCGCCTGTTCCCGGCCGACCCGCGTCCTGGTGCTCGGCGGCGGCCGGGACTTCTTCTCCAACGGCATGCATCTGCACGTGATCGAGGCCGCCGCCGACCCGGCCGTGGAGTCCTGGGCGAACGTCACCGCCCTGAACGACCTGGTGGAGGCGGTCTTGACCACCACGGACCGGCTGGTCGTCGCCGCGCTCGGCGGCAACGCCGCGGCGGGCGGGGCGATGCTGGCGCTGGCGGCGGACGAGGTGTGGTGCCGCGGCGGGGCGCTGCTCAACCCGCACCACCGGCTGATGGGCCTGTACGGCTCCGGGTACTGGACGTACACCCTGCCCCGCCGGGTCGGCACCGGGCAGGCGGCGCATCTGATGCGGCGCGCGCTGCCGGTGACGGCGGCCAAGGCGCTCGGCCTCGGGCTGGTGGACCGCGTCGTCGACTGCGCGCCGGAGGAGTTCGGCGGCGAGGTGGCCCACCTCGCCGCGCGGATCGCCACCTCGTCGCCCATCCAGCGGCGCGTCGAGGCCAAGAAGGCGGTCCGGGAGCGGGACGAGGCCGTCAAACCGCTGGCCGCCCACCGCGCGGAGGAGCTGACGCGGATGCGCCGCGCCTTCTTCGACCCGGGCGCTCCCTATCACGCGCTGCGCGGCGCCTTCGTCCGCAAACGGCCGCCGCGGAGCACCCCGGAGCATCTGCGGGAGGCCGCGCTGCGGAGTGCCCCGCGCGAGACGGCGCAGGCCCGGTCGCCGGCCGGCGGGTGAGGCCGTCGCCGTCCCGGCGGCGCCCGGTCGGCCGAACCGTCCGCGGGGCCCCGCCCGTTCCGGGTCCGGACGGGGCGTCAGATGCGCTGGACGCCGTCCTCGCCGGCCGGCTCCGGTGCGGGCTGCGCGGCGATGAGGTGGTTCTCGCCGGCGGCCACGGCGCGGCGGATGCGGCGGAAGTAGACGAGGCCCATCACCCCCTCGTACAGGGCGTAGACGGCCCAGACGAGCGTCACGTAGCCGGAGTTGCCGCGGTGGGTCAGGGCGAGGGCGAGGATGGTGGGGATGCTCAGGGCCCAGACGACGCCGATCCGGGTGAGCAGGACGAAGCGGGTCAGGCCGAAGCTCTCCAGGACGGCGCCGCCGACCATCGAGAAGAGGAACGCCACCGCGTACATCCACACCACCCGCGACGCGGCGACCGCGGCGTCCGTGGTCGCCGCGTCGGCGCCGTCGAGGCCGAACGGGGCGAGCAACAGCGTCGGCAGGAAGATCTGGAAGAAGGCGATGACCAGGACGTATGCCACGCCGACGGCGAGCGTGGCGCGCAGCAGGGCCGGGATGCGGGCGTGGCGGCGGTCGCCGACGGCGTTGCCGGTCAGCACGGAGCAGCCGACGCCCAGGCCGATCAGCGGGATGATCGCCACGTAGTTGAGGGAGAGCACGACGTTGTTGGCGGCGAGGGCGACGGGGCCAAGGAGGCCGGCGATCCATACGACGGAGGTGTGGCCCAGCTCCTCCAGTCCGCCGGCGCCGCCGGCCGGGGCGCCCTTGCGCAGCCGGCGGCCGAGCAGCGCGGCCACCGTCCGCACGCCGCCCGCGGCCAGCCGGGCGAAGCCCGCGTAGAAGGAGCGCGGCAGGCGTACCAGATAGCCCACGAGCATCGTGGTGACGGCGAGGAAGGTGGCGATGCCCGAGCCGCGCATGCCGAGTTCGGGCAGTCCGAAGGCGCCGAAGACCAGACCGATGTCCATCACCACGCCGACGGCCTGTCCGACGAGGCCGACGGCCATCGGGACGCGGGTGCGGCGGGTGCCGTTGAAGTACGAGGCGAGCGCGGTGTTGACGGTCATCACCGCGCCGAACCGCACCGACCAGGCCAGGAACACCGACTCCAGCGCGGTGCTCGCGGCCGGGCGGTCGCTGAGCTGCGGGATGCGGACGATCAGCGGGGTGGTGAGCAGCAGCGCCGCGGCCAGCCCGAGGGCGAGGAGGACGCCCGCGGCGCCCTCCTCGGCGGCTCCGTCGCCGTCGCCGCGGCCGTGGGCCTGGGCGACGTACGAGCGGGTGATCCCGGCGATGCCGGTGACGCACATGATGAGCGTCATGCCGGTGAAGACGGCGGGCCCCGAGGCCATGAGGGTGGCGTCCGAGTAGCGGGCCAGCGCGATGCGGTCGACCAGCATCATCACCAGATTGCCGGCCATGCCGAACATCAACGGCAGCGACACCTGGACCACTTCACCGACGAGGGCCGGATCGGGCCGGACCCGCACCCCCCTCACGCCGCGGCCCCGGCGAGCGGTGCGTCCACGGTGGCTGCGGTGTGCTGCATGGCCGGACATCCCTGCGGTGTCGGGGGCGGGCGCCCCTGCCGGGCGGCCGGGGCGCGGTGGTACGCGCCGAGCGTAGCGGCGGCGCCGGGTGCGGTGCGGGCAGCGGGGGCGGACGGCACGAGCGGCGGGCGGCTGCGCGCCGGGACCGGGGCCGTTCCGGACGGAGCTCACACCGCCGGGCGTGCTCCGCCGCTCCGCCCGGCGGTCCGGCGGGGCTACGATCGGGCGATCTCTTGCCGGAGTTGGTGGGTGAAGCGGCTCAGCAGGTCCAACGTCTCGCGGAACTCGGCCCGGCGGTCGTCGCTGCCGTCGGTGGGCCGGGTGCTCCAGACGCGGCGGGCGAGCGCATCGGCGAGGCCGACGGTCTCGTCGGCGCAGAGGAGGTAGAGGGCCGAGCGGGCTTCCTGCATCCGGTTCGCCAACTCGTTGGCGCCCGGGCCGTCGCCGCTCAGCCGGGTCTCCTTCAGGTGGTCCAGCAGCTGCACGACGGCCGTGTTGAAGCCGGTCCCGGCCTTGAGCTTCTGCTCGCGCAGCCACATGCGGTCCTGCCGACGCGCGGTGAACCACGCGCCGAACACCACCCCCAGCAGGCCGATGACGGCCCCGACGGCCACGGAAAAGATGTTCCCCACGGTCAGCTCCCCCCGACGTACGACGACATCAGGCTACCGAGGCCGTCGCAGGCGCCGCGGCCGAGGAGCGCGGTCACCCGTGCCGAGCGGGCCGGGCGGCGCCGCGGCCGGCGGGGTCAGGCGAAGCGGTCCGGGTCCCCCGCGCCGTGGCGCACGATCTCCGGTGTGCCGCCGGAGAAGTCGATGACGGTGGTGGGCACGGTGCCGCAGTCACCGGAGTCGACGACCGCGTCGACGACGTGGTCGAGGCGCTCCTTGATCTCCCAGCCCTGGGTCAGCGGCTCGTCCTCGTCGGGCAGCAGCAGGGTGCTGGAGAGGATCGGCTCGCCCAGTTCGTCCAGGAGCGCCTGGGCGACCGTGTGGTCGGGGATGCGGACGCCGACCGTCTTCTTCTTCGGGTGCTGGAGCTGGCGCGGCACCTCGCGGGTGGCCGGGAGGATGAAGGTGTAGCTGCCGGGCGTGGCCGCCTTGAGCGCGCGGAACACGTCGTTGTCGATCTGTACCAGCTGGCCCAGCTGCGCGAAGTCGCGGCAGACGAGGGTGAAGTGGTGCCGGTCGTCGAGCTGACGGATCGACCGGATCCTGGCGACGCCGTCCCGGCTGCCGATCCGGCACCCCAGCGCGAAGCAGGAGTCCGTCGGGTACGCGACGAGCCCGTCGGAGCGGATCAGCTCGGCGACGGTGCCGAGGGTGCGGCGCTGGGGGTTGTCGGGATGTACATCGAAATACTTCGCCATCCGGCGAGTGTAGTTCGCCCTCCGGCGAGTGGAGGGGGTGGCGGCGGGGTACCGGGCGGCGGCGACGGGCCGGATCCGGCGGGCGCCGGACGGAGGCGGGGCGCGGGCCGGGTGGCGGTTCTACGGTGTGGGGATGGACGAGGCCGATGCGGGATTCCCGGCGTACCGGGCGGCGCGCTGCGCGGACGTGGCGGAGCTGGACGCGGTGGTGACCGGCTGCCGGGCCTGTCCGCGGCTGGTGGCGTGGCGGGAGGAGGTCGCGTCGGTGCGGCGGGCGGCGTTCCGGGACGAGGAGTAC
Organism: Streptomyces sp. NPDC000404; assembly: GCF_040300365.1. Taxonomy (NCBI): domain Bacteria; kingdom Bacillati; phylum Actinomycetota; class Actinomycetes; order Kitasatosporales; family Streptomycetaceae; genus Streptomyces; species Streptomyces sp. NPDC000404. The sequence continues at coordinate 22,156 of NZ_JBEPDN010000019.1, read as the reverse complement.
TGGGCGCGGCCGGTGCCGGGGTTCGGCCCGGCCGACGCGTCGCTGGCGGTGGTGGGACTGGCCCCGGCGGCGCACGGCGGGAACCGTACCGGGCGGATGTTCACCGGGGACGACGCCGGGGACTTCCTGTTCGCCGCGTTGTACGCCGCGGGGCTCGCCTCGCAGCCGGCGGCGACGCACCGCGGGGACGGGCTGGAGCTGTACGGCGTGCGGATCACGGCGCCGGTGCACTGCGCGCCGCCGGAGAACCGGCCGACCCCCGTCGAGCGTGACACCTGCCGGCCGTGGCTGGCGGCGGAGCTGGCGCTGCTGGCGCCGGGGTTGCGGGCGGTGGTGGTGCTGGGGGCGTTCGGCTGGCAGGCGCTGTGGCCGGTGCTGGCGGCGGCGGGGTGGCGGCTGCCGCGCCCGCGGCCGGCGTTCCGGCACGGCGGGCTGGTGACGCTGGACGGCGGGGGCGGCCGGGGCCCGCTGCACGTCCTGGGGTGCTACCACCCGAGCCGCCGCAACACCTTCACCGGGCGGCTGACCGCGCCGATGCTCACCGAGGTGCTGGAGCGGGGCGCCCACCTGGCCCGGGGCGCGGGGTGACGGGCCACCTCCCGGCGGACCGGCGCGCCGGGCACCGGCCGCGGCGCGCCCCGTCCACATGCGGACCGCCCCGGTCACCCTGATCCTGAAGCAGGGGCCGCCGTCCGGCGTGTGCGCGCCCGCGGTGGCCGGTATCGGATCCGACAGGCAGCATGTCGCGGCACCGTGACAGCGGAACGGACACAGATGAGCGACGGATTCATGGGCCCGGAGGGCTTCGAACCGGACCCGTTCGGCGACTTCCTGGGACGCGTCTTCGGCCGTTCGGGCGGCTCCAGCCGGATGCCGATGCAGGCGGACATCGCCCGGCTGATGAGCGCCGGCGCCCGCGATCTGGTGACCTCCGCGGCGACGTACGCCGCCGATCACGGCAGTGCGGAGCTGAGCACCGAGCATCTGCTGCGGGCCGCGCTGACCGCGGAGCCCACCCGCAGCCTGGTGCGGCAGTCCGGCGCGGACCCCGACGCGCTCGCCGCGGACATCGACCGCAGCGCGGGGACGGGGCCGCAGCAGTCGCGGGTGGCGGTGACGCCGGCGGTCAAGCGGGCGCTGCTGGGCGCGCACGACATGGCGCTGGGCAGCGGAGCGTCGTACATCGGGCCGGAGCATGTGCTGGAGGCGCTGGCGGCCAACCCGGACTCGGCGGCCGGGCGGATCCTGAACGTCTTCCGCATCGATGCGCAGCACGCCGAGCGGAACCTGCCCCCGGGCCATCCGCCGCCCCCGCCGGAGCCGGGCGCGCCGCCGCGGCACGAGACGCCGACGCTGGACAAGTACAGCCGTGATCTGACGGAGCTGGCGCGGGCCGGGCGGATCGATCCGGTGATCGGGCGCGGGGCGGAGATCGAGCAGACCGTCGAGGTGCTGTCGCGGCGCGGCAAGAACAATCCGGTGCTGGTCGGCGACGCGGGCGTGGGCAAGACCGCGATCGTGGAGGGGCTGGCGCAGCGGATGGCCGACGGCGAGGTGCCCGAGACGCTGGCGGGGCGGCGGGTGGTGTCGCTCGACATGACGGGCGTGGTCGCCGGGACGCGGTTCCGCGGCGATTTCGAGGAGCGGCTGAACACCATCATCGAGGAGGTGCGGGCGCACTCCGATGCGCTGATCGTCTTCATCGACGAGCTGCACACCGTGGTGGGCGCGGGCGGCGGTTCGGAGGGCGGCAGCATGGATGCGAGCAACATCCTCAAACCGGCGCTGGCCCGCGGTGAGCTGCACGTCATCGGCGCCACCACGCTGGAGGAGTACCGGCGGTACATCGAGAAGGACGCCGCCTTGGCCCGCCGTTTCCAGCCGCTGCTGGTGCCGGAGCCGGACGTGGCGGACGCGGTGGAGATCCTGCGGGGGCTCCAGGACCGTTACGAGGCGCACCACCAGGTGCGGTACACCGACGAGGCGCTGCTGGCGGCGGTGGAGCTGTCCGACCGGTATCTGACCGACCGGTTCCTGCCGGACAAGGCGATCGATCTGATCGACCAGGCGGGCGCCCGGGTCCGGCTGCGTTCGGGCACCAAGGCGGCGGGCGTACGGGGCATGGAGCGCGAGGTCGAGCAGCTGACCCGGGACAAGGACCAGGCGGTGGCGGCGGAGCAGTACGAGCGCGCCACCGAGCTGCGGGACCGGATCACGGCGCTCACCGAACGGATCGGCGCGGGCACCGGCCCGGCGCCGGGCGACGACCGGGTCGTGGAGGTCACCGCGGCGGACATCGCCGAGATCATCTCGCGGCAGACCGGCATCCCGGTCAGCAATCTCACCGAGGAGGAGCGCGAGCGGCTGCTGGGCCTGGAGGAGCGGCTGCACGCGCGGGTGATCGGGCAGGACGACGCGGTCGGCGCGGTGTCGGAGGCGGTGCTGCGCTCGCGCGCGGGGCTGGCCGATCCGCGGCGTCCGATCGGCAGTTTCCTGTTCCTGGGGCCGACCGGCGTGGGCAAGACGGAGCTGGCGCGGGCGCTGGCGGAGGCGCTGTTCGGCAGCGAGGAGCGGATGGTGCGGCTCGACATGAGCGAGTACCAGGAGCGGCACACGGTGAGCCGGCTGGTCGGGGCGCCGCCCGGGTACGTCGGCCACGAGGACGCGGGGCAGCTGACGGAGGCGGTGCGCCGCCATCCGTACGCGCTGGTGCTGCTGGACGAGGTGGAGAAGGCGCACCCCGATGTGTTCAACATCCTGTTGCAGGTGTTGGACGACGGGCATCTGACCGATGCGCAGGGCCGGACCGTCGACTTCAAGAACACCGTCATCGTGATGACCAGCAATCTGGGGTCGGAGGCGCTCAGCGGCGGCCGGGGCACGCTCGGGTTCGGCCCGTCGGGCGGGGACGGCGACGACGGGGCGCGGGAGCGGGCGATGGCGGCGCTGCGGACGCACTTCCGGCCGGAGTTCCTGAACCGGCTCGACGAGATCATCGTGTTCCGGCAGCTCACCGACGCCCAGCTGCGGGAGATCACCGCGCTGCTGCTGGACGCGACGAGCCGCCGGATGCGGGCGCAGGACATGACCATCGAGTTCTCACCGGAGGCGGTCGACTGGCTGACCCGGCGCGGGCACCGGCCGGAGTACGGTGCGCGGCCGTTGCGGCGGACCATCCAGCGGGAGATCGACAACGCGCTCTCCCGGCTGGTGCTCGACGGCGCGCTCTCCGCCGGTGACCGGATCCGGGTGGAGATCGAGGACGACCGCCCGGCGTTCCGTACGACGTCCGGCGGGGACGCGGCGGCGGGCGGCGCCACGGCGGAGGGGAGCCGCGAGGGGCCACCGGCCGGATGAGGGACCGGCGGCCGGGCGGGGGCCGCCGGACCGGGCGCCGCGCGCACCCCGACCACCACGACCATTTCTCCCGCTTCACACCCGTTTGTCGCCACCGCTGCCGGGTACCACACAGGCACGGGGCACGGCCCGGTACGAGCGCCGGGAGGTCGTCGTGATCGTTCTCGGTCTGATCCTTCTGGCGATCGGCCTGGTGACGGGCATCACGGTGCTGTGGGCCATCGGCGCCGCGCTGGCCGCCGTGGGAGCCGTGCTCCATGTGTCGGAGATCCGGCGACGGGCCGTCGGCAGGCGGCGGCGCTACTGGTAGACGAAGCCCGGGCGGCACGCGGAACGCAGCATCGGAGCACCTCATGTTCGTCATCCTCGGACTCGTCCTTCTGATCGCCGCGGTCGTCGTCGGCGTCGCCGCGGTGGTCGGCAACGTCGGCGCCGGACACGAACTCCTCATGGCGTTCAAGGTGTTCGGCTACCACCTGACGGGCTCCGCGGGTGCGCTCTTCCTCTTCGGGGTGATCGTCGGCGGGGTGGCCGTACTGGGTCTGGGGCTGCTGGTGGCCGGGGCGGGCCGCTCCTCGCGGCGGGCGCGGGCCGAGCACCACGACCGCCAGGCGCCCGGCGAACCGCGCCACCGCCACCACCTCTTCGGCCACCGCACCGCACCGCACTGACCGGCCCGCGGCGCCGCCGCAGGGCATCGGACCGGGCCCCGGGAGCCCGCCCGCGGAGCGGCAGCCGTGCCGCGCCTCCCGTGCCGCGGGCGGGTTTTGGCCATCACTGGCGGAGAGCGCCTCGGCCCGCGGACGGCCGCGGCGGCGCACCGGACGCCCTCGGGACGGCGCGCGGCTGAAGGTCCGCAGCTCGGCGGGGTGCGCCCGGCCGGGCGGGGGCGGCGTGCGGCTTTGTGCCCGCCATGGCCGGGATGCGCTTGATTGTGCCAAGTTCCTTTGACATGACCGCGATGGCGGTACTTTTCTGTGGCAGTCCGCGCCGCAGCCGGGCGGCGCCGGGACCAGCCGGCCGCCGCCCCCTCGCGCTGCGGCCGCGCGGGCGGGAGGGGCCGCGCCGCCCCGCGGGCGGCCCGAATTGCGAGGGGGCTCGACTTTCATGCGTACAGCTCGGATGAAGAGACTTTCGGCCATGGGCGCGGTGTCCGTGGTGGTGGGGGTGGTGGGCGCCGCGCTCCCGGCGTCCGCGGCGTCGGCCGCCGACCGGTCGGGGCACGAGAGCGGCAAGGGCGTCGGCTGGCATCTGCGGACCGGCAAGCACACCGCGATGTGGACCGGCACCCGCGTCCTGGACAACGGCAGCCACGCGCTCTGCCTGGACGTGGCGCTCTACGGCCCGGACGGCAAGGACAACGGCTACACGCGCACCGACGCGCCCAAGGAGCTGTCCGAGGACACCAAGGCGCGGCTGGCGGAGCTGGCCTCGCGGTACGGCAAGCTGCCGGACACCGTCGAGGGCCGCAACACCTCGGCCGCCGCCGCGCTGGTGACCTGGGCGCTCGCCGCCCACGACGGCATCGACGAGAGCGGCTACAACGGCGAGAAGATCCCCTGGCAGCGGTGGCTGGACAAGGGCATGCCGAAGGACGCGGTGGCGGGCTACGGCGGCGACGCGTCGGTGGACACCGCCCCCGTCGTCGAGCAGTTCAACCGGCTCCGCAAGGAGATCCTGACGGTCGACGCGGCGCCGTACACGCTGAGCGTCGAAGGGTCCGGCAAGACCTTCCCGTACGAGCGCACCCCGCAGGAGAAGGAGCTGACCGTCAAGGTCGCGCAGGGGAAGAAGCCCGCCGAGGGCGTCACGGTGAACACCACGGACCTGACCAACGTCGCGCAGCCGGCGAAGCCCGGCGCGGTGGGCGCCACCGACGCGCAGGGCAAGGCGGTCTTCCGCTTCACGCCGGACAAGCCGGGCGAGCGCGCGGGCGCCGCGTTCGGCGCCGAGGTGTCGGTGAACTCGCCGACGTTCTGGCACACCGACCGCACCGTGCACGGCAAGCCGATGCAGCGGCTGGTGTACTTCGTGGCCGAGCGCAAGCCGCTCACGGCGTCCGGCGAGATCCGCTTCCAGCCGGCCGCGGTGGTGATCACGGTGAAGAAGGACCGCGCCACGGGCGAGGCGGTCACCTCCCCGGCCACGTACGAGATCCGGGCCGACGACAAGGGCGCGCCGGGTGCGGTGGTCGCCACCGTGACCACCGGGAAGGACGGCCGGTCAAAGGAGGTCGACCTGCCCGCCGGGACGTACTGGGTCGTCGAGACGAAGGCGCCCGAGGGGTACGAGATCGACAAGAAGCCGCAGAAGATCGAGGCGGTGGCCGGGGAGCGGCAGACCGTGACGGTGTGGGACAACGCGGTGCCCAGCCCGTCGCCGTCCCCGTCGGCGCCCACCACCCCGGCGACGCCGCAGCAGCCGACGCCCAACCATCCGGCGCCCGCGGGCGTCACCGGCGGATCGCTGGCGCACACCGGCGCGGACGGCACGCCGTATCTCGCGGCGGGCGCGGCGGCGCTGGTCGTGGCCGGCGGCGGCGCGGTGGCGTACGCCCGGCGGCGCCGCTCGGCGGACAGCCGCTGACCTGCACGAACAACGGAGCGCCGGCGCTTCGCGGACGGGGCGTGGTCCAGGGGACCACGCCCCGTCGTCGCGCTCCGGGCGGGCCCGGCGTCCCGCCCGGAACGGCCGCCCCCGAAGCGCATTCGCCGCCCGCAAGCCGGCGTGCCCGGACGGAGCAGCGGGTCACCCGACCGGGCCATCATCCGGGCGGTGGACGGCGGGCCGGGTGGCGCGGCGAGCCGGAGGCTGATGACGATCGGGCGACGTCCCGTTCCACTCCGGCGGGGCGTGACCGCCGAACGCCGGGGAGACGCCGACATGAGCGCACCGCCTCGCACACCCAAGCTGATCCATGAACTCCTCGCGGAGTTCCTCGGCACGATGGTGCTCATCCTCTTCGGCTGCGGTGTGGTCGCCCAGGTCAACGCCGGCGGCGCGCTGACCGATCCCAAGGGCGGGCTCGGGGACCACGACAGCATCGCCTGGGCCTGGGGCCTGGGCGTCACCCTCGGCGCCTATGTCGCGGCGCGGATGACCGGCGCCCACCTCAACCCGGCGGTGACGGTGGCGCTCGCCGCGTTCAAGGGCTTCTCGTGGGCGAAGGTGGTGCCCTACGCGCTGGCCCAGACGGCGGGCGCGTTCTGTGCCGCGCTGCTGGTGCGGTGGAACTACACCGAGGTCATCGCGCGGGCCGACCCGACGCACAGCATCAAGACCCAGACGATCTTCTCCACGCTGCCGGGGAACGGCTCGACGGCGGCGGGCATCCACGAGTGGGGCGCCTTCCGCGACCAGATCATCGGCACCGCCGTCCTGCTGATCCTGATCTTCGCCCTCACCGACCTGCTGAACAGCCCGCCCGGTGCGAACCTGGCGCCATTCGTCATCGGCCTGGCGGTCGTCGCGATCGGCATGTCGTTCGGCACGGACGCCGGGTACGCCATCAACCCGGCCCGCGACTTCGGCCCGCGCCTGGCCAGCTTCCTCACCGGCTACCGCGGCGCCTGGCGCGACCAGTGGGGGAATTTCTACTTCTGGGTGCCGATCGTCGCCCCGCTCTGCGGCGGTCTGCTCGGCGGCGCGGTCTACAAGTTCGGCATCGGCAACTTCCTGCGCCGCATCGCGGCCGAACCGGAGCCGCCCGGCCGCATCCCCACGGCCGACGAGACCTGAGCACGCGGGCGGCCGCGGCGCCTTTCAGAGCGCGGTGCGGATGGCGCGTTCGAACCCCTCGACATGGGCCGCGGCGAGGGCCGCGGCCTTCTCCGCGTCCCCGGCGACCACCGCGCGCAGCAGCGGACCGTGCTCCCCGATGTGTCCGGCCACCCCGGGCAGCCGGTCGACGAAGAGGCACCACACCCGGGTGGCGAGGTTGTCGTAGTGGACCAGGGTGTCTTCCAGGTACGGGTTGCGGGTGGCGGCGTAGACCGCGCGGTGGGCCTGGAGGTCGAGGTGCATCAGCGCGCCGGGGGTGCGGGGCGCGGCCGGGGCACCCTCCAACTCGTCCATCAGGGCGGTGAGCGCGGCGCGGTGGGCGTCGGTGGCGCGGCGGGCCGCCTGCCCCGCCGCCATCGGCTCCAGCTCCCGCCGCACCTCGGAGATATGGGCGAGATCGGTGATGTTGACCTCGGTGGCGAAGGTGCCGCGCCGGGGGTAGACGGCGATCAGCCGCTCGTACTGGAGGCGCTTGAGGGCCTCGCGGACGGGGGTGCGGCCGACGCCGAGGGACTGGGCGAGCTGGTCCTCGCTGATGGGGGTGCCGGGGCGGATCTCCAGCATGATCAGCCGGTCGCGCAGGGCCCGGTAGGCGCGTTCGGCGAGCGAGGGCTCCCCCGCGTCGCGGGGTGACTCCGCCACCCGGTGCTGCTCCATCCCGCCCCCTTGACTGGCTCCCGATCGGTCCCCTACGTTACCGCAAGCTACTGATATATCAGTCGACCGTCAGCTGAATTTCAGGAAGGTGCGCAGGTCAGAAGGGTCCGGAGGGGCGGCGCGGGCGCGCGGCCCGGCGGGGCCCGGCCCTGTGGCACCGCCGCCCGCCCCCGCGACTCGAAGGGAACCGCCGGATGAGCACCCCCCTTCCGGAACACCCCGCACACCTGTGGCGCAACCCCGAGCCCCGTTCCTCGTACGACGTGGTGATCGTCGGCGGCGGCGGGCACGGGCTGGCCACCGCGCACTACCTCGCGTCGGTGCACGGCATCACCGACGTCGCCGTCCTGGAGAAGGGCTGGCTGGGCGGCGGCAACATGGCACGGAACACCACGATCATCCGGTCCAACTACCTCTGGGACGAGACGACCGCGCTCTACGAGCACGCGCTGAAGCTCTGGGAGACGCTCCCCGCCGAGCTGGACTACGACGTGATGTTCAGCCGGCGCGGCGTCCTCAACCTCGCGCACACCCTCCAGGACGTCCGCGACTCCGCCAGGCGGGTCGGCGCCAACCGGCTCAACGGCGTCGACTCGCACTGGCTGGAGCCCGACGAGATCGCCGAGGTCTGCCCGATCCTCAACACCTCCCCCCGCAGCCGCTATCCGGTCCTCGGCGCCACCTACCAGCCGCGCGCCGGGATCGCCAAGCACGACCACGTCGCCTGGGCGCTGGCCCGCAGCGCGGACGCGTACGGCATCGATCTGATCCAGGGCTGCGAGGTGACCGGCTTCCTCACCGACGGCGACCGGGTCACGGGCGTTGCGACCACCCGCGGCCGGATCCACGCCGGGCGGGTGGGGCTGACCGTCGCCGGGCACAGCAGCGTCCTCGCCGAACGGGCCGGGTTCCGGCTGCCGGTGCAGTCCCATCCACTCCAGGCGCTCGTCTCCGAACTCCACGAGCCGGTCCACCCCACCGTCGTGATGTCCAACCATGTGCACGTCTACGTCTCCCAGGCGCACAAGGGCGAACTGGTGCTGGGCGCCGGGGTCGACGGCTACAACGGCTACGGGCAGCGCGGCGCCTTCCATGTCATCGAGCGGCAGATGGCCGCCGCCGTCGAGCTGTTCCCGGTCTTCGCCCGCGCGCACGTCCTGCGCACCTGGGGCGGGATCGTGGACGTCACCCCCGACGCCTCCCCCGTCATCGGCACCACCCCGCTGGAGAACCTCTTCGTCAACTGCGGCTGGGGCACCGGCGGTTTCAAGGCCACCCCGGCCGCGGGGTGGACCTTCGCCCACACCCTGGCGACCGGCGCGCCGCACCCGCTGAACGCGCCGTTCTCCCTCGACCGGTTCACCACCGGCGCCCTCATCGACGAACACGGCGCCGCCGCCGTGGCCCACTGAGAGGAGACCTCGTGCTCCAGCTGACCTGTCCGTGGTGCGGGCCGCGCGACGAGACCGAGTTCCGCCACGGCGGGCAGGCCCATGTGGCCCGGCCCGCCGACCCGGCGGCGCTCGACGACGAGGCGTGGGCCGCGTACCTCTTCTTCCGCGACAACCCCGCGGGCCCGTTCGCCGAGCGGTGGGTGCACAGCCTCGGCTGCCGCCGCTGGTTCCACGCCGTGCGGGACACCGTCACCTACGCGGTGCTCGCCACCTACCGCCCCGACCAACCGCGGCCGGACGTCGCCGCCGCTCCCCGACCGGACGGAGAGACCCGATGACCGGACGGCCCGACCAGCCGGCCCGGCTGCCACGCGGCGGCCGGATCGACCGCACCACCACCTACCGCTTCACCCTCGACGGCCGGGAGCTGACCGGCCACCCGGGCGACACGGTCGCCTCCGCCCTGCTCGCCCACGGCCGCACCACCACCGCGCCCTCCCTCCACCGCGGCCGGCCGCGCGGCATCGTGGGCGCCGGCGTCGAGGACCCCGGCACCCTCCTGCGGATCGAGGGCCCCTGCGCGGAGAGCATGCTGCCCGCCACCACCGTCGAGCTGTACGACGGACTGCGCGCCACCACCCTCGCCGGACGCGGCCGCCTCGACCCCGCACCGGACCCCGCGGTGTACGACAAGAAGTACGTGCACACCGATGTGCTGGTCATCGGCGCGGGCCCGGCCGGACTCGCCGCCGCGGCCGCCGCGGGCCGGGCCGGGGCGCGGGTGCTGCTGGTCGAGGACCGCCCGGACACCGGCGGCGCCCTGCTCGCGGCCGCGCCCGGCGACGGCCCGGAGGCGGCCGCCCTGACCTGGGCCACCGCCACCCGCGCGGCGCTGGAGGCGGAACCGGAGGTCCGGGTGCTGACCCGCACCTGTGCCTTCGGCGCGTACGACGGCAACTACGTGCTGGCGCTCCAGCGGCGCACCGATCACCTCGGGGCCGCCGCGCCCACCGGCGTCTCCCGGCAGCGGCTGTGGCACATCCGGGCCCGCCAGGTGGTCCTGGCGACCGGCGCGCACGAACGTCCGCTGGTCTTCGCCGGCAACGACCGGCCCGGCGTGATGCTCGCCCACGCGGTGCGCACCTACCTCCACCACTACGGGGTGCTGCCCGGCCGCCGCGCCGTGGTGGCGACCACCGGCGACAGCGCGTACGCCACCGCCGCTGACCTGACCGCGGCGGGCTGCGCGGTCGCCGCCGTCGTCGACTCGCGGCACGAACTCACCGAAACGGCACGGGAGTTCGCCGATCTCACCGGGGTTCCGGTACACACCGGCAGCGCCGTGACCGCCACCTCGGGCACCGACCGGATCGACGGGGTCACCGTCCGCCCGCTCGACGCGGCGGGCCGTCCCACCGGGCCCGGCGAGGCGCTGCCCTGCGACTTGCTGGCCGTCTCGGGCGGCTGGAGCCCGGTGGTGCATCTGCACAGCCAGCGGCAGGGCGCCCTGCGCTGGGACGCCGGCCGCGCCGCGTTCGTGCCCGGCAGCGCGGTGGACGGCCAGCACCTGGCCGGTACGGTGCGGGGCACCTACGACACGGCCGGCTGCCTCGCCGAGGGGGCCCGGGCCGGAGCGCTGGCCGCGTCGGCCGCGGGGCTCGCGGCCACCGTGCCGCCGCCGCACCGGCCGCAGGCCCCGGCGCCCGTACGGCCGCTGTGGCTGATCCCCGGCGACGGCGACGACCCGGCCGCCTGGGACACCCACTTCGTCGACCTCCAACGGGACGTGACCGTCGCGGATCTGCACCGCGCCGCGGGCACCGGGATGCGCGGCGCCGAGCACATCAAGCGGTACACCACGCTCGGCACCGGCCACGACCAGGGCCGGACCTCCGGGGTCAACGCGCTCGGCGTGCTCGCCGCGCTGCAGGGCGCGGACTCCCCCGCGGCGCTGGGCACCACCACCTACCGGGCGCCGTACACCCCCGTCGCGTTCGCCGCGCTGGCCGGCCGGGAGACCGGTGCGCTGTTCGACCCCGTGCGCCGCACCGCGATGCACGACGGGCATGTGGCGCGCGGCGCGGTCTTCGAGAACGTCGGGCAGTGGAAGCGGCCGCGCTACTACCCGCTGCCCGGTGAGGACATGGACGCCGCGGTGGCGCGGGAGTGCCGGGCGGCGCGGGAGGGCGTCGCCTTCCAGGACGCCTCCACGCTCGGCAAGATCGAACTCCGCGGCGCGGACACCGGGGAGTTCCTCAACCGCGTCTACACCAACGGCTTCAAGAAGCTCCGGCCCGGCTTCGCGCGCTACGGCGTGATGTGCGGGGAGGACGGCATGATCGTCGACGACGGCGTCACCCTCCGCCTCGCCGACGACCGGTACTTCATGACGACGACCACCGGCAACGCCGCCGCCGTCCTCGACCGGCTGGAGGAGCTGCTCCAGACCGAGTGGCCGGAGCTGGACGTGGTCTGCACCTCCGTCACCGAGCAGTGGGCGACCGTCGCCGTCGTCGGCCCGCGCTCCCGCGACGTCGTCGCCCGCCTCGCGCCCGGCCTAGACGTGAGCCGGGAGGCGTTCGGATTCATGGCCGTCCGCGAGACCCGCCTCGCCTCCGGCGTCCCCGCGCGGATCTGCCGCATCTCCTTCTCCGGCGAACTCGCCTACGAGATCAACGTCTCGGCGTGGTACGGCCAGGCCGTCTGGGACCAGATCGAGGAGGCGGGCCGCCCCGAGGGCATCACCCCGTACGGCACGGAGGCGATGCATGTGCTCCGCGCCGAGAAGGGGTTCCTCATCGTCGGCCAGGACACCGACGGCACCGTCACCCCGCTGGACGCCGGGATGGACTGGGTCGTCTCCCGCCACAAGGACTTCATCGGCAAGCGGTCGCTGTCCCGCCCCGACACCGTCCGCCCGGACCGCCGGCACCTCGTCGCCCTGATCCCCGCCGACCGCCGCACCCTGCTGCCGGAGGGCACCCAGATCATCGACCGGGACACCCCGCTGACCCCGCACAACGGCCCGGTACCGATGCTGGGCCACATCACCTCGGCCTACCGCAGCCCGGCACTCGGGCACCCGTTCGCGCTGGCACTCCTCGCGGGCGGACGCGACCGGATCGGCGACGAGGTCCTCGCCGTCGTCGGCGACACCCCGGTGCCCGCGGTGGTCTCCTCCCCCGTCCTCTACGACCCCGAAGGGACCAGGCGTGATGGCTGATCCGACCGCACCGGGCCCCGCAGCGCTGCGCCGCGGCCCGCTGGAGAGTCTCACCGGCGCGCTGCGCGCCGCCACCGTCACCGGACCGCGCGCGGTGGCCCTGACCGCACTCCCCTGCCGGACCATGACCGCGCTGCGCGCCGCTCCCGACGGCCCGGCCGCCGCCCGGCTCGCGAAGGTACTGGGCGCACCGCTGCCCACCCGCTGCGGCCAGACGGCCCGCGGCAGCCACGGCACCGCGCTCTGGCTCGGCCCCGACGAATGGCTGCTGGTCGCCGAGGACGGTGAACCGGCCCCGCTCACCGCCCTGGACACGGCACTGGGCGACGCCCCGGGCCAGGTCGTCGACGTCTCCGCCCAGCGCACCGTCCTGGAACTCCACGGCCCCTCGGCCCGCCCCGTCCTGGAAAAGGGCTGCGCCCCGGACCTCCACCCCCGCGCCTTCCCACCGGGACACGCCGTCACCACCGCCCTGGCCCAGGTCCCCCTCCTCCTCTGGCACCCCGCCCCCGACACCTACCGCCTGCTCCCCCGCTCCTCGTTCGCCGCCCATCTGACGCACTGGCTGACGGATGCGATGGGGGAGTTCGGGGTGGCGGAGGTGGGGTGAGGGGCGGCGTCCGCGGCTGCCCCGCCTCCCCCGGCGAGAGCCGTACCGCCGGCGGCTGATCCGGCCAGGTGACCGCGTACGTGGGGTCGCCTCCTCGCCGGATCCGCACATGGCGGAGCAGCTCGCGCACGATCCCGGCGCTGCCCGACGCCCAGCCGGTGCGCGGGGCGAGGAGGCCGGGGGCGGCCCGGTGTTCCAGGTTGGACCACCGCGCCCCACCGGTGTCGCAGGTCGCTCGGGAGAGCAGATCCGCGACGAGGAGCTGCGCGAAGCCGGGGCGGTCGTCCTGCTCGACGAGGCGGTCGCAGGCGAGCGCCAGGACACCGGCGGTACCGCAGCACCGCCCGTTGTTGTCCCAGAATCCGGGCCGCAGCCGACGCGGCAGACCGGACCGGGTCACGGTGTACCAGCATCTGTCGGCGAGGATCCCCCACCGGGGATCACCGAGGACGTCCCGGAGCAGCCGGAAGGTCTGGGCGTCGCCGGACGGGCCGTGGCACCAGCCGTAGCTGTGGCGCGGGGTGAGCTCCGGATGGTCCTGCGGATCGGAGTGCGGGACGAGGAACCCGGCCGGACCGGCCTCGTCCCGTGCCACGACGTCCGCGGCGCCCGCCCGCGCCGCCGCGAGCAGATCCTCCCGACCGGCGGCGTGGCCGATGTGGGCCAGTCCGTGGACGATTCCGAGCGTGCCGTGCGAGAGATGGTGGAACCGGGGTCCCCGGCCTCGTTCCGCCTCCCAGTGCACGCCTGCCGGGGTCTGCTCCGCCGTACGCAGATAGGGCTGCATCGCACGGACGGCAAGCTCCGTCTCCCCCATCGCCAGTGCCCCGAGACCGATACCGGCGTTGCCGCCCAGCAGATCGAACCAGTCGCCCCAGCGTGCGCCGTCGAACCGTGCGCGCACCAGGTCCAGGGCGCGCACCGCGGCTCCGTCCGGGGCGCCGAGTACGTCGTGGACCGCCCGGAGGGCGAGCGCCATACCGGTCAGCCCGAAGTACAGGGAGTTGTTCTCCTGGTCGCCGACGGCGGCGGACACGCTGCGGGCGGCGCGCAGGGCGGCGTCGCCGTACCGGTCGTCGCCGAAGTGCCGCCATGCCTCCAGGAGTGCGGCGATGACGCCTGCCGTGCCGCTGTAGAACGTGGGGTCGGTGTCGCCGTCGGACGGCGTGGCGGGCCAGGCGAGACCGTTGCCCGCGGTCTTCCGCGCGCTGCCGAGCAACCAGCGCACGGCCTCCGCAGCCCGCGCCTCGGCCTCGTCAACCGCTGGGTCCCTCACGTCCGTTGCCGTCATGGCGCCCCACTGTGGCAGACGGTGGGGCGCGGCGCGCCCGGCTTGCCGCCGCGGGCGGGGTGCGGGACGCCCTGCCGCCCCGCACCCCGCCCGCCCCCGTCACTGCGTGAACCGGATCTCCGCCTCCGGCTCCAGCCCCAGTTCGGGGCCGGTGCGTGGGGCGGGTGTGGTGAGCAGGATGTTGTAGTGGTTGGGGAAGTGGCAGGCGTCGAAGCCGAGGACGGTGCCGATGCGGCGGCCGTCGGCCCAGACCGTGTCGCCGCGGTCGAGGACGCCGGCGCATCCCAGCTCCACGAAGCCCAGGAACCCCACCCGGTCCACCGGTCCCTCGGCGTCGGTCCCGGTGTGGTCGGTGGTGACCAGCTCATGGACCTCGCCCGCCCGCACGCAGCGGGAGGCGAACGGTTCCAGAGTCATCCCGCGGTCGTCGCGGCGGTGGGTGAGGACCTTCACCAGCCGCCCGTGCACCGCCCGCTTGGCGCCGTCCTCCGCCGGGTTCACGAGCGGACCTCCTGCCGGGCGCCGCGGGCGTAGGCGTCGGCGACGAGTTCCGCCGTGGCCAGGCCGTCCGGCGCCGTCGGGCCGCCGCTCACCCCGGCGCGGACGGACCGGGTGAACTCCCGCAGCACGCCCTCGTACTCGTGCCAGAGCGAACCCTTGAACTCCGGGTGCCCGGCGAGCATGTCGGCGCGGTCGGTGCGGCCGTCCGCGAGCCGGACCTCGACGGTCTTCCGCTCGCCCGGGTACGACCAGTCCAGCACGATCCGGATGGCGGCCCCGGCCGGCGTCTCCAGCAGGATCTGCGCCGAGCGGTCCACGCCGTGGGCGTCGAGGCGCAGGTCGGCGCCGGTGACGCGGACGTCGCCGAGGAGGAGGCGGGCGACGTCGAGGGCGTTGGGCCCGTTGTCGGCGAGGCAGCCGCCGCCGCAGCGCGCCGGGTCGAGGTACCAGCGGTCCCGCCCGGCGTGCTCCTCGATCAGCTCCTCGTAGCGCACCGTCAGGGAGGCGACCGGCACACCGCGGGGCAGCCGGTCGCGGAGCGCGAGGACCTCGGTGTTGTAGCGGCGGTGGAAGGAGGTGAAGAGCACGGCGCCCCGCTCCCGCGCCAGGGTGACCAGCTGCCGGGCGTCCTCGACGCTGTTGGCCAGCGGCTTCTCCACGCAGACGGAACGCCCGGCGGCGAGCGCATCGCGGCAGACGGGGAAGTGCAGGTCGTTGGGGACGTTGACGACGACGGCGTCCACGTCGGCGGTGGTCAGCAGCGTCCGGTGGTCGGTGTGGCGGGCGACGTGCGGCGGCAGACCGTCGTGGGTGCTCTTGTCCGGGTCGCAGACCGCGACGAGGTCCGCCTCCGGGGAGCGGTCGAGGGCGGCGAGGTAGAAGCGGGAGATGACGCCCAGTCCGATGATGCCGATGCGCAGCGGTGTCATACGGCGCCTCCGCAGCGGACGGCGGCGGGGAACGCCAGGCCGGCGGCGTCCGCGACGGCGCGGAGTTCGGCGTGGAGCGCGGGGGTCAGCGGGACGCCGTGGGCGGTGCGTTCGCGGGTGCGGCGCTGTTCGTGCCAGCCCGGGTAGCGGACGGGGTCGCCGGGATCGTGCGGCGGGCAGTCCAGCAGGGCGCCGAAGAGGCCGGTGGCGGCGGTGGCGAAGGCGTCCGGGGAGCGCAGCGCGGCCGGGGCGACGGCGAGCAGGAAGTAGCCGACGTCGTCGTCGGGCCGGGCGGTGGGCTTCTTCCCGGCGGCGGGCTGCGGGCCCACCCCGGAGCCGGAGACCAGCGCGGACAACACCTCGACCAGCAGTCCGAGCCCGAAGCCCTTGTGGGCGCCGTGCTCCGGGTCGCCGCCCAGCCACCGCAGCTGGGCCTCGCCGCGGTCGTAGGCCGCGGGGTCGGTGACGGGGGCGCCGTCGGCGTCGGCGAGCCAGCCCGGCGGGATCGTTTCACCGGCCCGGGCGGCCGCGCGGATGCGGCCGGTGGGGACGACGGTGGTGCTCATGTCGAGGGTGAACGGCGGGTGGTCGCCGGCCGGGGCGGCGAGGGCGAGCGGGTTGGTACCGAGCATCGGGGCGGCGCCGCCGGGCGGCGGGACGAGGCGCTGGTGGCCGCAGTTGGCGGTGGCCAGGCCGATCATGCCGTGCGCGACGGCGCGCAGCGCATGGAATCCGGCGCAGCCGAAGTGGGTGCCGCCGCGGACGGAGACCATGCCGATGCCGTGGGTGCGGGCGCGCGCGACGGCGAGGTCCATCGCTTCGGCGGCGGCCCACAGGCCGAGGCCGCGGTGCGCGTCGAGCAGGACGGCGGCGCCGGTGTCGGTGACCGTCTCCGGCTCGGCGCGCGGATCGCAGCGCCCGGAGTCGAGGAGCGGCAGGTAGAGCCGGGCGAGGTTGGTCAGTCCGTGGGTGGTGAAGCCGGTGAGGTCGCCGTGGCAGAGCGCCTCGGCGGCGGTGGCCGCGCGCCCGTCGGGCAGGCCACGGGCGCGCAGCACCTCGGTGGTGAAGGTGAGCAGCGGGCCGTACGGGACGCGGACCTCGGCGGCGCGCTCGGCGCCGGCGTCCGGGGCGCGGCCGGTGGCCGGTGCGGCGGGGGTCGGGGGCATGGGGGTCCTCTCGGTGTGTGGGCGGGACGGGGTCAGCGGGACGCGCTGGGGTGGGCGCGCCGCCGGGCGGCGAAGGCGGTCAGGACACGGGCGATCTCCTCGGCGTAGCGGTCGAGGTCGGCGAGGTCGGCGAACTCCCCGGCGGCGTGGGCGCGGTTGGCGCCGAGGTCGCCGGGGCCGAGGACGGCGGTGCAGGTGTCGGGGAGGTCGGCCATCCAGATCGCGTCGCAGGTGAAGGCCGGTTCGCCGTCCGGCCAGCGGGTGAGTCCGGCGTCCTCGGTGAGCAGCTCGTCCGCCCAGGTGGCGCGGCTGTCCAGGGCCGGCAGGCCGCGTTTGTGCCAGCGGACGGTGGTGAGCGCGGCGGCGTCCCGGGCGGTGCGGGCGAGAGTGGGTTCGGCGGCGGCCGAGGCCCGGAAGGCCGCGATCCCCTCCCGGACGGCCGTGTGCAGCGCGGCTTCGGCGGCGCGGGCGGTGGCGCGGGTGCCGTAGGAGAGGTTCAACAGCAGGCGGCCGGTGCCGTAGACCTTGTTGTGCCTGACGCCGGTGTGGAGTCCGGCGACGCAGACACCGGCGCCGGGCACCCGTCCGGGCAGGACGGTGGCGAGGTGGTGGGCGAGGTGGCCGAGCAGCGCGGTGGCGTTGTGGCCGGCGGCCGGGCAGTCGTCGACCGCGTCGGCGCCGTCGACCTGGATGCAGGCGGTCATCGCGGCGGTGGCGCGCGGCAGCCAGCGGTGCCGGGTCGGTTCGCAGAAGAGGTTGAGGGCGCCGGTCAGCCCCTCGCGGACCAGCGGCCGGGTGCCGTAGGTGCCCATGGCGCCGCCCTCCTCGCCCGCGACCGCCTGGACGAGCACGGCGACGTCGGTGCCGACGGCCCGGTCGCGGGCCATGGCCGCGCGGATCCCGGCGAGGAGGGCGACGGCCGGGCCCTTGGCGTCGATGGCGCCGCGGCCGTGGAAGCGGGTGCCGTCGAAGGAGGCGGGCCACCAGCCGCCGACGGTGTCGAGGTGGACGTTGAACATCACGGTGTCGGCGCGCGGCAGCGGCGGCCCGAGCCGCAGGACGAGGGAGGGCTGGCAGGCGAGGAAGTCGGGGCGCCCGGCGGCGGCCTCGCGGACCGTCAGCGGCACGTCGTCCAGGTCGAGTTCGACCGGATCGGGGGCGGCGTGGCGCACGGTGGCCAGGCCGAGCGGGGCGGCGGCCGCGGCGTAGGCGCGTCCGGCGTCCCACAGGCGGACGCCGGTGGTGTCGCCGCCGGTCTCCAGCGGTCCGGCGGTGGGCGTGTCGAGGAGGCGGAGCAGCAGGTCGCGGTCGGCGGGGCCGAGGCGGGCCGGGTGGGGTGCGGTCACGGGCGGCCGCCGTGTTCCGCCGGGGCCGCCGCGGGGCGGACCTCGCGCTCGACCAGGCGTTCCAGGGCCCGGCCGTACGCGGTGAACGCGGCGATGCCGTCCAGCTCGCGGTGGTCGGTGCCGTCGTGCGGGCGCAGCCGGGTGTGCGGTTCGATGGACCAGGTGCCCTGCCAGCCGCGGCGGGCCAGGGCGCCGAGGCAGGCGGCGACGCCGGACTGCCCGTGGCCGGGGAGGGTGTAGGCGATGTCGCCGTCGGGCCCGGCCGTGGCGTCCTTGACGTGGACGTGGGCGACGTGGTCGATGACGGCGTCGAGCAGCGCGGGGGCGTCGTAGCCGTGCGGGACGCCGTTGCCGATGTCGAACAGCAGGCGCAGCGCGGGGCTGGCCACGTGGTCGAGGAGGGCGAGCATCCGGTCGGCGCGGGTGCCGGCCCAGCCGTGGCAGTTCTCGTGGAGCAGGACGAGGCCGTGGTCCTCGGCGAGGCGGGTGAGGGTGGTCATCCGGTCGAGGACGCGGCGGCGCCACTCGTCCTCGGGGAGCCCGCCGTCGGGGTAGGACATCACGCGGACGTGGCGGGTGCCGAGGGTGGCGCAGCGGGCGGCGAGGGTGCGCAGTTCCGCGAGGTCCTGCTCGAACGGATCGGTGGCCGGGCGGCTCCAGTTGGCGATCCGGGAGTCGACGCAGACGACGTCGGTGCCGGTGGCGGCGAGGCGTCCGGCGAGAGCGTCGAAGGCGTCGGGCGTCAGGTCGGCGAGGGCGGTGCCGTCGACGGAGCGGAGTTCGACGGCGTGCCAGCCGAGGCCGTGGACGGCGGCGAGCTGCCCCTGCGCGCCCGGCGCCGCCTCGTCGCCGATGCCCGCGTAGCGGATGCCGGGCGCGGCCCATCCGGTGCCCGGTCCCGGCTGCGGGTGGGGGGTGGGTCGGACGGACTCAGCCGGCATGACCGGCCACCTCTTTCCGGTCGGTGGGACGGGCGGGCAGCGGCAGGGCCGTGGCGGCCAGCCGCCGGGCGTCGTCGAGGAGTTCGACGGTGCGGATGTGCAGGGCGAGGTCGCCCGGCCCGCCGGGCAGGGCCGCGTCGTCCGGGGCGGTGCGGCCCGCGGCGTGGCGGTAGGCGCGGACCAGGCAGCGGGTGAGGGCGTCGTCGGGCAGGAGTTCGCGGGTGACGCTCGCGGGGCCGTCGCCGGGCCGGCGTTCGACGAGGAGTTGGGCGACGTCGTCGTCCTCGCTGACCGGGTAGTCACCGGTCAGCCGGGCGCGGTCGGTCTCGATGACGATGCGGCGGCGGCGGACGGGCGAGGTGAGGTCGGAGTACACCTCGCTGTGGCCGCCGGTGGCGTGGGCCAGGCGCAGCCGGGCGGTGCCCAGGCGGGGGGCGACGGCGTCGCCGAGGCGGACGTCGCTCCAGGAGGCCTCGTCGGTGCGGGCGTCGCCGAGCAGCCGCAGCAGCACCCCGACCGCGTGCGGCACCTCGACCTCGAAGGCGCTGGTGTGGCCGGCGGTGGTCAGGGAGCGGCGGAAGCGGGGTTTGTGCTGGGTGACGCCGATGTGCCGGACGGCGCCGAGCGTGCCGCCGCCGAGGAGCGCGGCGAGGCGGTCGGTCAGCGTGCTGTGCAGCCAGGGGGCGACGACGGTGACGTCCAGGCGGTGACGGTCGACGGCGGCACGCACCCGGCGGAGCGCGGCGCGGTCGGCGGCCAGGGGTTTCTCGATGACGAGGCGGCGGAAGCCGAGGGCCGCGACCTCTTCCAGCACGCCGTCGCGGACGGCGGGCGGGGTGCAGAGGTGGACGACGGTCCGCTCCGGGTCGAGGAGGCGGCGGGCGTCCGGGAGATCGGCGGCGACGGTGAGGCCGTCCGGGGCGGCGGGCGCGCGGACCGGGTCGACGCCCACGACCGGCTCCGCGGCGAAGAGACCGGGCTCGGCTCTGCGGGCGCGCAGCAGGACCGGCAGGTGGAGTCCCGTTCCGGACCTGCCGAGCCCGACGAGCAGGGTGCGCAGCACGATCGGTGTGCCTCCTTCGTGTGTTCCGGGCGCCCCGGACCGGGGACCGTTCCCTTTTCCGGTGGGCGCCGTTTTCCTGGTATGCCCTCCCCGCCGCCCGCGTTTCCCGGCGGAATTCGGCCGGAATCCGTACGGTGCGGGCATCCGGCGGGAAGGCGGGCGGCACGTATCCCCGCCGAATCATCCGACGGAAAGGAAAACGTGTTGTCTCACCCCATGACGAGCCGTCACGCTACCTCTCGGCCACGTTCTCCCTCTCCCCCACGAAGGCAATTGATCACTTTCGACAGGAGTCGATCGCAAATGCCGAACGGCGACCATCATCGGCCGAATGAAGAGTGACCGCGAGCGAGAGTGAGCACTTTCACCAATCTGGGTGAACCCTCTTCCGCCGCCCCCTTCGAGCGATTCCAGGCACTTAAGGTTGAGCCGAAAATCGGGGAATCGTACGGAGGTCCGTACGAAAAACTCCGTACGACATCGCAGCGTGAGGAGAGATGGTGGAAAGACTGGCCGTGATCGGTCTCGGTTACACGGGGCTCCCGCTGGCGCGCGAAGCCTGCGCCGCGGGCATGCAGGTCACCGGGATGGACACGAATCCGGCCGTGACGGCGATGCTGGAAGCCGGCCGCTCACCGCTGCCGGACGTCACGGAAGCCGAGGTCACAGCCATGCGCGCGGCCGGCTTCCACGCCACCACCGACCCGGGCGTGCTGGCTGAGGCGTCCGTCGCCGTCCTCTGCGTCCCGACGCCGCTGGACGACGCGGGCGGGCCGGATCTGACGCATGTGAAGGACGCGGCGCGGGCGCTGGGCGCACATCTGAAGCCGGGCACGCTCGTCATTCTGGAATCCACTTCCTTTCCCGGCACCACGGACGGCCCGGTCCGCGCGATCCTTGAGAAGTCCTCCGGTCTCACCGCCGGTCCGGATTTCTCCCTCGCCTTCTCACCGGAGCGCATCGATCCCGGAAATGAGACCTTCGGCGTGCGGAACACCCCGCGCGTGGTCGGCGGTTACACCCCCGCCTGCACGGACGCCGCCCTCGCTTTCTTCCGGCGATTGTGCGACCGCGTCGTCCGGGCCCGTTCCGCGCGCGAGGCGGAGCTGTCCAAATTGCTGGAGAACGTCTACCGCAGCGTGAATATCGCGCTGGTCAACGAAATCGCGGTCACCGCCCGATCCTGGGGAATCGATGTCGCCAACGTCATCGACTGCGCCGGCAGCAAGCCCTTCGGTTTTCAGGAATTCCGCCCCGGCCCCGGCGTCGGCGGCCACTGCATTCCCGTCGATCCCGCCTATCTGACGCACTGGGCGCGCGAGATCGGCTCCCCGCTGCCGCTCGTCGAGCTGGCCCAGCGGATCAATTCCGCCATGCCCTCCCATGTCGTCCGCCGCGCCGGGCAGCTCCTTGCAGACGCCGGCAAGGAGCTGGCCGGCTCCCGGATCCTGCTCGTCGGGGTGACGTACAAGCGCGACAGCCGCGATCTGCGCTCCACGCCCGCCGCGCCGCTCGCCCGGCTGCTGGACAAGGCCGGCGCCCGGGTGACGTACCACGATCCGCTCGCCGACGGCTGGGCTCCGGGCGGCACGGCCGTTCCCGCCGAGCCGGATCTGCGCCGGGCAGCGACCACGGCGGATCTGACGATCCTGCTCCAGGACCACCGCGTGATCCCCGTCGACGAGCTGCCGGGCTGGTCACCGCTGCTGCTCGACACCCGGGACCGGCTCCGCGGCACCAGCGCCCAACCGCTCTGAGCGGGCCACGCGGACCGCGGGCGCGCCCCGGACGGATCACCGTCCGGGGCGCGGCGCCCGGCCGAGGGCCAGCACCCCCCCGCCCGAACCCCCGGCCGGGGGCCAGGGGAGGGGGGCGCCCGGGGCGTCGGTACAGAGGGG